>CALJHU010000035.1:0-29228 GCA_937771065.1 uncultured Polaribacter sp. | reverse complement strand
AATTATTTAAATATTGTATTTGTATATATCCCACTGCACCATTTGTATCTAGTAATTTATTAATTAAAGCATTTAAGAAATTAAAAAAAGACAAATTAGATGTTGTTTTTTCTGTTTTAAAATATGGTTTTCCGATACAAAGAGCCATGAAAATTAATAAAGAAGATAAAGTTGAAATGGTTGATGTATCAAAATGAATACAAGATCGCAAGACTTGGAGTCTTCATTTCACGATGCAGGACAATTTTATGCCTTAAATGTTAGTGCTTTTATTAAAAAACAGAAACTTTGGACGGATAATACTGGTTGTATAGAAATAAATGAATTAAAAGCCCAAGATATTGACACAGAAACAGACTGGAAATTAGCTGAATTGAAATATAAATTATTGTTAGATGAAAAAGAAAATTCTTTTTAGAGCTGATGGAAATTCAGAAATAGGCTTAGGTCATTTATATCGATTATTCAGTTTGGTAGAAATGCTTAAGGATAATTTTAAATTTATCTTTTTAACATCAGAAATTTCTGCTCTAAATATTATTCCCAAAAACTACCAAAAGAAAACAATACCTAAGGAAATTACAATTGATAAAGAGCCTGATTGGATTAACGAACAGTTTGATATTCAGGAATATTTATTAATTGTAGACGGATATCAATTTAATTCAAGCTACCAAAAAAGAATAAAAGAGAAAGGTTTTAAATTAATATATATAGATGATTTAGCAAGTGAGTATATGTTTGCTGATATAATTATTAATCATTCTCCAAATATCTCTTCAGAAAATTTCTCTTGTGCAGCAAATACCAAATTTGCATTAGGAACAAAATATGCTTTATTGCGACCAACTTTTTTAGAGTTGTTAAAAAAAGAGAATACTCTAAAAAGAACAGACACAGCTTTTGTTTGTTTTGGTGGTGCAGATCCTTTTGATTTAACACTTAAAGTAACAAAAGCGTTATTAAATATAACTCAAGTTAAAAAGATAAATATTGTCTTGGGAGGGGCTTATGTGCACAAAGAAATATATGGTATAAGTCAAAAAAACATTAAAATATTTCAAAACCTTTCAGAAAAGGAGTTGTCAGAAATTATGAGAGATTCAAGTTTTGCAATTGCTCCAGCTAGTACTATTCTATATGAGCTTTGTTGTATAAAAATACCTATTTTAAGTGGTTTTTATGTGGATAATCAAGAGGCTATTTATAATGGTTTTGCAGATGAAAACGCAATCTTTGAAATGGGAAATATTAAAGATTTTGATGTAGCATCTTTTGAAGCGCAGCTGCATTTATTCTTCAATTCTGATTTTAAAGAATTGATAAATTCACAAAATAAAATATTTGATAAAAATATTAAAGAACGGTACAATAAATTAATTTCAAGTATATGTTAACCCTAGGAGTGCTATGCAGTGGAGGTTTAGGTTTTGATACCTTAGTGAAAATTAAGAACAATTATGAAATAAAGTTTATATTAACGGATAAAAAGTCTTTAGATATTATACAGTTTTCTAAAGAAAAAAACATTCCTCTTTTTTCAGGAAATCCTAGAAATGGAATGGCTTATGAATTTATTAAAAATATTAAGATAGATGTAATCGTATCAATTAATTATTTATTTTTAATTGAACAAGATATTTATAATCATTCAAATAAAATAACTTTTAATATACATGGATCTTTATTGCCTAAGTATAGAGGAAGAACCCCACATGTTTGGGCTATTATAAATGGTGAAAAGAAGACTGGAGTTACGGCTCATTTAATTGACTCTGGTTGCGATACTGGTGATGTTATAGATCAGATTGAAATTTCAATTGAAGAAAATGATACAGGAGGAATAATATTAGGAAAGTATTCAAATGAATATTTTCCTCTAATAAAGAATGTCCTAGATAAAATTAAATTAAATCAGTTAAAATTAACTAAACAACTTGAAGAAGATGCCAGTTGTTTTGGTAAAAGAATACCAACGGATGGCGAAATTAACTGGTCTTGGGATGCAGAGGTAATTAGAAACTGGGTTAGAGCGCAAGCACATCCTTATCCAGGGGCATTTACTTTTTACAATTGTCATAAAATTATTATAGATAAAGTTTCAAGAATTAATTATGAAAATAATTCAAACATACAAAATGGAGAAATTGTAAAAATAAATCCAGACATTATAGTAAAAACAGGGAAAGGTTTTATAAAACTTGATATAATTAGAACAGAAAATTGTATTTTTAAAATTGGAAAAAAATTTAATAATGAAGATAGGAAGTAGTTTAATAGGTGGAGATAATCCGTGTTTTGTTATTGCAGAATTATCAGCAAATCACAACGGAAGTATAGATGTAGCAATTGAAACTATTAAAGCAGCAAAAAAAGCGGGAGCCGATGCAATTAAGTTACAAACGTATACTCCAGACACATTAACTATAGATTGTGATAATGAACATTTTAAAATTGACGGTGGAACTCTTTGGGATGGAAAGACATTATACGAATTATATGGAGAAGCTTACACACCTTGGGAGTGGCATGAGAAATTATTTAAAACAGCAAAAGAAGAGGGCTTAATTTGTTTTTCTTCGCCGTTTGATTTTACTGCTGTAGATTTTCTAGAAGAGTTAAATGTACCTGCTTATAAAATAGCTTCTTTTGAGATACAAGACATACCATTGATAAGGTATACAGCACTTAAAGGAAAACCAATTATTATATCTACAGGAATTGCAGAAGAAGCAGATGTTCAATTAGCTGTTGATACCTGCAGAAAAGCAGGGAATAATGATATTATTTTATTAAAATGCACTTCGTCTTATCCCGCACCTTTAGAATTAGCCAACCTTAGGACAATACCCGATTTAAAAAAACGTTTTAATGTTGAAGTAGGTTTTAGTGATCATACTTATGGTTCTTTGGCGCCAACTGTTGCGGTTACTTTGGGAGCAAAAGTTATAGAAAAACATTTTATTTTAGACAAATCTATTGGTGGTCCTGACGCAGACTTTTCTTTAGATGTGGCAGAGTTTACAGAGATGGTTTCTAAAGTAAGAGACACGGAAAAATTACTTGGAATAGTCTCTTATGAGGTGTCTGAAAAAGTAAAAAATAACAAGAAATTTGCTAGGTCATTATTTGTATGTGAAAATGTAAAAAAAGGAGAAATTATTACAAAAGAAAATATACGTTCAATTAGACCAGGATATGGTTTACACCCTAAATATTATTATGAGATATTAGGTAAAACATTTTCAGAAAATGTAGAAATGGGAGAACCATTGATTAAAAATATGATTAATGGGTAAGTTGGTATATAGAAGTTTTATTAATATTTCATTAAGAGGCCTTACACTTCTCTCTAAATTTATCTTTATTTTTTTATTAGGTAAATACGCAGAGGATGAGTTTTTTCTTGGTGAATATGGAATTATTGTTACCTCAATATCATTAATAATATATTTAGTAGGTTTTGATTATTACGTTTTTAATACGAGAGAGATTCTAAAATCAAAAGAAAATATTATTGAGAAAATTAGAAATCAATTTTTTTTTCATCTTATAGTATACTTGATACTACTTCCTGTGTTACTAGGTGTCATTTTCTATTTTAATTTTATTGACACTAAATACTTTTTGATAATTCTATTATTAATAATATCGGAACATTTAGGGCAAGAATTATTTAGATTATACACAACATTAGAGAAATCTAATTTAGCAAATCTATTTTTTTTTATTAAATCAGGTTTATGGGTGTGGGTAGTGCTTTTCGATTTTTTCGTCATAAATAATGAATTAAACTTATTCAAATATCTTTTAATTTGGTCTATTTGTTCATGGATTGCTATGATAGTTTCATTGATATATTTAAAAAAAAACTTAGATATAAAGAACTTTAGATTTTATAAACCTGATTATAATTGGATTATTAAAGGAGTGAGAAATTCAAGTGTTTTTTTTATTAGTTCGTTATCTTTTTTAGTTATACAGTTTTCAGACAGATTTATGATCGATTTATTTTATGGTAAAAAAATGGTTGGAGTTTATTCTGCATACTCTCAATTTGTTAACGCAATAGACGTTTTTGTTTTTACTGCTATTATAATGGTGATGTATCCTAAATTAATTAAATTATTCTCAAACAAAAAAGAATATACAAAATTATTTAAAAATTTTAAAAAATCAATTTTAGTAGCTTCAGTTTTGTTAATTATACTTGGTTATTTTGTATCTCCAATACTATTTGGTTTTTTGGATAAACCATCATTTATATCCAATATAAAAACATTTAATATGCTTTTAGTTGGTCTTTTTTTTCTACTAATGTCTTATGGGTATCATTATGATTTGTATATCAAGAAAAAAGATATTTTATTGTTGAAAATATCATTATTTTCAATGAGTTTAAACATCATTTTAAACTTATATTTAATTCCTAATAATGGTATCTTTGGAGCTTCTCTGGCAACAATGATTTCATTTTTTATATTGTTTTTATTAAAATTAATTTATAGTACGCGCAAGATTCATGATAGTATTTGATCTAATTAATGACGAAACCCCTCTATTTATTGAAGCAGTAAAAACTTTGCCTGCGTACAATAATGACAAAGGAATTTTTTTGTTTATTACAGAGGGTAATAGATGGAAAAAAGAAACTAATGACTTATATTGTAGTAATAGACTTTGTTTTTTTGACGACCTGGATAAAAAAAATATTAATATAGAAAAAGAATTACAAAGAATTTCTATAGAATATGATAGTTTTAATATTTACGCGTCTGATAGGTATTTAATAAAAAAAGATAGAGAATTTCAGAGGAAGTTTTTGGTATATACATACTTATATTTTGAGTCTATTTTCAGAAAAAATGTTACACATTATTTTACAACGGGAATTGCTTACACCTATAACTTAATCTCTTTTCAAGTAAGTAAAAAGTATGGCGTAAAGCATATTTCCTTTTATGGTATTAGGTTAGAGAATAGAACTGCAATTTCTTTTGATAATAAAAATACTTTTAATGAAGTCTTGAAATTATACAAAGATTTTAAAGTAAGTAGTGTAACTTCGGAAATGTATAATCCAATCAATGATTTTTTAAACAAACCTAAGCAGCCAGGTTATATGGTTAATGCTATTAACTCATCTAAGTTGGAGCCTGTTTTTATTATAGAGTTTTTTATAAGGTTTAAAAATTTTTATTTATCAAATAAACATCGTTATGATTTCTTTACTAGAAATCCATTTGAATTGAGTTTATTTAAAATTAAAAAGATACTTAATGCGAAAAAGATAGAAATATTGCATAATTCTATTTTTGATAAAATTAATACAAAAGATAAGTTCTTTATATTTCCTTTGCATATGCAGCCAGAGGCTAGTACATTAATATTATCGCCTTTTTATGTTAATCAAAAAGAATGTATAATTAATATTAGTAAATTGTTGCCTTTGGATACATATTTATATGTTAAAGAGCATAAAAGTGCTTTGGGACAGCATAATTTAAAGTTTTATAATGAATTAAAAAAACATCCTAACATTAAATTAATTTCTTATAGAGAAAGTATGTTTAGTTTAATAAAAAAATCTATTGGAACAGTAAACTTATCGAGCACTGTTGGTTTAGAGTCTTTATTAATGAAAAAACCATCAATTATGCTTGGTAATGTTTTTTATAACGATACGGGTTTAACTTTTAAGGTTAATTCTTTTTCAGAACTAGAAGAGGTATTAAGAGAGGTAGGTAAAAGTAGTTTTAATTTGGACGATGTCTTTGAAAACTATGACGAACGCTTGGCATATTATATTTATGTCTTAAATAAGAAATCATATCCATTTGAGTTTAATGTAGCCAAAATGGATACTAAGAAAAAAGTAATGACTAAAGAAAATATAAAAGAGTTTTCTAAATGTATAGATTCAATACTTTCATAAAATGATAATAGCTTTTTTTTTATATATTATTTTCAATTATTTTTTAGGGGCTAAAAAAATAATTAACTTATGTTCAATAACTTTACTTTATATAATGGTAGGAATTTATATTGGAGAAAGTTCAATATTTTTTAGTTTAAAATGGGTTAAGTTTAGTGCTGAAGATTATATTTATAAGAGTATTTTATATTTAAAATTAGGTTTTTATATTTGTGTTTTAATTTTCTCAATACTTCCTTTTTTTTTTAAAGAGTATCGTTTAAAAAAGTCAAAAAATGAGGGTATAAAAAACTTGTTTTTATCTGATGTTTCGTGGAGTTTAATCATTCTAGTTTCTATTCCTCTTTATCTGGTTTTTATAAACATTTACTTTCCTGTTTTTGAAGATAAAACATTTATTTCTAAGTATTTCCAAGATAGATTAAACGATTTTATTCCTTATAGACCTTTCTATACTTTATCGATTAATGGTTTGTCCACAATTTTATTTCTACAAATAAATTATTTTTTATTTTCATTTAAGAAAGTCTCTTTTTTAAAACTTATAAAGAATAAAAAGTTTTTAAAATTATTTTTTCTAACTATTACTCTTTTTTTTACAGCAAAGAGAGGGCAATTTTATTATCCTATATTTATATCTATTGTAGCTTATTTAATATACAAAAGGCATTTAGTGAAATTAGTTTTAACAAGTTCTTTTTTAATTGTTTTAGTTGGTGTTTCTAGAAATTTTTCAGAAGTTATAAAAGGGGAATTTTCTTTAGAGCATACTTTAATGGCTTTATCGACGTCCTTTTTTGTTTCTGTTAGAGAATTAACAAGAGTTCTTTTTTTCTTTAATGATGGCGATAATAGTTACTTATTTGGAAAAACATATATAGCTGGTTTTTTTAGTTTTATTCCTACTAGAATAAATTCTTTAAAAGCAAATTATAATTATATGAGGTATACATCAATTATATCTAATCAAAACCCTGACGATTTTGGAGGAATGAGGTCGACTTATCTTGGTGAGGCATTTGTTAATTTTGGTTTTGTAGGTATTGTTTTATTACCAATATTTTTTGCTCTTTTTGTTTATATCATTCATATCTTTATTAAAAAATATGCAATCAATGATTTTATTTATTATATAATGGTTTTTTGGGTTTTTAAAGTTCTTGTAATGCCTTTTTACGAAAATGGAAGTTCTATGATTTTATTTTTTTTAATAACAATTTTATTTATGTTCATATGTGCTGTTCGTGTAATTAGTAGAGATAACAGAAGTATATTAAAAATAACTTTTCTGCAAAAAAATGAATAACTACCGTAATTCTTTTAATATTGAAGAAGCATTAATAGGTGTAATCCTTTTTTCATTACCAATTTCTTATGGGCTAAATTCTCTAGCAATTGCCGTTGCGACTATTTTTTTCTTACACGGAACAATTAAAAAAAGAAATTTTAAAAATTTAATAATATATTATACTTCTTTTATTTTTTTTTTAGCACAATTTGTTTCCTATATCTATAGTGATAACAAAGTAGAAGCAGGGGTGAAGTTAGCACTTTATTTACCTTTTTTATTAATTCCAATTAGTTTTTCATATTTATCAATTAATAAAATAACGTTAAATACAAATAAAATTTTTAAGTATTTATTTTATGGTACCTTATTAATTTTAGTATATGGTTCTCTTAGGTTTCTTTACGATGTTATTTTTGTTGGTGAACGTTACGATTATGGCAGAGCAGTTGCATTACTGCTAAAGTATATACCGCATCATGTTTACATGTCGATGTTTATACTAATTAGTATCTATGCAATTTTAGTTGGTCAAATAGACTTTGGTAAAAACAAAAAGAGCATATTTATTACACCTTTTTTATATCTTTTTTTAATTCTTTTAGGTTCTAGAATGGCAATTTTATTAGGTGTATTTGTTCTTCCAATATTTTTATTTAAAAGATTAAAAGGCAAAAAGGAGTACAAGAAATTTGTCTTGTTTGGAGGTGTATTTTCTCTTATAATTCTTATTGTAGGACTCTCCAATGATTTTGTTTTAGATAAAATTATTTATAGTTATTACGATCTTTTAAATATACCTACAAAAGAGAAACCCTTTTTAGGCGTCTCTTATAGACAACAGGTTTGGTATACCGTAGTTGATTTAATATATCAATCTCCCTTTTGGGGCTATGGTATTGGAGACGTTCAAGAAGTACTTAATAATAGTTATGAGAATAGTGACATTAAAGGTTTAAATGCACATAATCAATATTTTCAATTTATCCTTAACTATGGAATTTTTATATCTTTAGTATTATTTTTCTTAACTTTTAGGGTTATAAAACAATGTAATATAAATAAACAAAGTATTTTATTTTTCTCTTGGTTAATATTATTGTTTTTTTGTCTATCTGAAAGTATCTTAAATAGACAATGGGGAGTAGTTTTATTCGCCCTTATTTTAAATTTTTCTATTTATAGTCAAAATAAGAGTTTAACTATTAACGAATAAAATGGTAAAAAAAGTTTTCTTTAAACAATATTTTTAAATGCAACTAAATAATTTTTTTTTAAAAGTGAAGTTTAAGGAAACACTATTTTTAAAGTCTTTATTAATAGGAGTTTTAATTTGGATGTCCTGTTATATTTTCACTCCTTTTAACCTAGTTAATCCATTATCTTCAGAAGTTATTTGGTTTATTATATTAAATTATTTGGCTTTAATTTTTGGATATTTTTTTGTAGACATTTTTTTTAATCAAAACAAAGAAGTGGTTGGATCACAAAACACTCATTTATTAAATAATTCTTTCTATTTACTTATTTTTCTGGTTTACTTTTCTTCAATAATAAGATATTTTGATTTATTTTTTGTCCGAGATATATCTTTTTTTAATAGTATTTCTACTAATAAATACAATGTAGCTCAAGATGCTAATTTTTCATTAGTTTTAGGCATTCTTGGGATCTTTAGGTTTTTATATTTTGTTCCTTATTTATTTTACATAATTGAAAAAAGAAATAAAAAAAAGTTGTTAATTATATGTGTTTTATTGTTTTTAGTCCCAGTAATTGAAGGTTATTTAAGAGGGTCAAGGAGATTGTTTTTTGAAGCAGTAGGTGTTTTTATTACAATAACATGTGTATACAATTTTTCAAAATTATTTTCAAAGAAAATAATTTTAATAGCAGTTTTGAGTTTAATACTTTCTATTTTATTTTCAAATTTTGTACTCAAAGAAAGAGTTAAAGTAAATAAAGAAATACCTTTTTTGGAACAAATTTATAATTCAACTTATAATGATCTACTTCCTTTAAAGCTTGAAACAAAACGATTTTTAGTTAAAAATAAAGATAATTTTATAGGTAAAGCTTCTTTTAATATTGCGCATTTTGGACAACACATTGTACATGGTGTTTATGAATTTGATAATGCTATAAAAGAAAAAGCAGAAAAAAAAATGGGGATGTATAATGGGTTTATTTTAGTTAAGTTTTTGAATAAGTTAGGGCTTACAAATATTCCATTAGAATCATTAATGAATCCAACAGGAAGGGTTACTTATATAAGCTTTTTTGGAGGTCAATTTTTGGATTTTGGATGGTATTCATTAATTATTATGTTTTTTTATGGAGGAATACAAAATTATTTTTTCACAAAAGGTTCAAAGCTTAATTATTTAAAACCTATTGTAATAATTTTAATTTTTTCAAATGTATTTTTATTAACATTTAATTTTTTGAGAGCTCAAATGCTTTTGGTAATAATGTCTTACTTATTTATTCTAACTATATTTTATTCTTCTAATAAATTAAGAACTTTTTTATGAAAGTAGCTATTATTCATTATTGGTTTATTACAAGAAGAGGAGGAGAGAAAGTAGTAGAATCTATTTTGAAACTATACCCACAGGCAGACATATATACCTTGTTTTATGATGAAAAAAAGTATGGTAATTATTTAAAAAAGCATAAAGTTTTTACATCTTCTTTTAATAGTCCTTTTTTTAGAAAATATTATCAAAAAATATTCCCATTTTATCCCCAGGCTATTAAATCTTTAAAACTGCAAGATAATTATGATTTAATTATATCATCAGAATCTGGACCAGCTAAAGGAATTCAAATTAACAATAATGCAAAGCACGTTTGTTATATTCACAGTCCAATGAGATATTGTTGGGGTTTTACGGAAGACTATTTAAACTCAATAAATCCTATTTTAAGACCATTGGTAAACTATTTTTTTAAAAGATTAAAAAAATGGGATGTAACTACAATTAATAATGTTGATTTGTATATTGCAAATTCAAAAAACGTAGCAAAAAGAGTAGCTCAATTTTATAATAGAAAAGCAGAAGTAGTCTATCCTCCTATAGAAAGCACCTTATTTAAAGAACCTCTAATGTTGTCTAAGAATAAAGAGTTTTACTTGAGTTTTGGAGCATTAACTCCCTACAAGAGAATTGACTTGTTAGTGGAATTTTTTAATAATAATGGGAAAAAATTAATTATTATTGGTAATGGATCAGAAAAAAAGAAGTTACAAAAGAAAGCAAAATCTAATATTGAGTTTAAAGGGTTTTTAGAGGATGATGTCATTAAAAATTATATTCAAAATTCAAAAGCTTTGGTTTTTCCTGGTGAAGAAGATTTCGGTATGATTCCTTTAGAGGTAATGAGTTACGGAATTCCGGTTATTGCTTTTAAAAAGGGAGGTGCTTTAGAAACAGTGATTGAAAATAAAGAGGATATTTCGAAATCATCTGGTTTGTTTTTTGAAAAGCAAGATATCTCTACTCTACAAGACGTAATTACTTATTTTGAAAAGATTGAAAATGATTTTGATTCGATTTGGATACGAAAACATGCAGAAAGCTTTGTAGAGGAGAGGTTTTTATATAGTTTTAAACAAAAAATTAATAATTTGCTACTTGATGAAATGAAACTCTAAACTTTACGTTAACAGAATATAAATATTTACCTAATTAACCAAACAATAAATTAAATCTTGAAAAAAAGATATTCCCATTTCATTAAACCTTTACAAATAGTAACAGATTTATTTATATTAAATACGATAACGTACTTTGTTTACGATAAAGAATATTTAAATGTATTTTTTTTATCATTCATTTCGTTTTTTTGGTTAGTTACATCTTATTTTTTTGCTTTTTATGAAGTACACAGGCATACTTCAGTTCTGAGCCTTCTGAGGCTTTTAGTAAAACAATTTCTATTTTTTATTCTTGGATATTTCGCATATTTCGGTATTTTTAAAGAGGGTACTGTCGTTAATAATCAATTTTTAATTTTAATGCTTATTATTATTTCCATTTCCTTTATTAAACTTTCCTGGTTGTTTCTTTTAAAAAAATACAGATCTTTTGGTAATAATTTTAGAACAACAATTGTAATTGGTTTTGATGATTCTACAAAAAACATTATTAAAATTTTTAAAAGTAAATCAAATTTAGGGTATAAATACTTAGGTTTTTTCTCTAATAAGTTACACAAAAAAAAGGAGTATTTAGGGAATCTAGATGCTGTTTTTGAATATGCAATACAAAATACAGTTGATGAAATTTATTGTTCACTAACTGCATTGTCAAATGAGCAAATAAAAAAAATAAATAAGTTTGCACTTGATAAGGATATTATTTTAAAATTAATTCCTGACACGAACGAGTTGTACAGTAAAAACCGAAGTATAGAATATTATGGCGATTCTTTAATGGTTTTAAACGTAAATAAATTACCGTTTGATTTTACAGAAAATTTTTATTTAAAAAGATTTTTTGATATATTATTTTCGGTTTTTGTTTGCCTTTTTATTCTTTCATGGCTAATACCAATTCTTTGGGTATTAGTAAAGTTCGAGTCTAAAGGGCCTTTAGTTTTTAAACAAGGCAGAGAGGGGATTAACGGTAAAGAGTTTATTTGTTATAAGTTTAGATCTATGAGAATAAATAAAGAATCAAATAAAATTCATGCAACAAAAAATGATATAAGAGTAACAAAAGTAGGCGCTTTTTTAAGAAAAACCAGCATGGATGAGTTACCTCAGTTTTTAAATGTTTTATTGGGAGACATGAGTGTGGTTGGCCCTAGACCGCATTTAGAAACTTTATCTTTAGAATATCAAAAGGATGTAGATGATTATTTAAAAAGACACATTGTAAAGCCAGGCATTACTGGTCTAGCACAAGTAGGCGGGTATCGGGGAGAAATAAAAAAGAAATCAGATATTAAGAACAGAGTCCGTTTAGATATCTTCTACATTGAAAACTGGTCTTTTTTCTTAGATATTAAAATTATTATACAGACTGTATTAAATGTATTTAAAGGAGAAGAAAAAGCATATTAATAATGATAACGGCTTCAATTGTTTTATTTAATAATGACTTCGAGATACTGAAAAAAACAGTTAATTCATTTTTAAATACTTCTATAAAAAAGAAACTTTACCTCATTGATAATTCTAATACTAATAAATTAGAAACGTTTTTTAAAGCTCCAGAAATAGAATATCTATTCGTAGGGAAAAACATTGGTTTTGGAGCAGCTCATAACCTTGTTATAGAGAAAATAAGTTCCGATTTTCATTTAATTTTAAATCCAGATATTGTCTTTTCTTCAAGTATAATCTCATCTTTAATTAAT
The DNA here is from genome assembly GCA_937771065.1 of uncultured Polaribacter sp. Taxonomy (GTDB): domain Bacteria; phylum Bacteroidota; class Bacteroidia; order Flavobacteriales; family Flavobacteriaceae; genus Polaribacter. The sequence continues at coordinate 16,638 of CALJHU010000035.1, read as the reverse complement.
GAGTTGTATGAAAATCCTAATGTTGCTTTTGTGACTCCCAAAGTGCTATACCCTAGTGTAAAACCTCAATATATTTGTAGAAAACATCCAACTTTATTTGATTTATTAAACAGAAAATTAAAAATTTCAAAAGAGCAATTTTTTAATAGAGAATATAGAGATAGAGATTTACAAAAACCATTTTATCCCGATTTTATTCATGGTTGTTTTATGCTTTTTAAAACTACTGATTTTAAAAATTTAAAAGGTTTTGATGAGCGTTTCTTTTTATATATGGAAGACGCAGATATTTGCAGAAGAATTGATGAAATTGGAAAAAAGAAACTGTATTATCCTAAAGTAGAAATTATACATCACCATCAACAAGGTTCTTCAAAAAGCTTAAAATTATTTATTATACATACTTCATCTGCAATAAAGTACTTTTTAAAGTGGGGTTTTAATTAAAAAAATATACTGCACTTGATTATGGGTTTCTTTAAAATGTATCTTATTCTAAAGCCGTAATGCAAAGAATTTAAAATATATTTGCAACAACAAAATATCAACAAAAACACAACAACAACATAATGAATATTCTTATTTTAGGTTCTGGAGGTAGAGAGCATGCTTTTGCATTAAAACTGAGTGAAAGTAATAAAGTTAAGCAACTATTTGTATCTCCAGGAAATGCAGGAACTAACAAAATAGCCAAAAATATTAATGTAGATCTTTCAGATTTTGAAGCAGTAAAGAAAATTGTTTTAGAGAATAATATTAAAATGGTTGTTGTAGGGCCAGAAGTTCCTTTAGTAGAAGGTATTCATGATTTCTTTTTAGCAGATGTAGATTTGAAAAATATTCCTGTAATTGGTCCTAAAAAAGATGGTGCACTACTAGAAGGAAGCAAAGACTTTTCTAAACAGTTTATGCAAAAACACGGCGTTCCTACCGCACGCTATCAATCATTTACAAAGGAAAATTTAGAAGCTGGTTTTACGTTCTTAGAAACTCTAGATCCACCTTATGTTTTAAAGGCAGACGGTTTGGCTGCCGGAAAAGGAGTACTAATTTTAAATTCTTTAAAAGAAGCAAAAATAGAACTAGAAGATATGGTTTCTAATGAGAAGTTTGGTAAAGCTTCTACAACGGTTGTAATCGAAGAATTTTTAAAAGGAATAGAATTGTCTGTTTTTGTTTTAACAGACGGGAAAAGCTATAAAATATTACCTTCAGCAAAGGATTATAAAAGAATTGGAGAAGGAGATGTAGGTTTAAATACTGGTGGAATGGGAGCTATTTCTCCTGTACCCTTTGCGGATGAAGCTTTTTTAAATAAAGTAGAAGAATTGGTGGTAAAACCAACAATTGCAGGCTTACAAAAAGATGGAATTGATTACAGAGGTTTTATTTTTATTGGATTAATGAATAACAATGGAAATCCGTCTGTAGTAGAATACAATGTTAGAATGGGAGATCCTGAAACTGAAGCTGTATTGCCAAGAATTACCTCAGATTTATTTGATTTATTTGAAGGTGTTGCGCATCAAAACTTGCATGAAAAGTCTTTTTCGGTAACAGATAAGACGGCAGCTACAATTATGTTAGTTTCTGGTGGGTATCCAAAAGCATATCAAAAAAACAAAGAAATTAAAGGTTTCGAGAACATAAAGGAATCGATTGTTTTTCATGCTGGAACTGCTACTTTAGACGATAAAGTAGTTACAAATGGCGGTAGAGTTATGGCAGTAACTTCTTTTGGAGATACAATTGAAGAAGCTTTGGAAAAAACCTATAGAAGTATTGATAAAATTCATTTCGATCAAATGAATTACAGAAAAGACATTGGTTTTGATTTAGTATAAGAAATATTCTATTTTGCTTTTTCCATGGTAAATGAAAATTCAGATCCTTTACCAAAAGTACTTTTTAGTAAAACGCTTTGTTGGTGGGCTTCAACAATATGCTTTACAATAGACAAGCCTAAACCAGAACCACCTTGTTCTCTAGATCTGCTTTGATCTACTCTATAAAAGCGTTCGAATAAACGAGGGAAATGCTGTTGTTTAATTCCTTCACCATTATCTATAACTCGAATTACAAATTTATTATGGTCATAATCATCTGCAGTAACAATAGTTGTACCGCCTGGTTTGCCGTATTTAATTGAGTTCACAACCAGATTAATTAGCACTTGTTCTGTCTTTTCAATATCTCCAATTACGAAAATAGGAAATTCATAAATACGATCAAATTTTAGAATAATATTCCTCTTTTTTGCTTTCATTTCAACCAAATCAAAAACATTTTGAATGATTTCTAGAATGTTAAAAACCTCTTTATCTATTTTTAAACCGTCGGTTTCTAATTTGGCAATCATATCTAGGTCCTTAGTTACTGCAACCAATCTTTCGACACCTTTATTGGCACGTTCTAAATATTTTAAACGAATGTTCTTATCATCCATTCCGCCTTCAAGAAGCGTAAGTATATACCCTTGCACCGTAAAAAGAGGCGTTTTTAATTCATGTGCAACATTTCCTAAAAAATCTCTTCTAAAAGAATCCCGCTCAGTTAAACTCTTTATTTCTAGCTCTTTTCCTTCTGCATAGGTTTGCATCTTATTAGAAAGCTGTTCTATATCTGTAGTAACAGAATCTTTTTTTAAATCGTTTACATCTAGAATAGAAACATCTTCATAAATCTTTTTCAGTCTTCTATAAATAAAGTGTTCTGCTCTATATTGTATAATAAAGAATGAAATAATAAAAAGTACTACAATAGCAATTAGAATGGCACTAAAACTTATTTTTTTTAAAATAAAAAAGTACCAAATTGCGACAAATACTCCAGCTATTAAAGTGATGTAAATTGCCGACCAAAGCGCATACGAATACGTTTTTTTAATTTTCATAAAAGTAAATTTATTTATCTGCGTCTAATAGCACAAACTTATAGCCAACACCTTTTACAGTTTTAAAATGGTCGTCACCAATTTTTTCTCTTAATTTTCTAATATGAACATCTATTGTTCTTCCCCCTACAACAACTTCATTTCCCCAAACGGTATCTAAAATAACTTCTCTTTTAAATACTTTCCCTGGTTTAGAAGTTAATAAAGAAAACAATTCAAACTCTTTTCTTGGTAAAGATATTTTAACACCCGCTTTATAAACAACATATTCTTCTCTGTCAATAATAATATCTCCAACAGTATATGTTTCTTCACTTTCTTTTTCAGATTTTAATCTTCTTAATAGAGACTTTACTTTACTCACTAAAACTTTTGGTTTAATAGGTTTTGTAATATAATCATCTGCACCTGCTTCGAAACCTGCAACCTGAGAGTAATCTTCTCCTCTTGCGGTTAAAAAAGAAATAATTACATTTTCTAAAGAACTTATTTTTCTAATTTTTTCACAAGCTTCGATACCATCCATTTTTGGCATCATAATGTCTAACAAAATTAAATGCGGACTATTTTTTTTAGCAGATGTTACAGCTTCTAAACCATTTGTAGCAGTAAAAATTTGATAGCCCTCACTTTTAAGATTGTAACTAACAATTTCTATAATATCTGGTTCATCATCAACCAACAAGATTTTAATATCGTTTTTATTCATGATTTCTTTAAAAGATAAGTATCAAAAATAGCAATTTAATCTGTAAGATATAATTTAATTACTACTAGATTTATTTAGTTTACAATTGTTTAATGCTAAATTAACATATACATATAATAGCGCATTTAAAACAACTATGTTTTAGTATTTATCTAATAATTAGATGTTAACAGTAAATTAATTCGATATAATATGGATTGTTGTTATACGGTTCTAATTATTTAGAAAACTTAAAAACTCCGAATTTATTTTGGAGCTTTTTTATTTTTACTATCTTTATTTTTGAAAAAGAAAAACCCATTGCTATGAATTTGTCTATTAAATTACAGGATATCTTGTTTTTAGATATTGAAACAGTTCCGCAAAAAGAGAATTGGAAAGAACTCTCAGAAGAAACACAAGCTCTCTTTGAAAAGAAAACGCAATACCAACGTAAAGAAGAATTTACAGCGGAAGCATTTTACGATCGCGCCGGTATTTGGGCAGAATTTGGAAAAATAATATGCATTTCTGTGGGATATTTTGTGGAGGTAGAAAAGAAAAAGCAGTTGCGCTTAACTTCTTTTTTTGGTGATAATGAGCATAGGCTGTTAACTGATTTTAAAGCGCTATTAGATAAACACTTTGTAAAGAAAAGTAATGTTTTATGTGCACATAATGGAAAGGAATTCGATTTTCCTTTTATTGCTAGAAGAATGATTGTGCATCAAATAGCATTGCCTAGTAAGCTGAATTTATTTGGTAAAAAACCATGGGAAGTACCACATTTAGATACTTTAGAATTATGGAAGTTCGGGGACTATAAGCATTATACTTCCTTAAAACTACTAACCTCTATTTTAGGCATTCCTTCTCCTAAAGATGATATTGATGGCAGTGAAGTTGCAAGAGTTTATTATGAAGAAAAAAACCTACAAAGAATAGTAGATTACTGCGAAAAAGACACCGTTGCTGTTGCGCAAGTGCTATTAAGGTTTAATAATCAAGCCTTATTAAAAGAGTCAGATATTGTAAGCGTTTAATCTTCTAATTTCATAGTAAGCTCTAACCAACGCTCTTCTTTCTCTTCTATACCCTCTATGGTTTCTTGCAGTTCTTTAGATTTTTTTGAAATATCTTCAGGAGCAATTTCTACATTTAAAAAAGCTGTTTCAATTGTTAATTTTTTCTTTTGAAGCCTTTCAATATCTCCTTCTAAAGCACCAAATTCTCTTTTTTCATTAAAAGTTAATGTATTTTTAATTGCTTTCTTCTCCGTTTTTGTTGCTGCTGTTTTTGCAACAGGCTTTTCTGCAATTTCTTTGGGTGCAGAGCCATCATAGGCTCTAAAATCTGAATAATTCCCTGGAAAATTCTCTACAACACCTTCGCCTCTAAAAACAAAAAGTGCATCTACAATTTTATCCATAAAGTACCTGTCATGAGAGACCACTAATAGGTTACCTGGGTAATCCAGTAAGAAGTTTTCTAAAACATTTAAGGTAACAACATCTAAATCATTGGTAGGTTCATCTAAAATTAAAAAGTTAGGGTTTTGAATTAAAACAGCACATAAGTACAAACGTTTTTGTTCTCCACCAGAAAGTTTTTCAACAAAATCATATTGTTTTTTCTTATCGAATAAAAAACGTTCTAACAATTGAGACGCAGATATTTTTCTACCTTTAGAAAGCGGAATAAATTCTCCAAATTCTTTTACAACTTCAATAACTTTTTGTCCTTCTTTAATTTGTATTCCGGCTTGTGTGTAATATCCAAACTTTACAGTTTCACCTAGCACAACCTTTCCACCGTCTAACTCTGCTTTTTCTGTTATAATATTTAAAAAAGAGGATTTCCCCGTTCCGTTTTTACCAATAATACCAATTCTTTCTCCTCGTTTGAAAATATAATCGAAATTATCAAGTATTTTCTTGTCGCCAAAAGATTTATCTACTTTATGTAGTTCTAGAATTTTGCTTCCAAGACGTTCCATGTTAATTTCTAACTGCACCTGGTGGTCTTTTCTACGCTGGTGCGCACTCTCTTTAATTTGGTAAAAATCGTCTGTTCTAGACTTCGATTTTGTGGTTCTTGCTTTTGGTTGCTTGCGCATCCATTCTAATTCTTTTTTAAACAAACTTTTAGCTTTCCCTAAGTTGGTAGCTTCTAGGGCCAAACGCTCTTCTTTATTCTGTAAGTAATATGAATAATTTCCTTTGTATTTATATATTTTACCTTCGTCTAATTCTAAAATCTCGTTACAAACACGTTCTAAAAAATACCGGTCATGGGTTACCATAAATAGAGTTATTTTCTCTTTTGCAAAGAAAGCTTCTAACCATTCTATCATTTCTAGATCTAGATGATTTGTTGGTTCATCTAAAATTAATAAATCTGGTTTATTAATAAGTACAATAGCTAGCGATAATCTTTTCCTTTGGCCTCCTGAAAGTGCACCAACCTTTAAGCTTAAATCTTCTAATTTTAACTTAGATAAAATTTGTCTGTATTGCGTTTCAAAATCCCAAGCATTATGCTGGTCCATTAAATCGAAGGCAGCTTGATAAGCATCACCATCATCAAGGTTTTTTAGTGCCTTTTCGTATTGATTTACAATAGAAAGAATTTTATTATCGGTAGCAAAAATAGTTTCTTCAATAGTTAAATCAGGATTGATATCATCTTTTTGGGCTAAATATGCAATAGAAATACCTTTTCTACTAACTACTTGTCCAGAATCTGGTACATCTAAGTTTGCAATAATATTTAAGATAGATGTTTTACCACTTCCGTTTTTTGCAACAAAAGCAACTTTTTGATCTTTATTAATTCCGAAAGAAATGTTTTCAAATAAAATGCGTTCTCCGTATGCTTTAGAGATATTTTCTACTGATAAATAATTCACTATTTATAATTTTTTACAAAGAAACAAAAAACCCATTCAAAGGCTTGGGTTTTTTGAGCATTTAATTTCAGTTAGTAGTTCTTATTTTTCTTCTTATTAATGTGATTTAAGTAATCTCATTTTTTTAAAATCTTTTTATTAGTAGTATATTGCCCCTTTAATTTTGAAAAAGAAATATATGAAAATAATTGTACCAATGGCTGGAATTGGGTCTCGCTTAAGACCGCATACTTTAACAGTTCCTAAGCCTTTAACAGTAATAGCAGGTAAACCAATTGTACAAAGATTGGTGGAAGATATTTCTTCTGTAATAGATGAAGAAATAGATGAAATTGCTTTTATAATTGGACCAGCAAAAAAAGGATTTCCAGCAGATACAAAAGATAATTTATTACAAATAGCCAAAGAATTAGGAACCAAAGGATCTGTATATGTGCAAGAAGAGGCATTGGGTACAGCACATGCTCTTTTTTGCGCAAAAGACTCTTTAAGCGGCCCTTGTGTAGTTGCCTATGCGGATACTTTATTTAAAGCTAATTTTAAGTTAGATGCAAACGCAGATGGTGCAATTTGGGTAAAGCAGGTTGCAGATCCAAGTGCTTTTGGTGTTGTGAAGGTCGAAGATGGTTTTATCACTGATTTTATAGAAAAGCCTAAAGATTTTATTTCAGACTTGGCAATTATTGGAATCTATTATTTTAAAGATGGAGACAAGGTAAGAGATGAAATTCAATATTTAATTGACAATGATTTAAGAGAAAATAATGAATATCAATTAACTAATGTTTTAGAAACCCTAAAGAGAGATGGTGCTAAGTTTATTCCAGGAACTGTGAGTACTTGGATGGATTGTGGAAAAAAAGACCCAACGGTAGATGCGAATAAACAAGTGTTGGATTTTGAACATAAAGCAGGAAATAATTTAGTTTCTAAAGACGTTGTATTAGAGAATTCAGAAATTATTCAACCGTGTTATATCGGTAAGAATGTAGTATTGAAAAACACAAAAATAGGTCCTTATGTTTCTATTGGAGAAAATAGTATTGTAGAAAATGCTACTATTACAAATTCTTTAATACAAACAAACGTACTAATTACGAATACAAAATTAGACAATGCTATGATAGGAAACCATGCAAAGTATGATGGTGGATTTACTTCTGTGAGTATTGGAGATTATACAGAATTAACTTAATGATTGTTAGAGTAAAAAAAGCAAAGAAAAAAGAGATTACTTTAAAATATTTAAAGAGGTCTCTTTTTTCTTTGCTTTTTTTACTCATCTCTCTAAAAAGCTATACACAAGACAGTCTCGCTGTAGCAATAGATTTTACAGAAGAAAAGGAATTGAAATTTCAACAGTTTTTCTTTACAGCATTGTCTCAGAAGTCTATTGGAAATTATCAAAAGGCAATAGAAAATCTAGAGAGCTGTAATCAGATACTACCAAATAATAAAGCGGTCTTTTTTGAGTTTTCTAAGAATTATTTATACTTAAATAATACATTTTTAGCAAAGGAATATATTAACCGAGCAATTATTCAAGATTTTAAAAATATTTGGATGCAAAAGCATTTGGTGAAAGTTTTGGAAAAAGAAAATAATTTTTTTGAAGCTATAAAAATTCAACAAAAAATTATTGTTTTAAATCCAAAAGAAAACAAGAATTTAGTACTGCTTTATTTTAAAAATAGAGATTACAAAAAAGCTTTGAGTTTCATAAAAACATTAGAAGAAGACAATTTATTATCTTCAGATCTTAAAAAAATAAAAGAACGTTTAGAAAAAACTAATTATTCTGAAACACAAAAAGTAAAGGTTTCAAAAGATATTTATAAAAGGTTTGAAACAGAAAAAACGTACCCAGTTTTAAAACAAATCTTATTAGAAACGAAAGAAAAACCCAGGTTACTCTTAAAATATAGCAAAGAGGGTATTGCTTTGTTCCCTGCGCAACCTTTTGTATATTTAATAAACGGAAGCACCTTAAATGTAAACAGAGAATTCAAAAAAGCATTAGAGATTTTACAAAATGGAATTGATTTTGTAATAGAAGATGCTATGGAAGCACTTTTTTATAAAGAAATGGCTTTGGCGTATAAAGGTTTAAATAATAAAGTTGAAGAAAGAAGATATATGGAGAAGTTTAGAAAATTAGTTAATTAGTATGCGATATTTAAAATACCTATTTGTTCTTATTCTTGCTTTTACTGCTTGTAAGACAAAAAAATATGCATTAGATAATAGTATCATTGCCAAAGAAATGTCTGCTAAAAAAGTAGCAAGAAAACATGTTTCTGCAAATTTTAAAAAGAAAACGATTGCGGCTAAGTTTAAAGTGAATTTTAACGATGGAATTACAAAACAAAATATTTCTGTCTATTTAAGAATTAAAAAGGATGAGGTTATTTGGTTGAAAGGAACTAAATTTATTAATCTTTTTAAAGCGAAGATAACACCAGATAAAGTACGTTTTTACTCTCCGATAGAAAAAAAATATTTTGAAGGTGACTTCTCTATGTTAGAAAAACTATTAGGTACAAAGATTAATTTTCAGCAATTGCAAAACTTGTTTCTAGGACAAGCAATTTTAGATGTTAAAAATAAAAAGCAAAACATAGTACTTGAGAAGAACGCTTACGTTTTATCACCTAAAATACAGGCAACTTTATTTGATGCATTTTTTGCCATTCATCCAGGGCATTTCAAGTTAAACCAGCAATCTATTATAAATACTCTAAAAAAACAGCGTTTAGATATTAAGTACACTTCTTATAAATTGGTAGATGATCAAATTATTCCACAACGAATAAATATCAAAGCAAAACAAAACAATAAACTAACAATAATAGATTTTATATTAAGATCTATTGAGTTAAATACAAAAATAAACACTTCTTTTACAATTCCTAACGGATATAAACGCATGAACCCATAGTGATGAAATCTCGATTTTATATAGTCTTTGTAATAGCCCTTTTTAGTTGTTTGTCTTCTTTTAGTCAAACGAAAAATGAGTTAGAACAGCAGCGAAAAAAATTAAATAGAGAAATTGCTCAGGTAAATAGGTTGTTGTTTAAAGAACAAAAAAAAGAGAAGAATGTTCTGGAAGATTTAAAAGATCTAAATCAGAAAATAGATATTAGATCAAGTTTAATAAATACTATTAATTCTGAAGCAAAGTTATTGACTTCGGAAATTACAAAGAACAAGAAAGAGGTTGCCCAGTTAGAAAATGAATTAGCTGCTTTAAAAGCAGACTATGCACGTATGATTTTTAAATCTTACAAAAGTAAATCTCAACAAAGTAGAATCATGTTTTTACTGTCTTCTCAGAATTTTCAGCAAGCTTACAAGCGGCTAGCGTATATGAAACAATATACTTCTTTTAGAAAAAGACAAGGAGAGGAAATTGGTTTTCAAACTGTATTAGTGAAAAAAATGAATGATTCTTTGTTGTTTCAAAAACAAGTAAAAGATACACTAATTCTTGCGGAAAAATATCAAAAAGAAAAAATTGAGTTAGATAAAAACAATAAAGAGAAGTTAATCTCGATAATTAAAAAGAAGGAAAGAAAATACAAAAGAGAAATTCAAAATAAAATAAAAGCAGAGCGAAAGGTTGCAAAAAAAATAGACAAAATTATTCGTGATGAAATTGAAAAAGCGAATAGAATTGCATTGGCAAAACTTAAAAATAAAATAAAAAATACAAAAAAAAATGAGTTTGTTTTAAGTCCAGAAGCAAAAGCTTTAGCTGCTAAATTTGAATTAAATAAGGGAAAATTACCTTGGCCTTTAGATCAAGGTTTAATTACTAGAAGGTTTGGTAAACAGCCGCATCCTACTTTTCCAGGAATTACAATTAATAGTACAGGTTTGCATTTAGTAACTCAGAAAGGAAAAAGTGCAGCTGCCATATTTAATGGAAAAATATTAAATGTATTAGTCACTTCAGAGGGCAGAAAGAATGTTTTAATTCAGCACGGAAACTATATTACTTCCTATAATAATTTAGATAAACTGTACGTAAAAAAAGGAGATAAGGTAATTACAGGTCAGAAGATTGGTCAGATATTCACAGATAAGGTTTCAGGAAAAACAACACTTATTTTTGCCTTATATAAGAATACAACAAAGCTAAACCCATCTTCTTGGATTTTAAAAAGGTAGTTTATTTTTGTTTGGGAGAATACATAATATTATTCTGAAGGATAATAGAATTTGGTAGGGTAACCAGTTCTTTTTGAGATGTTCTTAGGGTTACAAAAAATGCACCAATATCCTTAATCTCTCCAGTAACGTTATTCGTACTATCTTTTTCTAAAATGGTTGTAGAGTCTCCTATTTTTACAGGATAGTTGATAAACAAAATAACACCTGCGGTAATATTAGACAGAATAGACCATTGTGCAAAAAATGCTATTCCTAAAACAGTTAGAAAAGAGGAGGTATAAATTAATAATTGTTTTTCATCTACACCCCATATAAAAGCCACCACAACAATTACTGTAATGTAAATAAGTATTGTAATTATTTTATTAGTTACTAGTATTCTTGAATTTTGAAATCCGAACTTGGTTTGAATTTTTCGAAGTGATTTTGTAATTATTAATCGAATAAAAAAAGCAACTATAAAAAAAATAATAGATTCAATAATTTTAAAATGATTTAAAAATTACATTGTTTTAATTATGAATTAAATAAAGCTTTTAATTCTGTAGCTTCGTTTGGTTTTAATTTACCTGCTAAAACTAAACTCAATTGTTTACGTCTTAAGGCACCTTCAAAGCGTTCTTTTTCTAGAGCTGTTTCTGGAATTATTTGTGGAATTTCAACAGGTTTTCCAGTTTCATCTACTGCAACAAAAGTATAAATACCTTCATTTACTTTTGTTTTTTTACCGGATTGTCTATCTTCAATCCAAACGTCTACATAAATCTCCATAGAAGATTTAAATGCTCTAGAAACTTTTGCTTCTAACGTTACAACACTGCCCACGGGAACTGCTTTAGAAAAGACTACATGGTTAACAGAAGCAGTAACTACAATTCTTCTAGAATGTCTTCGTGCAGAGATACTACATGCTCTATCCATTCTTGCCAATAATTCTCCTCCGAAAAGATTATCTAGATAATTAGTTTCTCCTGGTAAAACTAAATCTGTTAAAATTGTTAAAGATTCCTTAGATGTTTTTGTTTCCATTTAGAAGTAAATTTTACGCAAAGATACACAAACACTCATTTAAAAATGATTTAAAAAACACAAAGAAAGTGTAATCTATTGAATGGCTTTAACTAAAAACCAAGCATCTGTTGAGATGGTTTTTTTAATTTTATATAAGCTGTTAATCGCCTCATTTCTGTCGGCGTAACTATTAAAAGCAACTTGAGTTAATCCCCATTTATTAAGACCAATAATTTGAGCATTGAAGCCTTTTGCAATTAGTTGTTTTACTTTTCTATCTGCATTTTCTGGAAATTGAAAAGAACCGGCAACAACATGATATGGTTTTGAAACTTTTTTAACCACATTTAGTTCTAAAGTTGGTAACGGATTTGCAATAATAAACGTAGCCGTTTGTATTTTTTTCTCTAATGCAATCTGTTGATTGATTACTATTTTTTTCTGCTTATCATCTTGAATACCATTGTATCCAGCAAAACCTAATGTTAATAAGATGGCAGCAGCAGCAGCGTATTTTATAAATAAAGGAATTATTTTTTTGTCTTCAGATGTTCTTTCAGTAACTAAAGATCTTATAGGTGTAACATTTCTTTTAATAAGAGATGTTGGTATATTCGCTAAGCCAAAAGAAGTAGTTAGAAAATTGGTTTCTTTTGTTGGTTCAAAAACAATTTGTTGTTTTTCATTCAACATAATAGTTCCTAAATTATCTAATTGAAATGCATTAGATTTTAACTCATTTTGCCAATTTAATACAGACAAAGATATTGCTGCAGCAGCCTTTTCAAAAGAAATCTGCTCTACAGAAGCCACATAATTAGTTAGTAATCCATCATTATGTTTTAGATGACTATTAAACGCAATTTGTTTTGTTGGCGGATAAAATATGTGTGAATCTGAATTTAATTTAGCTCCAATTCTATGGGTAACAAAACCTCCAAAATTAGGAACTATTACGCAATCGTATCTATATAGTAAGTCGTTTATGTAGTTCGCTAAATTCATATAAACAAATATATAATTTTTGAGGTCTAGTTGCATAAACTTCTTTAAAAATTATTAACAAATTTTTTATATATTGGTTATCAAATTGTTAGCTATTGAAAGAAGAAAAATTACTCGCTATCTTAAGATTGCAGAAATGTAAGGCTGTAGGAGATATTTTAGCGAAGAAACTTATTGTAAACGTGGGAGATGTCTCTCAAATTTTTAAAGAAAAAAGAGCTAGTTTATCAAAAATAAACGGAATAGGAAATCATGTTTTAAAGCATCTTTTTGATGAAGAAAGCTTAAGGTGCGCTTCACGGGAGCTAAAATATATAAAAGAAAATGCTGTTTCGTATTCTTATTTTTTAGAAGACGATTACCCAACCAATTTACAGCATTGTATTGACAGCCCTATTTTATTATTTAAAGACGGTAATATCGATTTTTCTAACCAAAAAATCATCTCTATTGTTGGTACCAGAAACATGAGCTCTTACGGACGTGATTTTTGCAACAAATTAATAGAAGATTTAGCACAATACAATCCTTTAATAGTAAGTGGTTTTGCATATGGTGTAGATATTTGCGCACACAAAGCTGCAATAAAAAATAATTTGCAAACTATTGCTGTTTTAGCCCATGGTCTAGAGCAAATTTATCCGAAAGTTCATAAAAAATATATTAATCAGGTAAATGAAAATGGTGGTTTTTTAAGCGAGTTCTGGCATGATGATGTTCCTTTAAGAGAAAATTTTCTAAAAAGAAATAGAATCGTTGCAGGCATTTCTAAAGCTACAATTATTATAGAATCTGCTGTAAAAGGTGGCTCTTTGGTGACTGCAGATATTGCGAATTCTTATGATAAAGATGTATTTGCGGTTCCCGGCAGAACTTCAGATATATATAGCAAAGGCTGTAATAATCTTATTAAAAATAATAGAGCATTTTTACTAAACTCTGCAGATGAAATTGTAAAAATGCTAAATTGGGATTTGAGTGAAAAACCAAAAATAATACAGCAACAATTATTTTTAGAGTTGAATGAAAATGAACAGAAAATTTATGATTTACTGCATGAAAAAGGAAAGCAATTATTAGATGTAATTTCTTTAGAATGTAACATTCCTATTTACCAATTATCCGCCATTTTATTGCAGATGGAATTAAAAGGTGTCTCGAAACCTTTGCCAGGAAAAATGTTTGAATTGGTATAATATGCCTATTTTTGGGGAAACCAATAGATAATATGGCGGTAGGAAAAAAATTGATGTCTAAAAAGAAGCCTACATTTCCAATTAATGGAATGTTAGATGCCTATTTAAAAAACTACAATAGAAACACAAAAATTTCGCTTTATTATGACGATTTATTGCGTTTTCAAGGGTCTGTTACGGTTTATGATAAAAATGATGAAGACACGCTGTGGGTACGAACTTATTTTTCTCAATTTGATAGAGAAGAAATTGATAGAAATTTAAAGAAAATTTATACAAAGCTACATTCAGACGGTAATGATGACAATATTCCGTTTTTAAATGTAGATGCTATTGATTACTGCACGTTTGGAAACTCTAAACCTTTCAGAATAAAAATTAGAAACATCTTAAATGATAATTTCACCTACTTTTATGTTAAAAAGGCAGATGCTTCTCGTGTTTATGGTTTAGAATTAGAGCATATTTTGTCTCCTCATAATATGAATTTTTTAGTTTTTAAAGATACTTTAATTGAAGAGCATATTGCAGGGATTCCCGGAGACGACTTTATTAGAGAGAATTTACCAAACTGCACAGAATTAGAAAAATCTCAAATAGCTAAAGAGTTTGTAAAATTTAAAGAACGCTGTTTAGTGCGTTTATTAGGAGATATGCGTTCCTACAATTATGTGGTAACACCAACGCATGATTTTGATCAAATTATTTATAAAATTAGGGCTATTGATTTCGATCAGCAATCTTTTGAAGGAAATTTAAAAGTATACAACTTACAGTTTATGAAAGAGAACTTTAAGATGATTGAAATGGTGGGTAAAAAATTGCATAATGATTCTATTGAACAATATAAAATAGAAGAGCGCTCTTTTATGGCAAAAAGAATGATTACTGCACCAAGAAGAACTACGCGTCTCATAAAATGCATGAAAGCAGACACTATTTCATTTCCAGAGAATGTAGAATTATTAAAAAAACACCTTATTAAATATGTGGGTGATATAAAGTTTAAAGACTGTGATAATATGGGCGAAGTTTTAGAAACTATTTTAGAGTTTGTAAAACGGAACTACTTAGATATCAGTAATAAAGATTTGTTCTAATTTGTTAGAAGCTATTTCCTGCTTTCGCTACTCGCTTTTTTCCAAAAAAAGCTGAAACAGGCTGCTTAATAAGTGTTAGGCTTGTTCTCTAGCAGTATTATGTACTTTAAATTTACTTCTTACTTCGTACACTCTCAATAACAACTGTCAATAGTATTAAACTTCCTCCCCAAAACGTCCGTATTATAGGTATTTCTTGAAGAAAAAAGAAGGCTAATATAATTGCGAAAACAGGTTGTAAACTACTGATGATACTTGCGGTAGATGCAGAAAAGAATTTCAATGAATACAGCATTAAACTATGCCCTATTGCAGTGGTTAAAAACGCCAATAAAAGAAGATAAGGAAACTGACTTTCTAAACCAGATATGTCCATAAAAAACAAAGTTGGTAGTAGTAAAATTGTAATAATTACAGTTTGATAAAACATCAACATTGTGCCATTATACTTTGCAACATGTTGTTTTAAAATTAGTATTCTTACTGCGTAACAAAATGCAGAAAAAACTCCAAAAAGAATTCCTTTTACTTGCGTGCTGTCGATATTGAATTCTGGCGTTAAAATAAATAAACCTATCAAAACCATTAATCCTAATAGGATGTATATAGGATCAAATTTTACCTTTAAAAATAACGGCTCTAATAAAGCTATAATAATGGGAAAGGTATATAAAGATAAAACACCTAAAGCTACATTTGATAGTTTTAAGGCATAAAAATAAGTAACCCAATGCACTGCCATTAAAAGACCGCTTATAAAAAAAGGTTTGTAATCTTTAGATGATTTTATGGTTAAATCTATCTTTTTGTATTTGCAATATAGATATAGAAGCACCATAGCAATGGCGGCTCTAAACCAAATAATTACTTCTGTAGGCATGGCAATATACCTACCTAAAACGCCAGAAGTACTTATAAAGAATGTAGCTAAAAGTAATCCAGAAATATTTTTTAAGTGCGCGTTTTCCATCAAATTTTATTCAGAATATGTAGCGCTGTTTTTACAGAATCAATTCTTATAAAAGTAATTAATAAACGCAAACCGTTTTTAGTTTCTTTCTCTTTCATTACACAGCTTTTACCATTATTTTTTACATACTGTAACATTTTAGAAAAAGCTTGTGTTTGGTAGAAATCGCTTTGTTGGTTAGCAACAAAATAACCAAGCATTCTTTTTTGTTTTAGAATGATTTTTTCTAAACCCAGTTCTTTTGCCAACCACTTTATACGCACAGAATCTAAAAGATCGCAAACTTCTGTAGGTATTTCTCCAAATCTATCAATAATTTCAGTTTCAAAAACTAGTAATTCCTCTTCTTTTTGCAGCGCTCCTAATTTGTTATATAAAGCCAATCGTTCTGTAATAGAATTGATATAATCATCCGGAAATAGAATTTCAAAATCGGTATCAATGGTTACTTCTTTTACAAATTCTTTTGGTTTGTTAGTATCTGTTGGATATAAATCTTTAAACTCGTTTTCTTTTAATTCGTCAATAGCTTCTTGTAATATCTTTTGATACGTATCAAATCCAATATCATTTATAAATCCACTTTGTTCACCACCCAATAAATCTCCTGCTCCACGAATTTCTAAATCTTTCATAGCAATATTAATTCCGCTTCCTAAGTCAGAAAACAGCACCAATGCCTCAATACGTT
>CALJHU010000034.1:0-16175 GCA_937771065.1 uncultured Polaribacter sp. | reverse complement strand
GCTTTATAATGAGTGCGATGGTTTAAAGTAATTTTTCAGAACAATTACCTCTTAATTTAAGATTTGCTATCCAAATAATTATGCAAAAAAGAACCCATCATAGGTATTAAAAATTGAATACCTGTGTTGGGCTGCATTACCTTTCTAATAAAAAAACTTATAATTTATGGTGTACCCAAGCATCTACTTGTGCTAAACTTTTGGGGTACACCAATATTTTTAAATCTTTGTCTAATAATATATACGTTGGTGTGGCATTTATATAATAGTCTTTGGCTGCTTGGGTTTCATAACCTTTATAATCGCAATAAGTTTGCCAAGGCGTGTTGCCGTAGGCTTTGTTATATAATTCTTTGTCTGTGTCTAAACTTATATATACTACTGCTATCGTGCCTTTTGCTTGCCATTTTGGGTAATACGCTTCTAATTCCTTTTTAGCATCCATACAATGCCCACATTCTGAAGACCCAAATACAAGTAAAATATTGTTGTTAATTTTACGGAGCGTTTTTTTCTTGATGAGTTGTATGTTGGGTGCGGTGTTGCCTATGGCTAAGTCTTCATATTTTTTATATAAGCCTACACTTTTTGCATCGAGCACGGTGTTTTGCTTTAGCATGGTTTGTGCCAAATGTGCAGCAGTATCAAACAGGCTTTTACTTTCTAAAAGCGTAAACCATTGCAGCGCAATGTCTAGTAGGGTACTCGGTTGGTCTTTTAGCTCGGTTACCACTTTGTTTATGGCTTCTGTTAATAATAGGTTTACCTCTACTAACGGAAAACGCGCTGCCAAATTGGTATAGCCTTCAATAAGGTCTTTATACAAGCCCGAGTGTTTTAAGGCTTTAAAATCTATTGCCATAAACTCTCCTGCGTGCGCTGATGCACGCCATTTATACGTTTCTACCGTCTTTGGCATTTGTTCTATAAGCCCTTTGGCAAGTAAAAACTGACGAACATACAAACTATCTGACAAGGCTTTAATATATGCCGGAAAAGCATTGGTAACCATATCTAATTCTTTAGCAAACACCAGTTGTTTTATACTGTCTGTTTTATACAAGGGCAACAAATAGTTTAAACCACCCAATTTTGCCTCGCTATCCTGAAACGTTTTCATGCCTTTTAAAAACGCATCATATTCTGCACTGCCTGTAATTTGCATGCCTTCTCTTTTGGTAAGGTCTTCCCAAAAAATGTGTATATTTTCTTTGTTAAGTAAAAATAAGTTTTGGTACGCACCATTCATATACAACTGTGCATTTCCTACATACGTTGCAGGATACGTGAGTGTAAACGTACCCGCTTCTTTGCTCTTGGCGGTAGCAATTGTAATTTGTTGTAAGCCATTATAGCCTTTTAGCTCGTATTGGCTATTGGGAAAGTTTGGAAAATGCCCTTGTATGGTATACCTAGCTTGTGCAAAAACAAGGCTTTGAATACATAGCGTAAAAAGTACTAAAATTTGTTTCATTTTTTTATAAATTTATTATATGCTTTATAAAAGATACCTTCTTTAAAAAGCACAATTTTTGAGCTATGTGTGCTTTGAAGTATTGTTTTTTCTAAAAGTGTCATGTGTACATTTAATTTTGGTATTAAAAAACGATACTACCTTTATAATGCTTATGAAGATAGTATAGATATATATAAAAAATCTACCGCTTCGCGGTTAGAAAGGCTGCCCCAGGGGCACCCATATAAAGAGCCAAGAGCTCTAGTCTTTGAGGCAACGCACCGTAAACCCGCGTGCACGATTGCTGTCGTACGTGAGGGCTACTCTGCTATCGAAGTAAAGGAAAATGGCACTAGTGCCACTGACCGCACCAGACCAATAGTAGCCTAGTGTACCCTGAGTGCGAAGCGTACCATTGGCAAAAGTACGGAAACCAGACGAGGGTAGTTTTAAGGCAGAAGCATAGGTTTCTGTACTATTCTTCCAACCTGAATTAAAACCATCTGCGGTATTCCACTCATCATTTGTAGGTACATGGTAATTAGCAGGGCAAGGCCCTTGGTTAGCATTAGCCCATAGCGTGGCAACATCCGAACCCGCTGGGTCACCTAGCCAATCAGGGCTGCTTATTATAAAATTAGCATGCGATGGATAAGCATCGGCCGCTAAAGTGTTGGTTGTGTCTGCTAACCCTCTACCAGCAGTTTTTGAAGTTCCATTCCAAACCGTTATTTCATGGCCGTCTGCTGAGCGCCCCCATTGGTAGTAATTACCATAGCTAAATACATCGTTTATTGCATTAGCTGCCTGTCTTGCACCTAGGTTACGATCCATCCAAGTTTGTGTGCCATAAACAACATCTGTTACTTGGGTAGCACTTGTGGGTATCGATTTTATATCTATACGTGGCAATAAGTTAATAGTAGTATTAGTACCTGTTAATGGCATGGTTAAAACACCACTTTCCAACGCTGGCATCACCACTCCGTTGTGTGTTAATGTTACGGTTTCAGTAGTGTTTGGAGTTATCGTGCCCGTGGCAGCGTAAATTAACCCAGTACCAGCATCTGTAGCGCTAAGCCCATAGCCTTGTTCTGTTCCAGCGTTATTGGTTAACTTAACGCTAATGGTAGAACCTGCAAGTACTGCTTCGCCGTTGTAGCCTATGCCAAATTCATTGTCTATCACAGACTTTCCTTGGTAAGTAATGTTACTAACCGTAAGGTTATTATTTGGTGGGCCATCTGTTGTTTGAGTACAAGTATCAAACCAAAGAGCCCCATTAAAAAATTGTACGCAGGCTACGGTAGTGTTGTAAATAACTAAACCTGTTGCCGGAGTGCTAATACCATCACGTTCTGTAGTAGACATACGGGGTGGTAAAAAACCCTTGGTGGTAGAATTTAACTCTAAAATAGCAGATGTATCAGGATTGTTTGTACCAATACCACGCTGCCCATAAACACCACTACTAACTAGTAACAGCAGCATTATTGTTGTTTTGAATATGGTTTTCATTATGGTTTTCATTATATGTATTATTATTAAAATTATTAGCTGACGCTTTACAATTAATTGCAACGTATCTTTAGTTACAATTTATAAAGTAAAATGGGTATTTAATTCTTACTGCTGCTACTATTATGAATAGTGTCTCTAAAAAAGAGCCAAGAGCTCTAGTCTTTGAGGCAACGCACCGTGAACCCGCGTGCACGCCAATGGTCGCTCGTGGTGCCTGCTGGAAGGAACCAGAGCCAGTACTCAAGGCATTTGGCCTTAATGCCACTTACCGTACTAGACCAATAGTTGTTCATTATACCCTGCAAGCTAAGCGTACCAGGGGTACGATTACGGAAACCAGACGAGGGTAGTTTTAAGGCAGAAGCATAGGTTTCTGTACTATTCTTCCAACCTGAATTAAAACCATCTGCGGTATTCCACTCATCATATGTAGGTACATGGTAATTAGCAGGGCAAGGCCCTTGGTTAGCATTAGCCCATAGCGTGGCAACATCCGAACCCGCTGGGTCACCTAGCCAATCAGAACTGCTGGTTATTATAAAATTAGCATGCGATGGATAAGCATCGGCCGCTAAAGTGTTGGTTGTGTCTGCTAACCCTCTACCAGCAGTTTTTGAAGTTCCATTCCAAACCGTTATTTCATGGCCGTCTGCTGAGCGCCCCCATTGGTAGTAATTACCATAGCTAAATACATCGTTTATTGCATTAGCTACCTGTCTTGCACCTAGGTTACGATCCATCCAAGTTTGTGTGCCATAAACAACATCTGTTACTTGGGTAGCACTTGTGGGTATCGATTTTATATCTATACGTGGCAATAAGTTAATAGTAGTATTAGTACCTGTTAATGGCATGGTTAAAACACCACTTTCCAACGCTGGCATCACCACTCCGTTGTGTGTTAATGTTACGGTTTCAGTAGTGTTTGGAGTTATCGTGCCCGTGGCAGCGTAAATTAACCCAGTACCAGCATCTGTAGCGCTAAGCCCATAGCCTTGTTCTGTTCCAGCGTTATTGGTTAACTTAACGCTAATGGTAGAACCTGCAAGTACTGCTTCGCCGTTGTAGCCTATGCCAAATTCATTGTCTATCACAGACTTTCCTTGGTAAGTAATGTTACTAACCGTAAGGTTATTATTTGGTGGGCCATCTGTTGTTTGAGTACAAGTATCAAACCAAAGAGCCCCATTAAAAAATTGTACGCAGGCTACGGTAGTGTTGTAAATAACTAAACCTGTTGCCGGAGTGCTAATACCATCACGTTCTGTAGTAGACATACGGGGTGGTAAAAAACCCTTGGTGGTAGAATTTAACTCTAAAATAGCAGATGTATCAGGATTGTTTGTACCAATACCACGCTGCCCATAAACACCACTACTAACTAGTAACAGCAGCATTATTGTTGTTTTGAATATGGTTTTCATTATGGTTTTCATTATATGTATTATTATTAAAATTATTAGCTGACGCTTTACAATTAATTGCAACGTATCTTTAGTTACAATTTATAAAGTAAAATGGGTATTTAATTCTTACTGCTGCTACTATTATGA
Source organism: uncultured Polaribacter sp. (assembly GCA_937771065.1). GTDB lineage: Bacteria > Bacteroidota > Bacteroidia > Flavobacteriales > Flavobacteriaceae > Polaribacter. Next base: position 11,645 of record CALJHU010000034.1, on the reverse strand, counting down.
ATAGTGTCTCTAAAAAAGTTGTAATTAACTCTTCTATTTTTTTTATGATCAGATGCACTACAGGTAACGCCCTCGAGACATTTATTTACAATTTTTGTTTCTCCGTATGCCTTTCCTGAAATTTGAAATTTACGAACATTCTTCGAATACAAATAGCGCTTCACCCTTTCTAATCTTCTCTTAGTAATAGCCCTATTATAGGCATTAGTTCCTCTACTATCTGCATGTGTAGCCAAATCTATTCTTAGCGTACGATCTGCTTTTAACTGCTGTACTATCGCATTCAATTTTTCTTTAGAAATTTCATTTAAATACGCTGAATTATAGTCAAAATAAAAGGCTGTCTTTGTTTTATTATTTGCTACTTTTTCAGCAATTGGTGGTATTTTTTCTGCTTCAATTTTGAAGTGATATGTATATTTGATACTTTCCTTTATTTTGTCTACAACATGGTTTATTCTTTTATTTAATAAACTGACAGCAACTTCATTACTTTTAATTAAAGCGTTTACATCTAAAAGAGCAGTAGGGTTTGCTTTGATATAATTAATTAAATACTGTAAAAATTCTTTTCCTTCAGTATTTAATTTTTGTGTATTCGATTGAAAACCAATTTTAATAGGTGATCTGATTTTATTACCTACAACTGTTACCTGATATTTTTTAACTAGTTTGGTATGCTCGTATTTTTTTCTCTGTTCCTCTAATATTTTTTTAATAGGACGGTGTTCCGTTACCTGATAAATATTTAGATTTCCTTCTTTATTTGAGCTTAGAAACCCTTTAGATGGCTTTTCTCGCATCATGGAAAAAGAAAAATCATCTGCAGTACTATTTATAGCACCTCCTAAGTTAATTGGCTTCGCATCTGGTTCATTTAAATCAATATAAAAAACATCAAAACCACCAATTGAATCTCTATCTGAAACAAAATATAGCAACGTTTCAGCATCATCTAATACTGCTTGGCCGTTTGAATACTTCTCATCATTCATCGATAAATTCTCTATATTTTGCCAAATTCCATTTTTTTTAGTCGCTCTAAGAATGGTTAAATTTTCATTAATTCGTCTACCTTTCTTCAAATTAGCTGTATAATATATGGTTTTACCACTTTTAGTGATGAAAGGCGAAGATTCATTGGATGTTGTATTCACAATACCACTTAGAAAGGAAATTCTATTGTTTTTTTGGTTCGTGGTGTCTACTGAAGAAAAATAAATGTCATAAAAATAAGTATCATCTTCATTTATATGTTGTGTTACACGTCTTCGTTTTCTATTAGAGGAGAAATAAAGGATATCCTTAAAATTAAAAACGCCAAAATCATCATAAGAAGAATTTATTGCGGATTTTTTTAATTGATAATTATTTAATAATACAGCGTCTTGTTTTATTCGTAACAAAACTTCTTGATTAAAGATTAATGAAATGTTTATAAAAAACAAAGCAAAAAATAAGATAAGTGTTCTATTTTTTTTCATTTTTTATTTCTAAAATTCCCAAGTTGGTTTTCTTACATTACGTGTTACTCTATTAACATAATATCTTAAGAGTACCTCATGTGAACCTCCAGAAAAATAACCAATGTCTGAAGTATTAACATCATAAGCATACCCTAAAGAGAAAGAGCTACTCACCTTAAAATCTATCAAGCCACTAACGGAAGCGTTGTATCTATAAGAAAGGCCTGTAGTAAATTTGTTATTAAATAAAAAGTTTAATGAAAAATCTATTGAAGTAGGCGCTCCTGTAACACTTTTTATTAAAAAAGCAGGTTTAAACTTCGTGTTTTCATTCACATTAAAATTCATACCTCCAGTTAAATAATAGTGCGTCGCACTCGTTACAGTAGATACTGAAGCTCTATTATAATGTTTGGTACTTAATAAATTAGGGGCAGAAAACCCTACATACCAATCGTTATTATATACATACATACCAGCTCCTATATTTGGCGTAATTCTTGAATTAATGTTTTCATTTAATGAAGAGTCATTAGGATTTTCAGTTGTTAATTTAGTAAAATCTACATTTAACAACTGTACACCTCCTTTCATTCCAAAGGAAAGGTTCAATCCGGCATCATTTAATTGCAAACCATACGATAGATCTAAAGAGGCATTTGTTTCATTAGCAGGGCCAATTTGATCTTGTACAATATTAAACCCCATTCCTGTTTTTTGTCCTAAAGGGGTAGAAAGCATTAGTGTTTGCGTAACGGGTGCTCCATGAACACCAATCCATTGTGATCTGTGCAGTGCACTTATTTTCATTACTTGATCTATTCCCACATATGCCGGGTTTATTAATGAAGGGGTATACATATATTGCGTGTATTGCGTTTGCTGCTGCGCCACTAATTTTACACCCACTAACGTAAAAACAAAAAACAGTACTAGCGTTTTAATTGTATATTTCATTTTTATTTGCCGTTGATATATAAGTAATTTATTTTTCTTACACGCTTACCATTCACAGTATACGTTAAAACATAGAAATAGGTACCAGAAGGTAATACCTCTGAATTATTTAACGTAAGGCCCGCATTAGAAAAACCTCTAAATGCTTTTTCTTCATTGTTGTATCCTTTAATCTCTGAGACCTTGCTACCCCATCTATTAAAAATTAGAACTACATTATCTGGATATTCTTCTATTCCTACAATGACTAATACATCATTAATGCCATCTCCATTTGGCGTTAGATTGTTGTAAACTACCAAATCTTCTGGTAAGACTTTATCTGCATAAATAGTTGCCAATGCATATACACCATACCCAGAAACGTTTGTAATTGTCTTTATAGAGCCATTCGTAGGATTCGCAACTCCACCTTCATCTACCCAAAAATTTCTATCAGCATCCCAACGTGCAATATGAATATTGTTTACATCTGCATTCATAATTTCTGCAGAGGAGGTTGCTACATTTCTAGTTAATTCTATGATTGCAAAATCGTTTCCTTCGGTACGTTCTAACTCCCAATATTCATTGGTGTCTATAAATTCTATGAGATCTGTTTTTTTGTCATGAGGATACTCAATATTGCTGTTCTCTAAAAAGTAAGTGCTAGAAAATGAGTTTGTTGCAGACAGCCCTTCTATAGAAATAGGCCGATATGTATTCTGTATTCCAACAGGTAAAGTAAAGTCTAAACTTCCTGTTCTAAGCACTGTACCATTCACAAAACTTTCATCAGAAGTGTTTATGTGATCTGATAGCTCATTAAAAAATAATGTGCCTCCATAATCTCTATTATTAACAATCCCTTTTGTGAAATCTGCATCATTGTCTATTTGCACAGGTGCACTTAAAGTAGCGCCGTTGTTATTAAACAACACATTATAAAGAAAAAATGTGTTTGCACCCCCTATTTCTTGGTTCTCATCCCCTAAAAAATGAACCTTGCTAGATGTGCTTGTTGGTGAGTAAGATAATATGCCATTATTTATAATGTTCGCTTTCAAAATCAATTCACCATCGTTCACAACATTGGCTGTGGTGCCCATATTAAAGTTGTTTAAAATACTTACTTGGGTACCTTTTGTAATTGTTAATTTAGATTGCACTGTAGTTTGTGAAAAGCAAACTGCAACAAAAAGGAGAAAGACAATGGTTGTATTTTTCTTCATGCTAATTATTATTTACTAAAAAAGCATGCTCTAAACTATAAATGAACTCCTAGGGAGAAATACAATAATAATGGTTAAGCATGCAGTATTAATTTAATACGCTAAGCAGCTGCTCTTTGTAAGAGAACAGTAATAACTGATTTCATACAAATTTCTGCTCCCAGATATTATAACAAAATAAGATGCACTTTTCTTCTTGAATCTTCTTTAAATATGCCCAATGATATGCCAATTTACTCCGTCAAATTGCAAAACCCACCCTTGATAAGGCACATTTGTTTCTATAGAAGTTGTACCTTCTATCAATCCTAATTCGGTTATAACTTTAACAGTACCATCAGTTGCGTTTGCTTTTTTCACAGAATATCTTTTTCCTGCAATCACACCAGTTGTGGTTAAAGTGATTGTAACCGTAACACCTGTTGTTGGACTGACGAATAGGGTTCCTCCTTCAGTTAAGGCTGTTGTATAATTAGCTGCCGTAGCAACTAATGCATAGGAGTCATTTACTACATCATTTAAAAGTTCGAAACTTGCGGTGGCTGTAGTTAATGTTTGTATGCTTGCTACGCTTGCTTTGGCTACAAACAATTTATTTTCAGCGATATCAAGTACTAAAGTTCCAATAGGTAGGTTTTGATTAAAAACTGCCGTAGCACTAGCAACTCTAAGAGTTCTAGTGCTAACAGCAGTTTGTTGTGAAAAAGAAACAAAAGCATTAAAAAATATAAAAAGTACTACTAAATATTTATGCACGTTTTAAAATAATTTTGTTCTTAATTAATTTATTTAACTGCGTTGTACACTACAGAAACTTGATCATATTCATAAATACCTGTACTTGCTGGAATTTCTATATTAGTCCCTACTAATGTGTAAGCTCCTGTTGCAAGCAAAGATCCGTTTACATAAACTTTAAAATCAGTATTCGCTATCGTTACTGAAGCACCATCAGGTGCTGGAGCAGCAACAGCAACTAAAATTTTAGTAGCAGTTACATCTGCACTGGAAACCTCAGCTTCCTTAATAACTGAATATACCTTTGTATCTGTATCGGATACAGTTACAAGCGAACCAGCTGTAATTGCAGCACTAATAACAGTAGTAGATACAATACCTACGGTAGCAGTATACACAACGTTTGTTGAAAGTACCACTACTTGTGTTCCTTGAGGAATACTCTCAGAAAAGGCAGAAGCTGGCGTAGCAACTCTAATTATTTTTACTGTTGATTGTGCAAATGATACTAAACTAGCCGAAGCTAAAAAAAGTGTTAAAATTAATTTTCTCATAATGTTAAAATGTTTACTTGTTAAAATGATTACTTGTTAAAATGATTACTTGTTAAAATGATTACTTGTTAAAATGATTACTTGTTAAAATGATTATTTTCTTTTTCTTTGTTTTCGTTAATTATTTGTTATGTAGGCCACTGTAACAACATCATAATTATACACTGGGATTCCAGTAATTTGTATTGAACCGTTTGTGCCGTTAGAAGGATCATAAGCTATATTAGATGGAGAAATAACACTTCCATTAAGACTCACTTTAAAATTATTAGCAGTAGTACCAAGAACAGTCATCGTTAAAGAATGTGCCTTTGGTGTAGCATTATCCTCCATAAAATCTTCTGTAAATAAAACACCTCCAGCACTAGAAACTTTCCATTCTAAAGCAGACCCATCACTATTTATTGCTAATACTTTTCCATTATCTGCTGCTGTTGTAGTTGAAATTAATTTTGTCTTTGTTATTGCACCATTTGCTATTGTTAATACTCCTGTGTTTGCAATTGTTGCATCCCCACTAATACTTACTTCAGCGGCTTCGTTTGAACCATTACCTACATACACGTTTCCATCCGTTAATGTAGTTAGTGCATCTGCTCCTGTATCTCCTTTTACTCCATCTGCTCCTTTTACTCCATCTGCTCCTTGTAATCCATCGTCTCCTTTTGCTCCATCTGCTCCATCTGCTCCTGCTACTCCATCAGCACCTGTATCTCCTTTTACTCCTGCAGCTCCTTGTAATCCATCGTCTCCTTGTAATCCATCGTCTCCTGCTACTCCATCAGCTCCTGTATCTCCTTTTACTCCTGCGGCTCCTGTATCTCCTTTAGCGCCATCTGATCCTGCAGCTCCTTGTAATCCATCTACTCCTGCTGCTCCATCAGCACCTTCAATAAAAATAAAATATTCATTAATCGTTTTGTTAGCGTTGCCAGGTTGCGATTGCCAAACCTCAAAGGCAGACAATCCGTTTAATCCTCCAGCAGAAATTAAATTTTCAACCATGGATTCAGTTACTATTTTTTCCCACTTGGTACCTCCCCAATAATAAAACCCTTTGGTTACATCTGAAGTATTTACTGTATTATAGATCAATAAACTTTCTACATTACCATTATCTATTGTAGATACATCTGTTGTACCATTTAATTGTATACGAGGTATTAGTAAACCTTTATCAGAAGACACTATTTCTAATAGAGCTGATTTATTTGGATAACTTGTTCCAATACCTACTTGAGCATTAGAAAACTGAACGCACAAAATTAATATGATGAATACTAGTTTTCTCAACTTAACTTTTTAATAAATTTGATTTACAATAAATCAGGTAAATTTTTTGTACATAAAAAAGATTAGTACAAAAACTTCTATCCCGAAAGTTTTTAACACACTATTAATGGCAGGTCTCCTGACTCGCGTCTTGTAACAAACCTTCCCAACAATAAATTGCCAGTGGTAAAAGAATAGTTACAAGCTTTATAGCTTACAGTTGCGGGAACAGTTCTGGAATTTAACCAGATTCCCTTTTAATTTAATGTAAAATAACGAATACATTAAAACCAAAATTCGAGACAAATTTAAAAAACATCGCTAGAATCTGCAATACGCTTAAAAGCGTATTTTTAATGTTAAACAAAAAAGTATTGGTGAAATCTTCATTATCCCACTTGTTCCCTAGCTATGAAAAAAAAGGTTTTGAATAAAAAAAATATAAATTTTGTGATCGTTTAAACACACATAAATACGGTACTAGATTAAGTAAACAATGTTACAAATGTTTAAATTGTAGCAAGGTTTTTAATGGAGGAAAACAAACTGATATAAAACTAGCAGTTAAATATGGCTGCTCAAAAAGAACAATCCAACGCAAACTGGCTCTTTATCAAGTTAAGCAAGCAGAGATAATCCCTAAGAAGGTTATTGTTTTAATGGATACAACCTATTGGGGAAGAAATTTTGGATTAATGTTGTTTAAAGACGCTTACAGTAAAGAAAATCTTCTTTGGTATTACGTCAAATCAGAAACTAACGCATTGTACATAAAGAGAATTAATGAACTGAAATCTAAAGGTTTTGAGGTTGTGGTTATCATTTGTGATGGCAGAAAAGGATTGGTTGGAGCATTTAAAGATATGCCTGTTCAACTTTGTCCATTTCATCAAGTTGCAACAATAAGAAGATATATAACTAAAAACCCAAAATACACGCTTCCATTGACTTGAAGCTTCATGTAGCTATGCTAAAAAACACTGATAAAGAATCATTTGAAGGTAGATTAAAAATATGGTTTATTAAGTGGTAAAACTTTTTAAATGAACGTACTATTAATATTGAAACAGGTAAAAGCTACTTCACACATAAACGGCTTAGAAATGCATATAGAAGCCTTAATACAAATATGACATGGCTATTTACTTGGTACGCTAATTATTAATTAAATATCCCAAATATAACCAATATGATTGCTGGTTCTTTTTCTGATTTAAAAAACAAACTTAGAAATCATAATGGATTAACTAAAGAAAGAAAAATAAAATTTATAAATGAGTTTTTAAGAACTAAAATAAACGGATGAAATTACCAAAAAAAGACCAACCATTTTATCGATTACGTGGAAGTAGTTCGTGTAGTTTATTTGCTTTGTCTTCATAAATTCTGTTGAGTACATCACAGGGCCATTTATATGGATTTACATTATTTGCTTTGCAAGTAGCAAAAAAGGTGTAAAACATAGCGATGTTCTGAGCAGCTTGATGACTGCCTGCAAAAAGATAATTTTTTCTTCCGATAGCCAAAGGTCGTGTTTCGTTTTCAATATTGTTATTGTCTATTTCAAATCTTCCGTCATTAACATATTGTTTTAGATTGTTTAAAATAGTTAGCGTATCGTTCATCGCAATTGCGATACTACTTTTAGGAAGCACCTTCTCTTTTCTTGTTTGAGGTATGTTTCAATTTCATTTAAAATAGGTAGCACATAAATCTCCCTAACTCTTTTCACTACTGCTATCGTCGAATTTCGTTTTTTTAGTCTGCGTTCTAATCGGTATAGTTGCTGAATAAGAAGCAACACATGATCTGCACTTTTTGGGTCGTTATCTAATGCTTTTTCAAAACACCAACTCGTATATGCCATGCATCCTAAAAGGGGTATAGGTCCTTTGGTTGATAAATTTCGATAAGCAGCGTATCCATAGCACTGTAAGGTTACTGTGAAATTCTTCAAGAATTCTTTGGGCACATTTTTTCTTCTTCCTGGGTGGTAGTCAAATAAAACTAGATTTTAAATGGGATTTCTATACACCCACATAAAGCCTCTGTAGGTGATTTTTTTCTTAATTTTGTCTTGACCTTTTATAGGAGATTCATCTCTTTCAGCGGTAAGTTTTTCAAACTCTGCGATAGGGACAGTAATTCTTTCTTGTGTAGGTATTGTGTTGGTTTCCACAACATAAATATACGATAAACCCAATAAAAAAAAAGGCTTTTACACTTTATTTATTGGATAAATAGCGTTTATTTTTAGTGGTGTTTATACGACTTATTCCATCTAAAACCATCACCTTTTCAGCATAACTTAATACGATTAATCCAGATTTAATATCATATTTTGGTAGCTCAAAAACACCTTTCTTCAGCCGTTTATAATAAAGTACAAATCCGCCAGCCCGCCAATGCAATAGTTTAAGTTTTTTTTTCTGTTTGTTTATAAATGCGTAAACTACATTTTTTACTTGTTCTTGTTCTACGTGGTCGTTTGCAAGACTACTTAATCCGTTAAACCCTTTGCGCATATCTACAGGGGTAATGTGGAAATAATAGGTGTCTTCTGTTCCTAATCCTAGCATAAGTATAGTGTTGGTTTTCAAACACAAATCTCTTGCTAATTATGTTTCTATACAAGGTGTAGTTTACCGAACACTTACAAATTGTAATCCTAAATAAAGGCATTTAAAAATTTGTTTTATGGGAATGCTGCTGACAGATTTTATAGTTAAGCCCTGAGCACAGGGAAGCTCAAAACAGCACAAATGATTAAAACTGGATTTATTATGCATATTTTTGCCATTATTGTAATCTCGTTTTCACGATTACTTTGGGCATAATTTTTAATATTGATTCAGCTATATTTCCAGATTGGGCTCAAAAAGTTATGAATTCCAGTCCATATAAATTTAAGCCTCTTTTTTATTGGACAGTTTTAGATGCCTCTTTTTTTTAAGTGTATTTACTACAAAGCAGCTAAACTCTTGTAACTAGAAGTTTCTTGATTATTTCTCTATAAGACTTTCTTAATAATACTTACAAAACCAGTAAATTACAGCCTCGGATATCAGAATTATCGAAACGTCCAATGATTTCAAACGTTCCGTTTTCATAAACTTTACCTAAATCTTGCGTTGCAATAAAAGAGCACGAATTATAATTTGCTAAATCAATCACATTTATTCCTCCGTTTTTTCCTGAAGCATTTATAGATAGCGCGTCTTCTGTATCACGAGTTAAAATTTTCATCCAAGGCGGTGTTTCAAAAACGCCATTTCCTTTAGAATATCCCTGACTTAATAATTCTGTCATTCCGTATTCCGAATGAATTTCTGTGACTCCAAATCCGTCTTTTAAAATAGTATGTAATTCTTCCCTTACCAATTCTTTTCTTCTTCCTTTCATGCCACCAGTTTCCATAATGATAGTGTTTTTAAGGTTAAATTGTTGCATTTCAATCAAATCCAATAAGGCAAAAGAAACACCAATTAAGAGTGTTTTTTCACCATTTCTGTTTAATTCTAGCAATTTATTGGCTAATTCTTGCACGTTATCCAGATAAAATCCGCTTGCTGCTTTTTTAGATTTTTCAATTAAATCGGCTACCATAAAAACCAAAGAAGAACCTTGGCGCTCTAAGTAATTGGGTAATAAAGCTAATACTGTATATTCTTCTATATTGCCATAAAAATGAGCAAACCCTTTTAAATAACTTTCTTTATAAAGGTCGATGTCAGTAACCAAATGTTTACTGGTACTACTTCCTGTAGTTCCAGAACTTGTGAAGATTTCTTGAACTTCCGCTAAGGAAGAAAGCACTTCTCTACTTTTAAAAAACTGAATGGGTAAAAACGGAATTTCTTCAACTGTAAGGACACTTGAAGGATGCATATATAGCAAGTCACAAAAAGACCTGTATACTTTATTGTGTGTAAACTGGTGTTTGAAAACTGCTAAAGCAACTTCCGTAAATTCTTGTTGATTCTGTATGTTAAAAAATTTGTTTTGCATAAGGCAGTGCAAAAATAAGATTTAAAGCTGCAATCTTTTATTATTTTTAGACTTAATAAAATAGACGTACTATTATTTATAAATTTTTAAGACCAATTCTCCTGCATCATTCATAGAGGCCCTATACATTCCTGCAGTATTAAACTCAAAAGACATATTCCCGTTTTTATCTAAAGCTACAACACCGCCAGTACCACCAAGCTTTGTTAACTTATTTTGAATGACATCTTTGGTTGCCTCTTTTAATGTTTTTTTCTGATATTCTATTTGTGCAGAAATGTCGTATGCTACCTGACTTCTTATGAAGTATTCTCCCCAACCTGTAGAAGAAACACCACACGTTTTATTATTTGCATAGGTCCCAGAACCAATAACTGGCGCATCACCAATTCTTCCCCAGCGCTTATTTGTCATTCCTCCAGTTGAGGTTCCTGCAGCAATATTTCCGTTTTTATCTAAAGCAACACACCCAACGGTTCCAAATTTTGCGTTTTTAATATCTGTATCGTAAAAAGCGGCTTTTTTATCATCATTATCTAATTCCGTTTTTGATCTGTTTTTTATTCTTTGTAAAGATTTAAAACGTCTTTCCGTGTAAAAATAACTTGGGTCTACAATTTCCAATCCTTTTTCTTTCGCAAAAATTGAAGCGCCTTCTCCAGAAAGCATTACATGCTCGGAATCTGTCATTATTTTTACAGCCAATTCTATTGGACTTTTTACATTTTTTACACCAGCAACCGCGCCAGCATTTAATGTTTCACCATCCATAAAAGAAGCATCTAATTCATTGGTCTCCTCATGTGTAAAAACAGCACCCTTACCTGCATTAAATAATGGCGATGCCTCCATAACCTGAATTGTTTTCACAACTGCCAGTTGACTTGTTCCACCGTTTTTAAGAATAGTATAACCCGTTCTAATTGCCTCTTCTAGCTTATCTCTGTAAGCCTTTTCTTTTTTCATAGATAAATTCCCTCTTAAAATTGTGCCCGCTCCTCCATGAATTATAATTGCAAACTCGCTTTGCTTTTCTGAGGCGATCTTTTCTGCAGACGCACGTTCTGTACTATTATTACAACTAAAAGAAATACACACCATTGAAATAATAAAAAGAAACTTTTTCATAATTGTTTTGTTTGAAATTAAACAAAAATTATGTTTTTTGTTTAATTTATTTATCTGTAAAATAATTCGTAAATTTGGAGCTCTAAATTAAACAACTAAAACGAAACTGCGAAATGACAGATTTTGGAATAAAAGAAACATTACAAGAATTAGGATTAAAAGAAATAAATAATGGAACTTCTACTGGTTCTAATAACTTTTCTAGCGGGGAAATTATTGAAAGTTACTCTCCTGTTGATGGAAAATTAATTGGAAAAGTAAAAGCCACCTCCAAAGAAGACTATGAAAAAGTAATGGAAAAAGCGACTGCT
>CALJHU010000033.1:0-10840 GCA_937771065.1 uncultured Polaribacter sp. | reverse complement strand
TTTTTCAAGTAAAGAGATAGACGCTTTTAAAGATAGGTTTCTAAAGCCGGCTTCTTGTATTTTTTTATTTAAAAGTAAATTGGCATTGTAAGTAAAGAAAATCTCATGGGTATTACTAATTTTATTTAGCAATGCCGCCAATGGTATTGTATTTTTAGATTTGGTTTGAGCAAGCGCAGTTTGAAATGTAAACGATACAAAGACAATTAATATAAGTTTTAGAAATACTAATTTTTTTGTCATTTACTTTTGTGAATTATAGCTACTTCTTGCTAATAATAAGCCTGTTCTCTTTTTTAACAATAAGCACACCTGCAGACTTTTCAATGGCTTTTATACAGATATCTATATTTGTAATGGGAACCGCTCCTGTTATTAATATATCTTTACTGTTATCGTCTTTAAACACAATAGAATATCCATAAGATTCTTCTATTTTCTCCATCGCTTTTTCCAAAGATAGGTTTTCAAAAAGCAAAGACCCATCTTTCCAACTTGTTTTTATAATTGGATTGAAAATATTTTTGTCTTCTAAAATTTTATTTTCTTCAGCTGAATACGAAATATAATTACCAGGAATCATTTTTTTGTCAGCACCATTTTTAAGTTTTAGCCAAATATTTCCTTCCTCTAAGAAAACAGCTGTTTTTTCTTGTTTTGTACTTACATTAAAAGAAGTGCCATATACTTCTACAGATAAATCTTTTGTGATTACCCAAAACTTCGCCTGGGTAACGATTTTTTTATCAACCTGAAAAAATGCTTCTCCAGATAACCAAACTCTTCTACTTTCGTTTTTGTAGTAAGATAGGCTAGAGTTTGAATTTAAAGTAACATCACTACCATCTTGTAATTTAATGTTTAATATTTCGCCATAATTAGTTTTATGTGTAATCTTAGAATTACTGTTTAAGAAATAGAAGCCTAAAGAGAATAATAATAATATGGATGCTGCTGCACTAAATTTTCTCAAAAATATAACTTTTGATTTTGATGCTTTTGGTGCTTTTGTTTTTTCCTGAATTTTAGCTTCTAATTTTTTCCATTCAAAAGCAACTTTTTCTTTGCTAACAAGGTCCTTCTTAAAAGAAACACCTAGAACAAGGTCTCTCGCTTTGTTTACCAATTCATTTTTCTCTGGATTATTTGCAATCCAAAATTCCCAAAAATTTATGTCTGTACCATTATTTTGTAATGCCCAATTTTTAAAAGACCCGTCTTCTAAAAAATCGTTTATGGTATTGTATTGTTTTTTGATCATCTCTTAATTTGTCTCTTTCTAACTTATATAAGCTTCTATTCTATTTTTTATACCCTTAATTTTATGTTAAAGCTTAAATAGTTTTATAATAGAGATTTCTTCTTTTAAACTTTTTATTGCTTTGTGCAATGTATTTACTACACTCTGATAATTAATACCCATTATTTCTGAGATTTCTGAGGCTTTTAAACCGCTGTAGTACTTCAAATAAATGGCCTCTTTTTGTCTACTTGGTAACTTATTTAATAAAACAGACAAGTTTTTATTTTTAAAAATGGTTGTTTCTTGCTCTGTCATTATCTCTTCTGCCGTAAATTGAAGGTCCACAAAAGTATCTTCAGGAAAATCGGTATGCGTTAATTTATTGTTTTTTTTCATCACCTTTAATAAAAAACGTCTGTAGGACGTGAAAAGATAGGGTGCAATGGTATCTAAATCACTTAAATTTTCTCTGTGCTCAAAAACATATAAAAAAAAGTCTTGCAACGTATCTTCTGTAAGCGCAGTATTTTTAGATATTTTTAATCCGTAACTATGTAAATCTGGATAGTAGCTCTCAAAAAGCACAGAAAACGCATTTAGGTCTCCTTCTTTTAATGCTTTCCATAAAAACTTATCCGTTAACTTTTCCATAAAAAATTTAGTACTCAATAATTCTTTAAAAGTAATAAAAAATAACGAAGCATCTTTAACCTACTTTTAACAAAAATAAATATGTTAAAATTGTAGTTTTGTTCCAATAAAAAAAATAACACCAAATACAATATATAATGGATGTAGATGTAAGAGCAATTAACGAGAAAATTGAAAGGGAAAGTGCCTTTATAGATATTCTTACTTTAGAAATGAATAAAGTAATTGTTGGACAAAAACAAATGATAGAAAGTTTATTAATCGGGTTGATTGGTAATGGTCATATTTTACTGGAAGGAGTTCCTGGATTAGCAAAAACTTTGGCAATTAACACACTATCTAAAGCGGTGCAAGCAAGTTTTAGTAGAGTGCAGTTTACACCAGATTTATTGCCTGCAGATGTTGTTGGAACCATGATTTACAACATGAAGGAAAATGACTTCATGATTAAAAAAGGTCCAATATTCGCAAACTTTGTATTGGCAGATGAGATTAACAGAGCACCTGCAAAAGTACAATCTGCTTTATTAGAGGCAATGCAAGAGCGCCAAATTACTATTGGAGACACTACCTTTAAGTTAGATGAGCCTTTCTTAGTAATGGCAACTCAAAACCCTGTAGAACAAGAAGGAACCTACCCTTTGCCAGAAGCACAAGTAGATAGATTCATGCTAAAAGTGGTCATTGATTATCCGAAATTACAAGATGAGCAACTTATTATGCGCCAGAATTTATCCGGTAGCTTTGCCACAGTAAATCCTGTAGTTTCTGTAGCCCAAATTATAAAAGCAAGAGCAGTTGCAAATGAGGTTTATATGGACGAGAAAATCGAAAAATATATTCTAGACATTATTTTTGCAACACGGTATCCAGAAAAATATAACTTATCAAAATTAAAAGACTTAATTAGTTTTGGAGCCTCTCCTCGTGGAAGTATAAATTTAGCAAAAGCAGCAAAATGTTATGCCTTTATTAAACGAAGAGGATATGTAATTCCAGAAGATGTTAGGGCAGTAGTTTACGATGTATTGCGTCACAGAATTGGTATTACATATGAAGCGGAAGCAGAAAACATAACTTCTGTTGATATTATAAACGATATTATTAATGAAATTGAAGTACCATAAACAATTATCAAAAAACAATTATACGTTTAAAAGGTGAAACTAATAATTGATACATGTTAACTGACAATTGAATAAATGGATACAAAAGAGATACTTAAAAAAGTTCGGAAGATAGAAATTAAGACAAAACGTCTGTCTAATGATATTTTTGGAGGTGAATACCATTCCTCTTTTAAAGGTCGTGGTATGACTTTTTCTGAAGTAAGACAATACCAATTTGGTGACGATGTTAGAGCAATTGACTGGAACGTTACCGCACGCTACAACGAACCTTATATTAAAGTCTTTGAAGAAGAACGTGAATTAACGATGATGCTTTTAGTAGATATTTCTGGTTCTGAATTATTCGGAACAGCTACACAGTTTAAAAAAGATACCGTTACAGAAATTGCTGCAACATTGGCTTTTTCTGCAACTCAAAACAATGATAAAGTTGGTTTAATTTTATTTTCTGATGATATTGAGTTGTTCATTCCTCCTAAAAAAGGAAAAAGTCATGTTTTAAGAATTATTAGAGAGCTCATAGAATTTAAGCCAAAAAGTAAAAAGACGAACATTGCAGCAGCCTTAAAATTTCTATCTAGTGTACTGAAAAAAAGAGCTATTGTTTTTATGTTATCAGATTTCATGGACGATGACTATGAAAAGACACTAAAAATTGCAGCAAAAAAACATGATTTAACGGGTATTCGAGTTTATGACAAACATGATTCCGAAATTCCTAATTTAGGAATGGTACCCATGTTAGATGCTGAAACCGGCAATGTGCAACTGATTAATACGGCATCAAGATCTGTAAGAGCAAGTTACAAAGCAAATGCAATAAGACTTTCAGACTATTACACCACCATGTTTAAAAGAAGTGGCGCAGGAAGTGTAAATACGAGGGTTGATGAAAATTACGTGAAAAAATTATTAGGTTATTTTAAACACAAAGGAAGATAGTCTTACAAATGAAAAAACAACTATTCTACATATTACTATTTATTTCAACCATAAGTTTTGCGCAAAAACCAATGGTTAAAGCAGAAATTGATACTACCAACATTAGAATTGGTGAGCAGTTTCAATTAAAAATCTCGGTAGCTGAAACTCAGAATGTAATCATTCCGAAAATCCAACTAAAAGGTTTAGAGGTTATCGATTCTACAAGAATAGATACTATTAAAAACAGCCTCATTAGAAGATACATATTAACAGGCTTTGATAGTGGAGCATTTTACATTCCGCAACAACAAATCTTTGTCAAAAATCAGGCTTTTTTAACGGATTCTCTTTTGATAAATATAGCAACAATTGCAATAGATACTGCAAAAGTGAAAAAATTTCCAATAAAATCTATCAAAAAAGAACCTTATACATTTGATGATTTTAAAATCTACATATATCTTATTTTAGCAATTCTAGCGATCATAGGTTTCTGGATTTACTGGTTTGTAATTAGAAAAAGAAAAGAAACCGAAGATGCACCAACCTATAGAACTTTACCTCCTTTTGAAGAGGCAATTTTAAGGTTGAATGAATTAGACGAAAAGCTTTTGTGGCAAAACAATAAAATAAAAGAATATTACTCTGAATTAACAGAAATTGTACGTGGCTATATTGAGCGTGAATTAAAAGTGCCTGCATTAGAAAATACTACTGATGAAGTGCTAGCAATGATAAAAGATTTTAAGAACTTAGATAGTATAGAAACTTCGAAAGAAACAATAAAAAAGTTAAAAGACTTATTACAAGAAGCAGATTTGGTAAAGTTTGCCAAGTCGAAACCTTTAGCTATTGAAATTGAAGACGACAGAAGAGATGCAGAATTTATTATAGGAAACCTAAAGCCTAAACAAATAATAGAAAAAGAAGATGAACTGGAGTAATTTCGAATTTTTAAATCCTGAGTTTCTCTGGTTACTAATACTCATACCGCTATTGGCAGTTTGGCATTTCTTTATGCGTAAAAAAGATACTGCTGTTTTAACAATGCCGAGTGTAAAAGGTTTTAAAGTTAGCTCATTTTTATCAAAATTAAAACCAATTTTGTACCTGTTAAGACTACTTGCTTTAGCTGCAATTATAATTGCGCTAGCAAGACCTAGAAATGTATCTGTAAGCAAGAAAACAAAAACGAATAAAGGGATTGATATTGTAATGGCTATTGATGTTTCTGCGAGCATGTTGGCTAGAGATTTAAAGCCAAATAGATTAGAGGCACTTAAAAAAGTAGCTGTAAATTTTGTAGACAGAAGACCAAACGATAGAATTGGTATTGTGGTATATGCTGGTGAAAGTTTTACTCAAACCCCAATTACAAGTGATAAAGGAATTGTGAAACGTACAATTTCTGAATTGAAATGGGGACAACTAGAGGGTGGAACAGCCATTGGAATGGGTTTAGGTTCGGGTGTAAACAGACTAAAAGAAAGTAAGGCAAAAAGTAAAGTCATTATTTTACTTACAGATGGTGTAAATAACGCTGGTAATATAGATCCAAGAACGGCAACCGAATTAGCAAAAGAGTTGAAAATAAAAGTATACACTATAGGAATTGGCACGAATGGAATGGCAGATTTTCCGTGGAGTAAAGACCCTCGAACAGGCAAGCTGAATTTTAGAAAGCAACAAGTAGAAATAGATGAAAAATTATTGCAAGAAATTGCAACAGAAACCGAAGGAAAATATTTTAGAGCAACGGACAATGAATCTTTAAAAGAGATTTATGACGAAATTGATGCCCTAGAAAAAACAAAAATAGAAGAGTTTAAGTATTACAATTATCAAGAGAAGTTTAGAGTTTTTGTGCTCTTAGGATTAGGATTCTTATTGTTAGAATTCATTTTAAGAAATACAGTTTTCAAAAGTTTTATATAAAAAATTGAATCTTACAATTAAAAAAGAATGTATAGAATAGAAGAACCAATTTATTTTTATCTACTAACAATTGTTCCGGCAATGATTGTTATTTTCTTGTTGGTTTTATGGTGGAAAAAAAGAACACAACGTGCCTTTTCTAATAGCACACTACTTAAAAAATTAGCACCAAATACATCTACCTTTAAAACTACTTTAAAATTGGTAACTTTATTAGTGGGTATTACCTTTTTAATAATTTCTTTGACCAACCCAAAAATGGGAACGAAATTAAAAACAGTTAAAAGAGAAGGTGTAGATGTTGTCTTTGCTTTAGACGTTTCTAAAAGCATGTTGGCAGAAGACATTGCTCCTAATAGGTTAGAAAAAGCAAAGCAAATTATTTCTAAAATAATTAATAAATTAGGTTCAGACCGAGTTGGTATTATTATTTATGCAGGAAATTCATATCCGTTATTACCAATAACTACAGATCATGCCGCGGCTAGTATGTTTTTACAAAACGCAAATCCAGACATGGTTTCTAGTCAAGGAACAGATATTAATGGCGCATTAGAATTAGCAAAAACCTATTATAATAATGATGAGCAAACCAACCGATTTTTAATTATTATTTCAGACGGGGAAGATCATCAAGAAGAAACAAAGCAGGTTGCGCAAAACTTAGCAAACGAAGGTGTAAAAATTTACACTGTTGGCGTTGGCACAGAAAGAGGTGGACCAATTCCTATACGTGTAAATGGTGCTGTGAATAGTTATAAAAAAGATAACAAAGGTGAAACTGTAATTACAAAACGTAAACCAGAAGTTTTACAAGGAATTGCAGATGCCGCTAACGGAAAATATATTGATGGCAATTTTACTGAAAACCCTGTAAATGAAATTGCAGAAATTATTGCAAATGCAGAAAAAAGCGAATTTGAGACCAAGCAGTTTTCTGACTATAAAGATCAATTTCAATGGTTCTTAGTATTGGGTTTATTCTTTTTAATTATGGATGTTTTCTTGTTTGAAAAGAAAACAAAATGGTTAAAAAAGGCGGACTTATTTAACGAGGAGAAATCAAAAAATTAAATGAAAAAATTAAAATACCTACTTATCATTTTCTTAATGCTCTTTTCATCTAACGAAATAGCAGCACAAAAAGATACTATTGCCCAGCAAAGAACTGCAAGGAAAATGCTGCGTCAGGGGAATGAATTGTATCAAAAAGAACAATTCACAGATGCTTCTGTAGCCTATCAAAAAGCATTGGGAAGTAATTCTAATTACGATAAGGCATCCTACAACCTAGGAAATGCATTGTATAAGAATAAAAATTACAAAGAAGCAATACCTCAATATGAATTAACTGCAAAAACTGCAACTGACAAGGCTGTTAAGGCTGAAGCATTTCATAATATGGGAAATTCCATGATGGAGTCTAAAAATTATCAAGGGGCTGTAGATGCTTTTAAAAGTGCCTTAAGAAACAACCCTGCAGATGATGAAACTCGTTATAATTTGGCCGTTGCACAGCAATTATTAGACAAAGAAAAACAAGATAAAAAAGACGATAAAAATAAGGATAAGGATAAGACAAAGATCAGAAGGATAAAGAAGATAAGGACGATAAGGACAAAGATCAAAAAGACAAGAATAAAAAGGAGAAAGACGATAAGGACAAAGACGGTGAAGGGGATAAAGACAAGGATAAAAAACAAGACCCTAAAAAAGATAAAAAGAAAGAACCACAAAAACCAAAACCACAACCCGGTAAAATGACACCTCAGCAAGTAAAGCAATTGTTAGAAAGCTTAAATAATGAGGAGAAAAAAACCCAAAAGAAAATGAATGCTAAAAAAGCAAAAGGTAAAAAGGTAAAACAAGAAAAAGATTGGTAGTTTTACCATTTTAGAAAAAGTTGATGAAGTTGAAATTTTACATATCTCTATTTATTTGTTTACTAAGTATTTCTTTAGTTGCACAAGAGGCAACCTTAAGGGCAAAAGTTAGTAAAAACAAACTAGGTGTAAACCAGCGTTTACGCATAGAATTTTCTATTGATAAGCAAGGAGGAGATAATTTCTCTCCACCAAACTTTACTAATTTTAAAGTTGTTGGCGGACCAAGTCAATCTGTTAGTCAATCTTGGATTAACGGAAAAGTAACCTTTTCCCAATCTTACACCTACATTATTCAACCCAAAAGAAAAGGAGCGTTTTCTATTGCAAGTGCATCTATAAAAATTGGTGGTAAATTTATAAAATCTGAACCTGTTAAAATAATTGTTTTAGATGCTGTAGAAATTCCTAAAAACCCAAATGACCCAAATTATGTTGCACAACAAAACATTCATTTAGTAGCAGAAATATCTAAAGCTAACCCCTATGTTGGTGAAGGAATTTATGTAGAATATAGACTGTATGTAAGTGAAAATGTAAGTGTTTACGATACTTCTATTTCAGAAGCACCTAAGTATAACGGCTTTTGGAATCAAGACATTAAAGTAAATGGTTTTCCTGTGAAAATGGGAAAATACAATGGGGAAAACTACAGATATATTGTACTTCAAAAAGCACTTCTTATTCCAACAAAAACAGGAAAACTTTCTATAGATCCAATGAGAATGGATATTGTAATTGGAGTGCCCTCTGGACGGGCAGATTTTTTCGGAAATGCAATCACAAAGAATATTAGACGAGAATTTGCTTCTACTAAAAAAATAATACGTCCTAAAGCACTTCCTTTAGAAGGAAAACCAGCGAACTTTGCAGGAGCAGTTGGAGACTTTAATTTTAGCGTTGCTTTAAGTAAAGATATTTTAAAAGCAAATGAAACTAGCCAAGTACAAGTAAAAATTTCTGGAAAAGGAAACTTAAAATTATTTGAATTACCTACAGTAGAAACTCCTGCAGAATTAGAAATGTACCAACCAGAAAGAAAAGAACGTGTGCGTGTAAATGCAAGTGGTATTTCTGGTGCTGTAACAGACACCTACACAGTAGTTCCTTTATACAAAGGAAAGTATAAAATACCAAGTATTTCTTTCTCTTACTTTAATCCAAAAGAAAAAAAATACAAAACAATTGCTACAGAAGATTTCTTTGTAGATGTACAAGAAGGAAAAGAATTAATTACTGTAGATACTAGTTCTGTAATAAAACAAGAAGTTGTTTCTACTGGGAGAAACTTTAGATATATTGCTACTAAAACTAATTTCATAACTGCTAAAAAAATAGATTTTTTTAAATCTAACCTCTTTTATGTTTTATTTTTATTGCCATTAATTGCAATTCCTATCGGAGTTTTTATTGGTAAGAAGAATGAAGAGAGAAGTAATGATATTATAGGTAATAAAACTAGAAAAGCAGAAAAATTAGCTAAAAAATATCTTTCTAAGGCACAAAAACAATTGGGTAAAAAAGAAGCGTTTTATGAAGCCTTAGAGCGCGCTCTGCACAATTATTTAAAGGCAAAACTAGGCGTTGAAACTGCCGAAATAAGTAAAGAAAGAATTACCGAAATTTTAAAAGGTAAAAATGTAGAAGCAGCTACAATTCACCAATTTATTGAAGTATTAAAAAATTCTGATTTCGCTCGTTACACACCTTTTACAGCAACTGAGATGAAAGAAGAATTTGAGCGTGCAAAAGCAGTTATTGTTCAATTAGATAAACAGTTATAAGATGAAAAAGATTTTGTTTTTATTGTTAGTAATTGCCAATAGTATTAGTGGTCAAAATGCAGATAGTTTATTTGTTTCGGCTAATGAGCTATACAGAAACGGTGCGTTTGAAGAAGCCATTAAAAAGTATAAAGAAATTGAAACTCTAGATTCGGTCTCCTCAGAGTTATTCTTAAACTTGGGAAATGCACATTACAAGTTAAATAAAGTTGGCCCAACTATATTCTACTATGAAAAAGCTCTAAAATTAGATCCTTTAAACACTGATGTTAAAAACAATTTAATATTTGCACAGCGATTAGCTTTAGACAATATTAAGGAAGTACCTAAAACTATTTTTCAAAAATTTAATAAAAATTATTTACAAAAATTATCGTTTGATGAATGGGCAATAGTTGTTGTTCTTTTTTCTTTTTTAACCGCTATTTTATTCTTATTATTTTACTTTGGATATTCTCCTACTAAAAAAAGAATCTACTTTAGTACAAGTCTATTTAGCTTTATACTGTTGCTTTTTGTCGTTTTTATTACCTATAATCAATACAATCAAGCAAAAAACAAAAAAGAAGCAATTGTTTTTGCGGAGAAAACAGCAATTAGAAATGCGCCAACCCTAAACTCTGAAGAAGTTTTTATATTACATGAAGGTGCAAAAGTAATTGTATTAGATGCTATTGATAATTGGAAAAAGATTAAATTAGCAGATGGAAAACAAGGCTGGATAATTTCTGAAGAAATTAAAGAATTTTAAACAACACTTGATGAAAAAAAAGATAGCAATTGTCTTTACTATTATTTTTACACTTTTTATTGTGAGTCCCGCAATACTATCGGTTGTAGAAGAAAGTTTTGACATCTCTATTCTTTTTAATGTTGGTGAAGAGGAAAATAATCAAAAGGAAATTTCTAAAAATTTTGATTTAAAAATTTCTGAAATAAAAAAAACTGATTCCCTTTTTAATTCTTTAAAAAAAAGGAATTCACTAAACTACCGGTTAAAAAAATACACAGATATTTATCAAGAGAATACGTATCCTCCTCCAGAATTTCTGTAAATTTTACAAAAAAACTCACAAACTTTAACTTTAACTTTATACCTGTCGCATATATACCGATGGGTTAAATTATTTATTTTTTTATGAAAAAATTATTTTCAAACATAAAAGGAGATGCTTTTGGTGGTATTACTGCAGGTATTGTTGCGCTTCCACTAGCTCTAGCTTTCGGTGTATCATCTGGATTGGGGCCAAGTGCAGGATTATACGGTGCTATATTTATTAGTTTCTTTGC
>CALJHU010000032.1:0-42786 GCA_937771065.1 uncultured Polaribacter sp. | reverse complement strand
GTTACAGGATACCCTTATGAATTTACAAATGCAATAGCGGGTAAAACAGGTACTACTCAGAACCAATCTGATGGATGGTTTATGGGAATTGTACCCAATTTAGCAACTGGAGTTTGGACGGGTGGAGAAGACAGATCTACACATTTTGAGGGAATTGCCAAAGGGCAAGGTGCAACAATGTCTTTGCCTTCATTTGCGTTGTTTTTGAAAAAATGCTATGCGGATGAAAGTTTAAATATTAGTCAAGAAGAATTTGAGAAACCAGAGAATTTATCAATAAACATTAATTGCGGCGAGATAGAGAAGGAAGAAGATGAGAAAGGTGAGTTAGATGAGTTAGATGAGAAAAAGAAGAATGAAAAAAAAGTTATCGTAATAGAAGAAGATATCGATTTTTAAAACTTCTTTGATCCGTTGTAAAGGTGCTTAATGATGTATTTTTTGAGATGAGTAAATAACGTTTGAATATAAGTCATAATAAAGAATCATATGATTAATAAAAAAGTAAAGAATGTCCAAGAAGCTTTGGCTGATGTAAAAAGTGAAATGACTTTTATGTTGGGTGGTTTTGGTTTGTGCGGAATTCCTGAAAATGCTATTTCAGAATTAGTAAGATTAGATGTTAGAGAAGTAACTTGTATTTCTAACAATGCGGGTGTAGATGATTTTGGTTTAGGTTTGTTACTTCAAAACAAGCAAATTAAAAAAATGATTTCTTCATATGTTGGTGAAAATGATGAATTTGAAAGACAAATGCTCTCTGGAGAATTGGAAGTAGAACTAACACCACAAGGAACTTTAGCAGAAAAATGCAGAGCTGCACAAGCAGGTTTTCCTGCATTTTATACACCTGCAGGTTTCGGTACTGAAGTAGCCGAAGGAAAAGAAACAAGAGAATTTGATGGTAAAATGTATGTTTTAGAGCCTGCCTTTAAAGCAGATTTCGCTTTTGTAAAAGCTTGGAAAGGGGATGCAGCTGGTAATTTAGTTTTTAAAGGAACGTCTAGAAACTTTAATCCTAATATGTGCGGAGCTGCAACAATTACAGTTGCAGAGGTTGAAGAAATGGTTGAAGTTGGAGCGTTAGACCCAAACAATGTTCATATTCCAGGAATATTTGTACAAAGAATTTTTCAAGGGAAAAATTATGAAAAGAGAATTGAACAACGAACAGTGCGTAACCGCAATTAATCAATTTACCAATACAATAATGTAACAATAAAAAATCCTGTAGTTGATAAATCAATTGAAGTTGCATTAATGGTAATTAATTATTGTGAAGTTTTACAAGCAGAAAGAAAATAGGTGATTTCTCGCCAATTATTAAAATCAGGAACAAGTATTGGTGCAAATATTCACGAAGCACAAAATGCAGAAAGTAAAGCAGATTTTATTCATAAAATGAAAATTGCAACCAAAGAGTTAGAGGAAACTAAATATTGGTTAATTTTATGTGAAAAATCAAAAACATATCCTACTCATTTAGATTTGAGTAAAAAGGTAAATGAATTAGGATTGATTTTATATAAAATAGTAAGTGCAAGTATTAAATCTCGAAAGTAGAATTGATACATTTTTAAATTATTTAATTGATACATTGATATGTTAGACAAAATTGGCATTGCAAAAAGAATTGCTCAAGAAGTTCAAGACGGTTTTTATGTAAATTTAGGTATTGGTATTCCTACATTAGTTGCAAACTATGTAAGAGAAGATATAGAAGTAGAGTTTCAGTCTGAAAACGGAGTTTTAGGCATGGGTGCTTTTCCTTTTGATGGAGAAGAAGATGCCGATATTATAAATGCAGGAAAGCAAACAATTACTACGATGCCAGGAGCAAGTTTTTTTGATTCTTCAATGAGCTTTGCTATGATTCGCGGGAAACACGTAGATCTTACAATTCTTGGAGCAATGGAAGTTTCTGAAAACGGAGATATTGCCAACTGGAAAATTCCAGGAAAGATGGTAAAAGGAATGGGAGGTGCAATGGATTTAGTTGCATCTGCAGAAAATATTATTGTGGCAATGATGCACACAAATAAGCACGGAGAATCTAAGATTTTAAAAAAATGTTCTTTGCCTTTAACGGGTGTTGGTTGTGTTACAAAAGTGGTTACCAACTTAGCCGTTTTAGAAGTAAAAGACAATGCGTTTTATTTATTAGAAAGAGCTCCTGGGGTTTCTGTTGAGGCAATTCAGAATGCCACTGAAGGAACATTAATTGTAAATGGTGAAATACCAGAAATGGCTATTTAGTATGAAAAAAATAAAGCCTTTTATTCCATTGATATTCCCAATATTAATAATTTTATTTGGGCTACTTATTTATAAAATAATAGGCTTTGAACCTAATGTATACACAATCATTATAAATTTAGGATTGGCCTTTATTTTATCTCCAAGAGTGAAAAAAGTAGACAGCCAAACCGGTACAAAAGAGCAGATTACTTGGCTGTTTTATAAAAAAATATTGAAGTAATATGAAACTATTTAAGATAGTATATTGGTTAATCTACCCGATTTTAATTGTGGTGTTTATGCTTATTTTTGATCAACTATTCGAAACAAATAACTTTATAGTAAAAGCAGGAAGTAGCGCCGTTTTAGCTTTTATACTATCACCAAGAAAGAAAATTATTCAAACAGAAAAAGGTAAAATAAAACAAATTACTTGGCTCTTTCTAAAAGAACCAATAAGATTAGATTAATAATTTCATTTACTTTAAAATTTAAGAGGCACTTATTATGAAAATAATATCATACAATGTAAACGGAATTAGAGCTGCTTTAAAAAAGGGTTTTATAGATTGGTTAAAGGTTGCAAATCCAGACGTGATTTGCATTCAAGAAACGAAAGCACATAAAGAACAATTAGATTTATCTGAGTTTGAAAATGCTGGGTATACCTATCATTATTGGTTCTCTGCTCAGAAAAAAGGATACGCTTCTGTTGCTATACTTTGTAAAGAAAAGCCAAACCATATTGAATATGGTACAGGAATAGATACAATGGATTTTGAAGGTAGAAATCTTCGTGTAGATTTTGATACTGTTTCTGTAATGAGCATGTATTTACCTTCAGGAACAAATTTAGATAGACTAAAGTTTAAACTGAATTATATGGATGAAATTCAGGAGTACATCAATACATTGAAACAAGAAATTCCGAATTTAGTTATTTGTGGAGACTACAACGTTTGCCATGAAGAAATTGATATTCACAACCCCAAAATGAAAGGCGTTTCTGGTTTCTTGCCAGAAGAAAGAACATGGATGGGGGATTTTATAAAAAGCGGATTTATAGATAGTTTTAGATATTTAAATCAAGAGAAACAAGAATACTCTTGGTGGAGTTATAGAGCCAATTCAAGAGCTAATAATAAAGGATGGCGTTTAGATTACGCTATGGTTTCAGAACCCTTAAAAAACAGCATTTCTAGAGCCTATATTTTATCAGAAGCAAAGCATTCTGATCATTGCCCAATTGTAGTTGAATTAGATATATAAAACTGTAATGAAACAATTCTTATTAATTCTATTGTGCAGTTCTGGTTTTTTTGCACAAACACCAAATACGGTTTTCAAGAAATAATACCAAAGGTTTGTTTTCAGATTATGATATTGCCTTAATTGATAGCTTATTAATGGATACTAAATATAAGTCTCCGTTGTATGAAAAATCAACTTATGTAATAAATGATATAGAAGAAAATGATGTTTCTGATATCAAATTATCTACAGAAATCCTAAAAGCAAGACTTCACAATATTAATACCAAAACACCTTTTCATATTGCATACAATCCTGCATTAGAAAAAGTAATAAAATCTTATTTAAAGTATCGTAAAAGATACTACCCTGCTTTAATGGCGAAGGCTGCGTATTATTTTCCAATGTTCGAGAAATATTTAGACCAATATGATATTCCTTTAGAAATGAAGTATTTAGCGATTGTAGAGTCCACTTTAAATCCAACTGCAAAATCTAGAGTAGGTGCAACGGGCTTATGGCAATTTATGTATCCAACCGGCTTACAGTACAAATTAAAGGTAAGTTCTTATGTAGATGAGCGTCAAGATCCTGTTAGGGCAACCATTGCCGCTTGCAAATACTTGTCAGATTTGTATACTATTTTTGGCGATTGGGATTTGGCTTTAGCGGCGTACAATTCTGGGCCAGGAAATGTTGCTAAAGCGATTAAACGTTCTGGAGGTTACAGAAATTACTGGAATATTCGTCCGTTTTTACCGAGAGAAACTGCTAGTTACGTGCCCGCATTTTATGCAACTATGTATTTATTCGAATATCAAAAAGAGCATCAATTAATTGCAGAAGCTCCGCAAATTCGTTATTTTGAGACAGATACGCTACATGTTAAAAAGACCATAAGTTTTGATCAAGTTTCAGAAATTACAGGTATTAGTTTAGAATTAATTCAGTTTTTAAATCCTTCTTATAAATTAGATATTATTCCTTATGTGGAAAGTAAAAATTATACAATTACGCTACCAAGAAAAAATGCTTTCAATTTTATAGAAAAGGAGCAAGCAATTTATGCTTTAGCCGACGAGGACGCTGCTCAGAGAGAAAAACCATTGCCTAAGTATTTTGAATTAGATAAACGCATTCGGTACAAAGTGAAAAATGGAGATTTCTTAGGGAAAATTGCAAATAAATTTGGGGTAAGAGTAAGTGATATTAAACGTTGGAATAGATTGAAAAACAGTAGGTTAAAAATTGGTCAACGTTTAAGTATTTACCCAAAGAAGATAGCAATTACAAAAGCTAATTTAAAGGCTTTATGAGTAAAAAATAGAGAAACATCAAATAAGAAAGATAGTTTTAAAACTTACATAGTAAGAAAAGGAGATTCACTTTGGACAATTTCTAGAAAATTTAAGAATGTTTCTATGGATGAAATTAAAAAGTGGAACAATATTTGGAATGTTAAAAGTTTAAAGTCTGAAATTAAACTTAAAATTTATAAAAGCTAATTATGAAAAATTTATTTTCAATATTTATTGTAGCGGTTTTACTAACTTCTTGCATAGGAACAGATAAGTTTGTGTTAAGAAATTCTCTCGGGAAATTGAATAAAGTAATGGTAGTTACTAAAGCTAGCGACTGGAACGGAGATGTAGGTTCTGCAATTAGAAATTCTTTTGGTGAGATGATGGTAGGTTTACCCCAGCCAGAAACCATACTGTCTGTCTCTCAGATTGCGCCAAATAGTTTTAACTCTATGATGAAGGTTTCTAGAAATATTCTAATTATAGGTAAGGGTGAAAAAGAAGATTTTTATATAAAAAAGAATTTATATGCCCAACCCCAAATTATTATTTATGTTTACGGAACAGATGATGCAAGCATTATAAAAATATTTAACAAGCATAAAAAAGAAATTATAGACGCTTATATCTCTTCGGATATATTAATGACCCAGAATATTTTTAAGAGGAAGAAATTAGATGATTCTCAATTTAAAACCCTTCAAAATTTAGGCGTTTCTTTTACTGCTCCAGAAAACTTTAAAACAGTAGATGATACAGGAGATTTCTTATGGTTACGACAACACTTAACTAGCGGAATTGCAAAAACAGGGAGTAATAATATTTTAGTATATTCAGTTCCTATAGAAGACGAAACTAAAATTGCTGAAAATATTATTGCAGTTAGAAATAGTATTGGTAAAAAGTACATACCTGGCACAGATCCAGAAACAATGCATATGATTACAGAGGAGGCATACACACCCTTTACTTCTGAGGTTGTTCTAGATGGTAAAAAAACTTTTGAAACAAGAGGTAAATGGGAAGTGAAAAATGATTTTATGGCAGGACCATTTTTAAATTACTCTGTAGTTGATAAGAAGAATAATAGAATTATAGTTTTTGAAGGTTTTACGTATGCTCCTTCTGTTAATAAAAGAGCTTTTTTGTTTGAGTTAGAAGCTATTGCAAAATCTATGAAGATTAAGTAACTATTTAATATTTCAATAGAAGTGCTTATTAATACCCTATTTTTTTTCGTATCCTCTTTATAACTTTGCTTGCTGTTGCACTTGCTTTTTCTGCTCCAATGCTCAGTGCTTCGTCAATTTCATGTTTGTTTTCCATGAAGTGATTATACTTTGTTCTAACCGTTGCAAATTTCTCTATGATTAATTCATATAAAGCCTGTTTTGCGTGACCATAACCATAATTTCCACCTTCATAATTTGCTCTCATTTCTTTAATTTGAGTAGCTGAAGCTAGTAGTTTATACAAAGCAAATACGTTATCAGTATCAGGGTTTTTTGGATTTTCCAAGGCCAAGCTATCGGTTTTAATTCCCATAATTTGTTTGCGTAATTTTTTATCTGAAAGAAAAATATTGATAGTATTATTTCTAGATTTACTCATTTTTTCACCATCAATTCCTGGAACTAATTTTGTGTGTTCTTGTATTTTTGCTTTTGGTAAGACCAATGTTTCTCCTAGAACGTTATTTATTCTACTGGCAACATCTCTTGTCATTTCTAAATGCTGTAACTGATCTTTACCAACAGGCACAATTTCTGCATCATACAGTAAGATATCGGCCGCCATTAGCATTGGATAGGTAAATAACCCAGCATTTACATCTCCTAATCGGTCTGATTTATCTTTAAAACTATGAGCTAATGTTAGTCTTTGAAAAGGAAAGTAGCAACTTAAATACCAAGTTAGTTCTGCTGTTTGAGGAACATCACTTTGTCTATAAAAAACAGTTTTATTAATATCTAAACCACAGGCTAGCCAAGTTGCAGCAGTACTGTAGGTGTTTTCTCTTAATTCTTTTCCGTCTTTAATTTGAGTTAAAGAATGCATATCTGCAATAAATAAATACGCTTCATTTTCTGGGTTATTTGCCATTTCTACTGCCGGTAATATGGCGCCCAGTAAATTCCCTAAATGCGGTGTACCTGTACTTTGAACACCTGTTAAAATTCTTGACATTAATTTTTATTTTTGATACCTTTATAATCGTTAGATACTTAAGTTCTTCTAAAAAGCACAAAATACAAATATGTGAGGTATTAGAACAATCTATGAAAGCAAAAATAAGGTTTTGATTAGGAAAATCGATAAACAAAAAGAATATTAGTATTTTTGTTTACTTATTGAGGTTTAAATCAAGAATTAGGAACTTCATTTTTTTTTGGCCTCTAAATAAACTATTGAAAATTATAATATATTCTGTGAAATTTATAAAAGTTCCTTTATTTTTAATCTGGCGAATGTGGTTTGGCATTTTAATGTTTATTTCTCTTGTCTTATTTTTTCCTTTTTTATTAATTTTTTCCTTTAAAGAAGAGCATTATCATATCTTTTGGAAATTTGCGAGAATACTTTCTAGAATATTAATTCATGGAATGGGCTTTCGCTTAAAGTTTGAATCAAATCAAAATATAGATCTTAATAAAAGCTATATGTATTGTCCAAATCATGGTTCTTTGTTAGATCCTTTTGTGTTAATTGCTTTGAGTAAAAAACCAATTGTATTTGTAGGTAAAAAGGAATTGGCAAGGATTCCTGTTTTTGGTTTTTTTTATAAGAGAACAGCAATTTTGGTAGACAGGAGCAGCGTAGAAAGTAGAAAACGTGTTTTTGAAATGGCTAAAAAAAGATTACAAAATGGGGTGAGTATGGCTATTTTCCCAGAAGGATTAGTACCTACTGAAGACGTGATTTTAGCACCTTTTAAAAAAGGAGCATTTAGTTTAGCAATAGAGTTTGAAATACCAATTATTCCTCAAGTTTATTATGACTGTAAACGTTTTTTTTCTTGGGATGTTTTTAAGGGAAGACCAGGTACTTTAAGAGTACACCAGTACAATTTTATAGAAACAAAAGGTTTGTCTTTAGCGAAAGACATGAAGATTTTAAAAGACAAAACATTTCATCTTATCTACAATGAATTAGAAAAAGATGCGTTATACATGAAAGATACAAATAGAAAAAGATGAGTGAAAAACTAAACTACACCTATAGCAAAATCGAAGAAAAATTAAATATTTGGTCTCACGCTTTTGGCTTATTATTAAGCATTATTGCTTTTCCTTTTTTGGTTATAAAGTCATTTAATTTTCATGGTTTTTGGAAACCCACAAGCTTTATAGTTTACGGTTTTAGTCTAATCATATTATACGCAGCTTCTACATTTTATCATGCGGCAACAGTACCTAAGAAGAGGAGAAAGCTGAATATTGTTGATCATGCAGCAATTTATGTTCTAATTGCAGGCAGTTATACACCTTTTACTTTGGTGGGCTTAGACTCTAGTTTAGGAAACTACATGTTTGTTTTTGTTTGGCTTTTTGCATTAGTCGGTGTTATTCTGAAATTATTCTTTACCGGTAAATTTGATAAATTATCTACAGCAATGTACTTACTAATGGGGTGGCAAGTTGTCTTCTTTATAAATCCTTTAATAGAAAGCCTATCTACTTTTAGTTTAAACTATTTATTTATAGGAGGTATATTTTATAGTATTGGAGCCATATTGTATATGATAAAAAGACTACCGTACAATCATGCAATTTTTCACCTTTTTGTTCTGTTAGGAAGTTTTAGTCACTTCTTGGCAATCTATTTTATGTAGTAGATGTTATTTTACAATTACCAGTTTTTAAACGGAAGTTTACTGATACTAGAATTATAATATTTTAACGATCCAGTAACCTCTTTGGCTAACCAATTTGGTTTATCAAATGTTTCATTTTCAAAATTTAACTCTATTTCTGCAACAATTAAACCCAAATTATCTCCTAAAAATTCATCCACTTCAAAAATGTGCTTTCCTTTTTTTATCAAATAGCGGTGTTTTTCAATGATGCTTGGTTCACATAAAAGTAGCAGTTCTTCCCCCTCAGAAATAGCTATCTCCTTTTCCCATTCAAATCTTGTAGTACCCGCTTTGTTAGATTTTCCTTTAATGGTTAAAAAAGCTTTGGTATTGGAAACTCTTACTCTTACAGTTCTATTTTTATCAGCGTTTAAATATCCTTGCTTAATGTATTTCTTTTCGAAACTTTCTATTTTAAAATCTAAGTTTTTTACTAAAAATTTTCTTTCTATTTCTAAGCTCATAAAATATGATTCAATTTTGTACTAATGTAGTATGTTTTAGCGTTATTGTAACAATAAATAAATATCTTTGAGGTATAAAAATTCTTAATGAAAAAAATATTTTCTCTTTATATATTACTTTTTTCTCTAGTAATATCTGCACAAACAGATTATAGTGCTTCTTGGGAAGATTTTTACTCCTATAATAATGTAAAAGACTTTACAAAGGTAGATACTATAATTTACGCCTTAACAGACAATGCGATTTTTACATATGATGTTTTAAGTGGTGAAATTAATAAAATTTCTTCGATACAAGGTTTGTCCGGTGAAACAACTTCTGCAATCTATTATAATGAAACGTTTAAAAGAGTTGTTATTGGTTACGAAAATGGGTTAGTAGAGGTTATTGATGATGACGGTTCTATTACCATTTCATCGGATATTGTTAATTTTAATCAATCTGGAGAGAAAAGTATTAATCATATTTCTGAATTCAATAACAAACTTTATTTATCCACACCTTTTGCAGTGGTAGTTTATGATATAGAAAACTTAGAGTTTGGTGATACTTATTTTATTGGAAATAATTCTTCTTCCGTGAAAATAAATGAAACAATAATTTCTAATAATGTAATATATGCAGCAACAGAAGTTGGTGTTTTTAAAGCAGATATAACAAGTAACTTATTAATAGACTTTAATAATTGGCAGCAATTATTTAATGGTAGAGATTTTAAAGGGATTGTGTTTTTAGATGGTTTATATGTTATAGAAAACTCAAAGCTATTTACTTTTGATGGAAATAGTTTAACTGAAAAAGTAAATTTTAACAAAGAAATAAAAAACATAAAATCCACGCCTACAAACCTATGTATTTCTTTAGATAAAGAAGCAAGAATCTATGACAGTTCTATGAATTTAGTTCAGGAGTTTACTCCAGATTTAGAGTATGATTATTCATTAAATACTGCCTTTTTTGAAGATGATATGGTTTTTTTGGCAACTAAAGAATTTGGAATTTTAGAGACAACAATTTCTCAACCTACTACTTATTCAGAAATACATCCTGAGGGTCCTTTATCAAATGCTGTTTTCTCTATTACTGCTAATAACAATGATTTATGGGTGGTTTACGGGGGTTATAACAGTACTTTTACACCATTAAATATTAGAAATGGTTTCAGTAAATTTAACGGAGAAAATTGGATAAACACTAATTTTAATTCAAGCTTGCCAAATGATTTAGTAGATGTTACGATAGATCCTAGCCACGAAAACAGAGCCTATATAAGTGCTTTAGGTGCAAGTAATAACATAGAGGCTAAACCTACAGGCGGCTTATTGGTTGTTGAAGACAATGTTTTGGTGCAAACTTATAATCATTTAAATAGTTCCCTTACGCCTATCTTAATTTCTTTACCCACTATAAATATTAGAGTTGGTGGTTCTACTTTTGACAGTAATGGAAATCTTTGGGCAACAAATTATGAAACGGGTGAGGAGTTAGTAAAACTTTCTGCAAACGGGCAATGGAGTAGTGTAGATTTAGGAGTTGTGCAAACAAGTGCGGCTGCGGGCTTAAGTGAAATTATTGTAGATCGAAATAATAGTATATGGATAGGTTCAAGGCGAAATGGAGCTTATGTTTATAATGAAAACGGAAATCGAAAAAAAGCTTTAATTGCAACACCTAATGAAGGGAATTTACCAGATTTAAACGTAAGAACTATTGCTGTAGATAGAAGTAATAGAATTTGGTTGGGTACAAAATCTGGTTTGGTAGTGTATAGCAATGCATCTGGTGTTTTCGATGAGGTAGCTACAAATGCACAACCGGTTGTTATCAATGGGGATGAAAATGGTTTTGGAGATCGTCTATTGGGTGGCCAAACAATTAATTCTATTGTAGTAGATGGGGCAGATAACAAGTGGTTTGGCACAGACAGTGGAGGCGTTCTTTGCACAAACCCAAACGGACAAACTACAATTGCAATTTTCAGTAAAAAAAACTCACCATTGCCTTCTAATAGGATTTTAAAAATTAGTTTAGACAAAGAATCAGGTAAAGTTTATTTTGCAACAGATAAGGGCATTGTTGCTTACAATAGCGATGTTGCACCTTTTGGAGATGTATTAGAGGCTGTTTACGCATATCCAAATCCTGCACTTAATAATTCACGAAACTGTTACCATAGACGGCAGGAACGGCACACATTTACCAAAAGGGACAAATGTAAAAATTCTTGATGTTGCTGGAAATTTAGTGCATGAAACAAATGTTATAGAGGGGCAAGAACTGCAAGGGGGGAAAGTAGTTTGGAATAAACGAAACTTGGCAGGAAATAAAGTAGCTTCTGGTATTTATATTGTGTTACTTAGTAATGATGATGCATCAGAAACTGCTGTCACAAAAATTGCTATTATTAATTAGATGGCTACTATAACCACAAAAGCAATTGTGCTAAGTAGCTTAAAATATAGCGACACTAGTTTAATAGTGAAATGTTATACTGAGCAAGAAGGTATCAAATCTTATATTATAAAAGGTATTTTAAAAGCAAAAAAAGGCGGAATTAAAGTCGCTTATTTTCAGCCATTAACACAATTAATTTTGGTTGCAAATCATAGTTCTAAAAGTTCGCTTAATACTCTAAAAGAAGTTCAAATTTTAAACCCTTACAAAACAATTTATAGAGACATTGTAAAACAATCTGTGGTGTTGTTTATGTCTGAAGTATTTTCTAATAGTATACAAGAAGAAGAAAAGAATGAAGATTTTTACACCTATTTAGAAGCGGGTTTAATATGGTTAGATGCTCATGATAAAATAGCTAATTTTCATTTGCTATTTTTATTAAATGCTGCCCATTTTTTGGGTTTCTACCCAAACACTACAGAAACAACACTTTTGGGTTTTGATTTGTTAAATGGAAACTTTTCAGAACCAACAGGTCATAAAAATATTATTTCTGGGAACGAATTTTATCAATTTAAAAAGCTGTTAGGCATAACTTTTGATACTATTGAAGATGTGTCTTTTAGTAAAAATGAAAGGCAGCTTGTATTACAGATTATAATCAGATATTTTGAATTACATTTGGATGGATTTAGGAAACCGAAATCATTACAAATTTTAGAAGCAGTTTTTAATTAATGAAAAATTTATTTTTTACAATTATTTTTTTTATCAGTGGATTTACGCTTGCACAAAAAGTAAAAGTTTTAGATCAGCAAACTGGTAAAATCGTTAAAAATACTAGTATTTTTAACGATAAAGAAACTATTAATATAACTACAGATGTTAATGGATTTGCAGATATTTCTGAATTTAAAAATAATGAGATTGTAGTTTTTTCACATCTTTCTTATGCGGTTTTAAGAATAAAAAAATCTATTATTAAATCTAAAAATTACATTATTTATTTAACTAAAGAATCAGAACAGTTAGATGAAGTAGTAATTTCTCTGTTTAAAAAAGAAGAGAAAACAGCTAGAATTGCAGAACAAATTGCTGTTTTAAATGCGCGAGATATACAGAAAGTATCACCGCAAACATCTGCAGATTTATTAGCAACAATACCGGGTATAAAAGTACAGAAATCTCAATTTGGTGGAGGAAGTCCTGTAATTCGAGGTATGGAATCTAACCGAGTTCTGTTGGTAGTTGATGGTGTTAGGATGAACAATGCTATTTATAGAAAAGGACACTTACAAAGCTCAATTACGGTAACGCCAAACATGTTAGATAAAACAGAAGTTGTCTTTGGACCTTCCTCTGTAGTGTATGGCTCTGATGCTTTGGGAGGTGTAATTCATTATTATACAAAAACCCCAAAATTATCTCAAGAAAATGAAGTTGAAAGTCAGTTGTTTTCTAGGTTTTCAACAGTAAATCAAGAAGTTACAACGAATGTGTCTGCGGAGGTTCGGAAAGAAAATTGGGCATCCTTAACGAGTGTTTCTTATAGCGATTTTGGCGATTTGAAAGCGGGTAAAAACCGTTCGCATGGTTTTAAAGATTGGGGAAGGGTCTTTTTCTTTTCAGAAAATATTAATGGAAACTACAATGAAAACCCTACAAAGAATTCTAATTCTAATATTCAGAGAAATACCGGATATAAGCAAACAGATATTTTGCAAAAATTCTTCATACCCTTATCAAAAAATACAGATTTAAAAGTAAATCTTCAATACTCAACATCATCAGATATCCCTAGATTTGATAGATTGACCGAGCTGAAAGATGGAGATTTGAAATTTTCAGAATGGTTCTATGGTCCACAAAAAAGATTTTTAGCATCTACTCAACTAATTTTAAACCCTTCTAAAAAATGGTTGGAAAGCGGTGTGATAACAGCGGCATATCAGAATTTAGAAGAAAGTAGAATTCAACGGAAATTTGGTAGTTTAAATAGGTTTTATAGAGAAGAAGCAGTAGATGTTTTTAGCCTTAACGGAGATTTTTCAATAGCACTAACAGCAGATAAAAGAAGAACACTTTCTTATGGTTTTGAGTTTGCTTATAATGATGTGAATTCGAATGCATACGGTAAAAAATTAAATATTGTAAACGGAGAGATAGACGGGTTTTTAAATGATTTTAAAGTGCAATCTCGTTATCCTGATGGTGGTAGTAACTATCTAAGCTCTGCAGCGTACATAGATTACAGACAAGATATTAATAGCAAGTCTACTTTAAATTCTGGCATCCGTTTTACAAATACAAACTTAAATGCAACGTGGGTAGATCAAACATTTATGCATTTAGCAGAAACCAATATTCAAGCAAATCATTCTGCTGTAACTGCAACATTAGGGTATGTATACAAGCCTAATAAAAACTGGCAAATAAATAGTGTTATATCTTCAGGTTTTAGAGCTCCAAATATAGACGATATAGGCAGGGTTAGAGAAAAGGCAGGCACTGTCACAGTGCCAAATGTTAGTGTTACACCAGAATTTGCTTACAACGCAGAAATTGGAGTTCAGAAATATTTTAATGATAAAAAATTCCGTTTTGGTGCTAATATTTATTACACTTTATTAGATAATTATATTCAAAGAGATTTTGTTTATAATACAAATGGAAGCATTAAGCAAGTACAGTTTGATGGCGAATTTGGGAGTGCTATCTCTAATCAGAATAAAGACAAGGCTTATATTACAGGTTTTACCGCCAATTACTTAGGTAAGATTTCTAATTCTTGGAGGACTTCTGGTTTTATAACGTATACGAAAGGAAAAACCTATGATACCAATGAGCCAATGTCTTCAATTCCACCTTTATTTGGGCAGTTTGAACTAAATCATAAGGTAGATAGATTTGAGCTGGGTGCAGCTATTCGTTTTAACGCGAAGAAAAATATTAAAGATTTTAATATTACAGAGGGAATAGATAACCATGATTTAACCCCAATTGTAAATGAAAACACAACTGAGGATTTGCTTAAATATGCTGGCTCACCGAGTTGGATTACTGCAGGTTTAAATTTTAGGTTTATGGTAAATAATAATTTCTCAGTGTTGGCAAGGTTAGATAATTTATTAGACCAACACTATATAGAGTTTGCATCAGGAGTTGCTTCTCCAGGAAGAAATCTATCGGTTTCTTTTATGGCTAATTTTTAGTTTATTTCTTTTTTCCTTCTTCTGTAAAATTTTCAGTCAAACCTTTTTCTGTTTTTACGATACTAACAATGATAGATAAAAACACAAAAGCCATGGGTTGCCAGGTTAGTGCTGCATTTAAAAAAGTTACAAACGCCAAGCCAGCAAGAAAAGAAATGCCTGCATAAATTAACAAGCTCTTATTAAAAGAGGTGTTTGCATAATCCCATATTTGCTGATTCTGCAGTCGCTTTCGGCGTTCTGTAACCATATAATACTATTTATTTTCTTTGGTGGAAATTTCCAAAAAAGAATGCTAATTAAAAACAATAATCCGTTTGTGGTAAACACATATAATAAAGCATCATTCATCTTTCTATTTTTTAAAAATTCACTACCGCTTACTTTTTTACATTGGTCTTAAGCAACCCTTCTTGCGCAAAAGAGGCTATTAGCTTTCCATCTCTTGTAAATATATTTCCTTTAGCCAAACCCCTTGACTCCGTATGCATTTGGTGATTCGGCGGAAAATAACATCCAATCATCAAAATCGAAATCTCTAAAAAACCACATCGAATGGTCTAGACTAGCTGTTTGGGTATTTGCAAAACTAAACTTACTCCCGTTTGGGTTAAAAGCAGCATTTAAGACATTGTAATCAGATATGTAGGTAAGAATTTCTTGTTTTGTTCTATAGTCTAAATCTATTTTTTCACCTTTTAAACGAAACCAAACTGTGCTCTGTTGGTGGCAAATCTTTTGGGTCTAAAGGGTTTGGAACTCTTACAGGTTTAAACTCTATGGGTCTTTTTACACTTAAAAAGGCTTTTGTAGATTTTGGTAAGAAATCGCCAAATTGTGCTAACATATCGTCCCAACTTGATAATTCTTCTGGTTGCTTTATGTTCGCATCAAAATTTGTTTGATGTTCAAAGCCCTCTTCTTTTTTATGAAATGAGGCAGCTAAAATAAAAATGGATTTATCGTGTTGAATTGCAGTAACTCTTCGGGTAGAAAAACTTCCGCCATTTCGCATTTCTTCTACTTTATACTGAATAGGGACCGTTAAGTCTCCTGCCTCTAAAAAATAACCATGTAAAGAATGTAAAAAGCGATTTTCTGGTATGGTTCTATAGGCAGCATTTACAGCTTGTGCTAAAACCTGGCCACCAAAAACATGCGGACTTCCAACAGTATAACTATCTCCACTAAAGGTGTTGTTCCCTAAATTTTTTAAGTCTAAAAGGGCAATTAATTCTTGGCTAGTTTGCATTTATTCTATTTTTTGAAAGGAAATTTTTGTTGAAACGGAGTCGGTTGAACTCTTATGCAAAAATAACTTTAAAATTTTGTTTTTTATGGTTTTCTTGTGACGAAGATACATGGTTAAATCTTGGGGAATTGCACCAACCGAACTTTTAATTTCGCTTGCGGTCCTGCCAAAATTAATTGTTTTTAATTTTTTACTAATGCCAATTCTTATATATTCATATAACATTCTTTGGTAAATGGCATATGCTCTATTTAATCTGATAATCTATGCCTACAAAATGTGCATCTAAAGAGTTTTTGTTTACCACGCCAGAGACAAAGCCCACCATTTTATCCTCTAGCCAATAGGTTTTTAAGATATAATCATCACCCAGCTTTTCTTTTAAATCTCTATAAGTTTCTAAATTAAAATCACCCAAATTAAAGCCAGCATTGGCAGCAACTTTTTCGTACAAAGTGGTCATTTTCGGCAATTGTTCTTCAAAAGTACTTAAAGTTACTTCTCTTAATTAAAAGTTCTGCACTTTGTTGATATGCTTTTCTTGCTTTTACTCTAAATTTTGTTTTCATTGCGGCCAAATAGTCATCGAAATTGTGCCAATTTTCCTCTAATTGAAGTTTCATATTTGGTGCTACAGAAAATGCATGATACTTATACTCTTTTAACTCATCTGTAATAAAAAGAGATTCTTCTGCGAAAGTCTTTTAGTAGGAATGCATCTATCTGTTTTTTTAATATTTTATTAGAATTTACAAAATAATTAATGCTTTTTGCGAGTTCTTTTACAATTGCTTTTTTATCTTGATTTTCCTTTATAAAAACACCATGTTCCCCGCTTACAAAGGTGTTTCCACAAATTAAAAGTTTTAATGGTTTTTTATTTGGAATTATATGTAATTTTCTACCAATATTTTTTAAAAATTCTAAATCGTTTTTAATTCCTTTTAAATAAAAGTCAATAATTTTTATACTAGCAAAAGCTATTGGTAGCTTATGATTATCAATTAATACAATATATGAAAAACCAATTTCTGAATGATTTTTTTCTAAAGAAGTTAAAAATTTAGGGTTGAAATAAATATTCTCTGCACAACCTAAGGCTTCCCAAGTTTGGGAAGGAATTGCTGCTACAGAAGTGTAAAATAATGCAGTGCTTGTATTTTTACAAAAGATCAAATTAATTCATTGAGATTTTAGTATTTTGCAATAGTAAATAGACCGTATTCTTTTTTAAATGTTAAAGGTGCTGAAAAAAAAGTGGTTACAGAAGCTTTAAATTGAAAAGATCAATAAACTTTCTTTGGTCATCATTTTGGATAGCTTTTTGAAAATAATTAACTGTATTTTTGTGTAGAATAAAAAATAAAATTTATATGGATTTATCGGCAAATGCATGGGAGAATAGATATTTAAATAATGATATTGGTTGGGATTTAGGAGAAGTTTCTACACCATTAAAAGAATATTTTGACCAACTTGAAAACAAAGAAATTAAAATTTTAATTCCTGGTGGCGGAAACTCTTATGAAGCAGAATATTTATTTAATAACGGATTTGAAAACGTTTTTGTAGTTGATGTATCTAAATCTGCAATTGAGAATATTCAGAAAAGAATTTCTATTTTTCCGAGCAAGCATTTAATTCATGGAGATTTGTTTGAATTAGAAAACAAGTTCGACTTAATTATAGAACAAACTTTTTTTTGTGCTATAAATCCGAATCTTAGAGAAGCTTATGTTCTTAAAATGAACCAACTCTTAAAACCAAATGGTAAATTAGTAGGCCTTATGTTTAATGTCCCTTTAAATAAAGACAAGCCTCCGTTTGGTGGAAATAAAGAAGCATACATTGCATTTTTTAAGCCGTACTTTAACATAGAAAAAATGGATACCTGTTACAATTCTTTTGGAAACAGAAAAGGACGCGAATTATTTGTAAAGCTGCTTAAAAAATAAATACACAACTTTTTAAAAGTTAGCGTTTAGAAATTGTTAAAAAGTTATTGTTTTCTATTAAGTTTGTAAAGATGAGAAATACGTTAGGAAAACAAGAACGTTTAAAAAGTAAAAAATTAATAGAAAAGCTCTATGCTGAAGGCGATTCTGTTAAAACTTTTCCTTTAAGAATGATGTATGTGCAAACTGCACATACATCAGAATTTCCTTGTCAAGTAGGTGTTTCAGTAGCAAAAAGAAATTATAAATTAGCGGTAGATAGAAATAGGTTAAAGCGCTTAATGCGGGAAACATACAGATTGCAAAAACAAATTGTTTACAACAATCTAGATAAACCCTATGTTTTTATGATTTCGTATATTGGTAGGGAAGAAATAAAGTATGAAGATTTATACTTAAAAATGGAGAAACTATTAACCCTGTTTATCGATAAAGTAAAAGTTAAAGCAGATGAAAGTATTTAATTCTAAAAAGAAAGCTATTGTTCTATTATTAATAGGAATTGTTTTTTTAACCTATTCTTTTAAATCAAAGTTTTTTGAAGTTGCTAAACAAATAGAAATTTATAACTCTTTATTTAAAGAGTTAAATATGTATTATGTAGATGAAATTAATCCTGCAGAATTTACTAATAAAGCTATTAAAAACACCCTAAAAGACCTAGACCCTTACACCAGTTTTTACACGGAACAAGACGTAGAAACTGCTAAAATACGAAGAGCAGGAGAGTATGGAGGAATAGGAGTTGCAGTAAATTATATAGAACAAGGGATTCAAATAAGTGAAATTTACAAAGATTTTTCTGCAGATAAAGCCGGCTTAAAAGCAGGAGATATTATTATTTCTGTAGACAACCAATCTATAAAAAATAGAAAAGTAGAGGAGCTTTCCATGCTTTTAAAAGGAACGCCAAACAGTAAATTATCTATAGAAGTTAATAGGCAAGGAGAAATATTTAGAAAAGATATTTTTAGAGATAAGGTGCTCATTAATGCTGTACCATTTGCAGAAATGATTGATGAAAATACTGGTTATATTGCATTAATGCGTTTTAATGAAAAGGCATCTTCTGAAGTTAAAAAGGCATATCGAAAATTAAAGAAACAAGGAATGACAAAGCTTATTTTTGATTTGCGTTACAATCCTGGTGGTTCTTTATTAGAGTCGATTAGAATTTCTAATTTTTTCTTACCAAAAGGCAGGAAAATTGTGAGTACAAAAGCCAAAATTAAAAAATGGAGCACAACTTATAAAACTAAAAATAATCCTTTAGATTTAGAAATACCAATTGTTGTTTTAATAAATGAACGCTCTGCATCTGCATCTGAAATTGTAAGTGGTTCTTTGCAAGATTATGATAGAGCCGTAATTATGGGGAAGCGTTCTTTTGGTAAAGGTTTGGTGCAGCGTCAAAAAGAACTTACCTATGGGACACAGTTAAAATTAACAATTTCTAAATACTATACACCAAGTGGTAGATGTATTCAGGAGTTAGACTATGAGAATAGAGATTCAAAAACAGGTAAAGTACCTAAATTTTCTGATAAAGGAATTAATGAATTTAAAACTGCCAACGGAAGAACAGTATATGACGGTGGAGGTGTAATGCCAGATGTTGAAATTAATACGTCTAACAGAAATAAGACAACAGAAGAATTGTTAAAGTCAAAAGCTATTTTTGATTTTGCAACGCTTTATTTCTATGAAAACAAAACACTAGAAAGTCTAAGTGATTTTAATTTCAAAAATTCAAATTTTAATAAGTTTGTTGACTATTTGAAAATTGATACAACTTTTGTGACACCTAAAGAGCTTTTGTTTAAAAAAGCTTTTTTATCTGCGAAAGAAAATAATATTTCAAGAGCATATAATGAAATTACAGAAAAATTAGCAGCATACAAAATCCAGGAAATATCAAAGAATAAAGACATTATTTTAGAAATAATAAAGTCAGAAATTATAGAAAGATATTTTTATAAAGATGGTGTTTATCAATACAATTTGAAGAATGATAAAACTATTTCTGAAGCATTGTCTTTGCTGAAAAATGAAGAGAAATATAGTGAAATTTTATCGGGGAAATAGCTTTATATTGCAATCTAAATATACATATGTCAGAAATTAATAAAACACCTAGAACAAGAGCTCAAGAATCTACCAATGCAATAGAAAAATTATACATTTCTATGCGTCATTTGTTTAGTAGAGGCTTTTACAAGCCAATGGGTATTTCAGGAGAAACTTTACGTAAATCTTTACTGCTTCTAAGGCCAGAAATATACGGTTCTATAGCAGAAGAAAGAATAGAGCTAAGTGGCTTAACCTACGTTATAGAAAGGCTTCCTGAAGGAATAGAAGAATGCCAATACATTAACTTAACGGCAGATGAGGGATATAAAAGCTCACATTTTAATTCAATTATTCCACCAAAGAGAAGAAGAAATTGCTATAGAATAGATAAAAATCGAATGAATATAGAGATTACCAGAGGCCGCTCTGAAATCTATGATATTCTTACACATTTAACCTTTTTATTTATAGAATCTCATAAGATTCAAGAGAGAGTTACACTAAATGATGGGGAAGATTTTACAAGGGAATGGAAGCATTTAGAGGATACTGTAATACATCAAAAAGGAGGTACTGCAGAAGAAAGAGAGGTTACTATTGTGCATGTAGGTAATATTTTAGGAAGATCTTTTGATGAGGTTTTAGATATTTATAAAACATTCTCTTCAAAGGAAAACCCAGATCGGTTTTTTCAATTAATTTATTGGTTAGGTAAGCTTGCCATAAATGAGGTAATAGAAAATAATAAAAGAACGGTAACCTTTAGTTCTGTGCTTGTAGAAGAAATTGGACATCATATTTACGGTGAAATTTGGGCCAATAATATTAAAAAAACTTTACATCAGAAGAGTTTGTTAGAAAGACCAATACACATTATAAGTGCAAATATGCACAGTGTATTAAATTCAATATATGCAAAGAATGCTTTGCCAAAAGAAGCCAAAGATTTAAAAGGGTTTGAATTGTATCAGCTTTTAAGTAATGCAGACAGTAAGCCATTACAGAAAAAAGTAAAGGATTTTGCCTCTTTAAATGGTCTTGATTATATAAAAGATACCTCGGGTACAAATATAAATGTACAAATTATAGATACTGCTAAAATAAACTTCGATGTTTTATCGTTCTCTAAAAAAGATATTTTAGAGGAGAATGCTGTAATTATTGTAATGGATTATGCTTTTGGTGAACAAGCGTATGAAACAATGGATGAATTGTTAAAGCCATATGCTAGTAAAAAGAATAGTAAAACTCATTTAGATGTAAAATCTGTATCAATAATGGGTAAAGCAGGAATTCTAGAAGGCGGTAAAGGTGATATTATGATTCCTTCTGCTCATATTTTTGAAGGAACAGCAGATAACTATCCTTTTAAAAACGAGTTGGCTAAAACTGATTTAGAAGGTTTTGGAATTGAAGTTTTTGATGGTTCGATGATTTCAGTTTTAGGAACATCATTGCAAAATAAAGATTTATTAAAGTTTTTTCATGATTCTACTTGGAATGTTATTGGTTTAGAAATGGAAGGTGCCCATTATCAAAAAGCA
Source organism: uncultured Polaribacter sp. (assembly GCA_937771065.1). GTDB lineage: Bacteria > Bacteroidota > Bacteroidia > Flavobacteriales > Flavobacteriaceae > Polaribacter. The sequence continues at coordinate 21,245 of CALJHU010000032.1, read as the reverse complement.
ATACAATCTGCATCTAAAATTAGAGGAAATATTTCTGAAGATGTAAAAGTAAGGTATGCGTATTATGCTTCTGATAACCCATTAGAAACTGGCGCAACATTAGCTTCTGGAGGTTTAGGAATGACTGGCGTAACCCCAACATATGCCATTACTCAAAAAATAGTGGAACAAATTTTTAATAATTAAATTGTAACAAGAAAAAGAACAAATGTCAACAAATCAGCAAAAAGAGAATAGTAAAAGCAACAACGAAGAAGAAGTAGATTTAGGTTCTTTATTTGTAATTATAGGAAAAGGATTTTCTAAGTTTTTTAATTTTATAGGAGCTATTTTTAAAGGGATCTTTCATTCAATCATTTTAGTTTTAATCTTTTTTAGAAAGAATTCAATTAAGATTGGAATTTCAATAATAATTGGTGCTCTAGTTGGTTCCTTTTTTGAGTTCAAAAAACAAGACTCCTATGGTTCTGATTTACTCATAAAACCAAATTTTAAGAGTACAAAACAATTGTATAACACCATAAATTATTATAGTGACTTAGTAAATCAAAAAAAAATAGAAAAGTTAAAGAGTACTTTTAATATTGATGAAGGAACTGCTAAATCGCTTATAAGTTTTTCAATAGAGCCTATTTTGAACGATAAAGATATTATAAATACATATAATAGTTTTGCTCTTTCTGTAGATACTACTGCAATTAAAAGTTATTCTTTTTTAGATTTTAAAGGGTCATTTACAGATTTTGATTATGAAGTTCATGAAATTAAAGTTGTTTCTAGTAAAAATGATATTTTTAAAAACTTAGAAGAAGTTATTATTTCGTCAATTAAAACAAACAAATATTTTAGTAAGATTAAAAGTTTAACTAATGAAAATTTAAATAGAACAGACCTATTATTGCGTAAAAATTTAGTTCTGGCAGATACTTTAAGTAAAGTATATATGCAAGTAATGATAGATGAGTCTAAAAGGCAAACAAATGGTACTAATATAGATCTAGGAGGTAACAAAAAAACAACCAAAGAATTAGAAATTTTTATTACCAAGCAAAAAATCAATTCAGCTTTACAAAATGTTTTAATAGAAAAAGCAGAGAACTACGAAGTAGTAAATATAATTTCTAATTTTCAACCAATAGGTTATAAAATAGGAGGGATAACAAAAAACTCAATTTTTAAATTCGCCTTTATCGGTGGGATGTTGATTATTTTATTTATACTCATGATGCAATTAAATAGATATTTAAAGAATTATACTAAATAAGAATTCAAGAAATTCTTCATTACAGTTTTGTGTTTTAATGCCACTTAAAAAATGATTGATGTATGAGGGTCGTTTCAGGAATTGATTAAAAAATATTGTTATAAAAATTATAATTAAGAAAAAAATGTTTGATTTAAATAAAAAATCATTATTAATTACGGGAGGTACAGGCTCTTTAGGAAAGGCCTTAACCAAACATATACTAAGTAAATATCCCGAGATAAAGAAATTGATTATTTTCTCTAGAGATGAGCAGAAGCAATTTCAAATGGCTCAAGAGTTTCCAAATGAAAAATATCCTCAAATACGGTTTTTTATTGGAGATGTTAGGGATAAAGATCGTTTAATTAGAGCTTTCCAGCACATAGATTATGTAATTCATGCTGCCGCAATGAAGCATGTTCACATCGCTGAATACAATCCAGATGAATGTATAAAGACAAATATTGGTGGAGCAGAAAATGTAGTTGAAGCTTGTTTGCAAACCAATGTGCAAGCAGTGGTAGCGCTTTCAACAGATAAAGCATGTGCACCAATTAATTTATATGGAGCAACAAAGTTAACTTCAGATAAACTTTTTATTGCAGCTAATAATATAACAGGAGAAAATCCTATAAAATTTTCTGTCGTGCGTTATGGAAATGTAATGGGGTCTAATGGCTCTGTAATTCCTTTTTTTATTAATAAAAAGAAGCAAGAAAATATACTTCCAATAACAGATCCAAATATGACTCGATTTAATATTTCTTTACAAGGAGGAGTAGATATGGTTATGCATGCTTTAGAACATGCTTGGGGAGGTGAGTTATTTGTACCTAAAATACCATCTTACAGAATTATGGATGTTGCAGAGGCTATTGGCCCGAATTGTGAAAAACCAGTTGTAGGAGTGCGTGCTGGTGAGAAAATTCATGAAGAGATGATTACAGCTTCAGACGCAATGAATACTTATGATTTAGGCAGCTATTATGCAATTTTACCTGTAAACCCTTCTTGGGAATTAGAAGGTTTTATTAAGAATTTTAAGGCCAAATTAGTACCCAAAGGTTTTAGTTATAACTCAAATGATAATGAAGATTGGGAAACTGTAGAGAGTTTAAGAGCGCTTATAAAAGAACATGTAGATTCTAATTTCTCTCTATAATGAAGGCAATACCATATGGCAAACAAAATATTGATCAGGAAGATATAGATGCTGTTGTAAAAGTTTTAAAAGCAGATTTTTTAACGCAAGGACCAAAAGTGAGCGAATTTGAAGATAAATTTGCTGCTTATGTTGGTTCTAAATATGCTGTTGCTGTAAATAATGCAACTTCAGGGCTTCATCTATCTGTTCTTTCTTTAGGTTTAAGGAAAGGAGATAGAGTCATTACAACTCCCATTACCTTTGCTGCTTCTGCCAATTGTATAAGATATGTAGGAGGCGAAGCTTGGTTTGCAGATATAGATAAAGAGACTTATGTACTCTCTTTAAATAGTACAAGAAAATTAATAGAAAGTAAACCAAAAGGTTTTTTTAAAGGAATTATACCAGTTGACTTTGCAGGGCTTCCGGTAAATTTAGAAGCTTTTAAAGAGTTGGCTAAAAAACATAATCTTTGGCTTATAGAAGATGCATGTCATGCTCCAGGAGGACATTTTATAGACACTAAAGGTGTAAAACAACGATGTGGAAATGGGAACTATGCAGATGTAAGCGTATTTTCATTTCATCCGGTAAAGCATATTGCATGTGGTGAGGGAGGAATGCTAACTACTAATTCGGAGAAAATTTATAAAAAATTAACTAGCTTAAGGTCTCATGGAATAACCAAAAACAATATGTCTAAAAATCATGGCGGATGGTTTTATGAAATGCAAGAGTTAGGTTTTAATTATAGATTAACAGATATACAGTGTGCATTAGGAATTACGCAGCTTGCTAAAAATGATAAAGGTGTAGCTAGAAGAAATGAAATTGCAAACAAGTATAAAGAAGCTTTTAAAGGAAAAATAAAGTTCCAAAGCTTACCTAAAGGCAGTTATAATGCGCATCATCTATTTGTAATTGAAGTTGAAAAAAGAAAAGAGTTATACGATTACTTAAGGGCGTTTAAAATTTATACTCAAGTACATTATATTCCAGTGCATACTTTACCTTATTATCAAGAAATTGGTTATGATGAAGCTGATTTAAGTAATTCAGAAAAATACTATTCAAGATGTTTAAGTTTGCCTATGTACCCATCATTAACGGATGAAGAACAAGAATTTGTTATTGAAAAAATACTTTCTTTTTAAATGAGTAAACTAGCAATAATACCAGCAAGAGGGGGAAGTAAACGTATTCTGAGAAAGAATATAAAACTATTTTTAGGTAAGCCTATTATTGCCTATTCAATTGAAGCTGCTTTAAAAAGTAAACTTTTTGATGAAGTAATGGTATCTACAGATGATGAAGAAATAAGAGAGATAGCTCTTAAGTATGGTGCAAAAGTACCTTTTCTAAGAAGCGAAACGAACGCAAATGATTTTGCAACGACGGCCGCTGTCATAAATGAGGTTTTAGAAGTATATAAAACAAGAAATAAATTATTTAAATATTGTATTTGTATTTATCCCACTGCACCATTTGTATCTAGTAATTTATTAATTAAAGCATTTAAGAAATTAAAAAAGGATAAATTAGATGCTGTTTTTTCTGTTTTAAAATATGGTTTTCCAATACAAAGAGCCATGAAGATTAATAAAGAAGATAAAGTTGAAATGGTTGATGTATCAAAAATGAATATAAGATCGCAAGACTTAGAGTCTTCATTTCATGATGCAGGTCAATTTTATGCACTAAATATTAGTGCTTTTATTAAAAAACAAAAACTCTGGACGAATAATACTGGATGTATAGAAATAAATGAATTAGAAGCTCAAGATATTGACACCGAAACAGACTGGAAATTAGCTGAATTGAAATATAAATTATTTTTAGATGAAAAAGAAAATTCTTTTTAGAGCCGATGGAAATTCAGAAATAGGCTTAGGTCATTTATATCGATTATTTAGTTTGGTGGAAATGCTTAAGGATAATTTTAAGTTTATCTTTTTAACATCAGAAAATTCCGCTCTAAATATTATTCCCGAAAACTACCAAAAGAAAACAATACCTAAGGAAATTACAATTGATAAAGAGCCTGATTGGATTAACGAACAGTTTGACATTCATGAATATTTATTAATTGTAGACGGATATCAATTTAATTCAAGCTATCAAAAAAGAATAAAAGAGAAAGGTTTTAAATTAATATATATAGATGATTTAGCAAGTGAGTATATGTTTGCTGATATAATTATTAATCATTCTCCAAATATCTCTTCAGAAAATTTCTCTTGTGAAGCAAATACCAAATTTGCTTTAGGAACGAAATATGCTTTATTGCGTCCAACTTTTTTAGAGTTGGTAAAAAAAGAGAATACTCTAAAAAGAACAGACACGGCTTTTGTTTGTTTTGGAGGTGCAGATCCTTTTAATTTAACACTTAAAGTAACAAAAGCGTTATTAAAAATACCTCAAGTTAAAAAGATAAATATTGTTTTGGGAGGGGCTTATGTGCACAAAGAAATATATAGTATAAGTCAAAAAAACATTAAAATATTTCAAAACCTTTCAGAAAAGGAGTTGTCAGAAATTATGAGAGATTCAAATTTTGCAATTGCTCCAGCTAGTACTATTTTATATGAGCTTTGTTGTGTAAAAATACCCATTTTAAGTGGTTTTTATGTTGACAATCAGGAGGCTATTTATAATGGTTTTGCGGATGAAAACGCAATCTTTGAAATGGGAAATATTAAAGATTTTGATGTAGCATCTTTTGAAGCGCAGCTGTATTTATTCTTCAATTCTGATTTTAAAGAATTGATGAATTCACAAAATAAAATATTTGATAAAAAAATTAAAGAACGGTACAATAAATTAATTTTAAGTATATGTTAACGCTAGGAGTGCTATGCAGTGGAGGTTTAGGTTTTGATACTTTAGTAAAAATTAAGAACAATTATGAAATAAAGTTTATCTTAACAGATAAAAAGTCTTTAGATATTATACAGTTTTCTAAAGAAAAAAACATTCCTCTTTTTTCAGGAAATCCTAGAAATGGACTGGCGTATGAATTTATTAAAAACATTAAGGTAGATGTAATCGTATCAATTAATTATTTATTTTTAATTGATCAAGATATTTATAACCATTCAAATAAAATAACTTTTAATATACATGGATCTTTATTGCCAAAGTATAGAGGAAGAACCCCACATGTTTGGGCTATTATAAATGGGGAAAAGAAGACTGGAGTTACGGCTCATTTAATTGACTCTGGTTGCGACACGGGTGATGTTATAGATCAAATTGAAATTTCAATTGGAGAAAATGATACAGGAGGAATAATATTAGGAAAGTATTCAAAAGAATATTTTCCTCTAATAAAGAATGTTCTAGATAAAATTAAATTAAATCAGTTAAAATTAACTAAACAACTTGAAGAAGATGCCTCTTGTTTTGGTAAAAGAATACCAACGGATGGCGAAATTAACTGGTCTTGGAATACAGAGGTAATTAGAAACTGGGTTAGAGCGCAAGCACATCCTTATCCAGGGGCATTTACTTTTTACAATTGTCATAAAATTATTATAGATAAAGTTTCAAGAATTAATTATGAAAATAATTCAAACATACAAAATGGAGAAATTGTAAAAATAAATCCAGACATTATAGTAAAAACAGGGAAAGGTTTTATAAAACTTGATATAATTAGAACAGAAAATTGTATTTTTAAAATTGGAAAAAAATTTAATAATGAAGATAGGAAGTAGTTTAATAGGTGGAGATAATCCGTGTTTTGTTATTGCAGAATTATCAGCAAATCACAACGGAAGTATAGATGTAGCAATTGAAACTATTAAAGCAGCAAAAAAAGCGGGAGCCGATGCAATTAAGTTACAAACGTACACTCCAGACACATTAACTATAGATTGTGATAATGAACATTTTAAAATTGACGGTGGAACTCTTTGGGATGGAAAGACATTATATGAATTATATGGAGAAGCATACACACCTTGGGAGTGGCATGAGAAATTATTTAAAACAGCAAAAGAAGAGGGCTTAATTTGTTTTTCTTCACCGTTTGATTTTACTGCTGTAGATTTTCTAGAAGAGTTAAATGTACCTGCTTATAAAATAGCTTCTTTTGAGATACAAGACATACCATTGATAAGGTATACAGCACTTAAAGGAAAACCAATTATTATATCTACAGGAATTGCAGAAGAAGCAGATGTTCAATTAGCTGTTGATACCTGCAGAAAAGCAGGGAATAATGATATTATCTTATTAAAATGCACTTCATCTTATCCCGCACCTTTAGAATTAGCCAACCTTAGGACAATACCAGATTTAAAAAAACGTTTTAATGTTGAAGTAGGTTTTAGTGATCATACTTATGGTTCTTTGGCGCCAACTGTTGCGGTTACTTTGGGAGCAAAAGTGATAGAAAAACATTTTATTTTAGACAAATCTATTGGTGGTCCTGACGCAGACTTTTCTTTAGATGTGGCAGAGTTTACAGAGATGGTTTCTAAAGTAAGAGATACGGAAAAACTACTTGGAATAGTCTCTTATGAGGTTTCTGAAAAAGTAAAAAATAACAAGAAATTTGCTAGGTCATTATTTGTTTGTCAAAATGTAAAAAAAGGAGAAATTATTACAAAAGAAAATATACGTTCAATTAGACCAGGATATGGTTTACATCCTAAATATTATTATGAGATATTAGGTAAGGTGTTTTCTGTAAATGTTGGAGTGGGTGAACCCTTATCGTTAGAAATGATTAAAAAGTAATTATGAAAGTATTATTTATTGAAAATAGATATAAAACATTTCTTTATGAGGCCATTGCTATTGAATTAGAAAAAGAAGGACATGATGTTTTTTGGCTTATTCAAAATAAAGATTATCAACCTAAATCAGATAGGAAATATATTATACCATACCCAAAAAAAACAACAAAAAAATACGATAAAATAAAAGAAGTTGAAGAGGTAATTTTAATAGATAGGCAACAAAATTTTTTTAAAAAAGAAAATAAATCCTATTTTTATCAATATTATTTTAAGATTAAAGAAAAACTAAATGAACTAAAACCAGATATTGTTTTTGGAGAGTCTACGGCATTTCACGAGCTATTAACTATTAACTTGTGTAAGAAAAATGAAACATTATATCTAAATCCATCATCTTGTCGTTACCCAATAGGACGTTTTTCTTTTTATAAATATGACACTTTAGAACCTTACTTAGGGAGCTTAGAAGTAATGCAGCAGAATAAAGCAAATGAGATCATTAATCAAATTATGTTTAGAACAACAACACCTGATTATATGAAGAAAATTAAAAAACAAAACGGTTTTAAAGATAAACTCACTAAAATAAAATCTTACATTGCTGGGGAAAGATATAATACACCAAATCCTATTGTAAAATATTTTATTGAAAAAGAAAAAGAAAAAACCATACAAGAATGGGATGCCAAAATAAAGCAAAAAATTAAAAAAAAAGCTGTATTTAAAATTTTGTATCCTTTACAGATGCAACCAGAAGCCAATATTGATGTTTGGGGAAAAAAATATAGAAATCAATCAAAACTAATAGAAGACTTATTAGAACATTTACCTAAAAACACAGACTTGTATGTTAAACCGAACCCAAAATCTAAATATGAGCTTTCAAATGAGTTAATAAGTATTGTTGAAAGAAATAAAAACATAATTAGCTTACATCACTCATCAAAAATGGATGATGTTTTACCTGAAATGGATTTAGTGGTCACAGTAACAGGTACTATTGCAATTGAATGTATATTAATTAACAAACCTGTAATTACTTTAGTAAAAACAATAAATAACCAAAGTGAAAATTGTGTTTTTATACCTGATATAAAAAAAATTACCAATATAGTTGAAGTTATAAAAAGTAACACCTTTTATAAAAACACATTAGAAGAAAAAGTTAATTTTATTAATTTATTAAATAAAACAAGTTATAAAGGTATTGTTACAGATCCTTTTACAGATTCTAGTTGTCTTAATAAAGATAATATAAAAAATATGATAATTGCTTTTAATAGTATTTTAATAAATGAATGAACACGTTAACATAGTTTTTTTAAAAAAAAACAACTTATTTAAAGTAACTATATTTGGTATTTTATTTTGGTTGACATTACTAATTTTAACTCCTGTTAAAATAAAACATCCTGTTAGTTTTTTGCCCTTTCTATTAATTTTTATAAATTACCTATTTTTTTTTCTTGGTTATTTTTCTCTACCACCGATTAAAAAAGAAAATCTATTATCCTATTCTATTAATAGAAATGCAGTTAAAAAAGCATTATTTATTATTATGGCTATTGCATTATTTGGTGTTTTTTTTAAGCTTTTTGATAAATTCTATTTAAGAGAAGGGTCATTTAATTATTCAATGTCAGAAAACAGAGTTCTGCTTGAAAAAGCAGGGGCATCTGTAATTAGTATTATATCTGCAATCATAAATCCCTTGGCGCTTATCCCTTTGTTTCTTTATCATACATTGGATATGAAAAATAAATGGATGTATACCCTTTGTTTGTTTTTATTTTTTTCTGCATCTTTTGAGTTTCTAATGTTAGGTTCTAGATCAGGGTTATTTGTATTGTTAGTGCTTTTTGCGATCTATCTTAGATATTTCAAAAAACTAAAAATAACCTATGGACGTGTAATAATAGTTAGTGTTCTATTATTTTTTTTAGGTATATATTCTGTTAATCTTTTTATTGAAAGAACTAATGATTTCACAAAAGATAGAAAAAAATCAATAAAACATATTTTAACAAAAGCAGGTTTTAATTACACAATTGAGCCTTCAGAAAGTATTAGAAATAGTATAATTAATTCTAATAACGAAACATTTCAAGTTATTCAGTTAGGGTTTATTAACTTCTCACAATATTATTTACACGGTGTCTATGAATTTAATTATATGTATAATAATTATAGTGCGCCACATTATTACGGAGCTTATACATTTAATGTATTTGCTAAATTTATTAATATAATTTTTAGAACAGATATTGATTTACAATCAATACAAAAAGCACCACCTAGAACAGGTATATACACAACATTTTTTGGACCTATTTTTATTGATTTTGGATGGTTTTCATTTCTTTTTATGTTTTTATTTGGGTTTTTTCAAAAATATATATACAATCAAACAATTAAAGGAAGGTTTCAGTTTATTCCTTTATTATTTTATTTGATGATTATTAACTTTTTCTTATTAGTCATTAATTTTATTAACGGAGCTCAAGGAATTTATATTATTACAGGCTTCCTTTTATTCGCAATATTATATATCTTGCTTACAGGGAAATTAATTATATCAAAAAGACAATACGTAAAAATTTTAAAATGAAAATACTATTTAACAAAATATCATTCTATGCAATGCGGTCAATAAAAAATAAAAAAATAAAAAATTTTTTTATAAATAAAAAGGTGAAAGCTATTGGAAACAAAAGCGTTTTTAATGGGGTTGGTAAAAGTATAGAAATTAAAAAGGATGAACTATCATTATCTGGCTGCACAAATTTAGGGTTGTTTTTATCAACAGAGGAAGTAGACTTAATTATTGAAAAAACAAAAGACTTTAAATGTTATGATCCTTTCAGAAAAGATTTAGGTTTCTTTAAAGCAGAAATGATACCTAATAAAGTACATGTTGCCAATTATCAGCGTAAAGATTTAGTCTCAATTAAAGAAATATTAGATATTGCTAATAATTCTGACATATTAAAATATGTTCAAGAATTTTTAGGAGCAACACCAACAATCAGTAATATAAATATGTGGTGGTCTATTTCAGGTAAAGAAAAAGCAGAACAAGCTCAGATGTTTCATAGAGATGTAGATGATTTTAAATTCTGTAAACTTTTTATCTATTTAACAAATGTTGAGTTAGAAAATGGGCCACATGTATATGTAGAAGGATCATCAATTTCAAATAAATTATTAAAAATAAGAAGATACCAAGATGAAGAAGTTATAAGTGCATTTGGAGAAAACAAAATAAAGTTTTTTACAGGAAAAAAAGGAAGTACTTTTCTTGCTGATACATTTGGTTTCCATAAAGGTCTTTTACCACAAAAAGGGAAAAGATTATTATTGCAGGTTCAATACTCATTAAATCCTATAGGTATAGAGAAATACGAACCAATAAGTATTAGTAATAATCCATATGACAGTTATGTTAATAGGCTTATTTTACAATAAATTAGATGAAAAAAATAATACGTGTATTTTCTGAATTTTTCATCTTTAGATGGATTTCTCTATTATTTTTAAAAATTTCATGGGCCTTTTCAAGAGTTTGGAGTCATTTAAGGTTTAAAGCATTAGTGCCAAACTCAGGAGATAGTGTTTGTCATTATAGTGTTGAAATTAAATATGGAAACAATATCATTATAGGAAATAAAGTTGCCATAGGTAGAAATAGTTCTATTGGTGCAAAATCTAAAATAATCATTGGAAATAATGTTACTTTATCTAGGGGGGTAATTATAGAAACTGCAGGTTTAGACTTTTCTAAAGCACCTCCCTACAAACACTTCTCTTTTCCTATAACAATTAAAGAAGGGGTTTGGATTGGAGCTAATTCTGTTATTCTAGGAGGAGTTGTTATAAATGAAAAAGCGATTATAGGATCTGGGGCAGTGGTCACTAAAGATGTACCTGCAGGTGCAATAATTGTTGGAGCAAAAAACAGAAATTTAAAATTAGAAAAATGAAGAAATACCTAACCGCTTTAGTCTGTTTATTTCCAAGTAAAATAGCAGTATTTTTTTTAAAAATATTAGGGCATAAAGTTTCATATTCCTCCAAAATTGGGTTTTCATTAGTGCTTGTTAAAAAATTAAATCTTGAAAAAAAAACAAAAATAGGCCACTTAAATTTTATAAATATTGATTTAATTTGTTTTAAAGAACAGGCGTACATAGGGCATCTAAATATAATTAAAGGTCCTTTTTCCTTGAATTTTGAAAAACAAGGAGCTATAGGTAATTCAAATAGTTTAATAAGAGCTTCTCAAGGAGTTTCTTATGGTGAAGCTTTTTTGCATTTAGGAGAACTGAGTAAAATAACAGCAAAACACAAAATTGATTTAACCAGGAGTGTTCATTTAGGTAATTTCACCACATTAGCAGGAATTGGGTCGCAAATTTGGACTCATGGTTATTTGCATGACATTCAAGGACCAGGGAGGTTTAGAATAGATGGTGAAGTTATTATAGAAGACAATATCTACATTGGTTCAGCAACAGTAATAAATGCTGGAATAACAATTAAAAAAGGAATAACAATTGGAAGTAATTCTGTTGTTTCTAAAGATTTAATTGAAAGTGGAATGTATGTTAATCAACGTTTACGGTTCATAGAAAAATCATTTGAAGAATCTAAAAAAGAATTAAAAAAGATAGAAGGTGAAAATTTAGTTGAGGAAGTATACACAAAATAGTAGTTAATGAAAAAATATCTTTTAGTAATACTGATAGCGTTTTTAACATCTTGTAAAACAGAAAACAAAAACACTCTTCAAAACAAAAATACAGAAAAACTAAAGTTTTCGGAAAAAAATTTAGCAATTAATGAGAATTATAAAATAGGAGATGTTCGTCGTTATGGAATCTTTCCTGATAGTGCTTATGCATACACTCACCCAATAACTAAAGAACCAAAAATTAATTCTATTTTAGATTTAGCGGAGCAAAATGGCGTTGAATTGTTCTTTCCAAAAGGGAATTATAAATACCCTTTAATCCTTGATTCTAGAGAAAATATTACAATTAAGTCCGATAAAGCAGAATTTGATATTATTCAAATAACTCCTAATGCCAAAAACAGAAAAAAACCAAAAAACATAACGATAAAAGGTACAATAATAACATTTGATAGGTTAGGGATTACGGAAGCTAGTAATATTAAAATAGACAGTGTTATAATTCATTCTTCTATAGAAAAGAATCCAAGAAAAACAAGGTCAAGAGGTTGCCACATATACCATGGTTGTAATAATATAAAAATTAAATACCTTCAAATCAAAGATTTCGGATCTGGAGATAAAAGATACCAAAATAACCATGCGGCTTTAGCAATTGATGGTTGGGGAAATAATCCAAAAAACATTAGAATAGATGAAGTTATCATAAATTCTTCAGATAGACATGGAGTATATATTACAGGAGAAAATAATGTAATAAAAAAAATGACTATAGAAAAATATGGGCAAGGTTCGTCTGAATTAATGAGTGGCATGCAAGATGCTGCTAAAGGAGAAGAAAAGGTTTTATCTGGCTTATGGGTAAACCGGTGCAATAATTGTACCCTCAATTATGTAACTGTACTAACCAAAGGAAATAATGGTTATGCGCTAAAATTAGATGAGGGAAAATCTAGCGAGCCTACAATAATTAATAAAATAATTTTAGATGTTGATTACAAAGATGAATTAATTTTAGATGACTTATTAACTAATGTGTTGGTTAAAAAAATAATAAAACAATGACGGTAAATAGTTTTAAAAACAAAAGACCCTTAATTTATATATTTTTAATTAATATTCTTATCAGTAGTTTTGTGTTCTCTTATGCAATTAATAGCATTTCAATAATTTTATTATTCGTATTCTTTTTTACTGATAGTAAAGAAAATATAAAAAATAAATTTAAAACTCTAAAGAATAATAAAATAGTTGTTTTCTATGTACTATTTTTTTTAGCACAGCTATTAGGAATGTGTTATACTCAAAATACTACAACAGGGTGGATGAAAATACAGAAATTTTTACCAGTTTTTTTTCTTCCATTAATTGCCTTTTCAGAAAAATTTAGCAGAAAACAATTTATTTTAAATGTAGAGTTTTTAAAAGTATTTTTTACTTTATTTTTTATAATGTATTTAATTTTTCATGTTTTTGTTGAAAATCAGCCAATTGGTACTTTTGTATTTATTGTTATTAATAATAAACTTGGTATGAGTCAATTTTATTTAGCTGTAATTTTATTAATTCCGTTTTTACACTGTTTAAATCAAATTGAGCATAAAGAAAACAGAGGCTATAATCTTATTCTTTCAATATTCTTTTTCTTTTGTTTAATCATTTTAAAAAATAAAACAACCATTTTTATTTTAGGTTTAACTTTGCTTTTTAAAGCTTTTTTATTTTTAAAAAATAAATTTACTGTAATAAAAACAATAGGCATAGTTAGCTTACTAATTGGTGTTTTTTTATCTACTATCTTTTTTGTTCCAGGGTTAAAGAAAAAATTTGCTATTTTAGTAAAAACTACAGATTTTAACATAGAAACTATTATTACAAAAAACAAAGTAACTCATACAAAAAACACATTAGAACATAGAGTTTTAATAAATAATATAGCTTTAAAAGAAATTAAAAAATCTTTTCTTTTTGGTGTTGGTACTGGAGATTATTTAGATCTTTTATATTTTAATTATAAAAAAATATATTTTAAACAAGGTATTAGAGAAAGGTATAATAATCATAATCAATATTTTTCAGAGTTTTTAAAAACAGGTGTTTTTGGTGGTGTTTTATTCATAGTATTAATTTTTCTATTGTTAAAATCAGCATCAAATAAAGATGTGTTTTTCGTATATCTTATAATGTTTTTTTCTATTGCTTGTTTTTTTGAGTCTTATTTAGAAAGACAACATGGAATTCTAATATTTTCTTTTATTTTACCTTTGTTTCTAAAATTTGATAAAAAAAAGTGAGAAAAAATCTAATTTTTCTGTTTTCATTTTCCTTAGTGAAAGGAATTGTTTTTTTAGCACCACTTCTTTTAGCTGATATTTTAACGGGTAAAGACTTTGGTGTTTTAGAATATTCTCTTGCAGGAATTGGTATGTTATTAAATGCTGTAATGAATTTAGGTGTTCAAGGTGCTTATCCTTATTTTATAATTAGAAAAAAGATGGCTAAGCTTAAAAACGGATTCTCTCTTCACCCTTTATGGTTGACCCTGTTTTTTATTGGAAACCAAATTATATATTTTTCTTTTAAACGCTATGGATTAGAAATTTATTTGGCAATTAATATTTCATACATAATTGCAAATCAAATGTTTTTTTCTACAAAACTAAAAAGCCATAGCAATATTTTTAGAGCAGTATTTTTAGATGCAGGTATTTATATTTTATTACTGTTTTTTATTATTGGTTACTATCTTAAATTTATTACTCCTTCAATAAGCAATATTAGTGTTTCACTTTTTTTTTATGGATGTATTTTTGTTGTTAATGCGTTTTATAGATTTATAAGAGAGAGTAAAAAAACTATATTTAATCATTATAAAAAAATACTTAAATTTAGTATTCACTTACTTATTTCTTCTTTGTTCTTGTTCTTACTTACAGTTTCTGGAAGAATTCTATCTAAACATTTTTTTGGTTATGAAGCAACTGGTATCTATGGTTTTTATTTCCGTTTATCTGCAATTGTTGTTATGATTTACCAAGTAATTTCCATAAGGTATTTTAAAGAATTATACACAAAGAAGCCAAAGATACTAGACTATTACTTTTCTTTATTTTATTTTTTTATTTTTGTTTTATCCATAATTATCTATTTCATTTACCCATACTTAGTGCCATCTTTTTCTGAATATTTTGTAAATACTTACCCAAATAATAAAGCATTATTTTTTGTAATATTTTGTCAAATGACATTTTGGATAGCATCTGCTTTACAATCTAATATTGTTGATAGAGAAGGGTTGTCAAAAGTTAATAATTTGTATTTTTTGGGGCTTTTTATTCTTTCTATAGTGGTGCTTTACTTATATAGGGATTATCTTACATTATTAAGCCTGACATTTATTCTTTATTCCCTGTTTTTTATGGCCAATATTACCCAGTTTTTAGCATTAAGAACAAAGAAAATTATTTTCAAAAAATCACTTCTTTCTTTAACGTTTGTTTATATTACATCTTGTTTAATGTTAATTTTAATAAGTTAAAAATGGCTAAATCAAAACATTTTGCTTTTTTTGTAAGCCTTTTTGGTGGTATTTTTATTTGGTTTTTTATTTTTATTTTATTTCCTGCAAAAATTATATCTCCTTTTGCAAAAGAATCATTTTGGTTTATTTTTCTTTCTTATGTCTTTTTAATTCTCGGGTATCTTTTTTTTCCAAATACAAAAACGCAGAATAAAGGTTTCGTAATAATTAGTAAAAGGTTCATCTATATTATTATTGGAACTACTTTAATAAGTTATTTATTTAGATATATTGATTTGTTTATATTCAGAAAGGTGAGTTTTAGTAATGATGTTTGGCAAAATAGAGCATTATTAGCAGAAACTAAACCAAACTTTATTTTCACTCTCAGCGCTATTTTAACGCATCTTTATTTTATTCCAATCATATTTGTTCTCAAGAATAAAATAACGGAAAAAAAAATAATTATGATTTCCTTATTATTATTCTTGCTTCCTTTTATTGAAGGTTTTATTAGGGGAAGTAGAAATGCGTTTTTCACACCTGTTATTTTGCTCCTTATTATACTACTTTATTTTAAAAAAATATTTTTCACTAGGAAACATATTTTACTTATTATTTTTACCATTACTATTTTATTTACAATAGCCACATCTATTATTATGCAAAGGGAGGCTGATGAAACAGATGATAATTACTCATCATTAACAACAGATTTTTTTTTAAATAAGTTTTTAGAACCTAGTCCCGTATTATTTGAAGTAATACATTCAACAAATAACAATAGTATAAAAAAAATGATGGTATCTGGTTTTCAAATAGCACAATACTATGTGCATGGAGTTTTTGAATTTGACAACCTAGTCAAGTATTACCAGAAAACACCAATAAAACATCAATATGGGAAGTTTACTTTTAGTATAATTAATAAATTTACAAATAAATATAAACTTACAGATTCTAATTTAAAAGAAGTGCAATTTATGAATCCAAGAGGTAGTACATTTGTTACTTTCTTCGGAGGGCTCTATGTAGACTTTGGATGGCTTGGTTTAATAATGATTTTTTTATATGGGTGTTTTCAGAAAAATATTGTTAATAAAGTTATTGTTGGAAATAATAGCTATTTACCACTATTTTTTTTCTTGCTTTTTTGTAATTTTTTCATGTTAACATTTAATTTTTTAAAAGGTATGGGAACCTACATTTTGGTTGTTTGTTTTGCCTTTATTTTTAGTCTTTCTTTGTTGAATAAATTATTATTAAAAAAATAAGTGAAAGTAGCTATTATTCATTATTGGTTTATTACAAGAAGAGGAGGAGAGAAAGTAGTAGAATCTATTTTGAAACTATACCCACAGGCAGACATATATACCTTGTTTTATGATGAAAAAAAGTATGGTAATTATTTAAAAAAGCATAAAGTTTTTACATCTTCTTTTAATAGTCCTTTTTTTAGAAAATATTATCAAAAAATATTCCCATTTTATCCCCAGGCTATTAAATCTTTAAAACTGCAAGATAATTATGATTTAATTATATCATCAGAATCTGGACCAGCTAAAGGAATTCAAATTAACAATAATGCAAAGCACGTTTGTTATATTCACAGTCCAATGAGATATTGTTGGGGTTTTACGGAAGACTATTTAAACTCAATAAATCCTATTTTAAGACCATTGGTAAACTATTTTTTTAAAAGATTAAAAAAATGGGATGTAACTACAATTAATAATGTTGATTTGTATATTGCAAATTCAAAAAACGTAGCAAAAAGAGTAGCTCAATTTTATAATAGAAAAGCAGAAGTAGTCTATCCTCCTATAGAAAGCACCTTATTTAAAGAACCTCTAATGTTGTCTAAGAATAAAGAGTTTTACTTGAGTTTTGGAGCATTAACTCCCTACAAGAGAATTGACTTGTTAGTGGAATTTTTTAATAATAATGGGAAAAAATTAATTATTATTGGTAATGGATCAGAAAAAAAGAAGTTACAAAAGAAAGCAAAATCTAATATTGAGTTTAAAGGGTTTTTAGAGGATGATGTCATTAAAAATTATATTCAAAATTCAAAAGCTTTGGTTTTTCCTGGTGAAGAAGATTTCGGTATGATTCCTTTAGAGGTAATGAGCTACGGAATTCCGGTTATTGCTTTTAAAAAGGGAGGTGCTTTAGAAACAGTGATTGAAAATAAAGAGGATATTTCGAAATCATCTGGTTTGTTTTTTGAAAAGCAAGATATCTCTACTCTACAAGACGTAATTACTTATTTTGAAAAGATTGAAAATGATTTTGATTCGATTTGGATACGAAAACATGCAGAAAGCTTTGTAGAGGAGAGGTTTTTATATAGTTTTAAACAAAAAATTAATAATTTGCTACTTGATGAAATGAAACTCTAAACTTTACGTTAACAGAATATAAATATTTACCTAATTAACCAAACAATAAATTAAATCTTGAAAAAAAGATATTCCCATTTCATTAAACCTTTACAAATAGTAACAGATTTATTTATATTAAATACGATAACGTACTTTGTTTACGATAAAGAATATTTAAATGTATTTTTTTTATCATTCATTTCGTTTTTTTGGTTAGTTACATCTTATTTTTTTGCTTTTTATGAAGTACACAGGCATACTTCAGTTCTGAGCCTTCTGAGGCTTTTAGTAAAACAATTTCTATTTTTTACTCTTGGATATTTCGCATATTTCGGTATTTTTAAAGAGGGTACTATCGTTAATAATCAGTTTTTAATTTTAATACTTATAATTATTTCCATTTCCTTTGTTAAACTTTCTTGGTTATTTCTTTTGAAAAAGTACAGATCTTTTGGGAATAATTTTAGAACAACAATTGTAATTGGTTTTGATGATTCTACAAAAAATATTATCAAAATTTTTAAAAGTAAATCTAATTTAGGGTATAAATACTTAGGTTTTTTCTCTAATAAGTTACACAAAAAAAAGGAGTATTTAGGGAATCTAGATGCTGTTTTTGAATATGCAATACAAAACACAGTTGATGAAATTTATTGTTCACTAACTGCATTGTCAAATGAGCAAATAAAAAAAATAAATAAGTTTGCACTTGATAAGGATATTATTTTAAAATTAATTCCTGACACGAACGAGTTGTACAGTAAAAACCAAAGTATAGAATATTATGACGATTCTTTAATGGTTTTAAACGTAAATAAATTACCGTTTGATTTTACAGAAAATTTTTATTTAAAAAGATTTTTTGATATATTTTTTTCAATTTTTGTTTGCCTTTTTATTCTTTCATGGCTAATACCAATTCTTTGGATAATAGTAAAACTTGAGTCTGAAGGGCCTTTAGTTTTTAAACAAGGTAGAGAGGGTCTTAATGGTAAGGAATTTACTTGTTATAAGTTTAGATCCATGAGAATGAATAAAGAATCAAATAAAATTCATGCTACAAAAAATGATGCAAGAGTAACAAAAGTGGGCGCTTTTTTGAGAAAAACAAGCATGGATGAGTTGCCTCAGTTTTTAAATGTTTTACTGGGAGACATGAGTGTGGTTGGCCCTAGACCGCATTTAGAAACTTTATCCTTAGAATATCAAAAGGATGTAGATAATTATTTAAAAAGACACATTGTAAAGCCAGGTGTTACAGGTTTAGCTCAAGTAGGTGGGTATCGAGGAGAAATAAAAAAGAAATCAGATATTAAGAACAGAGTCCGTTTAGATATCTTCTACATTGAAAATTGGTCTTTTTTCTTAGATATTAAAATTATTATACAGACTGTATTAAATGTATTTAAAGGAGAAGAAAAAGCATATTAATAATGATAACGGCTTCAATTGTTTTATTTAATAATGACTTCGACATACTGAAAAAAACAGTTAATTCATTTTTAAATACCTCTATAAAAAAGAAACTTTATCTAATTGATAATTCTAATTCTAATAAATTAGAAGCGTTCTTTAAATCTCCAGAAATAGAATATCTATTTGTAGGAAGAAACATTGGTTTCGGAGCAGCTCATAACCTTGTTCTAAATAAAATAACTTCTAATTTTCATTTAATTTTAAACCCAGATGTTGTCTTTTCTCCGGAAGTAATTTCTTCTTTAATTACAAGCGTTACATGAAAACCCTATTGCTGCTTTTGTGACTCCAAAAGTTCGGTACCCGAGTATAAAGCCCCAATATATTTGTAGAAAACACCCAACTTTATTTGATTTACTAAATAGAAAGTTAAAATTTTCAAAAGATCAATTTTTGAATAGAGAGTATAGGGATAGAGATTTACAAAAACCATTTTATCCCGATTTTATTCATGGTTGTTTTATGCTTTTTAAAACTACAGATTTAAAAACATTAAAAGGTTTTGATGAGCGTTTCTTTTTATATATGGAAGATGCAGATATTTGCAGAAGAATTGATGAAATTGGAAAAAAGAAACTGTATTATCCTAAAGTAGAAATTATACATCACCATAATCGAGGTTCTTCAAAAAGCATAAAATTATTTATTATGCATACTTCATCTGCAATAAAGTACTTTTTAAAGTGGGGTTTTAAATAAAAAAAATAGATTGCACTTGATTAGGGGTTTCTTTAAAATGTATCTTATTCAAAAGCTGGAATCCAAAGAATTTAAAATATATTTGCAACAACAACATATCAACAAAAACACAACAACAACATAATGAATATTCTTATTTTAGGTTCTGGAGGTAGAGAGCATGCTTTTGCATTAAAATTGAGTGAAAGTAGTAAAGTTAAGCAACTATTTGTAGCGCCGGGAAATGCAGGAACTTACAAAATAGCCAAAAATATTAATGTAGATCTTTCAGATTTTGATGCAGTAAAGAAAACTGTTTTAGAGAATAACATTAAAATGGTTTTAGTAGGGCCAGAAGTTCCTTTAGTAGAAGGTATTCATGATTTCTTTTTAGTAGATGTAGATTTGAAAAATATTCCTGTAATTGGTCCTAAAAAAGATGGCGCATTACTGGAAGGGAGTAAAGATTTTTCTAAACAGTTTATGCAAAAACACGGTATTCCTACCGCACGCTATCAATCATTTACGAAGGGAAATTTAGAAGCTGGTTTTACGTTCTTAGAAACTCTAGATCCACCTTATGTTTTAAAGGCAGACGGTTTGGCTGCCGGAAAAGGAGTACTAATTTTAAATTCTTTAGAAGAAGCAAAAATAGAACTACAGGATATGGTTTCTAATGAGAAGTTTGGTAAAGCTTCTGCAACGGTTGTAATCGAAGAATTTTTAAAAGGAATAGAATTGTCTGTTTTTGTGTTAACAGACGGTAAAAGCTATAAAATATTACCTTCAGCAAAGGATTATAAAAGAATTGGAGAAGGAGATGTAGGTTTAAATACTGGTGGAATGGGAGCTATTTCTCCTGTACCCTTTGCGGATGCAACTTTTTTGAATAAAGTGGAGGAATTGGTTGTAAAACCAACAATTGCAGGCTTACAAAAAGATGGAATTGATTATAGAGGTTTTATTTTCATTGGATTAATGAATAACAATGGAAATCCGTCTGTAGTAGAATACAATGTTAGAATGGGAGATCCTGAAACTGAAGCTGTATTGCCAAGAATTACCTCAGATTTATTTGATTTATTTGAAGGTGTTGCGCATCAAAACTTGCATGAAAAGTCTTTTTCGGTAACAGATAAGACGGCAGCTACAATTATGTTAGTTTCTGGTGGGTATCCAAAAGCATATCAAAAAAACAAAGAAATTAAAGGTTTCGAGAACATAAAGGAATCTATTATTTTTCATGCTGGAACTGCTACTTTAGACGATAAAGTAGTTACAAATGGCGGTAGAGTTATGGCAGTAACTTCTTTTGGAGATACAATTGAAGAAGCTTTGGAAAAAACCTATAGAAGTATTGAT
>CALJHU010000031.1:0-47200 GCA_937771065.1 uncultured Polaribacter sp. | reverse complement strand
TTGTCTTTTGTAGTACTATCAAATCCATTGGGTTCCATTCTAATATTGTCTGGCAACCATTGGTGATGAAAGCGCGCTTTATTTACAGATTCTTGCATTCCCATTTTATAATCTACAATATTTATAATATTTTGTAAAACAGAAGTTATAATTGTAGATCCTCCTGGAGTTCCTAAAACCATTTTAAGTTTTCCATCTTTTTCTACAATGGTTGGAGTCATAGAACTTAACATTCTCTTTTCGGGAGCAATGGCATTCGCTTTAGAACCTACAAGACCATACACATTTGGCACTCCAGGCTTTGCACTAAAATCATCCATTTCATTGTTTAAGAAAAATCCTGCTCCTTTTACAAGTACTTTAGAACCATACCCTGTATTTAAAGTGGTAGTTACAGAAACTGCATTTCCAAATTGGTCTACAATAGAGTAGTGGGTTGTTTGATCACTTTCATGTCCTAAAATAGCTCCATGAGAAACTTCTGAAGATTTTGTTGCCTTATCCCAAGAAAAAGAACTCATTCTTTTTTTAGTATATGAAGCTGCTATTAAACTGTCTACAGGAACATTTATAAAATCAATATCTCCTAAATAATGTGCTCTGTCTGCATATGACCGGCGCTCTGCTTCTGTTAATAATTGCACATACTTTGAAGAGTTGTGTGCTATTTTAGTTAAGTCAAAAGGTTCTATAGATTTTAAAATTTGTGCCAAACAAATTCCGCCACTTGCTGGCAGGGTCATAGAAATAATTTTATGATTTTTATAATTAAATTCTATTGGTTTGCGCCAAATAGCTTTGTATTTTTCTAAATCTTTTAGTGAAATAATTCCACCTAATTCTTTTACGTAATCAACAAATAATTGTGCCGTTTTCCCTTTGTAAAAGCCATCTTGACCATTGTCTCTTATTCGTTCTAGAGTTTGTGCTAATTCTTCTTGTTTTAGTAGGTCTCCTTTTTTCCATTCTTTGTCAAATAAAATTTTGTAGTTATTTGCTTTTTCGAAAAGTTTACGAGTTCGGTTTAAAGCTTTTGCTTGCTTACTTGTAACCTTAAAACCGTTTCTTGCCATATCTATAGCAGGCTGAATTAAATCTTTAAAAGGAAGTCCTCCAAACTTGTGATGCACTTCAAAAATGCCAGCAATAGTTCCTGGAACACCAACAGAGTGCACTCCAAAACTACTTTTTCCTGGAATTACATTTCCTTCTGTATCTAAATACATATCCTTACTTGCATTTAAAGGTGCTTTTTCTCTAAAATCTAACGCACCAGTTTTTCCGTCATTGGCTCTATAAACCATAAAACCACCGCCACCAATATTACCAGCAACTGGGTATACAACGGCCAATGCAAGTTGTGTGGCTACCATGGCATCATAAGCGTTTCCGCCTTTTTTTAAAATATCAGAACCAATCTTAGAAGCTTCCTCCCTGGCAGACACTACCATTGCTTTTTCAGTAATTAAACCTGTGATTTTTTCTTTCTTGATGTTTGTTTTGCAGTTAGAAAATAATAATAAAATCGTAAGCACTAAAATTATTTTTCTCATATGGTAGTATCAATTTTTTTTAATTTCTGGTTTGTGTGTGCTATTAATTCCTTGAAAAACACTGTAAAATCTGCTTCAAATTCAGCTTCTAAGCTATGTAAGTCTTCAATAGCTAAGTTCATTTGAGATTTCCCCTTTGTTCTCTTATTCATGCCGTTTAAAACTTGTTCAATGCCTTCTTTATATTTATAGTTGAATAGAATATTATATTCAATCATATAATTGATGAATTGTTGAGATTTTATGGGCAAATCTAATTTAATTTCGTCTAATAAATTGTAAACCGATTTTGTAAATAATTCTAAGGGAATTTCAGAATAGGTTGCCCAATTTTTAGCCAAGAAGTAGTCGTAAAAAATATCGATAATTACGCCATCATAATGCCGGTAGCGTGCATGTAAACGTCTTTTGCTTTTTCGAACCACTTCATGTGCATCTGTAAACGTATCTATTTCTCTGTGTAAAAAGATACCTTGCTGAATTTCTTTAGAAAAACCTTCATACCTATTTCCCTGAATATGATCTGCAATAAAATTGCCAATCATAATACTGGTATCGTTTTTGGAAAGGTATAAGTGCGCTAAGAAATTCATTTTTTTAAATGTAAACAAAAAACCATAATTAACTTAAAAATTAATTATGGTTTTCTAATTATTTATATTTGAATACCCACCTGCGCAGGAATGACAGATTTAATCGATTAACTATTTAACATTACTGGCATTACAAGCATTGTAACTTGTTCGCCTTCATCAGTACCATCAATAGGAGTTAAAATTCCTGCTCTGTTTGGTAAAGACATTTCAATTAAAACATCGTTAGAACTTAAATTGTTTAACATTTCACTTAAAAAACGAGAATTAAAACCAATTTGCATATCATCACCTTGATAATCACAGCTTAAACGTTCGTCTGCTTTATTTGCAAAGTCTAAATCTTCTGCAGAAATATTTAACTCTGTACCAGCCATTTTTAAACGAATCTGGTGCGTTGTCTTGCTAGAGAAAATAGAAACACGTCTTACAGAGTTTAAGAAAGAAGCTCTGTCTACTGTCAATTTATTCGGATTCTCTTTCGGAATTACTGCTTCGTAATTAGGATATTTTCCATCAATTAAACGACATACTAAAACTACGTTATCAAACGTAAATTTTGCATTAGCATCATTATATTCAATTGTAACATCACTATCAGAACCCCCTAAAATTCCTTTTAATAAATTTAAAGGTTTCTTTGGCATAATGAATTCTGCTGTTTGATCTGCAGTAACATCTGTTCTTGTATATTTTACTAATTTGTGAGCATCTGTAGCTACAAAAGTTAAGCTTTGAGAACTAAACTGAAAAAAGACTCCACTCATTACTGGGCGTAAATCATCATTTCCAGCAGCAAATATTGTTTTAGAAATTGCAGTTCCTAAGATGTTTGCAGGTACTACCGTTTTACTTGGTGATGGCAATGAAACCGCTTTCGGGAATTCATCTCCACCAAAATAAGCCATATCGTACTTCCCTTGATCAGAACTAATTTCAATGGTGTTACTACCTTCGGTTTTAAACGTTAATGGTTGGTCTGGAAACGTTTTTAAAGTATCTAATAGTAAACGTGCAGAGACAGCAATAGAACCAGAACTGTCACTTTCTACAGCAACTACAGAACTCATAGTTGTTTCTAAGTCGGATGCAGAAATTTTTAGTTGATTCTCTGATAGTTCAAACAGAAAATTATCTAAAATTGGTAATGTGTTGTTGCTATTTATAACGCCTCCTAAAACCTGTAGTTGTTTTAATAATTGCGAACTAGATACAATGAATTTCATATACTGTTATTTCGTTATTTGAATTACAAATATATTCTAAATAAGTGACTTTAAAAATTATTTTATTAACAGGTTATCACGATTCTTTTTATGAATTCTAAAATGTTATAATTATGTTAACAAACTTCATTTTAGTTCTTAAAAAACTACATTTGTTTGGTCTCCAAATTTAAAATATGAAGAAATTTTTTCTACTGAAAATTGTGTTTTTATTGATTATGAACTCAATATCTGCACAAAAACCTCAAAAATTAACTTCAAATCAGATTTATGAAAAAATTCAAAAACTAAATTTTTTAGGAACTGCTTTATACATTGCAGCGCATCCAGATGACGAAAACACCCGTTTAATTGGGTATTTAGCAAATAACCTAAAGGCAAGAACTGGTTATTTGTCATTGACAAGAGGAGATGGTGGGCAGAATTTAATTGGATCAGAAATTAGAGAACTTTTAGGGGTAATTAGAACGCAAGAATTATTGGCAGCTAGAAATATCGATGGTGGTGAACAATTTTTCACAAGAGCAAATGATTTTGGATATTCTAAACATCCAGATGAAACTTTAGCAATTTGGAATGAAAAGGAAGTGTTAAGTGATGTTGTTTGGGTTATTAGAACCTTTAAGCCTGATGTAATAATTAATAGATTTAATCATAGAACTCCCGGCACAACTCATGGGCACCACACATCTTCTGCAATGTTAAGTGTTGCCGCTTTTGACCTCGCGAACGATACCTCTCAGTTTGCTTCTCAATTAAAATATACGAGCCTTTGGCAGCCAAAAAGATTGTTTTTTAATACATCTTCTTGGTTTTATAAGAGTCAACAAGATTTTGAAAAAGCAACAAAAGGCAAATTAATGGCTTTTGATGTTGGTGTTTATTATCCGTTAAAAGGGCTTTCTAACAACGAGTTAGCATCTATGGCAAGCAGCCAACATTTATGTCAGGGTTTTGGTAGAGTTACCACTAGAGGAAGCCAGAATGAATATGTAGAGTTTTTAAAAGGAGACAAGCCCAAGGATGAAAATGATATTTTTTCAGGAATCAATACTACTTGGAATCGTTTAAAAGATGGGGGAGAAATAGGTGATATTTTATATGAAATAGAAGAAGGTTTCGATTTTGTGAATCCGTCTAAATACCTACCAAAATTAATGGAAGCATATCAGTTGATTCAGAAATTGGAAGATACCCATTGGCGAATAATTAAAGAAAAGGAATTGAAAGAAATTATTGAAGCCTGTGCAGGTTTGTATTTAGAGGTTTCTGCAAATAGTGCTTCAGGAGCGCCAAATACTTCCGTAGAAATTAATTTTGAAGCTCTAAATAGAAGTACAATTGCTATTGAACTTACTTCAGTTGAATCTGCCATTGACAAGAAAATATTTTTGAAAGAGTTGGATTTAGAAGCAAATAGAAAAGTAAATTTTAAAGAAACAATTACATTAGCAACAACTGAATTTTCAGATCCTTATTGGTTAAAAAAAGAAGCTTCTTTAGGGATGTATTCAGTGGAAAACCAATTATTAATCGGGAACCCAGAAACTTCAAGACCGGTGTCAATTAATTTTAATTTAACTATTGAAGGCATTCCAATAACAATTACAAAAAATCTGGTTAGAAGATATGCAGAAAGAGATATTGGTGAAATTTATGAACCTTTTGAGATTTTACCTAAAGTAACCACTAAACTAAAAGACAAAGTACTAATTTTTTCTAATGATATGCCACAAAAAGTAGTGGTTGAAGTGCGCGCAGGAGCAACTAATGTAGCTGGTACTATAAAAGTAGAAGTTCCAGAAGGATGGAAGGTCTCTGCAAAAGCCAAAACATTTAGAATCAAACAAAAAGGAGATACATATAAAGTTGACTTTTTAGTTTTTCCAACGGTAAACCAATCAGAAGGAAAATTAAAAGTAATTATAACTTTAAACGGAAAAACATATAACAAAGAGTTGGTAGAAATCAATTATAATCACATACCTAAACAATCGGTTTTATTAACTTCTGAGGCAAAGGTTGTTCGCTTAAATATAAAAACTAAAGGCACTAAAATTGGCTACATAAGAGGCGCAGGAGATGCTATCCCAGAGAGTTTACGTCAGATAGGTTATACAGTTGACCTTATAAACCCGATAGAAATTAATGAGAAGAACCTTTTTACCTATGATGCAATTGTTTTAGGAATTAGAGCTTACAATGTTGTAAAAGAATTAAAATTCAAACAAAAATATTTATTAGCATATGTAGAAAATGGCGGTAATATGA
This sequence comes from uncultured Polaribacter sp., assembly GCA_937771065.1. Taxonomy (GTDB): domain Bacteria; phylum Bacteroidota; class Bacteroidia; order Flavobacteriales; family Flavobacteriaceae; genus Polaribacter. The sequence goes on along the minus strand of CALJHU010000031.1, from coordinate 41,557 downwards.
TTGTGCAATACAACACGAACAGGCGGGTAGATGTTGCTGCACCTTTTAAATTAAAATTATCTAGAGACCGTGTTACAGATGAGTTTGCAGAAGTTAGGGTTTTAGAGAAAGAACATTCGCTTTTAAATTATCCAAATAAAATTACTCCAGAAGATTTTAAAGGATGGGTGCAAGAAAGAGGTTTGTATTTTCCGGGAACATGGAGTAAAGAATACACCCCAATTTTATCTATGAATGATATAGGCGAAACACCAAAACAAGGAAGTCTGTTAATTGCAAAATTGGGCAAAGGGAATTACATTTACACTGGTTTAAGTTTTTTTAGAGAATTGCCTGCAGGTGTCTCTGGTGCATATAAATTGTTTGCAAATATGTTGGCGGTTGGTAAAGACGATTTGAAGTAATCAAAAGAAATTAAAAATTATAGATTCATATTTATGAATAATCAAAAATACACTTGGAAAAAAGAATACACATTTGTGCTAGTAGCAAATGTAATTTACTTGATTGCGTTTTATGTTATTACTAATTACTTTACATTTTAATAGATGGAGATAGCAAGCAAATTACATGTAGTAGATTGGATTATTTTATCTGTAACCTTAATATCTATCGTTTCCTATGGAACCTATGTTACCAGAAAAAACGCGAACGTTACAGATTATATTAAAGGAGGAAGTGACTCTAAATGGTGGACGATTGGTTTGTCCGTGATGGCAACACAAGCCAGTGCAATTACTTTTTTATCAACTCCAGGGCAAGCATTTCATAGCGGAATGGGCTTTGTACAGTTTTACTTCGGATTGCCGATTGCTATGATTATTATTTGTGTGGTTTTTATCCCTATTTATCACAAGTTAAAAGTATACACCGCGTATGAGTTTTTGGAAGGGAGATTCGATTTAAAAACAAGAAGTTTAGCCGCAATTTTATTTTTAATTCAGAGAGGTTTGGCTGCTGGAATTACCATTTTTGCACCTGCAATTATTCTGTCAGCAGTTTTAGGCTGGGATTTACTAACCTTAAATATCATCATCGGTTTTTTAGTAATTATTTATACTGTTTCTGGTGGAACAAAAGCAGTAAACGTAACGCAGAAGCAACAAATGATTATCATTTTTATTGGAATGTTGATTGCATTTTTTATGATTATGAGTCAGCTTCCTGAAAATATTACCTTTACAAATGCCCTAGAAATTGCAGGAGCAAGTAATAAAATGGAGGTTTTAGATTTCTCTTTTGATTTGAGCAATAGATACACCGTTTGGACCGGTATTTTAGGAGGAACCTTTTTAATGTTGTCTTATTTTGGAACTGATCAAAGTCAGGTACAGCGCTATTTATCAGGAAAATCTGTAAGAGAAAGTCAATTAGGCTTAATTTTTAACGGATTGCTAAAAGTACCAATGCAGTTTTTTATTCTGTTAATTGGGGTAATGGTTTTTGTGTTTTATCAATTCAATGCGTCTCCATTAAATTTTAATCCTACTGTAAATGATGCGATTGCGAACTCAAAATACATTTCTGAATATCAACAATTAGAAGCAGAACATATTCAAATAGAAAATACTAAAAAATTACTATTTATTGATGGCTTTCAGCTTGAAGAAAAACAACAAATTCAAGATTTAAATGAGAGAGATTTAGCGATAAAAGCAAAATCAAAACTAATTATCGATAAAATTGATAATGAAAATACGTTGGATAAAATTGAATCTAATGACAAAGATTACGTCTTTATTCATTTTATAATAAATAATCTACCAAGAGGATTAATAGGACTTTTACTGGCCGTAATTTTATCTGCGGCAATGTCTTCAACGGCGTCAGAATTAAATGCATTGGCAAGTACAACGGCAATAGATTTGTACAAGCGAAACGTCAAGGGTGAAAAGAGTGATGCGCATTATGTAACAGCTTCTAAATGGTTTACGTTGGCTTGGGGAATCGTTGCAATTTCAATAGCTTGTGTTGCTAATTTATTCGAAAATTTAATAGAATTAGTGAATATTATCGGATCTATTTTCTACGGGAATGTATTGGGGATTTTCTTACTTGCATTTTTCTTTAAAAAAGTAAATGGGAATGCTGTTTTTAAAGCAGCTTTAATTACACAAGTATTAATTTGTTTAATTTTTTACTTCGGAATCTATAATTTAGAAGCACAAGGTTTAGATCCAATTATTAGTTATTTATGGCTAAATTTTATCGGTTGTATTCTAGTCTCTTTTTTTTCGTTATTATTTGTCTTTAAATCGATAAACAAGCAGAGTAAATTGACACTAATTATTACTTCATTAGCAATCTTTAAAATTACCTATGATATCTTAAATGATGTATCTTTAAATATTATTCATGTTGTTACTTTAATTATTCTATTCTTCTTTTTAGGCTTTTTTAATTTTGATAAAACAACAATCAATGACAAATAAAAATATACGCTGGGGGATTATTGGTTTAGGCAAAATAGCCAATAAATTTGCAACTGATTTAGCATCAATAGAAACTGCAGAATTAGTTGCAGTGGCTTCTAGAAATATACAAAATGCTAATAATTTTGCAGAGAAATACAATGCTAAAAAAGCATATAGTTCTTATGAAGAGTTAGCTAAAGACACCAATGTAGATGCAGTTTATATTGCAACTCCGCATAGTTTTCATAAAGAGCATGCAATACTTTGTTTGCAAAATAAAAAAGCAGTTTTATGTGAAAAACCTTTTGCAATGAATTTGTCTGAAGTTACAGAAATGATACAGGTAGCAAAAGAAAATAATGTTTTGTTAATGGAAGCATTATGGTCCTTTTTTTTACCTCATTTCACATATGTTTTAGACATCGTTAAAAGTGAGAAATTTGGCAAATTAAAAAGTTTAGAAGCAGATTTTGGTTTTCATACGCCATACAATACAGACAGTAGATTATTTAAAAAAGATTTGGGTGGTGGAAGTTTGTTAGATATTGGTATCTATCCAATTTTTGCAGCTTTAGCAACTTTGGGAGAACCTGACGCTATTCATGCAAAGGCTACTTTTTTCGAAAATGGTGCAGATGCTAGCTGCGATATGGTTTTTCAGTACAAAAATGCTAAAGCAACTTTAAAAAGTACGCTTTTAGAGGAAACACCGAGTGTTGCTATATTAAAATTTGACAAAGCAATTGTAAAATTAAATAAGCAATTTCATCAATCTTCATCGATTACAGTCATTCAAAATAATAAAGAAGAAATAATTAATTTTGATTTTAAAACGATTGGGTATAATTATGAAATAGAGCACTTTAACAACCTTTTAAGAGCAGGAGGAAAAGAAAGTAATATTATGACTTTTGAATTCTCTAAAAATTTAATTAATACCTTAGATAAAGTAAGAGAAATTATTGGTTTGACATATAACAACTAGTTTCTAAACAATTCAAACTCTTATTCGCCAATATATCTTTTTGGCATAAAAATTGACTTTTATAAGTGGAAAGTTAGCGTTTTACCATTGTAAAATTATGATATTCAGATATTTAATAAACATAAAACAGATTTTGATTTTCTTAGTAAAAGATTTCAATGTCAGTATGACAGATATATAGAAGATGAGCAAACCAAAAGTATTAAGATTAGACAACATGTCGCTACATAGTATGTTAAATGAGGATTCTGAGTTAATTCCTTTAATGACGCCCGAAGATGAAGAAATTATTAATAAAGAAAGCGTACCCGAAATCTTACCAATTTTACCACTTAGAAATACAGTATTATTTCCAGGTGTTGTAATTCCTATTACTGCGGGTAGAGATGCATCTATTCAATTGATAAAGGATGCAAATAAAGGCGATAAAGTAATTGGGGTAGTTGCACAAAGAAATGAAGACGAAGAAGAACCTACTTTAAAAGATATTCATACAACAGGTGTAGTTGCACAGATTTTACGTGTTTTAAAAATGCCTGATGGTAATACAACTGTTATTATTCAAGGTAAAAAACGGTTCGAAATAGATGCTATTATTCAGGATAAACCGTATTTGAAGGCTTCTGTAAAAGAGGCATTTGAAGACAAAGAAGTAGACGATGAAAAAGAATTTGAAGCAATTATAGAATCGATTAAAGAACAGGCTTTAGAAGTAATAAAGGAAAACCCGATGTTGCCTTCAGAAGCATCTTTTGCTATTAAAAATATCAAGTCAAACTCATTTTTGGTGAATTTTATTTCATCAAATATGGATTTAAGCGTTGCTCAAAAACAAGTGATTTTAGAAAAAGACAATCTTAAAGAACGCGCTCTACTAGCTTTAAAAAACTTAAATAAAGAACTTCAGAAATTACAATTACGCAATGATATTCAGTCTAAAACACGTGAGGATTTAGACCAACAACAACGTGAGTATTATTTACACCAGCAGTTAAAAACGATTCAAGAAGAATTGGGTGGTGCTTCGAATGACGAAGAGTTGGAGGAAATGCGCATAAAAGCAAAAACAAAGAAATGGAATAAAGAAGTGGGACTTACTTTTGAAAAAGAGTTAAATCGCTTAAAAAGAATGAATCCGCAAGCTGCTGAATACGGAGTGCAGAGAAGTTATTTAGAGTTGTTATTGGAGTTGCCTTGGGGAGTTTACTCTGAAGATAAATTCGATTTAAAACAGGCAACAAAGGTTTTAGATAGAGATCATTTTGGTTTAGAAAAAGTAAAAGAAAGAATTATAGAACATTTAGCTGTTTTAAAGTTAAGAGGAGATATGAAATCGCCAATTATCTGTTTATACGGCCCTCCAGGTGTTGGTAAAACATCATTAGGTAAATCTGTAGCAGAAGCATTAGGACGTAAATATGTAAGAATGTCTTTAGGTGGGTTGCGTGATGAAGCGGAGATTCGCGGACACAGAAAAACATATATTGGCGCAATGCCAGGTCGTTTAATTCAGAATTTAAAAAAATCAGGAACTTCAAACCCTGTATTTGTTTTAGACGAAATCGATAAATTAGGGCAAAGTCATCAAGGCGATCCTTCTTCAGCGATGTTAGAGGTATTAGATCCTGAACAAAATGAGAGTTTTTATGACAATTATTTAGAAGTTGGATACGATTTATCTAAAGTGCTATTTATTGCAACAGCAAATAACTTAGGGCAAATTCCTTGGGCGTTGCGCGATAGAATGGAGATTATAAATGTATCTGGCTATACGATTGAAGAGAAAGTAGAAATTGCGAAAAGACATTTATTACCAAAGCAGTTAAAAGAACATGGATTAACTGTAAAGGATTTAAAGCTAGGTAAAAAGCAGTTAGAACAAATTGTAGAGGGCTATACACGTGAATCTGGCGTGCGTGGTTTGGAAAAGAAAATAGCAAAAGTGGTGCGTTTTGCAGCAAAATCTATTGCGTTAGAAGAGGAATATAATATTACATTAACTGCTGAAAAAGTAGCCGATATTTTAGGAACTCCTAGAAATAGAGATAAATTCGAGAATAACGATGTTGCTGGTGTAGTTACCGGTTTGGCTTGGACACAGGTTGGCGGAGATATTTTATTTATAGAATCTATTTTATCTAAAGGAAAAGGATCTCTTTCTATAACGGGTAATTTAGGTACGGTAATGAAAGAATCTGCAACGATTGCCTTACAATACATTAAGTCAAATGCTGAAGAGTTTGGTATTAGCCCAGAAATTTTAGAGAAGTACAATGTGCATATTCACGTTCCTGAAGGAGCAACACCGAAAGACGGACCAAGTGCAGGTATTACCATGTTAACTTCTTTAGTTTCTTCTTATACACAGCGCAAAATTAAAAATAAATTGGCAATGACAGGTGAAATTACTTTACGTGGTAAAGTATTACCAGTTGGCGGAATTAAAGAAAAAATATTGGCTGCAAAAAGAGCAAATATTAAAGAAATAATTTTGTGTAAAGATAATGAGAAAGATATTTTAGAAATAAAAGAGAGTTACCTTAAAGGCTTAACATTTCATTATGTTACAGAAATGAAACAGGTAATAGCCCTGGCGCTTACAAAGCAAAAAGTTTCAAATGCTAAGAAGTTAGTGTAAATTAAAAAGCCTCCTTATTGGAGGCTTTTTAATTAATAAACGGCAGTACCTCCTTATTTAAAACAGATTTATAAAGAGAATTACTTATATTTTTTTTGTAGAGTATTAAATTCATAAAAAAAAGTATTAATTTACACTCGTTAAAGTAGCTAACTTAAATTCAATGTACATGAAATTTTATATAAAATATAGTACTATTTGTACCATATTCCTTTTAACAGTCTTTTTTACTGCTTGTATCTCAAATATAGAAGAACAGCAAGAAGAACTAACAAAGGTTTCTTTTATAAACGATGTAAAGCCAATTATGGATGCTAGGTGTTTGTCTTGCCATGGGGTTGGTGGAAATTTTCCTGAGTTAAAAAACTATTCAGAAGTTAGTAATCATGCTGCCATGGTAAAAAGTGAAGTTGCAAGTGGTCGTATGCCAAAAGGAGCAGCTTTAACTGCGGCACAGATAAAAAGTATTGTAGATTGGGTAGATGAAGGTGCTTTAGATAATTAATGTACAGATTTAGAAAATGAAAAAAATTACTACATACATTTTAATAATAGGTCTTTTAGCCATTTTTATTGGGTATAAAATGTATAATAAACCGCATATAAATGTTGCTAAAAAATCTGTAGACATCAATATAACTGCAAATACCTTATTAGCAGATTTTTCTTCAGATGAAACAAAGGCCAATACAAAGTACCTAGATAAGATTATTGCCGTAAAAGGGAGGGTTGCTAATGTAGAATTTAATGGTGAAAAAGCAGCTATTTCGTTACAAACAGAAGATGACTTTGGAAGTGTGGTTTGTTATTTAGTAAAGGATGAGTTTAAGAAGAGTGCAGAAATGAAAGAAGGGCAAGAGGTTATTTTAAAAGGAATTTGCACTGGTTTTTTAATGGATGTAATTCTTGTAAAGTGTGTTATTATGAATTCAAAATAAAATAGTATGAAAATATTAAGTACCGTTTTTGTGTGTCTGTTTTTTGTTTCATTTGCTAATGGGCAGGAACGTTTTCTAACTAAAAAGGGAATGATTTCTTTTTTTTCAGAAACTCCAATAGAAAATATAGAAGCTCAAAATAATCAGGTTTTAAGCATTGTAGATGCCACTAGCGGTAAAATGGCTATTGCTATTTTAATGAAGTCTTTTATGTTTAAAAAAGCATTAATGCAAGAACACTTTAATGAGAATTATGTAGAATCTGACAAGTATCCAAAGGCAACTTTTAAAGGAGATATTATAGATTTTGAGAGCATTACAACTTCCGAAATAACTTTAGCTATAAAAGGAGATTTGACTATTCACGGAAAAACAAAAGAAATTACTATTGATGCTGTGACTAAAAAACAGACGAGGTTATTCAAATGAAAGGAAATTTCTTTATTAATTTAACAGATTTTGATGTTAAAATTCCTTCTGTAGTAAAAAATAATATTTCAGAAAAAATAAAAGTAAGTTTTCGTTTGTATCACAAAGCATATAAAAAGTAACCTATGAAAAAAATATTTTTAACAGTATTCTTAATTTTAGCTAGTTTACAGCTTTCTTCTCAAGATTTATTAGATATTTTAGAGCTTGAGGCTCCAGTGCAAGAAAATATAGTTTCAGCTACCTTTAAAGGAACTAGAATTGTAAACGGACATTCTATAGAAAACAGAAAAAATAAAGAATTAGAGTTTATAATTTCTCACAGATTTGGTCGGGTAAACACCGGGTTTGAAGAGCTTTTTGGATTAGATCAAGCAAATATTCGTTTTGCTCTAGAATATGGTTTAACAGACGATTTAACCGCTGGTTTAGGAAGAAGTAGTTTTGAAAAAACCTATGATGGTTATTTGAAATACCGTTTGTTAAAACAGAAAACGGGTACAAATGCGTTTCCTTTTGCCGTTTCTCTTTTTGGAAGCGTTGCTGCCAAGAGTCAGAAAGCAATTGCAGGAAATGAAAGAACTTTTGCTGAAAGCTTATTTTATGTGGGGCAAGTTTTAATTGCTAAAAAAGTAAACTCTTCATTTTCAATTCAAGTAACACCAACATATGTACATAGAAATTTAGCAACTATAGCTGCAGACCCACATGATATTTTTGCATTAGGTTTTGGTACAAGAGTAAAGTTGAGTACACGAGTTTCTTTAAATGCAGAATATTACCAGCAATTTCAGAAGCTTGCATCTATAAATGCTCGAAACTCATTGGCTTTTGGTGTAGATATAGAAACTGGTGGGCACGTTTTTCAAATTATTCTATCGAATGCAATTACTATGGTAGAAAAATCATTTATAACAGAAACAACAGGTAACTTTTTTGGCGGAGATATTCATTTAGGATTTAACCTTTCTAGGACTTTTTAGCCAAAATAAGAGTTACTCTATAATTTCGTAATCAATACTTAGTTTGCGAAAAGCTCTTAAGGCAGAGCCAGAGTTTTTATTCTCTAATTCAATATCTACGGCATCTCCTTCTAAAAGGATTTCTGCAAGCTCTGCTGCCAAAGAATCATTAATAGTAGCTGAAAATTCTGCAATGCATCTCGCTATTGCTCTTTTATCTGGTCTTTGTGCATCGCAAGACAATAAATTTACTTTCATAAGAATGGTGTTTGTATTTGCAAGATACAAGAGTTAGAATAAACAATTAGGCTGCTTTTACATTATTAATGCAAATAGCTTCGGTGTTTATGCTTTCAATTCAATTTTCGAGTTACTTTCTTTTAATAAATTTAAATAATCTTCAATTTTAAACACAGTACTATGAAATCTAGAAGTTCTCTTACTACTTTCATTTTGTCTCACAATAGACCTTGCATAGCGTCTTACCTCATCTTTAGATTTTAAGATAATTCCAGGAACTGGAGTGCTTTTTTCATTTTCATCTTTAGCCACCATTGTAAAATAAGAAGAATTACAATGTTTAGTTTCTCCTGTTCTAATATTTTCAGATTCTACACGCAAACCAATTACCATAGAAGTTCTGCCGGTATAATTCACAGAAGCTTTTAAGGTTAAAAGCTCTCCAACTTCGATAGGGTTTAAAAAGTCTACTTTATTTACAGAGGCTGTAACACAGTAATTACTAGAGTGTTTAGAGGCGCAAGCAAATGCAATTTGATCCATTAAATTTAAAATATGACCACCATGTATTTTTCCACTAAAATTAGAATGTGAAGGCAGCATTAATTCTGTAATTGTCAATTGAGAATCTTCAATATTCTTAAATTTTTTAATCATTTTGTATTATTTTTAATTTTAAAAGGTTTTTTATAATCTTAATGCCCATTAAAATATTACTTTTTTCTAATTCAAAAATACAAATCTAATACAAGTAGGGCGCTATTCGTGAAGTATTTATTTTTTTAAAGGAATCTTGTTTATTGGAATATCGTTTATTTGTTCTCACGAATTTAGAAACAAAATACTGTTGAAGATTAATTAAGAAAGATTTAACAAGAATTGTTTGAAATATAAAAATTATTGATTAATTTTGCTTAAAAAATAGAAACTATGATTAAAAAATTACTCATTAAGAAATTACCAATTATTTTATTTTTAACTGTTGCTATGGGCTTAATTGCACAGACAACTAATACAGTTACAGTTGATTGGAGTTTTAACTCTACACCATCAGCTACAGGGAATAGTAATTCAAGTAGAACAATTGAAATTGGAGATACTGTGACTTGGAACTGGTACGCATCTGGAACGCACAATGTAAAGAGTGCAGTATCTGCTACAGAGTCTTTCCAAAGTGCATATTTTGGAAATGGAGGAACTTATTCAAAAACATTTAATTCTTTAGGATCAAATGATTATGTATGTACTCCGCATCCAGGTAGTATGTTTGGTACTATTACTGTAGTGGCAGAGGGGGCTTTAAGTACCTCAGAAGCAAGACGTTTAAAGTTTGAAATGTTTCCAAATCCGGCATCAGATAAGGTACGTATTCAATTGCCTTCTGGAGCTGAAAACGCTACGGTAGAATTTTATGATTCTTTAGGTAGATTGGCGCTTTCTAAAAAAGTTACGCGTATCAACAACAAAATGGATGTGAATGCTTTAAGTAAAGGTATTTATATTTTAAAAGTTTTTACAGCAGACCAAATCGGAAGTCAAAAATTTATAAAGAATTAAGTAGCACACAATTTTTAATATTAGAAAACCAATTGTATTTATAGCAATTGGTTTTTTTTGTGGGCATTTTAAAGTAGATTTGTAGTACAAGAAGAAAAAATCATGAATTATATCTTATTTGATAGTGACGTTAGAGATACACTATTGCCATTTACATATACTAAACCTGTTGCAGATATTAGAATCGGAATTTTAACCATTAGAGAAAAATGGGAGAAGCGTCTTGGTTTAACTACCACTACTATTACCGCAGATTATTTAGAAGAAAAATATCCGATGGTAGAAATGGAAGAGAATATTCTTGTAAATGCTTCTTTTTGTCCTACGGAATCTTTGGTAGAAAAGGTGAAAAACCTTTCCAAAAATGAAGCTATTTTTAAAGGTGAAGACGTATTGGCATTTCATACAACACAAAGCCAAGAAGAGGTAGATTTTGATACTTATACCCAAATAGAATTTGATGAAGAATTGATTCAAATTAAAAATACTTCAGATATTTTTACGCACAATGGTAAAGCGATTCAGCAAGATTTTGATTTAATTACAGAAGAAAGAACTTCGGAGACCATACCAACAGGAATACAAGCTATAAACCCCGGAAATATTTTTATCGAAGAAGGCGCACAAATTTTGTTTTCTACCTTAAACGCATCAGAAGGGCCTATTTATATTGGTAAAGATGCTTTAATAATGGAAAACGCTTCTATTAGAGGACCTTTTGCAATGTGCGAAAATGCCTTGGTTAAAATGGGTGCGAAAATTTATAAAGATACCACCATAGGGCCTTTTTCGAAAGTAGGAGGTGAGATAAGCAATGCTGTTATTTTTGGATATTCTAGCAAAGGCCATGACGGTTATTTAGGAAACTCTGTGATAGGTGAGTGGTGCAATTTAGGAGCGGGTACCAATAACTCGAATTTAAAAAACAACTATTCTGAAGTAAAATTATGGAATTATGAAACTGGGCGTTTTGCAAAAACAGGATTGCAGTTTTGTGGTTTAATGATGGGAGACCATTCTAAATGTGCTATTAGCACTATGTTTAATACAGGAACGGTAGTTGGCGTAAGTGCAAATATTTTTGGAAGCGGGTTTCCAAGAAACTTTACCCCTTCTTTTAGCTGGGGAGGGGCAGCAGGGTATGAAACCTTTCAAATGAATAAAGTTTCTGAAGTTGTTACTGCAGTAATGAAACGTAAAAACTTAGTTTTTGATGCAGTAGATCAAAAAATTCTAGACTATGTTTTTGAGGAAACTAAACAATATCGAAATTTTTAATTTTTAGAGGTTTTTTTTATGTACTTCTAATATTTAGTCTTTGGCGTGGGTGCAATAAAAAGTAGTTTAAATTAATTATTTTTATGCGGTGTGGTAATACGTTTTTATTCTTTTAAACTCTCAATAAATTTAGTTACTTGTCTTTTTGAATAATGGCCATTATATTGCATATAATATCCATTTAGATTTATTACGAGTACTCCGAAGCAAGTTTTTTTTCTATTAAAAAAGTTTTGTAATAGAAAATCATCTTTATCATCAAAGTATTTTTTGTAATCTATCTTTTTTTTAACTTTTTCTACATTAGACAAAACAAAAATATTAGAGCAATTATCTGTATTGATTTTTGAGTAAAAATTTTGCCAAAATTTTTCGGTTGTCTTATTTATTCTATTATTGTTAAAATGACAACTCGATAATGGTTGATTGAAATTAATTATTAGAATACCATTTGTTTCCCACTTATATTTTTTTTGAATATAAATTAATTGTTCATTATCAACTTTTCCAGAATAATCATAAACTATCTCAGTATGTAAACTATTAGTGGTTTTCGTTGTTGAACAATTATAAAACGTTATAATTATAAAACCTATTAGTGTCTTTTTCATAGGTATTAACGGTTTAGTATATGGTTGGTTGCGTTTTTTAAGAATCTAATTTAGCAAATAATTACCGACCAAGAAAGTCTGCGAGGCCTTTCTTAAGTAGGCTAGAACTAGCATTAAATTAGACACGATCTTATTAGTAGTGTTTGTTTTACTTAAAGTAAGGTTTGTTTGTCATTTAGGGTTATTTGTTTTACATTTGAAAAAACTTTAATATTTTTAATTATGAAATTGAATTATCTGTTTCCTAACAAGTACAAAAAAATTGGTTGGTTACTATTTATTCCATCTGCAATCATTGGTTTGGCAACTCTTATTTTTGAGTTTGAACCTAATTCTTTAGATTTTAATGTCCCTGCTATTTTTATTGACGAGTTTTTTGGTGATAAGCATTTCATGGGAATAGTTAATAACAATATTTTAAATGAAATTTTGGCTGTTCTTATTATATTGAGTTCATTATTAGTTGCTTTTTCTAAAGAAGAGACAGAAGATGAATATATCTCCAAAATTAGGCTGGAGTCTTTGGTTTGGGCTGTTTATTTAAACTACGCTATTCTTTTAATATCATTTCTATTCATATTTGACATGTCTTTTTTATGGGTTATGATACTTAATATGTTTACTATTTTATTATTTTTTATGATTCGGTTTAATTGTCAAATTTCTAAACTTAAAAAATCTACTCGTTATGAAAAATAGTATTAAAGTTGAGAGAGCAAAAAAAAATATTACGCAAGCTGATTTAGCTGCACTAGCAAAAGTCAGCAGACAAACAATTAATGCTATGGAATTGGGGAAATATGTTCCATCAACAGTTTTGTCTTTGAGGTTAGCGCAAATTTTTGAAGTTGAAGTAAGTCAGATTTTTACTTTGGAAGAAACCGATTGGGATTAGTCGATATTACTGCCAATGTGCTGGTATCATAAATTAATCCGTCAACTATTTTTCATTTGTAAATTTTCTATTTTAAAAGGTCTATATGCACTGCGCCAACATACCAATCAGGACTCGGTGAAATCAGCAATCATAATAGCTATAGTAATGGATGAATTTTCTTTATTTACAATTATGTCCACAGTTATTTCTCCAATACCACTATTTTATTTATTTTCGAAGTTATAACTAAAAAAACTTCTTTATTTAGATTTTTCAGAAATGATACTTATTTTTTTGGAATAAAAAAGTCATGTAAATTTTTGCTTACATGACTCTTCCAACTTCTAATTTAAAAGACTTTATTGAATAACTATTTTTTTTGTTTTTTGATAATTTCCTGAGGTAAACTTTAGCATATAAATCCCAGAATTTAAACTACTTAAATTAATCTCTTTATTATAAAAACCTAAAGAATTTGTAATTGTAGTAGCTAACACTTTTTGACCTGATAAATTGTAAATTTCAATCTTATTTTCATTTTTATTTACTTTATTAACATCAAAAATAATATTGATTTTTTTGTCAGAACGCACCGGATTTGGATAAATACCAAATGCAATATTTTCTCCTACTTCTTCAATACCTAAAGTTTGTGTTACATCTTCAAAGTTAAATGCTAAATTTCCAGTTGAGCTGCCTACAAATTCCGTAAAATATAGCTTATAGATTTTTTCATCTTTATCTTTTACGTAAAATTTTAAATTAGAATCTACCTCATAGGTGTATGTTGTATAATTTAAAGATTTCCAATTATAGCCAATTGTATTGATAGCTTCAGAATAAGACAAATTATTCGTGGTATCTCCAGTTGCTGTTGCAACTGTAATATTATCTGAACTTAAAACTCCGGTTACATTATATTTCGAAGTAGATACATCTGTAAAGTACTTTGTAAATACAAAATCCCAATCTGTTGCAGCAGGTTCAACAATAACTTCGTTGTCATTTTGTAAAGAAAAATAATTATAAGTATTGTTTGAATTATTAGAATTTGAAATAACTGCTGATTCATCTTCACTCCAATCACTTCCATTCCAAGAGGCATATTTAATGGTATAGCCACCATAGAAATCTTCGCAAATAAACTTCTTATAAGAGCCATCTGTATATTTTAGAACATAAATAATTGTGCCAGTAATATGATGCGTTGCTGTGTTATATTCACCCCAACCATAGGTAGCAGAACCTTGCATAAAGGCTCCATTAATTCTATCTGTATCACTGTTATAAAGTCTGCTCCATGCAGCTTCATTGGTAATATCAATAGTATTCCAAGCTGTTGCTTGGTTAGCAGCTTCAAAAACTTCTATGCCAATTCCGTCGTTTACACGTATACCATGATCATAGTTGCTTGCACGGAAAAATGCGAGATCCCAACTATTGGCAGCAACAATGGTTTCAGTTTTAGTATTTAATTTATAGTATACCTGGCTAGTATAACCTGAACCTAAAGATAGGTTAACTGTTGTTTCTTGAGAAAAAGTACTTTGTACTAATAAAAAAGAAAAAATCGAAAAAAATAATGTTGTTTTCATATAAATATTAATTAATGGTTAAAATGGTTATTATAATAATGTGTATTCAAATCTAGGAAATCCTCTTTCTCCGTTTTCATTTGTTAAATCTAAAAATCGTATTTTGAAATAATTGTTATTTGCATCTTTTAAAACATAATATATATTTGAGTTTACCGTTCGGTCAAACACATTTCGCCAACTACTGCCTATTACTATCTGAGATTCTTGAAATAAGGTTTCATTAACATTTGTAGCTGTAAAATTTTTATAAGAAATAGTGTTATCAACCAAACTATAAGAGGTTACACCACCTTTTCTGTTATGTAAACTGAAATCTGAAAAACCATAAGACCCCGCTTGTGCTATAATATTTGTAAATACTGTAAAAGAGATATCCCATTGTAATTTTGGGGGTTCTACATTTACTATTTTATTGGTCTTAAAACTGAAAAAACTAAAATTAAAATCAGCATCTTTTGATATTGATATTTCATTATATGTAGTTGCATCTAAATCTGCATATTGTAATATATAGCCGTTACCATCGCGTAAAATTCGTATTTTTTTCCAGCCTCTAGATTCACCTGCTATTGCAACAGAACCCGTATTGGGTTGCGTTGTGCCAATTTCTACTCCAAGATTTAATAAATAAACGGGGTTCTTAAAATCATTCTCTGAAATTTCACTTATAGCTGTTTCTAATATATTTCCATTAGGACCATCAACATATACTTTATTTTCAGGATCGAAAGTGCCAACTGCTACAAGCGGCTGTAAAGTGGCAACACTTAATGAATTAACACTATTAATATCTGTATTTGTTAATGCTGATACCGCCATATATAAAGAACCATTAATAGTAACTCTAAATTCTTCTCCTCCATAAAAACCCAAGTCCCAAACATCTCTGCGCACAACAGTTTCCTTATTGCTACTTAAGTCTACATAAACTTGGTTGGGCTCATTAGGCCCACCAATTGTTGGGTAGAAAACACCTCCTAAGTATGCACTATCACTTAATTCATGGCTTACATTACCTTGAATATTTGCATTATCTTGTTCTATAGATGAAATAGAAAAAGTAATTTTCATTACATCTGTAAAAGAATTATTTAATTCAACTATTTGAAATTTATTTTCTATTTCATTTATATTTATTGGTACTGATAATTCATTACCCTCAGCTGCTGGTATGGTTATAAAGTCTCTACCATATAATACGTTTTCTGTAGTAATACGAATCTTAACAATACTCTGTTCATAAGCGGTTTCAGAGTATATTAATTTAATATCTTTTTGAGTATCAATGTCTAATAATTTTCCTGACGTTTCTTGAAAAGCTACAACAAATGGATCTTCAATAAAAAGTGCGTCTTTACTACAAGAAGTTAGTATGGCAATACTAAAAAGTAGTATAATTTGTAATTTTTTCATAAAACTAAATATTTATATTATAGGCTAATTTTAAAAAATAAGATCTTCCGTAACCTAATGTAACTGTACTGTTTGTGCCAGAGTGTGCACCACCACTTACGGCGTTTGTATTGATATCTGTAACATCAAACAGGTTTCTAACTCCAAAAGTGATTGCTATTTTATTTTTTAAAAATTTCTTACTTGTAGTTAAATCAAACCAACTATATGGGTTTATTTTTTGATTTTCAAAAAAACCGTCTACCTGAATAAATCGATTTGTTTTTCCAATATATTTGTAATATGCAGTTACTGAAGTTTTAATAACAGGAATTTCATAAGAAAAATTTGAGTTTAATTGGAAATTTGCTTGATTATTCGAGGTCTTTCCAGTATCATAATCTAAGATTCTTTTAATATTGAAATAGCTTGCGCCTAAATTAAATTGTACATTTTTGTAGAAAAACTCATTTTCTAAAGCGATTCCTTTGGAGGAAAATGTATCAATATTATTGTATTGTAATTGAAGAGGAGTTTGATTAATTGTGACTAATTCAATTCTGTCATTTACATTTATATAAGAAAATGTTAGTTTATTTTTCATGGAAAAATGGTCACTTAAATTGGTGTACTTTTTTAAGTGAAAAAAGGTAGATAAACCTGATTCTGCTGTTAAATTCTCATTCCCTCTAAGATCATGGTTCACATCTACAAAATAGGTGAACAACTCATCATAATTAGGTGTTCTTGTTCCAATACCTAGTATAAATCTAACTTCCCAATCATTTTTTAATAATTCTCTAGCACTTAAAGAATAATAAAACCTTGTGTCAAATAAATTTGTGAATGACATTCTTACTCCTGGTTTAATAGAAAAATTGTCATTAAAATCAATTTCAGCTGAAGTAAATATATCAAAATTTCTAAGAGAATTTGATACTCCTGTTGCACCAGTTGCTATATTAACTCCAAACGGAGAACCAAAACCAAATTCATCTGTAAATTCATAACCAGCTTGTAAGCTTAGCTTGTTTGTATTAATTAAATTATTAAATGTACCTCTAGAAAACCAAACTTCTTTTGATAGAAAAAGATTTTTTTCTATGTTTTCTTTTGCATCTTTTCTTATATAATACGTGTAAGATTCTCTTTTCTTTTCTTGTTTTTGGTAGGAAGCTGAAATATTATAAAGCACTTTACCAAAATTTCCTGTAAAGTTTAAATGATGAACAAAACGTTGATTATTAAAAACTTGATCAAAAGAGGAAGGGTTGCTTGTTTGTGTGGCTGGAATAAAATTAGAACGCACAATAGAATCATAACTAAAGATGTTTTCGCGTAAATAATCAAACTTATAAAAAGCAGAGAAATTTCCCCCTTTGTGACTTAGTAGTAATTTCCCAAAATCTTGTTGTTTTGGTAACCAATTATGACCTCTTAATTGATCTTCATTATCATGGTGCTTTCCATTAAAAGCGCCTAAAAAACCCCTAAAATCATTACGGTTATAAGAAAGATTAATATAATTCTTAGCTGTTATTTGATGCCCTACACTTATGGATTGTATGTGCCGCCCTTGATTAAAAAACTCATACTCTTTGCCAACAGTTTCTTCCTGGAAAAAAGTTTGTATCTCCCAAGAGTTGTTTGATTTCTTTCTTGTTATAATGTTTAATACGCCAGACAAAGAATTCGCTCCATATTGCACACCCATGGCGCCTTGCACTAATTCTATACGCTCAACATCTTCTAAATTAATTAAAGTTAAATCGGTGTAATTGCCAAAACCCTCTTCGTTTATAATCGGAATATTATCTAATAAAATTTTAAAATATTTGCCATCTAAACCTAAAACATTGATATCCGACTTACCATTTGAAGCGTTTTGAAAAATATCAATGTTTAATAGTTGATTTAAGACATCAGCCAAATTATTGCCGGCCCTTCTCTCAATATCTTTTCGTGTAATTACTTTTACTTCGAAAATAGATTTTTTTATCGATTGTGGTTTTAATTGTCCAGTAACCACAACTTCATCTAAAGAAGTAATTCTTGCGGAATCTTTTTCTCTCTCTTGACAGTAAGTAGAGAAAGATAGTAGTAGTAATGCTATTATAATTTTTTTATTTAGAAACATTCTTAATAATTTCAAGCAAATATAACACCTAATTCTTATTCAATCTAAATAAACTTAATTTTTTTATCTGAATTTATTTAAATACCTTAAATAAGAGAATAAATAAATTATTTTACAGGTTTATACTGCTATTTTCTATTTAAGTAAATACTCTTTTTAGAAACTAAAAAATAGTAACGGAATTTAAAAAAGGGACTATTATTTAAAAATAAGTCTAAAACAAAAAAAAATCTCAAGCATTTACTTGAGATTTTAAATATTTTAAAGGGTACTAGAATGCTTAGATTGCACCCCATTCTTTTAAAGAGGCAGTGTTCATATTTATATACGCGTCATTTCCTGCTTTTGTTGCCAATTCTAAAGACATTTTTGCAGCAGCAATTGCCGTTTTTGTACTTCCTGCTTTTGCGTGTATTAAAGACTGTTGTCTTAGGTACCAAAAACGCGGCTGTGCGGCAGTCATTTCAACAGCTTTATCTATCCATACTTTTGCTTTGTTTATGTCTTGTCCGTTTTGTAAATAATACACTGCAGCACTAAACATATCTTGTGCAGAAGGGCCAGCCATTGCAGTATCTATGCTTTTTGTAACCATTGCATCTGTTGGTGTAGTAAACGTAAATCCTACAGAAACATTTTCCCAACTTAAATTAAAGAATGCAGTGTTTTTTGTAAGATCGTCAAACGTTATTGTTAACGTTTCTACCTTTATTGGTAATTTTTTAGGCGTTACCTTTATCTGTGCAGCAACTTTTTCTATATCCAAGGTTTTCGGTGCGCCGCTTCCTTTAGATTCCGTGTAAAAGTAAATATCCCAAGAAGTTTCACCTGGTTTTGTAAAAATAGCATAGGTTCCTTTTGCCAAGGTATTTCCGGCGATGGTTACATCAGAAGAAAATGTAATCTTGGTTCTTGCGTTTGCACCCGTTCTCCAAATGTTTCCATATTGCTCTAAACCACCAAAGATTGTTCTTCCTCTCATGCTTGGTCTAGAGTAGTCTACGGTTACCGCTGTTAAACCAACTTTTTGTGTTATTTTTTGAGCAGGACTCGGTGCCGGTGTTTCAATTTGTGCATTTGTAGTAAGCATTCCTGCAAATACAAATAAACTTAGTAGTATTTTTTTCATGATTTTTTTAAATTTAATTTATTCAAACTTACAATTTCAGAAAACGATAAATGTTAACTATTTCTTAAAATAAAGGGATGTATCTTTGTTCCTTATTCTATAAAATGAAAAAATACATATCTGAATTTATAGGAACTTTTTCTATGATTTTCTGTGGAACAGGTGCCATGACCGTAAATGAAGTTACCGGAGGCGAAGTAACACATGTTGGTATTGCAATTACTTGGGGTTTGATAGTTATGGCAATGATTTATGCCTTTGGCGAAACCTCTGGTGCACATTTTAATCCGGCAGTAACCATTGCATTTGCCTATGCTAAAAAGTTTGCTTGGAAAGAGGTTCCTAAATATATAACTGCTCAGATTTTAGGTGCTTTTGTAGCTAGTTTAGTGTTGTGGTTTCTATTTCCTGCAAGTGAATATTTAGGAGCAACCATACCCACAGTAGACGTTTGGCGCGCCTTTGTATTAGAACTGTTATTAACCTTTTTCTTAATGGTGGTTATTATAAATGTTTCTACCGGAAGTAAAGAAATGGGTATTATTGCAGGAATTGCCGTAGGTGCTGTGGTGTTGTTAGAAGCAATGTTTGCAGGCCCTATTACAAATGCTTCCATGAACCCCGCACGTTCTATTGCACCCAATATTGTTTCTGGCAATATAGAGGGTCTTTGGTTGTATATTGTTGCACCTATTTTAGGGGCTTTGTTGGCCGTAGTTTCTTGCAAATTGATAAAAGAAGACAACTGTTGCGATGAAGAAAATTGTTAATCCTTAAAGTATAAAGTTTTGAATAATATAAGTATTTTAGGATGTGGCTGGTTAGGGAAACCGTTGGCAACGTCTTTTATAGAGGAGGGTTTTTCTGTAAAAGGATCTACAACATCTGAAGAGAAGGTTTCCGTTTTAGAAGCTTTAGACATAGATACCTATTTAGTAAATATTTCTGATTTTGAGGAGTTTGACGCCTTTTTAGACGCCGATATTTTAATTATTGCAATTACTTCTAAAGATATTGATGGTTTTGAAAGTTTGATTGCACAAATACAAGAATCTACTATTCAAAAAGTGGTATTTATTAGTTCTACTTCTGTGTATGGAAAGTTGAATAAAGTAATGACAGAAGAAGATCCTGTTTTAAATACACCACTTACTGTTATCGAAAATTTATTTAAAGAGAACACTTTTTTTGAAACAACAATTATTCGTTTTTCTGGCTTGTTTGGTGATAATAGAAGTCCTGCAAACTGGTTTAAAGACGGCCGTGCAATCCCGCAACCAAAAGGTTTTGTGAATATGATTCACAGAGAAGATTGCATAGAGATTATACAGGAAGTAATTGCACAGAATTGCTGGAATACTATTTTTAATGCTTGTGCCAATCATCACCCAACAAGAAAAGAGTTTTACAGCATTGCAAAATTAAGTGCTGGTTTTAAAGAACCAGAATTTGAAACACCAGAAGTAACCGAGTGGAAAATAATTTCTTCAGAGAAAGTTCAAAGAGTATTAGGCTATGAATTTATTCATAACGACCTGCTTTTTAATACAAGTAAATAGATTGACAGCGTTTTAAGATTTTTTTTTTAGTTCTCATTCAATTTATTTTTCTAAAAGCTAAAAGCTAAAAACTAAAAACTAAAAACTAAAAATGCTGTAATGCGTCGCATTTCATTCGTTAATCTCTGTATTACATCCATCAACAGTGAAATAATCAGCGAAAATTTATAAAATTAGGGGCTATTTAGAATATTTTTTCTTTCTCCAATATGCAAATCCAAATCCAAATCCAAACAACAATAAAAGGGGCAAAATTACATTAAAAAACTGCCAAAAAGTACGTTCTTTAAAAGCCTTTTGTTTGTCTAGCATGCGTATTTGCAAAGATTTGTTTCTTAGGTTTATGAGACCAGAATCATCTAATAAATAAGCTACGGAATTTATTAAAAAATCTTTATTTCCAAATTGTTGGTTCGTCCATTTATCAGCGGCTAAATCGTATGGTTTGTCTTTTAGTAGTTGATTTTTTCCAACATCACCATCAGCAATTACAATCATTTTATTTGCTACAGATTGGCCTTTAAAAAGTGATGTATTAAAAGGGGGTATCCGGTTTTTATAAGCGGAATTAAATTTACCTTCCAACAAGACCGCAAACAACTGATTTCCGCCTTTATAATCCGATTCAATAACTGCTTCTGCAATAGATTGTAACGCTATAAATGTGGGTGTTCCTACTTTTTTAGTTAATAAAGAACTTACCAACAAAGGTGTTTTCTTAATGTTGTTTTTTAAAGTATCTATTTGATTTGCAAACCGCAACCTAACAGGAGCATTGTTTTTAGTAATTGGGTGGTTCGGATTTCCGCCAACTAATGGGTGGTAAAACCATTCTAAATTTTTAAACTGGGGTTGGTTGCCAACTTGGCCAGTTGCCACAGGTATTTGTGCCGAATATAAATCTTTAATTAGGGTGGTATTAATTCTAATTCCGTAGCTAAATAATAAATTTGTTAGATTTAAATCTCTAGGATATGCTAACATTTTTCCCGTAGCATTTAGACTGTCTTGGTCTGCTTGCACATTGTCTATCATCCATAAAGTTTTACCACCATTGGCAATAAACTGATCTAAGACAAATTTCTCTTTGTCTGTAAATTTTTCTGTAGGTTTTGCAATAATTGCCAAATCTAACTGTAGCAAATCTTCTAAAGTTTCTGGGGCATTTGTTTTTGCAGCATCTAAACTAAATTTTGCCAACCTGTATTTTTTACCAAGTGCACTTAAAAAACTATATTGGTAGATGTCTTCTAATTCTCCATTTCCAGAAAGGATGCCTATTTTTTTTTGTTCTTTTTGGTTTACAGAATGTATCGCATTTGAAAAGCTGTATTCTAAATTTTCAATAGCGTTTTGCAATTGTGCTTCTTGAGAAGCCATAATAGCAGCCGGAAGTAAAGATACAATAGCTGTTTTTTTACCATAATTTATTGCTGCCCATGGAAAAATAATGGCTTCAGACATTTTACCATCTTCTTCAACGGTTAATTGACTTGGCAGCATCCCTTTTTTAATGAGTGCTTCTCTTTGGGTATCCGGATTTTGAAAAGTAATTTTTATCTTTTGGTTTTTAGCAACCAATTCTTCTAAATATTGGCGTGTTTCTAATTGCAACCTTTTAAATTCTGATGGAAAATCTCCTTCTAAATAAACCGTTATAAATAAATTTTTATCAATCTTAGAAATGATGTTGGTAGTGGTTTCTGAAAGCGTGTACCGTTGGTCTTTTGTAAGATCGAAACGTTTGTAGAAAGAGTGATTTACAACGTTTAAAACGATTAAAACAAGTATTAAAATGCTACTATGTTTAATTTTTTTATTCATTTTCTAAACGTGTTTTAGTCATGAATAAAAAGAAGAGGGTAATACTTGTAAAATACACAAGATCTCTAGTGTCTATAATTCCACGAGAAATACTTTTAAAATGTGCGTTAATGCCTATTTGCTGAAGGGTTAAATTATTGTCAAACGTATTAGAAATTGCATCAAATCCGTAGAAAAGAAAAAACGTACTAAAAACGCCTAAAATAAACGCTACAATCTGGTTTTTAGAAAGTGTGGACGTAAATAAGCCAATTGCAGTATAGGTTGCTGCTAAAAATAACAAACCAATATAAGAGCCAATGGTAGCTCCAAAATCGATATTTCCAATAGGGTTTGCTAATTGGTATACCGTGTACACATACGTAATTGTTGGTAGTAAGGCTATTACAACAAGTAGAAGTACAGCCCAAAATTTGCCCAATACAATTTGCCAATTAGAAATTGGTTTGGTCTTTAAAAGCTCTATCGTGCCGCTACTAAATTCATCAGCAAAACTTTTCATAGTTATTGCCGGAATTAAGAATATAAATACCCAAGGTGTTAGATAAAAAAATGAATTTAAATCTGCAAATCCGGCATTTAAGATGTTAAAATCATCTTTAAAAAGAAACAAGAACAAGCCATTAATTAATAAGAAAACCCCAATGACTAAATACGCAATGGGACTTGCAAAAAACGAGTTGAATTCTTTTTTTAAAATAGCGATCAATGTATCTTTTTTTAGGTGTAATTTTTTGTTTCAATTATAAACTAAGCGTCAACAGCAAATCTATAAATGTGGTTCTCCTCAACATTCGCATCTTTTCTGTCTGGCTGCAATTCAAAATTAAACTTCTCTAGCAACGCCACCGAAGCATTATTCTCTTTATGTGTAAAGGCTTCTATAAATTTTAAATCCATTTGCTTAGCAGCAAAATTTAAAATTGCTTTAAAAGCTTCACTCATATAGCCATTCTCTTGAAAATCTGGATGCATGTCATATCCAATTTCGGCATAATCTTCTTCAATCTCAAAATTACGTAAACCAACGGTTCCTATTAACTCTGCAGTATCTTTAGATTCTAATACCCAAAAAACGCCTGTATTATTAGCAATTGAATTAGAAATACGGTCTATAAAAGCTCTTGTTTCAGAAAGATTATTTAGCAATGTTCTAGTTATAAAGGTGTTTACCTCTTTGTTTGTTCTCAAACCAAAAATGGCTTTTGCATCGTTTAATTCTAATGCTCTTAATGTTAATCTTTCCGTTTCTAAAACTGGAAATGGTATAAAGTTGAATGCCATTTTTATATTATTTTGATTGTTTATTATTGTAAACTTACTTTTTTATCAACGCTCCATGCAAGCGGTTTGTCATTAAAAAATACTTTTGTTTTTGCCCAAACATCTTTAAAAAGGGCAGACTTTCTGTAGCTTTCTAAATCGCTTTCTTTGTTCCAATACGAGTACGTGAAAAAGATATCAGGATTATTTTTATCTTGAAATAACTCTAATAAAGTACATCCTTTAGACGCTCTAATAAATTGTTTTTTCTTTTCAAAAATTTCTAAAAAGGTAGGGATGTGTTTTTGATGGAAACTTAACTTTACAATTCTTACAAACATACTTATGAGATTAGTGTAAATTCAGGTTTCTTATCATTTGTGAAATCGATGGTGATTTGATCTCTATAGCTTAATCCTAAAAGAGAAGATGCACCACCAACAGTATCTAAATTACTTCTGTAAATAGCAATTTCTAAATATCCTGCGGCGTTAAATATAGCTAATTTATGGCCGTCATATTGATGGCTCTCGTGCAAACTGTTATGAGTAACTTCATTGTATTTTGTAAATATTTTAGAAAATGAATACCGTCTAGCGGTTGCGTTAAAAGTTCTTCCTTTTCCAATTTCTTGAAACATTTTTTGGCTAATATTTGTAATTACATTTCCGTAATTATCAATATATAACACACCTCCAATAATTTGGTTTTGGGCCTGATTTACTTTTGGCTGAATCTCTTTTAATTTCTTAAATTCCTTAATTACTTTTCCTATAACTGTTAAATTTCCACCTCTGGCTATAAAACAAGCTACCTGAACAAAAACATCTAACACCGGAAAACTACTCTCTATTCTGTCATGAATATTAATTTCTACAATTTTTGTAGGTTTAATTTCAGAGGCAATCATAGAGATTAAACCGTTGTCTGGACATACGAAAAAATGCCCATCTAACTCTAAGGCAATATGCTTGTTATCTTTACTTAGTTCTGAGTCTACACCAATAATATGTATGGTTCCTTTAGGAAAACTTTTATAAGAGTTTTTTAGTATATATGCAGTTTCTGTAATATTAAAAGGTGCTATTTCATGCGTAATATCTACAATTTTAGCATCTGTAAGTTCTGTGTATATAGCTCCTTTTACAGCACCTACAAAGTGGTCTTTTGTTCCGAAGTCTGTAGTTAGCGTTATAAATGCCATGGGGTGCTTTACGTTTAATTAATTGTGTAAAAGTTATTAATTATTTTAAGCAAATCTAATGAATTTTGAATTTTAATTCGCTATTTTTAGTTTAAATAAAATGGACATTAATCTCTAAAAAAAATAAACATTTGAACGAACGTATTATAGAGTTAGAAGAAATAAACCCTAAAGACTTCTTTGGAGCGCATAATAGTACTATAGAAGCCTTAAAAAAATATTACCCTAAAATTAAAATTGTTGCTAGAGGTACCCAATTGAAGATTTTTGGAGAGTCTGCTCTTTTAGATGAATTTGAAATTCGTCTAATGCGATTGATAAAGTACTACAATAGGTACAATAAGTTAGATGAAAACAGTTTGGAGCGCATTCTAACTTCGAATGGGAAAGAGGAAAAAGCAGCAGCTTCGAAAAGAATTAAAGATATTTTAGTGCATGGTGTTGCTGGAAGATTGATAAAACCACAAACAGAAAACCAGCGTAAAATGGTTGCGCTAATGGCTAAGAACGATATGTTGTTTGCTGTTGGGCCGGCAGGAACGGGTAAAACCTATACAGCAGTTGCATTAGCCGTTAGAGCATTAAAAGAAAAAGAAGTTCGAAAAATTATCTTAACAAGACCAGCGGTAGAGTCTGGAGAGAATTTAGGTTTTCTTCCAGGAGATTTAAAAGAAAAGTTAGATCCGTATATGCAACCGTTATATGATGCATTAAGAGATATGATTCCGCACGAAAAGCTAGAATCGTACATAGAAAAAGGCGTAATACAGATTGCACCTTTGGCATTTATGAGGGGTAGAACCTTAGACAACGCCTTTGTAATTTTAGATGAAGCGCAGAATACTACGCACAATCAGATGAAAATGTTTTTAACTAGAATGGGTAAAAGTGCAAAGTTTATCATCACCGGAGATCCTGGTCAGATAGATTTACCAAGAAAACAAGTCTCTGGATTAAAAGAATCTTTATTAGCACTGAAAGATATAAATGGTATTGCACAGGTCTTCTTAGATGATAAAGATGTGGTGCGCCATAAATTAGTAAGAAGTATCATTAGCGCCTACAAAAGCATAGAAACAGAATAGGGTCTTATTTTTTGTTGTTGGTTAATAGTCTTTAGACTATTTTTGCAGCCATTAACAAAGAACAACAATAAACAATTAACTAAGAATGAATACAATTAACGAAACTAACTTTAAGTTTCCCAATCAAAAATCTGTTTATAGAGGTAAGGTAAGAGAGGTTTACAATATTAATGATACTCTTTTAGTAATGATTGCTACCGATAGACTTTCTGCTTTTGATGTTGTTTTACCGCGTCAAATTCCTTTTAAAGGGCAGATTTTAAATCAGATTGCCACTAAAATGATGAATAATACAGCAGATATTGTTCCAAATTGGTTGTTAGCAAATCCTGACGAGAATGTAGCAATTGGTCATTTGTGCGAAACTTTTAAAGTAGAAATGGTTATTCGTGGTTATTTATCTGGTCATGCGGCTAGAGAATATAAATTAGGAAAAAGACTACTTTGCGGCGTGAGTATGGCAGCAGGTTTGAAAGAAAATGATAAATTTCCTGAACCTTTAATTACTCCATCAACAAAAGCAGATAATGGAGATCATGATGAAGATATTTCTCGCGAAGAGATTCTATCTAATAGTATTGTTTCTGAAAAAGACTATTTAATTTTAGAAGACTATACAAGAAAACTATTTCAAAGAGGAACCGAAATAGCGGCTTCTCGTGGTCTAATTTTAGTAGATACGAAATACGAATTCGGAAAAACAAAAGAAGGAAAAATTGTGTTAATTGATGAAATTCACACTCCAGATTCTTCTCGCTATTTTTATGAAGAAGGGTATCAAGAAAGACAAGATAAAGGGGAACCTCAAAAACAATTATCTAAAGAGTTTGTAAGACAATGGTTGATTGAAAACGGATTTCAAGGCATAGAGGGACAACAAATACCAAAAATGTCTGATGCTAAAATCAGCGAAATTTCTAATAGATATATAGAGTTATACGAACAAATTACGGGAGAAGCTTTTGTAAAAGCAACTACAGATAACGTAATGCATAGAATTGAAAAGAATGTGAATTCTTTTTTATCAAATTAAAAAACAAACAAATATGATTATAGAACCAAGAACAAGAGGATTTATCTGTTTAACATCACACCCTACAGGTTGTGAGCAAAACGTAATGAATCAAATAGAATATATCAAAACGCAAGGAAAAATTGAAGGGGCTAAAAAAGTATTGGTTTTAGGTTCTTCTACAGGCTTTGGTTTGGCCTCTAGAATTACAAGTGCATTCGGATCAGAAGCAGCAACAATTGGTGTTTATTTTGATAAGCCTCCAACTGCAGGAAGACCAGGTTCACCTGGATATTACAACACTGCAGCTTTTGAAAAGCATGCTCATAAACAAGGTTTGTATGCTAAAAGTGTGAATGGTGATGCATTCTCAAATGAAATAAAACAACAAGTTGTAGACTTAATTAAAGAAGATTTAGGTCAGATAGATTTAGTGATTTATAGTTTGGCTTCCCCTGTAAGAACGCATCCAAATAGTGGAAAAAGATTTAAATCCGTGTTAAAACCTATCGGAGAAGTTTTTACAAATAAGACAGTAGATTTTCATACCGGAAATGTATCAGAAATTTCTATCAACCCTGCGGAAGGAGAAGATATTGAAAATACAGTTACTGTTATGGGAGGTGAAGATTGGAAAATGTGGATGGATGCCTTGCAAGCTGAAAACCTCCTTTCAGAGGGTGCTACAACAGTTGCGTATTCTTATATTGGTCCAGATGTTACAAGACCGGTCTATAGAAATGGAACTATTGGTGCCGCAAAAGATCATTTAGAAGCAACTGCTTTTACAATTACAGAAGATTTAAAGTCCATTAAAGGAAAAGCCTATGTCTCTGTAAATAAAGCATTGGTAACACAAGCAAGTTCTGCAATTCCTGTAATTCCGTTATACATTTCTTTATTGTATAAGATTATGAAGGCAAAAGGAATTCACGAAGGTTGTATTGAGCAAATACAACGTTTGTTCAGTCAGCGTTTATTTGGAGGTGATTTAGCTTTAGATGAAAAGGGAAGAATTAGAATTGATGATTTAGAAATGCGTGAAGATGTGCAAGAAGAAATAGCTGAACTTTGGAAAAATGCAACTTCAGAAAATTTACCAGAAATAGGAGATTTAAAAGGTTATAGTGATGAATTTTTTAGCTTATTTGGTTTTAAAGTTCCAGGTGTAGACTATACTGCAGATGTAAATGAATTGGTTATGGTTCCTAGTGAACAATAATCTGAGATAATACAAGCCTCATTTTTTTAAAATCGTGAGGCTTTTATTAGTATAATAAAAAGGGATTGAAGGCAGTAACAATAAAACAACTTAAAGATGAATTAGCTCATAAATCTGCAGCAGATTTAAAAGAGTTGTGCTTGCAGTTGGCCCGGTTTAAAAAAGAAAACAAAGAATTACTTACCTACTTAATGTTTGAGTCTCATGATGAGGAAACTTATATTCAGACTCTAAAAGAGGAGGTAGACGCTCAGTTTGAAGAAATTAATACAAAGAGTTTTTTCTACATTAGAAAAGGAAGCCGTAAAATATTAACGTCTATAAAAAAACACATTCGGTATTCTAAAAAGAAAGAAACAGAAGCAGAATTGTTGTTGTATTTCTGTAAGAAGTTAAAGGATTTTAAACCTTCTATTCAAAGAAGCACAAGATTGCAAAGTATTTTTGATACACAGGTGAGAATGATTAAACGAGTAATTGAAAAATTACATGAAGATTTACAGTATGATTTTCAATTAGAATTAGATGAATTATTAGATAATGAATAAAGAAAGACCCGTTTTAGAAGATTTAATTAAAGACAATATGTCTGCATTAGAATTATTTCAAAACCAGACATTAAGACCCGTTATTAAAATGCAACACGATTTATTGATTGCATCTTTTAATGCGTATAAAGCAAAAAGAAAAATAGACTTTTCTAGCTTAACAGATCAAAAAAAGAGAAGTAAGACAAAGGCAGTTTTTTTAAAAGATATTAATTATAAGAACCTTACGTTAGGTTTTATTATTGGTGCTTTTTCATTAGAAGAGTTCGCCTATTATAGTTTAAATGCTTCAGAATTAAATAAAAGAATTATTCAAATTGTTATCCAAAGAGTTCAGGATAGTCTTCCTGAAATTATATAAATAAAAAAGTTGGTACTCTCCAGCACCAACTTACAATCAACCAAACCCTTCTTATTAGAAAAATTAACACAACCGTGTTAAAACTACTTTTTAGAAGTTTTATAAAAAATGCGAAAAACGCATTATTTGTTTCTAAATCAAAAATAGTTTATATTTTATTCTATAAATCATTAATAATGTTAAATATTATATAATTTATAAAAAAAAAAGAGCATTCTAAATGAATGCTCTTTTTTTATTTTTGAGGTTGTATTTATTGCTTCTTAGCGAATAACTTTTTTTGATATTTTCCTTGCACAACGTCTACAATAACTAAAATAGCAATTACAAAGTAGAAGGTAGTTTTACTCATAGGTACAATTTCATTTCCAAAGAGTTTTAAATGTGCTAAATGCCCACCTTCTGTAATTAGCATAATGCCAACTATAAATAGAATAAAGAGCCCTAAAACTTCATACATCCTGTTTTTTGCTAAGAAATCTGATATTCTATCTGCTAAAAACAACATTAATAAACCACTGATAACAATTGCAATAGTCATAATAATAAATGCAGTTGTAGTACTTTCTATAGCACTTGTAAGACCAATAGCAGCTAAAATAGAGTCAAAAGAAAATACTAAATTCATTAATACGATGCTAAAAATAACGGTTTTAGAAGATTTTGTTCCTTTGCGCTGATCTGCTGCAGATTGCTCTAAATTTTGAGTACCAATCATGTGCCAAATTTCTTTAATGGCGGTATAAATTATAAATCCTCCACCTAATAGAACAATAATACTATGCCCGTTAAAAGCAAATTTTATAACGTCTTCAAAACCACCTGTCAAAAAAGAAAAAGGTTTTTGAAAATACCCAATGATGGAAACCAAAAGAAATAAAAGTACAACCCTTAAGACAATAGCTATCAAAATTCCTACTTTTCGAACTCTTTTTCTGTCTGTTTCTGGTGCTTTCTTTGACTCTAGTGAAATGTATAACAAGTTATCAAAACCTAAGACGGCTTGTAACATAATTAGCATGAAGAGTGTAAATATATTTTCTAGCATTTTTTATTTTTGTTTCAAAGATATTTGGATTGCTTTTAATATGCAATATTTTATTTGTGTAAGTTTTAAGTAGAAGTAAGTGTCTGTTTAAAATATATATTTATATAAGATACGTAAGCTCACAAAGGCAATTAAAATGGCAGTTGCTTTTTTTAATTGAATAGGCGTAAAGAAGCTGTAGCTTTTTCTGCTTCCAATTTGGCCGCCAATAAAAACAGTTACTAATAAAATACCCGTTAAATTCCAGTTAATTAGAAAATTAGGCATTGAGTATTGACCAATAAAACCAGCGATAGAATTTACTAAAATAAAAATACTGGCAGTTGCCGCTATTTTCTGGGGAGTATCCCAATTGGTAAGATGTAATAAAGGAGCTAAAAAAATACCACCACCAATACCAACCATTCCAGAAATAAAACCAATAATACCTCCAAAACTTGCATTCCTTATACTTTTGGAATCCCTGATTTTTTTCATTGAAAGCAACAATTTGTTTTGAAAGCCACATAGTTATTGCTGCAAACAATAAGGTGAAACCTAATAAAATGAAAAAGAATTGCTGATTTATTTTTACAGTTCCACCTAAAAAAGCCAGTGGAACACTTAATAAAACAAGGGGCATTATTTTTTTAAAATTAACTTTCTTTTGTTGAAGGAAGATAAATACATTTCCAGAAACTACCACAATATTGCATAACAAAGCGGTAGCTCTAATTTGTGTAAATACAATACCTGTTAGAGCTAAAATAGCCAAATAGCTAGAACCACCGCCAAAACCAACAGATGAATATAATACTGCTACGGTAAAAAATAATAGAATAATATGCCAATTCTCAATAAAAGTTTCTAAAAGAATGTAAAAATTCATACAAGACAAATATATTGTTCTTCTAATATAATTGATATTGAATTTTAATATTTTTTGTATTTTATCTGCTAAAAGCTGTTATAAGTAGAAAAAATAAAAATATAAGGATTGTTTTTTATAGTTTAGTGTCTTTGTTAGAGTCCAAACAATAAATAATTTAGCCAAACAATGAGTAATTATCATATAAAACATCTAGAAGAATATTATCAGGTATACAGAAAATCTATTCGAGAACCAGAAAATTTTTGGGAAGAGATTGCTGAAGAGCATTTTGTTTGGAGAAAAAAATGGGACAAGGTTTTAGAATGGGACTTCTCTAAGCCAACAATAAAATGGTTTCAAGGGGCAAAACTAAACATTACAGAAAACTGTATCGATAGGCATTTGGCAACAAGAGCAGATAAAACGGCTATCTTATTTGAACCAAATGATCCCAATGAAGCTGCAGAACATATTACCTATAAACAATTATCAGAAAGAGTACATAAGTTTGCAAATGTTTTAAAAGAAAACGGAGTTCAAAAAGGAGATAGGGTATGTATTTATGTTCCAATGATTCCAGAATTGGCAATTGCAACGCTTAGCTTGTGCAAGAATAGGTGCTATTCATTCTGTAGTTTTTGCAGGTTTTTCAGCCGTTGCATTGGCAACAAGAATTAATGATTCTGATTGTAAAATGGTGATTACATCTGATGGTTCTTATCGGGGTGCGAAAACCATTGATTTAAAAGGAATTGTAGATGAAGCTTTGGAGAATTGTTCTTGTGTGAAAACTGTTTTGGTAGCGAAAAGAATTCATTCAGATATTCAAATGAAAGAAGGCCGTGACCAATGGTTACAGCCATTATTAGATAAAGCTTCTATAGATTGTGAAGCAGAAATTATGGATGCAGAAGATCCCTTATTTATTTTATATACTTCTGGTTCTACAGGGATGCCGAAAGGAATGGTGCATACAACTGCTGGTTATATGGTGTATGCAGCATATACGTTTAAAAATGCATTTCAATATACAGAAGAAGATGTGTACTGGTGTACCGCCGATATTGGTTGGATTACCGGTCATTCTTATATTGTATATGGTCCGTTAGCAAATGGAGCTACTACAGTTATGTTTGAAGGGGTGCCAAGTTATCCAGATTTTGGACGTTTCTGGGAAATTGTAGAGAAACATAAAATAAATCAGTTTTATACCGCACCAACAGCAATTAGGGCGCTAGCAAAACACGGAACAGAACTGGTTGATAAGTATGATTTATCCTCTTTAAAAGTCTTGGGATCTGTAGGAGAGCCTATTAATGAAGAAGCATGGCATTGGTATAATGACAATATTGGGAAGAAGAAAAGTCCGATTATTGATACCTGGTGGCAAACAGAAACTGGCGGTATGATGATTACTCCAATACCGTATGTTACACCAACAAAGCCAACGTATGCAACTTTGCCTTTTATTGGAATTCAGCCTGCAATAATAGATGAAAACGGTAAAGAGTTAAAAGGAAACCAAGTAGAGGGTAGACTGTGTATAAAATTTCCTTGGCCAAGTATTGCAAGAACAATTTGGGGAAACCATGAACGTTATAAAGAAACCTATTTTTCTGCATATAAGAATATGTATTTTACAGGCGATGGTGCTTTAAGAGATGAGGTTGGCTATTACAGAATTACAGGTAGAGTGGATGACGTAATTATTGTCTCTGGTCACAATCTAGGAACAGCGCCAATTGAGGATGCTATAAATGAGCATCCAGCTGTAGCGGAATCTGCTATTGTTGGTTTTCCGCATGATATAAAGGGCAGTGCATTGTATGGATATGTAACTTTAAAAGATACTGGAGAAAGTAGAAATCATGATAATTTAAAAAAAGAAATCAATCAATTAATTACAGATAGAATTGGTCCGATTGCAAAATTAGATAAAATTCAGTTCTCAGAAGGATTGCCAAAAACACGTTCAGGTAAAATTATGCGTCGTATTTTACGCAAAATTGCTTGCAATGAAATTGATAACCTTGGAGACGTTTCTACCTTATTAAATCCGGAAATTGTGCAAAATATTATAGGTAATAGATTATAAAAAACCTTGAAATAAATTTATTTAGACCTGTTCTGTTTTAAAAAGCTGACAGGTCTTTCTGTATGTTGTACTTTTGCTAATCTGTCATAGTTCTTTTCATTGGCATATAAATTGACAATAATGAAGTAACCACATTCTAAATTCAAAAGCATTAATGCAACACTTACAAGATTCAAAAAAAGAGAAGAAGAAACCAAAAGTTTCTATTTTAAAAGCATTTAAAACTATTATTTGGCCAAAGCGAAAGTTGGTTTTTATAGGGTTGATACTTATTGTATTGAGCAGATTGTCTAGTTTGGTTGCTCCTTTAAAAATTCAAACGCTGCTAGATGACGTAATTCCTAATAAGGATTATGAGCAACTATATAGTCTATTACTTATCGTTGGTTTGGCAATCTTAGTGCAAGCAGTTACTTCTTTTTTACTAACACGTATTTTAAGTGTACAAGCACAATACTTAATATCAGAACTAAGAGCACAAGTTCAAAAGAAGGTATTGTCATTGCCTATTCGTTTTTTTGACAATACAAAATCAGGAGCATTGGTTTCTAGAATTATGAGCGATGTAGAAGGAGTTCGAAACTTAATAGGAACTGGTTTGGTTCAGTTAGTTGGTGGAACAATTACCGCGGTAATATCTATGATATTACTAATTCAAATTAGTCCGTCTATGACCTTTTTTGTATTAGTTCCTGTGGCTGTATTTGGAGTAGTTGCTTTAAATGCATTTAAATATATTCGTCCTATTTTTAGAAGCAGAGGCGTTATTAATGCAGAAGTAAAAGGAAGATTAACAGAAACATTATCGGGAGTAAGAGTTATAAAAGCATTTAATGCAGAAGCGCAAGAAAATGAAACGTTTGAAAAAGGAGTGGATAAGTTATTTCAAAATGTAAAAAAGAGTTTAACGGCAACTGCAATTATGTCGAGTGCTGCTACTTTTTTATTAGGCCTTGCAACTACCGGAATTATGGGAATTGGTGGATATAAAATTATGACTGGAGAACTGACAGTTGGAGAATTCTTATCCTTTACTTTTTTATTAGGTTTAATGATAGCACCAATTGTACAAATGAGTAATATTGGAAGTCAGTTAACAGAAGCATTGGCAGGTCTGGACAGAACAGAAGAATTGATGAATATGTCTGCAGAGGAAGACGATGAAAATAGAACAATAGAATTAGAAAATATGGAAGGAGCACTTGTTTTTGACAATGTTTCTTTTGCATATGAAGAAGGGAAAGAAGTATTAAATAATATTAGTTTTCAAGTGCCTTCTGGATCTGTAACAGCATTGGTTGGAAGTTCTGGTTCAGGAAAATCTACCATTGCAGGCTTGTCTGCTACTTTTTTAAATCCGGAATCTGGTAAAATCACTATAGACAATCAAGATTTAGCCAATGTAAAATTGTCTAGCTATCGGAAACATTTGGGTGTGGTTCTACAAGATGAATTTTTGTTTGAAGGAACCATTAGAGAAAATATTTTATTTCCAAGGCCCAATGCAACCGAAGAGGAATTACAAAATGCTGTAAAAGCTGCGTATGTAAGTGAATTTACAGATCGTTTTGATGATGGTTTAGATACATTAATAGGAGAAAGAGGGGTTAAGTTATCTGGTGGTCAGCGCCAGCGTTTGGCAATTGCAAGAGCAATTTTGGCAAACCCAAAAATTATAATTTTAGATGAAGCAACTTCTAGTTTAGATACAGAGAGTGAGTCTTTAATTCAGAAAAGTTTGTCTGAATTGGTAAAAGACAGAACTACCATTGTAATTGCGCATCGATTGAGCACTATCAAACAAGCAAATCAAATACTAGTAATAGAGGCGGGTAGTATTGTAGAAAGAGGAACTCATGATGAATTGATAATGGCAAAAGGCAGGTATTTTGATTTGTATACGTATCAATCAAAAATCTAATTTTCTTTTAAGTGTGAAATAATCTTATTATAAACACTAACATAATATTTATGAAACCTTGGAAGTAAAACGTTTTCAAGGTTTTTTGTTTCTTTTAGTACTTTTAAGTCCCATAATTCTAAACCAGCAACTTCTTCTGGTTGCATTGTAAGCTCAGAAATGGGTGTTTTTAATTCAGCAATAAAAACATGATGGTGTTCATTATCTTGTATACCATTTTCATGGATAACTTGGTGAATTCTTGTTCCAATTTTAATGAAGTCTTTATCTTCCAGTATTAAGCCAATTTCTTCAAAAACTTCTCTTTTAGCTCCTTCTAATACCTCTTCACCAGCACCAATGTGTCCTGCCACAGAAATATCCCAAATTCCTGGAAACACTTTTTTCGTAAGCGCTCTTTTTTGAAGTAGTATCTTTTCATCCGAAGTAAAGAGCCAAATATGTGCAGTTGCATGAAACCAGCCGTTTTTATGTGCTTCAGATTTTAAAGCAGTCTTACCAGTTGATCTCCCTTCAGGGGTTAAAATATCAATGAGTTCGTCCATATGAAAAGAAAAACGTTATTGTAAAAAAGTTAAAGTAGTCTGTAAACGAGATTGCCTCGTCATTCTTTTTTACAATAACGCTTTGTTATTTATTCAAAATAAGAAAAATTATGTCCTTCTTTGATGTTTAAAAGTGTTTCATAAATCATTTTAATTACATTTTCTACATCATCTCTATGTACCATTTCTACAGTGGTATGCATGTAGCGTAATGGTAATGATATTAACGCAGAAGCAACACCTCCATTGCTATATGCAAAAGCATCTGTATCTGTACCTGTTGCTCTTGAAAGCGCAGAACGCTGAAAAGGAATCCCTTTCGCTTCTGCCGTCTCTGTAATTAAATCGCGCAATTTTTGTTGCACAGCTGGTGCATACGCAACAACTGGGCCTTTACCTAATTCTAAAAGGCCTGCTTTTTTTACTTCGATCATTGGTGTAGTAGTGTCATGTGTAACATCTGTAACAATTGCAACGTTTGGTTTTATGGTTTGTGCAATCATTTCTGCGCCACGCAATCCAATTTCTTCCTGCACAGAGTTTGTAATGTATAACCCGAAAGGCAATTCTTTTTTATTTTCTTTTAATAAACGCGCAACTTCAGCAATCATAAATCCGCCCATTCTATTGTCTAACGCTCTACAAACAAATTTGTCTCCATTTAAAATATGAAATTCATCTGGATAGGTAATTACACAACCAACATGTACCCCTAGATTTTCAACTTCTGCCTTGGTGGCACAGCCTGTATCAATAAAAATGTTATCTGGTTTTGGCGCTTCTTCTTTTCCTTTATCTCTTGTATGAATTGCTGGCCAACCGAAAACTCCTTTTACAATTCCGTTTTTAGTATGAATATTTACAATTTTACTTGGAGCAATTTGATGATCTGAACCACCATTTCTAATCACATAAATCAATCCATTATCAGATATATAATTCACATACCAAGAAATTTCATCTGCATGTCCTTCAATGACTACTTTGTATTTTGCATCCGGATTTATAACTCCAACTGCAGAACCATAGGTGTCTGTAATAAAAGTATCTACGTATGGTTTTAAATAATCCATCCAAATTTTCTGTCCTTCCCATTCATAACCAGTAGGAGCAGCATTATTTAAATATTTCTCTAAAAATGTAAGTGATCCTTTATTTAAGATTGATTTTTTTGCCATTATTTACGAGTTTAAAAAGTTGTGATTTTCTAATTTCTTTGTTAATTGTAAAAATAAAGCGATTTTTCAGGAATTACATTAAAAAAATCATAAAAAAGTGTAACAAAAGGTATTATTTTTACACTTATTAAAAAAGCAAATATCACTAAATCAAAAAAGATGAAGCTAGTACTTAAGAACCTTACAAAAACATATAAAAACGGTGTAAAAGCAATTGACAATTTAAGCATAGAAATTGGTACGGGAATGTTTGGTTTGTTAGGACCTAATGGTGCCGGAAAATCTTCTTTAATGCGAACGATTGCAACTTTGCAAAGTCCCGATTCTGGTGCAATTACTTTTGGAGATATTGATGTTTTAGAAGACAATATGTCTTTAAGAAAAGTATTAGGTTATTTGCCACAGTCTTTTGGCGTGTATCCTAAGATGTCTGCGGAAGAATTGCTAGATTATTTTGCTACGTTAAAAGGAATTTCTAATAGTACAGAAAGAAAAGCCATTGTAAAAGAAGTTTTAGAAATAACCAATTTATACGACGTAAGACGGAAAAATGTAGCTGGTTATTCTGGCGGAATGAAACAACGTTTTGGGATTGCACAATTGTTATTAAACAACCCTAAATTAATTATTGTAGATGAACCAACTGCCGGTTTAGACCCTGCTGAAAGGCATCGTTTTTTAAATGTTTTACGCGAAGTAGGTAGTAATTGCACCGTTATTTTTTCTACACATATTGTAGAAGATGTGAAGGAATTGTGTAATGAAATGGCAATTTTAAATGGTGGTAAAATTTTAAAGCATTCGACGCCACAGGAAGCAACTAAAGAATTAGAAAACACCATTTGGACAAAAATCATTAAAAAAGATAATTTAGAAGAAAATATAAAAAAATATAATGTGTTATCTCGAAACTTCAATCCAGACGATACCTTAAATATTAGAGTGCATTCAGAAACAAAACCTTCTGATGACTTTGTTGCTTCAGAGCCGCAATTAGACGATGTTTATTTTTTCGCTTTAAAACAAGATGAACCGGTTACTGCATAATTATTTCAATTACACAATTTAACGGTTCAACTTTTATACAATACTTATGTTTTTAACAATATTAAAAAAAGAATTAAAATACTGGTTTAATAAACCCGTGTTTTATATATATGCAGCCATATTTTTAGTACTTTCATTTTTAATATCTGCAACTACTGCAGGTGTTTTTGATGGGTTTACAGGAACCACTGGCTCTTCTAGAATTGTAAATTCACCAATTAATGTAACGGGTTTATTTATGGAATTTACTACCCTAATTTTCTTTTTATTTCCGTCTATTATAGGGGTTTCAATTTATAGAGATTTTAAAAGTGAAATGCACACTATTTTATATTCGTATCCTTTTACAAAGGCCAATTATTTATTTGCGAAGTTCTTTAGCGGAATTTTAGTGGTTTCTGCTATTGTTTTGGTGATTGCAGTAGGAATGATTATTGGTTTTCGTTTTCCAGGAACCAATGCCGACATTGTAGGTAATTTTAATGGAATGAGTTATTTGCAGTCCTATTTAATATATATATTACCAAACGTATTATTTTTTGGGGCAGTAGTTTTTGCAGTGGTTACTTTTTCTAGAAACATTGCAGCTGGTTTTATTACAGTTATTATTTTATTGATTGCACAAGTAGCTGTGGCTAATATCTTATCAGAACCAGAACAAGCAGGTTTATTGGCTATTTTAGATCCTTTTGGTTCTTCTGCACTCGCATATTACACAAAGTATTGGACAGTCTCTGAACAGAACCAACTACAAATTCCCATAAAAGAATTAATTATGTACAACAGATTGCTATGGTTGGTAGTTTCATCTGTAATATTTGGGTTCGTTTTTAAATACTTTAAATTCAGTCAGAATGCAATTTCTATTTCTTTTAGAAAATTGAAATCAGAAAGAGTTCTTAAAACTAATTTTAGCGGAATAACAAGAATAGTCTTACCAAAAGTAAGGCAAGATTTTTCTTTTAGTCAGAATTTAAAAACGATGTGGAAATTATCTCATATCGATTTTAAATATATTTTTAAGAGTTTGCCATTTATTTGTATCCTTATTGTGGGGGTTTTAATGCTGGTTGGTACCTTGTTTAGCTCTGGAGAAATATTTGGAACAAACACACTTCCTGTGACATGGCAAATGTTAGCTGGCGGAAATGTTTTTAGTCTTCTCGTATTAAATGTTTGTACTTTTTTATATGCAGGTATGTTATTGCAGAGAGCAAGAACAGCTAAAATAAATCATTTAGTAGATAGTACCCCCATACCAAATTGGACGTTACTGTTTTCTAAACTAATTGCATTGTTAAAAATGCAGCTTGTTTTATTGCTTGTAATTATGGTTTCTGGTATGGTATTTCAAGTATATAAAGGCTATTACGATTTTGAAATTGGGCATTACTTAAAAGAGCTGTTTGGTTTAAAATTCTTGAATTATGCAGTTTGGGCTTTGCTTGCAATTTTTATTCAAACATTGGTTAAAAATCAATACTTAGGATTCTTTATTTTATTGATACTTGCTATTGGTATTCCATTTTTATCTTTAATAGGTATTGAGAATTCGGTTTTAAAATATAATGAAGGTCCGAGGTATAGTTATTCAGATATGAATGGTTATGGTTCTGATCTGTCTCGATATTTATGGTATAAGCTTTATTGGGTTTTGGGAGGTACGTTGCTCTTAATTTTGAGTTTATTAATGTGGGTCAGAGGTTTGCCAAATTCTTTTGCAGAAAGAATTTACATAGCAAAACAACGTTTTACAGTTCCTAAAAGAGTGAGTTTAGTAGTTGCTTTAATTGCATTTTTAGCTTTAGGAGGTACTATTTTTTCAGAAACAAGATCTAAAGATAAGTACTCAGCTTCTAAGCAAGCAGAATTAAATGCTGTTAAATGGGAGAAAACTTATAAAAAATATGAAGATTATAAGCAACCCAGAATTGTAGCTGTAAATGCAAATGTGGCCATTTTTCCAAAGAAAAAAACCTACAAAGCAAGTGCTGTTTTTACAATGGTAAATAAAACAAATAAAGCAATAGACAGTGTTTTCTTAAACCATAATTCTTTAAAAAGCACTTTTGAGTTTAATAAGCCAAATAACTTAGTTTTAGAAGACACGGTTTTTCATTTTGATATCTATTCTTTTGCGGAAAGCATACAACCAGGAGATTCTCTACAGTTAACAGTGCATGTAAAGAGTAAAGAAAACACAATGTTTCAGCGTAAATCTCCAATTATAGCGAACGGAACGTTTATAAATAACTCCATGTTTCCTACCTTAGGATATTCCGCTAGTGGAGAATTAACAGATGATAAAACACGTAAGAAATATAATTTACCAGTAAATAATTTACGTCCGCATCCTTCAGATGCAAGCGCTTTAGGAAATACCTATATTTCTAAAGATTCTGATTGGATTGATTTTGAAGCAACGGTTTCTACTTCTGAAGATCAAATAGCAATTGCACCCGGTTATTTGCAAAAA
The DNA here is from genome assembly GCA_937771065.1 of uncultured Polaribacter sp. Taxonomy (GTDB): domain Bacteria; phylum Bacteroidota; class Bacteroidia; order Flavobacteriales; family Flavobacteriaceae; genus Polaribacter. Next base: position 1,134 of record CALJHU010000031.1, on the reverse strand, counting down.
GAATGGATTGAAAATGGTCGTAAATACTTCCATTATAAAATGGATAGTAAAATTTTAAATTTTTATGCTTTTAATTCTGCTAGATATGAAGTTAAAAAAGAAATGTGGAAGGGCATTAGTTTAGAAATTTACTATCATAAACCACATGTGTATAATTTAGATAGAATGTTAAAAGGAATGAAAGCTTCGCTGGCTTATAATGCGAAGAACTTTAGTCCGTATACACATAAGCAGTTAAGAATTATAGAGTTCCCGAGAACTGCAGGTACCTTTGCACAAGCTTTTGCCAATACGATTCCTTTTTCAGAGGGCTTTGGTTTTATAGCAGATGTAGATGATGAAAATGAAAATGGTGTAGATTACCCTTTTGCAGTAACGGTGCATGAGGTTGCACATCAATGGTGGGCGCATCAAGTAATTGGTGCAGACGTTTTAGGGGCCACCATGTTGTCTGAAAGTATGTCTGAATATGTTTCTTTAAAAGTGTTAGAACACCAGCACGGCAAACCTAAAATGAGAGCTTTTTTAAAAAAGGCATTAGATGGTTATTTATCGCAGCGAACCTTAGAGTCTAAAAGAGAGAAGCCGCTGATGTACAATGACGGGCAAGGGTACATTCGGTATCAAAAAGGATCTTTAGTTTTTTATGCTTTAAGTGATTATATTGGGGAAGAAAAATTAAACGGAGCCTTAAAAAGATATGTAGAAAAGGTGAGGTTTCAAGAACCACCATACACGACCTCAATTGAAATGGTGAATTATATTAGAGAAGTAACGCCAGATTCTTTAAGTTATGTACTTAAAGATATGTTTGAAACCATAACACTTTATAAAAATAGAATTGTGGATTTGAAATCTACTGCCTTAGAAAATGGAAAATACGAGGTAGCTATAGAATTTGAAGTTTCTAAATATAGAAATGATGAAAAAGGGAAAAAGTATTATGGTGAAAAAGTAGGAGATACTTTAAGCTACAAAACAGAGAAGATGAGTACACCTCTTTTATCTGTGCCTTTAGCAGATTACATAGATTTGGGTATCTTTTCTGAGGAAGAAATAGATGGAAAAAAGAAAGAAAAGCAATTGTATTTTAAGAAACATAAAATTACACAGATACATAATAAGATTACTTTA
>CALJHU010000030.1:0-54437 GCA_937771065.1 uncultured Polaribacter sp. | reverse complement strand
GAAGCAAAAATAATATTTGGGCAACCAATAAATATTTTAACGAAAGCAAACCAACCCTGCTGTTAAATTCTCATCACGATACTGTTAAACCAAGTTCTGCCTATACAAATGATCCTTTTAAAGCATTTGTTAAAGAAGGCAAGTTATACGGTTTAGGAAGTAATGATGCCGGTGGATGTTTGGTTTCTTTAATAGCAACTTTTACGCACTTTTACGCACAAGAAAACTTAAAATATAATTTGGTAATGGTTGCTTCTGCCGAAGAAGAAAATAGTGGACCAAATGGATTAAACAGTATGTTACCAATTATTCCGCAGATAGACGTAGCGATTGTTGGCGAACCAACCTTAATGAACTTGGCTGTTGCAGAAAAAGGTTTGGTTGTTTTTGATGCCGTTGTTGCAGGAACTCCGAGTCATGCAGCACACCCAAATAATAACAATTCAATTTATAATACCATTGAAGTTTTACAATGGTTTAAAGATTTTAAGTTTGAAAAAACTTCTGAAGCACTAGGTGATGTAAAAATGACAGTGACTCAAATTACCGCTGGAAAACAGCATAATGTGGTTCCTGCTCATGTAGATTTGGTAGTTGACGTTCGTGTAAATGATGCGTATTCTAACCAAGAAATTGCCGATATTTTGCAAGACAAATCACCTTGTACAAAAATTACTCCAAGAAGTTTGCGTTTAAATTCGTCTGCTATCTCTTTGAATCATGATTTAGTAAAAGCAGGAATTGCGATAGGAAGAGAAACATATGGCTCTCCTACCTTATCGGATCAAGCATCTTTAAGTTGTCAATCTTTAAAATTAGGTCCAGGAGATAGTACTCGTTCGCATTCTGCCGATGAATTTATTTATGTCTCTGAAATTGAAGAAGGAATACAAATTTATATTGAATTACTCAATAAAGTAATTGTTTAAGCGCACACAAATTAAATAGATCCTGTTCTGTTCAGGACAAAAACATAAAAAATATGAAACTTTGGGATAAAGGATTTTCAATAGACAAACAAATAGAAAACTTTACGGTTGGTAATGATAGAGAAATTGACATGCATATTGCAAAATATGACGTGCAAGCTTCTTTGGCACATGCCATAATGCTCGAATCTATTAATATCATCAGTGCAGATGAATTGAAAGATCTAAAAAGAGGTCTGCAAGAATTAGCCAATGATATCGAAAACGGAACTTTTATTATTGAACCCTCTTTTGAAGATGTGCACTCTAAAATTGAATGGGAATTAACCAATAAACTGGGTGAAGTTGGTAAGAAAATTCACACCGCTCGCTCTAGAAATGATCAAGTTTTAGTAGCACTTCATTTGTATTACAAAGAAAACCTAGCCAACATAAACGGTAAGGTGAAAACATTATTTGATACCCTAATAAAACTTGCGGATACGCATAAAGATAGCTTATTACCGGGTTATACCCATTTACAAGTGGCTATGCCATCCTCTTTTGGACTTTGGTTTTCTGCATATGCAGAATTATTAATAGACGATGTATACCTATTAAATGCTGTTTCTAAGATTGTAGATCAAAACCCTTTAGGATCTGCTGCGGGATATGGAAGTTCTTTTCCTATTGACAGAGAATTAACTACCAAAGAATTGGATTTTGCTTCGATGAAATACAATGTTGTTGCTGCACAATTAAGTAGAGGAAAAAGTGAGCGTTCTATTGCTTCTGCTTTGGGCGGATTGTGTAATACAATGTCTCGATTTGCAATGGATGTCTGTTTGTATATGAGTCAGAATTTTAATTTTATTTCTTTTCCTGATGAATTAACAACTGGGAGTAGCATTATGCCCCACAAGAAAAATCCTGATGTTTTTGAATTGATTCGAGGGAAATGTAACAAAATTCAGGCTTTACATACAGAAATGGTGCTAATTACAAATAATTTACCAACGGGTTATCATAGGGATTATCAATTATTAAAAGAAAACATCATTAATGCTTTCGAAGACGTAAAAGAAATTTTAGATATTTTAAATTATTCAATTCAACAGGTAATCGTAAAAGATATTGATTTAAATGATGAGAAATATCAATACTTATTTACGGTAGACAGTATTAATAATTTAGTTATTGAAGGGATGCCCTTTAGAGAAGCTTATAAAAAAATTGGAGAGCAGGTAGAAGCAGGAGAATACAAACCCGATTTAGGAAAACAACATTCTCATGTTGGAAGTATCCATAATTTAAGTTTAGATAAAATTAAAGCGAAATACCCAAAAAAATAATTTGCAACAAAAAAGCAGCTATTTTATGATAGCTGCTTTTTTATTCTATAATAAAACTTTTATAAGACTAATTTAATTTTGGCTTTTTAAAATATTTAAAAGGAACAAATAACATCCCAAAACATTGGCTATCTTTTTTCCCCATATTCTTATGATGAATTTTATGTGCCTTTCTTAATCCCTTTAAGTATGTATTATTAGTGTTTTTAAACCATTTGAATCTTTGATGAATTAAAACATCATGAATTGTAAAATAGGCAATTCCATAACACATAATACCTAGACCTATAAAAAGTAAAAAGGTATATTCTGTATTGCTTCCAAAATAAAATAATGCCATACTGGGTACTGCAAATATTGCAAAAAACAAATCATTTTTTTCAAACCCATCATATTTTGGTTGATGATGATCTTCATGTAAAAACCATCCAAAACCGTGCATTACATATTTGTGCGTAAACCAGCTTACACCTTCCATAATAATAAAAACTCCCAAAGTAATTAGAGCAAACATCATTTTTAAATCATTTTTAATTTATACTTTACATAACTTCTAGCTAATAAATTTAATTTCATTGGGTCAGAGATTCGAATTCTCGTATCCATAATTTCTTCTGAAGGTACTTTATTTAATTTCTTTAATAGCCTTCTGTAATATCTGTATGCCATGTAAACTCCGAACTTTGCCTCTACTGGTAATTTTAAAATTCCATTTTTAAATGCAAAATCAAAATCAGCTTCAATCTCATCAATAATTAATTGTTTGGAAGCAGTATCTAGTTTTCCTAAATCTATATTTGGAAAGTAAGATCTATTTAAAACTTCATAGTCATCCTTTAAATCTCTTAAGAAATTTACTTTTTGAAATGCAGAGCCTAAACGCATTGCTGCATCTTTTAATGCATCAAACATAACATCATTACCGTTTACAAATACTTTTAAACACATTAAACCAACCACATCTGCAGAACCGTAGATATACTCATCATATTCTTCTTTCGTAGAATATTCAGTTTTAAATAAATCTGCTTTCATACTTTTTAAGAATGCCTGCACCATTTCATCTGGTATCTTGTATCTATTTACAGTTTGTTGAAATGAATTTAAAATAGGATTTAAACTAATACCCTGCTCTTTTGCCATATAATAATCACGCTCAAAATGCGTCATTAATAGTTCCTTGTCATAGTCATGAAAGGTATCTACAATTTCATCTGCAAAACGCACAAAACCGTAAATATTATAAATATCTGTTCTTATTTTTGGCGACAATGTATGCACAGCCATTGAAAAAGAAGTACTATACTTTTCAGTGACTAGCTTGCTGCAATCATTAGAAACAGTGTCAAATAACTCTTTCATATTCCTCTAAAATTTATTTTTTTTAATTAATTCTGATGCTATTTTCCCTGAAATTAAAGCTGGTGGCACTCCTGGTCCAGGAACAGTTAATTGTCCTGTAAAATACAAATTATTTACTTTACTACTTTTAATTTTTGGCCTTAAAAAAGCAGTTTGTAATAGTGTATTTGCCATTCCATATGCATTTCCTTTATAAGAATTATACTCTTCTTTAAAGTCTTTCACACAAAAAGATCTTTTAAAAATAACACTACTTTTAACTTCTTGATTTGTTAATTTTTCAAATCTATTTAATATCTTATGAAAATATGCTTCTCTTAGTTCCTCTGTATCCTCTATTCCGGGTGCTAATGGAATTAAGAAAAACCCTGCTTCTTTGCCTTCGGGTGCAGAAGTATTATCTGTCATAGAAGTAAAGTTAGCATAAAACAATGGATTTGTTGGCCATTTAGGATTATCATAAATTTCTTCTGCATGTAAATCAAAATCTGTATCAAAAAATAGAGTATGATGACTTGCGTTTTCTATTTTCTTATCAAAACCAACATAAAATAACAACGAAGAAGGTGCAAATGTCTTCTTAGCCCAATATTTTTCTGAATATTGTCTTAAATCTTTATCTAACAAAGTTTCTGTATGGTGATAATCTGCACCACTTAAAACTAAGGTAGTATCAATGGTTTTGCCATTTACCAACAAACCAGAAACATTTCGTTTTTTATCTGTTAAAATTTTTTCAACATTAGCATTTACTTCAAAATTTACACCTAAAGAGGTTGCTAAAGAAACCATGCCTTCAATTACCTGATACATTCCACCTCTTGGGTGCCAAGTACCTAAACCAAAATCTGCATAATTCATAAAATTATAAAAAGCGGGTGTATTACTTGGTTTTGCTCCTAAAAACAATACCGGAAATTCTAAAATTTTAATTAGTTTACTGCTTTTTATATTTTTTCTTACTTCTTTTCTAATGTTAGAAAAAAACTGAGTAACTCTAGCCACAGTTTTGGTTGTAACTAATTCTAGTGGAGAAATACCCGGTTTATAAACGATATCTAAAACTGCTATTTCATAATTTACCTTTGCAGAATCTAAGAAAGATTTTAGGTGCTTTGCACTTCCTTTCTCTTCTGACTCAAACATCTTGTAAATATCCTCTAGGTTTTCAGAAATTTTGAGTGAAGAGTTTTCACCAAAATAAACTTCATAACCTGGACTTAATTTATCTAGAACGTAATAATCTGAGGGTTTTTTATCAAAATCCGCAAAAAACCGCTCAAATACATCTGGCATCCAGTACCAAGAAGGTCCGAGGTCAAATGTAAAACCGTCTTTTTTATATTGTCTTGCTCTTCCTCCTAAAGTTTCATTTTTTTCTAAAACAGTAACGCTATAACCTTCTTTTGCTAAATAACAGGAAGCCGACAACGCAGAGAAACCAGAACCAATAATATAAATGTCTTTTTTCATTAAATATATTTGTTTAACAAAGATACCAAAAAACTAAACAAATTTGAAGATAAAATAAATTATATAACTTTTAATATATCTGCAATACTGTCACAGAAGGAAATATTGGATTTGTAATCTTTAGCTTTTAATAAAGACGTCTTTCTACCAATTGCAATAAACTCATGTTTCGAGCTATCAAGAAGGTTTTCTACTTGATTAAAATAATCTTTTATTTTAGCTTTATAAGGTTGAACCGTTAGCAAAGTAATAAAATACAAAACTCCCTGATAGTCAAAAAAACATTTTAAATTATCCAATGGCAAATTCTGACCAAGATAAATAGTCTTGTTTCCCTTTAAAAGCAACTCATAGTTTAAATATAACAAGCCTAATTCATGGATTTCATTTTCTGGTAAAAATAACACATAGGTTTTGCTTGAATCGTTAACAATAGGTGCTATAAGCTCTATATTCGAATGAATTTTTTGGCCTATTAAATTAGATACAAAATGCTCATGAGCGGGTAAGATAGTATCTGTTTGCCAGAGCAATCCAATATGATTTAAAAAAGGAATAAAAATATCTTTTACAATTTCTTTGAATTGTTTTTTTAATAGTAAGTTTTTATATGTTTTATCAAACAGTATTTTATCAAATTGAAACATTGCCAACTTAAAATCATTAATTGCAGCATCATTTTTATCACTGCCAAAAGCAACTTCTCTAGATTGCAATAGCATTTCTTCTCTAGACATTTTTGAAATTCTAGATATCTTATAACCATTTTTACTTAATAAGACAACATTTAAAATCTTTTGTAAATTTTCATGAGAATAATATCTAATATTGGTGTCTGTCCTTTTAGGCTCTAATAAATTGTATCTTTTTTCCCAGATACGAATTGTATGTGCTTTAATTCCTGATATATTTTCAAGGTCTTTGATTGTAAAATCTTGCTGAATATTGTCCAATTTTAATGTTTTGAGTAATTCAAATATATAAAATTTTTAAACTCAATAAAATATTTATTCATAAAATTGTAACATTTAATATATTTACACTACCAATAGTTAATAAATCAGTTAATAATTGCAAAAAGATTTAGAACGTAAATTTTTATTAGACTTTGAAGCAAATCAAAATATAGTTCATAAAATTTGTAGAATTTATACTACGAATAAAGATGCTCATAATGATTTGTTTCAAGAAATAACCATCCAGGTTTGGAAGAACTACCTTAAATTTAGAGGCGACTCTAAATTTAGCACGTGGATGTATAGAGTTGCCTTAAATACCGCAATTTCATTATATAGAAAATCTACCAGAATAGTAAAAACACAAGATTTTAGTGCTATTGCTTATAAAATTGAATCTACCCCTTATGAAGACACAGAGGAAATACAATTAAAAGCTCTTTACGCGGCAATTCATCGATTAAATGATATAGAAAAAGCACTTATCTTTTTATACTTAGAAGACAAACCTTATAAAGAAATATCGGAAACATTAGGAATTACAAATGTAAATGCAAGAGTAAAAATGAACAGAGCAAAAGAAAAATTAAAAAACATCTTAAACCCATAATTATGGATTTACTAGACAACTATAAAAAGGCTTGGAAAAATCAACCAGAAGAAGCTAATAAGCGCTCTACTATTGAGATTTACAAACTAGCACACTCAAGATCAGCCTCTATTGTAAAATGGATCTTTATAATTGGTATTCTTGAATTTTTGATTTTAAATGCACTGTCTTTTTTTATGGATACTGATAAAACAAACCAAGAACTAAACACTCTAGGTTTAGAAAGGTTCATATTTTATTTCAGTTTTGTCTACTATGGTGTTCTTGCTTATTTTTTGATACAGTTTTATTTAAATTACAAAAGAATTTCAGTTGTTGAGAATACAAGGGTTTTAATGAAAAAAATACTTATTACAAGAAAAACAGTAAAACGGTATGTTATTTTTAATTTAGCTATAACTGCTTTAATAGTTCTAATTGTAACCATAACAACACTTCAAAATGAACTTGATATTGTTGGTGATACAAATATTATACTAATAATTTTTATTATTTTAGGACTTCTAGGCTTAACGTTAGGGATTATGTGGCTTTTTTACCAATTGCTGTACGGTTTTTTATTGAAAAAATTAAATAGAAATTATAAAGAATTGGCAAAATTAGATACAAATAGTTAACCAAAATATTCTTTATGTGGCACTAATTTTATTAGTTATAAAAAAAAATCAAAATGCCTTAAGTGCTTTTAAAAGAATTTCATGCATTTCTTTGGTATAATCTAAGTGCGTAACAATTCTAATTTTACCTTCACCCATTGGAGTCAATAAAATATTTTTATCCTTCATTTTTTGAATAAATTTAGCTGCGCCTATTTTTTCATCCACATAAAAAATAACGATATTAGTTTCTATAGTTTCCAACTTAGTAACATAAGAAACAGATTCTAAAACTGCACCAATTTCTTTTGCTTTTTGATGATCTTCTTCCAAACGATTTATATGATTATCTAGAGCATAAATACCTGCAGCTGCTAAAAAACCAACCTGTCTCATGGCACCACCAAAAAGTTTTCGAATTCTTAAAGCCTTTGATATATCCTCTTTAGAACCCAATAAAATAGAACCTATTGGCGCTCCTAAGCCTTTAGATAAACAAATAGAAATGGTATCAAATAATTGTCCATATTGTTCTGGAGACTCTTTTTTAGCTACCAAAGCATTGAACAAACGCGCACCGTCTAAATGAAAAGCTAAGTTATTCTCTTTCGCTATTTTTTGAATTTTCTCTAATTCAGAAAAATCCCAGCACGCACCACCTCCTTTATTTGTAGTATTTTCTATACATACCAACCTTGAATATGGCACGTGAATATCAGCTCTCCCAGATACAGCTTCTTCTAACTGTGTTGCAGTAAACATACCTCTTTGTCCGTCAATTAATCTGCAAGTAACTCCAGAGTTAAACGCTGCCCCTCCACCCTCGTAATTATAAACATGGGCATACTTGTCGCATATTAATTTATCTCCAGGCTGGGTGTGCAGTTTTATGGCCGTCTGATTTGCCATGGTTCCTGAAGGAAAAAATAATGCATCTTCCATTCCGAACATTTTTGCCGCTTTTTCTTGCAGTTCATTTACTGTTGGATCACTTTTAAAAACATCGTCTCCAACTTTTGCATGCATCATTGTCTCCAACATTTTTGTTGATGGTTTTGTTACTGTATCTGAAATTAGGTCTATAATCATCTATTTATTTTGTATTTAATTTCAATAGCTATCTAAAATTTTTAAATATCTCGGAGTAACTCTTCTATTACATTATTGTTTACCACTTCCAATTGGCGAACCATTTGGGATCTGCTGAGCTTTCATTCTTTTAAAAGAGGTTTATTTTTAAATAAAACTATTCATCATTATAACCAATCCCTTCTCATAGCGAACCTACATAAATAAATTCAGTATTTAAATCATCTTTTTGAAGAAATATTTTATCTGAATTAATTTCAGAATAAAAAGTAATAAAAAAAAGAATTAGCACTGCTTCTTTCATGTTTAATTAATTTTCTATAAATCTATAAAATATCTATCAACTTTTAAAACGAGAAATCTTAAAATTTCATTTATTTTTGTTGAGCTTATGATTACACAAGACCAACTTAAAGATATTGCTTCTAGAATTGAGAAATTAAAATCTTATTTAGAGATTGATAAAAAACTCGTAGAAATAGCAAACGAAGAAGAAAAAACGGTAGATCCAGATTTTTGGAACGACCCGAAAGCCGCGGAAGTATTCATGAAAGACTTACGTTTTAAGAAAAGATGGGTAGAAGATTATCACAAAACCATTACTTTAAACGAGGATGTGGTTGTATTATATGATTTTTATAAAGAAGGTGAAGTTGAAGAAAAGGAAGTTGTAGAGCAATTTGAAATTACCAATACTTTTTTAGAAGACTTAGAGTTTAGAAATATGCTCTCTGAAGAAGGAGATTCTTTGTCTGCAACCATTCAAATTAATGCGGGTGCCGGAGGAACAGAAAGCTGTGATTGGGTAGAAATGTTGTCTAGAATGTACACGATGTGGGCAGAAAAGCAAGGTTTTAAATTAAAAACACTCAATTATCAAGCAGGCGATGTGGTAGGAATTAAAACAATTACCATAGAAATTGAAGGCGATTATGCTTTTGGTTGGTTAAAGGGAGAAAATGGAGTGCACAGGTTGGTACGTATTTCACCTTTTGATTCTAATGGTAAACGCCATACAACTTTTGGCTCTGTATATGTTTTTCCTGTAGCTGACGATTCTATTGAAATAGACATAAATCCTGCAGATATAGAAATTGTAACTGCCCGTTCTAGTGGTGCTGGCGGACAAAATGTAAATAAGGTTGAAACAAAAGTTCAGTTGACACATAAACCTTCTGGAATTCAAATTTCTTGTTCTAATTCTCGTTCTCAGCACGATAATAGAGCTACTGCAATGAAAATGTTAAAATCTCAATTATATGAAATTGAATTACAAAAACAACAAGCAGCAAGAGATAAAATTGAGTCTGGTAAATTAAAAAATGAATGGGGCAGTCAGATTAGAAATTACGTGATGCACCCTTATAAACTAGTAAAAGATGTAAGAACTGCTTATGAAACCGGAAATGTAGATAATGTTATGAATGGCGATATTGATCCGTTTTTAAAATCTTATTTAATGAAAAATGGGCAGAAAAGCGCTTAGTTTATAATCAAAATTTAAAGCAATCACGTGAAATCACAAATCCATAAACTTTAAAAAATGATAAAAATATACCATAATCCGCGTTGCAGAAAATCTAGAGAAGGTTTGGCTATTATAGAAAAATCTAATAAAGAATTCGAAATAGTAAGGTACTTAGACGATATTCCATCAGCAGAAAGTTTAACAGAGATAATTAAATTATTAGAAATCACTCCTATTCAACTAATTAGAAAAACAGAGTCAATTTGGAAAGAGCGTTTTAAAGGAAAGGAAATGTCAGATGCTGAAATTATTGAAGCGATGATATCAAATCCTAAATTAATAGAGCGGCCAATTGTGATTAATAACAACAAAGCCGTTATTGGCCGACCTCCAGAAAATATTATTAGTATTCTTTAAATTATTTTGCTTTAAACTCTTTAACTTTTTTTTAACTAAAGAAAAGTTAAACTAAAAGAAAAATAGGGAGTCTAAATAAAAAAACATCGAAATTTTGATTAAAAAATTTACTTTATTTATTTGTTGCTTTTTTACAATAGCAACAATGTTTTCTCAAAAATCAAACACCTCAAATTCGATTATAATTTCTGGTAAAGTTATAGATTCTAAAAGCAAACAACCCTTAGAATATGCAACAATTATTATAAAAAATACTGTTACCAAAGATATTTCTGGAGGGGTAACAAACTTAGATGGTTCTTTTTCTATTGAAATACCAAAAGCAACCTATACTATAGATGTTGCTTTTATTTCCTTCCAATCTATAAAATTTCCAAAAGAAAATATTATTTCTGACAAAGACCTAGGAGTTATAAAATTATCTGAAGCCACGAATGGTTTGGATGAAATAGTTATTGTAGCAGAAAAGACTACTGTGGATATTCGTTTAGATAAAAAAATATTTAATATTGGTAAAGATTTATCTATTCGTGGTGGAAATGCAAGTGATGTTTTAGGTAATGTACCATCAGTACAAGTAAGTGTTGAAGGAACTGTGAGCTTGCGCGGAAATGAAAATGTAACCATATTAATTGATGGAAGACCAAGTGCTTTGGTAGGCATGAATGGAGCTGAAGCATTAAGACAAATTCCTGCAGAAGCTATTGAAAAAGTAGAAGTTATTACTTCCCCATCCGCGAGATACGATGCAGAAGGTACTGCTGGGATTTTAAATATCATATTAAGAAAAAACAAATTAATAGGTTTTAATGGGTCCTTGCAGCTAGATTTAGGTTTCCCTGCGAGAGCAGGAACTGCTTTTAATGCAAATTGGAGAACAGAGAAATGGAACCTTTTTACAAATACTGGTTTTCGATACAATGAAACTCCTGGAAATGCTTTTAGCGATTCAGATTTTCTTTCGAATACAGCACAAAATGCAAAAGTTACAGAAAATAGAAATTTCGGAAGGCTAGGCAGGTCTATATTTACAAGTTTTGGTGCCGAGTATTACCTTACTGAAAATTCTAGTATTATTGGAAATATTGTTTTTAATGGAGGTAATGATGATGATGTAAACACAAATAAAATCGATAGATTTAATGTTTTAGGAGACTTAAATGAAGCTACTTTCAGAACTGAAAGCGAAAGTGAAAGTGAACAAAGAGTTCAGTATACTTTAGATTATGTAAATAATTTTGATAATAATGGAAAAAAGCTCTCTATAAATGGGCAATACTCTTCAGAAAGAGAAGATATTTTAAATGATATTACAGAAATAGATACCCAAGTAAATTTATTGAACGATTTAGAGCAAGTACTTGAAAATCAAAATGAAAACAGCGGTTTATTACAAATTGATTATGTAAACCCCGTAGGTGAAAATATTCAATATGAAGCTGGCTATAGAGGGAATTACAGAGATATTTTTAATAGTTTCTACTTAGCCGAAAGAGAAGATTTTGAAAATAACGGGCCGCTTATTCCAGATACTGGCTTAAATAACTCTTTCAACTATGAAGAGCTTATAAACGCAGCATATGTGCAATATGGGCAGAAATTTAATAGAATATCTCTATTAGTTGGTTTGCGCTATGAACATACTTCTCTTGAAATTGTTCAAGAAATAAGTACTACCAAAAATAAAATAAATTATGGAAAGTTATTTCCTACCATAAACCTTGGTTTTGAATTTAAAGACGGAGAAAATATTACTTTAGGGTATAACAGAAGAATAAGAAGACCCAGAGGTAGAAGTTTAAATCCATTTCCAAGCAGATCTAGTGAAAGCAATGTATACAGTGGTAATATAGATTTAAATCCTGTAATTACTGATGCCATAGATTTAGGATATTTAAAACGGTGGGATAAATTTACAATAAGTACATCTATTTATTATAATATTAGTAATGATAATTGGGAAAGAATTCAAGAGGATACTGGTATGCTTACGGATAATGGTGACCCAATTACAAAAAGGTTTCCTATTAATTTGTCTACACAAGAAAGAACAGGTCTGGAGCTTACACTAAATTATAAACCATTTAAAGTTTGGAATATAAATAGTGATTTTAATGTATACGATGTTACTAGCAAAGGAAATTACACAAATACTAGCACTAATGTTACGCAAAATTTCGACTTTAAAAACACTTCTTATTTCATTCGATTGAATCAAAAAATCACCTTACCTAGTGCAGTAGATTTACAGATTAACACGAATTATAGTGGCCCTTCGGAAAACGCACAGACTAAAAGCAAAGGTGTCTTCAGTTTAAATATAGCTGCAAGTAAAGATTTATTTAATGAAAAAGCTTCTTTAAGTTTAAATTTTAGTGATGTTTTTAATACCAGAATCAGTCAAAGAAAAACAATAATTCCAGACTTCTTAGAACAGTATTCAGAATTCCAATGGAGAGAGCCTCAACTTAGAATAAGCTTCGTATACCGCTTCAATCAAAAAAAGAAAAAAGTAAACGGAGGAAGAGAAACAAATGGCGGTGAAAGTTTTGAGGGATAATCTGACTAGAACAAAAAACTCAAAAATATCATAATTTAACATCTAGTCTGAAACTAAAAAAACTCGATCAATGTATTGAACGAGTTTTTTTTATACTATATATTTTAAGAAAACTACTTTCCTTTGGCAGCTTGCTTTGCTTCTTTTTTTAATTTTAAATTCTCCCAGATAGTTCCACCAATCCAATAAGGAACTACAAATGTTAATAAAAAGATTAACAACCAAAAACCAGCTGTAAAAACAAACATGAATAAAACCAATCCTGAAAATTGAGAAAAATCTAACATTATAATAATTTTAATAATTGATAAAGCAAAAATAAGATATATTTTCAAATTCTGCTATCTTAAACTAAAATTTTTCAATAGTATTTTATACTACTCGTTAATAACGAATCTGCTTAGTTTTTTGTAAATTTGTATATCTTAAAATTATACTCTTTTATTATGAAATATAGAATTGAAAAAGACACCATGGGGAAAGTAGAAGTTCCTGCAGATAAATATTGGGGTGCACAAACAGAACGCTCGCGTAACAACTTTAAAATTGGTGCAGCAGCTTCAATGCCTTTAGAGATTGTATATGGATTTGCTTATTTGAAAAAAGCTGCAGCGTATACAAATTGTAAATTAGGGGTATTAACATTAGAAAAAAGAGATTTAATAGCACAAGTTTGCGATGAAATTTTAGAAGGTAAACTAGATGACCAGTTTCCTTTAGTAATCTGGCAAACAGGCTCTGGAACGCAATCTAACATGAACGTAAATGAGGTTATTGCTAATAGAGCTCATGAAATTGCAGGTCATATAATTGGTGAAGGCGAAAAAACCATTCAACCAAATGATGATGTAAATAAATCGCAATCTTCTAACGATACCTTTCCAACAGGAATGCATATTGCTGCTTTTAAGAAAATTGTAGAAAATACAATTCCGGGGATTGAGCAATTAAGAGATACATTAAAAGCAAAATCAGAAGCATTTAAAGACGTTGTTAAAATTGGAAGAACCCATTTAATGGATGCTACTCCTCTTACTCTAGGTCAGGAATTTTCTGGTTATGTAGCGCAATTAAACTTTGGATTAAAAGCATTAAATAATACTTTAGAACATTTAAGTCAACTAGCTCTTGGAGGAACCGCTGTAGGAACAGGATTAAATGCACCTGCAGGTTATGATGTATTGGTTGCGAAATATATTGCAGAATTTACAGAGCTACCATTTATAACTGCAGAAAATAAATTTGAAGCTTTAGCAGCACATGATGCCCTAGTAGAAACACATGGTGCTTTAAAACAAGTAGCAGTCTCTTTGAATAAAATTGCTAATGATATTAGAATGATGGCTTCTGGACCAAGATCTGGAATTGGAGAATTAATTATTCCTGCAAATGAACCGGGAAGTTCTATTATGCCAGGAAAGGTAAATCCTACGCAAGCAGAAGCTATTACTATGGTTTGTGCTCAAGTTATGGGTAATGATGTTGCTGTAACTGTTGGTGGTACACAAGGGCATTACGAATTAAATGTTTTTAAACCAATGATGGCAGCAAACGTTTTACAATCTGCTCAATTAATTGGAGATGCTTGTGTATCTTTTGATGTAAACTGTGCTGCAGGAATTGAGCCTAACCATGCCCGAATAACTGAATTGGTAAACAATTCTTTAATGCTAGTAACTGCTTTAAACACCAAAATAGGGTATTATAAAGCTGCAGAAATAGCAAATACTGCCCACGAAAACGGCACAACATTAAAAATTGAAGCTGTCCGTTTAGGTTATGTTACCGCAGAAGAGTTTGACGAATGGGTAAAACCAGAAAACATGACTGGTGGCCTTTAAAAGATAAATGTTTGGCTATGCCAACTAAATATAGAATACTGAAGTTTATGACAAATCATGAAGAGTTTATGAGTACCGCAGTAAAAGCTGCTTTGCAAGGAATGAGTAATAATGAAGGTGGCCCTTTTGGTTGTATTATAGTAAAAGATGGTGAAGTTATTGGAAGTGGTAATAATAAAGTAACTTCTACCAATGACCCAACTGCCCATGCAGAAGTAACAGCAATCAGAGATGCCTGTAAAAATATAGGCTCTTTTCAATTAGATGGTTGTATTATTTATACTTCTTGTGAACCTTGCCCGATGTGTTTAGGAGCAATTTACTGGGCTAGACCAAACAAAGTGTATTATGGAAGCAACCAACAAGATGCTGCAAATATAGGTTTTGATGATGCATTTATTTATAAAGAAATCCCACTTCCTTATGAAGAAAGAAGTATTCCGTTTGAACAAGTAGGAAGAAAAATTGCGTTAGAACCCTTTGAGAAATGGACAGAAAAGCAAGACAAAATAAAATATTAAAATGAAAAAATTAGTTACCATGTTTTTTGCACTTGTTTTAATTACCTCTTGTGAAGATTCCGATACAGTTCAACTTACAGCAAGCACATCCATTACGAATCTATAATTGTTAATTTTCCACAAACAAATGGAGCCTCTATAGATTATGACCAAACAACAAGCGAAGATATAACTGAAATAGTTTCAAACTTTGATACTATTTCCTCTATAAACATAGATTCTTTAAGTTATCAATTAAAAATGTAGATGGGAATACAAATGCTATAATAGAAACAGCCTCGATTATTATTCAAGGAAACGTAATTGCACGATTTCTAATGTAAATATTGCAACTGAAGCGTCAAATTCATCAGTATTTGAAATTACAGACGAAGTCATTTTACATCAACTTGAGGCTAATTCTTAAACAATAGCTTCCTTAGATAATTCAACTTTCTGGAACGGGAATTGCAGATGGAGGAGATCTTGACTTTGAAACCTAGCAGTTTCAATGCAATTAACAACTACCTTTTAATCAATTCGTATCTTTACACCGTTAGCGAGGTTAGAGCGGTATTTATCACTACAAATAATCTTATCTTTAACTAAAGTAGTAAACAAAATCACAAGGGTTTTAAAATGGAACGTAAAAATTGATCGATATAGACAATTGGACAGAAAAGAACATTTTCATTTTTTTTCTCAATTTTCCGAACCATCTTTTGGAGTTACGTCTAAAGTGGACTGCTCAAAAGCCTCTTTGAAAGCAAAAGAAAAACAAGTTTCATTCTTTCTTTATTATCTATACCAAGCGTTGTAAACGGCAAACGAAATTGCTAATTTAAGTACAGAATCATAGATAAACAAGCTTATGCCTTTGATATCGTAAACGCTTCACCAACCATAAGAAGATCAACTGGGACGTTCGGATTTTCTTATCTGGATTATTTGAAGACGAAGACATGTTCTACGCAAAAGCGTTAGCGGCAATAGAAAGAGTTCAAATTACAAACAGTCTTGTTTCAGCAGTTTCCGATGAAAATGTTATTCACTTTTCAGCCATTGCTTGGATTGATTTTACAAGTGTTTCACACGCAAGATAATTTTTCGCATCCAGATAGTTGTCCTAAATTTCGTTCGGGAAGATTACTGAAGAGAATGGGATAAAATCAATGCCAATTTCTATTCACGTGCACCACGGCTTATGGACGGTTATCACATGGGCTGTTTATAGATAATTTTAAATATTAATGGGTGAATAAATCACTACCATCACAAATATACTTTTTTATAAGTGTAAAGCTATATTTTTATTTTAATTTCGTTGTTCATTTTAGCACATGTTCTACCGACAAAGAAAATACTTTCAATTCTTATTAAAATCTAGCAATCAACACGGAGTGCACTCTCCTTTTGTTTATCAATTAGTTACAAAATGTTTGTATAAAAAAATAGATAAAAATTCATGGAAAACCTTTCAAAACTCTAACAATAAATTGCTTAAAAATTTAAAAAATAAAAACTTAATAAGTTCTCATAAAAAAGTGAAAATCTTACTAAAACTTATTCATTATTTTAAGCCAAAAAACAATTTAGAAATTGCTAGTTCTTTAGATTTAGGAGTTATTACAGCTTGCAATGAATTCTAGTAATTCATGTTGTTACAACCATAGCAAATACTCCTCTAGAAATTTCAGAAGTTACACTGAATAGAAAATTTGATTGTGTATACTTTCACAAAAATCAAATAACCCTTAAAACTTTTAACACCTGTTTGAAAACAATTAATAACAACTCTTTTTTTATTTTTAATGATATCTATGGGAACTCAGAAACCATAAAAAACTGGTCATCTATAAAAAATCATCCAAAAGTAAAAGTTAGTTTAGATCTTTTCTACTTTGGAGTAATTTTCTTTAGAAAAGAACAGGCAAAAGAGCACTTTAAAATAAGAGTCTAGTTATTTATCTGTTAAAACATATAAATAATAAATGTTATGATTTTTAAACTTTGTAACTTTGGTAAGTTAAAACTATACAATAAAAATGAAAATATATACTAAGACTGGTGATGAAGGAACAACTGCCCTATTTGGTGGTACAAGGGTTAAAAAATATAATTTACGTATTGAAAGTTATGGAACTGTAGATGAATTAAATTCATATATTGGTTTAATAAAAGATCAAGAAATTTCAACGGATTCAAAAGAAGCACTTTTAAAGAGTTCAAAATGAATTATTTACTTTAGGAGCCATGTTAGCTACTCCACCAGAAAAAGAAACTTTGAAATCTGGAAAAGAGCGTTTAAATATTCCTAAAATTAATGATAAATCTATTCTTTTTTTGGAAAATGAAATCGATAAAATGGATTTAGTACTTCCTCAAATGACTCATTTCATTCTTCCTGGCGGCCATCAAGCAGTGTCATTTTGTCACGTTGCTAGGTGTGTTTGCAGACGTGCAGAACGTCTATCTGTAGAATTAAATGATCAAGAAGCTATCAATAATGACATACTAAAATATTTAAACAGACTGTCTGACTACCTTTTTGTATTGGCACGAAAATTGTCTAAAGATTTACAAATAGAAGAATTAAAGTGGATTCCTGAGAAAAATTAAAACGTTCTTTTTTTATCGAGCTGAAGAAATTTTAAAAAAATATATTTTACTTAAAACACTGATTTTAAGCAATTAATAAAAATTTAAAATAACTTCACAATAAATTTCTTAAAAAAGACTTGCATAATTCAGCAAAAAAATTATTTTTGCACAAAATTAAACAATAAGAAATGTATTGGACATTAGAATTAGCATCTTATTTAGCAGATGCACCTTGGCCAGCAACCAAAGACGAGTTAATTGATTATGCTATTAGAACTGGATCTCCGTTAGAAGTAGTAGAAAACCTACAAGATATTGAAGACGAAGGTGATGCATATGACTCAATTGTTGAGATTTGGCCAGATTATCCGACTGAAGATGATTATCTTTGGAACGAGGATGAATACTAAAAAAACAATTTAAATATAAAAAGTCTCTATAGAGGCTTTTTTTTTGTTTTTGTTTTAACAACAGTAAATATGATTCCTCTAGCTTGTAAAACCCTGATATACAAAACAATAATTCAGCTTCATTTTTTGCTGACAAAAACATAGATATAATGAGTATTTTAAATTCCGTAATAAAACTTTTTGTCGGAGACAAACAACAGAAAGATTTAAAAATTTTACAACCGGTTGTAGACGATGTTAATAAATTTGAAACAGCGTTTTCTAAACTTTCGAATGATGCGTTAAGAGCAAAAACTACCGAGTTTAAAACAAGGATAAAAACCGCCACCAAAGAGTTCGATGACACTGTTGCTGCATTAGAAGAGGAAGCTATAAAAGCAGATATCGATAGGCAGGAAGATATCTATGCTGAAATAGATACTTTAAAGGATGAAGCGTATACTGTTTCTGAAGCTACATTATTAGAGATTATGCCAGAAGCTTTTGCAGTTGTTAAAGAAACTGCAAAACGTTTTGTAGAAAGTACAGAAATTGAAGTGACGGCAACGCCTTTTGATAGAGAACTATCTGGAGAAAGAGACCATATAACCCTAGAAGGAGACAAAGCTTTTTGGGCAAATTCTTGGGATGCTGCTGGGAAGCCTGTTACCTGGGACATGATTCATTATGATGTGCAGTTAATTGGTGGCTCTGTTTTACACCAAGGAAAAGTTGCAGAAATGATGACTGGTGAAGGAAAGACATTGGTTTCTACCTTGCCTGTTTATTTAAATGCATTGACCGGAAACGGAGTGCATTTAGTTACTGTAAATGATTACTTAGCAAAACGTGATAAAGCTTGGATGGGACCAATTTTTGAATTCCATGGTTTCTCTACAGACTGCATCGATTATCACCAACCAAACTCTGATGCAAGAAGAAAAGCATACAACGCAGATATAACTTACGGAACAAATAACGAATTCGGGTTTGACTATTTGCGTGATAATATGGCGAGTTCTAAAGATGATTTAGTTCAAAGAGCACCAAATTATGCAATTATAGATGAAGTAGATTCTGTTTTAATTGACGATGCTAGAACACCGTTAATTATATCCGGTCCTGTTCCACAAGGAGACAGACATGAATTTAATGAGCTAAAGCCTTTAGTAAATGATATTGTTGGTATTCAGAGTAAGTATTTAATAAGCGTTTTAGCAGAGGCTAAAAAATTAATTGCTGCAGGAGATACTAAAGAAGGTGGTTTTCAATTGTTAAGAGTATTTAGAGGACTACCAAAGAACAAAGCGTTAATTAAGTTTTTATCTCTAGAAGGAACAAAACAGATTCTTCAAAAGACAGAAAACTATTATATGGCAGACAACAACAAGTTAATGCCAGAAGTAGATGAAGAGTTGTGGTTTGTTATTGAAGAGAAAAATAATCAGATAGATTTAACAGATAAAGGAATTGGGCACTTATCAGAAAAAACGAGCAATGAGAACTTTTTCGTTTTACCAGATATTGGGGTAAAGGTTGGTGAAATTGATACTTCTGAAAATACACCAGAAGAAAAAGCGAGTCAAAAAGAAGAACTATACAAAGATTTTAGTATTAAAAGTGAGCGTATTCATACAATGAATCAACTTTTAAAAGCATATACTGTTTTTGAAAAAGATGTTGAATATGTAGTAATGGAAAATAAAGTAATGATTGTTGATGAACAAACGGGTCGTATTATGGACGGCCGTCGTTATTCAGACGGTTTACACCAAGCAATTGAAGCAAAAGAAGATGTAAAAATAGAAGATGCTACTCAAACTTTTGCAACCGTTACATTACAGAATTACTTTAGAATGTACCGAAAACTGTCTGGTATGACAGGAACTGCAATTACTGAAGCTGGCGAATTATGGGAAATCTACAAACTAGATGTTGTAGAGATTCCTACAAATAGACCTATTCAAAGAGATGATAAAGAAGATTTAGTATACAAAACGGCACGAGAAAAATACAATGCAGTAATAGAGGATATTGTTGTTTTAGTAGAACAGAAGCGCCCTGTTTTAGTGGGTACAACTTCTGTAGAGATATCAGAATTATTAGGTAGAATGTTACAAATGCGTAAAATTCCTCATAATATTTTAAATGCAAAATTACACAAACGTGAAGCAGATGTAGTTGCAGAAGCAGGTAAACCTGGTGTTGTAACTATTGCGACAAACATGGCAGGACGTGGTACTGATATTAAATTGACTAACGAAGTAAAAGATGTTGGTGGTTTGGCTATAATTGGTACAGAAAGACATGATTCTAGACGTGTAGATAGACAATTACGTGGACGTGCAGGTAGACAAGGTGATGTTGGGTCAACTCAATTTTACGTAGCTTTAGATGACAATTTAATGCGTCTTTTTGGCTCTGACAGAATTGCAAAAATGATGGATAGAATGGGACTAAAAGAGGGAGAAGTAATTCAGCACTCTATGATTTCTAAATCTATTGAAAGAGCACAAAAGAAAGTAGAAGAAAATAACTTCGGAATTAGAAAACGTTTGTTAGAATATGATGACATTATGAACGCTCAGCGTGAGTTTGTTTATAAGAGAAGGCGCAACGCTTTAGATGGTAAACGCTTGCAAGTTGATATTGCAAACATGATTTACGAAACATGCGAATCTATTATCAGTAACAATAAAATAGCTAAAGATTTTAAGAACTTTGAGTTCGAGTTGATTAAGTTTTCTTCAATGACCTCTCCTATTTCTGAAGAAGAGTTCGATAAATTAACAGCAAAAGAAATTGCAGATAAATTATTTGATATTGTTTCTGAACATTACAAAAATAAGATTGAAAGAAATGCTGTTTTAGCATTTCCAGTTATTAAAGATGTTTTCGAAAATGAGGGTGATAAATATGAACGTATTGTAGTTCCTTTTACAGACGGAATTAAGTCTTTACAAGTAGTTACCAACCTGAAAGAAGCCTATGAAACCGAAGGTAAGAGTTTAGTTACAGATTTTGAGAAAAATATTACGCTAGCAATCATAGATGAAAATTGGAAAGACCATTTGCGTAAAATGGATGAACTGAAACATTCTGTTCAGAATGCATCTTATGAGCAGAAAGATCCTTTATTAATTTATAAGTTCGAAGCTTTTGAATTGTTTAAGCTTACTGTAGATGAAATTAATAAAGAAGTATTGTCTTTCTTATTTAAAGGAGAATTACCGGCACAATCCAATCAAATTTCTGAAGCTAGAGATCGTAAAAAAGAGCGTTTAAACACAAGTAAAGCAGATGTTCAAAACTCAAGTGAACAGGCTATTTCAAACTCTAGACAGCAATCTGAACCTGTTGAGACTGTTGTAAGAGACCAACCAAAAATTGGAAGAAACGAGCGTGTTACGATAAAAAATGTGATGAGCGGGGAACAAAAAGAAGTAAAATTTAAACAAGCCATTCCTTTAATTGAAAAAGGAGAATGGGTTGTAATACAAAATTAATTTACTTACTTTATTATTAGAATAAAAAAAACCGTTTAGAAATTATTTCTAAACGGTTTTTTTTATTGTTTTTTAATTTATTCTAAAACTTAGAAGGGAGTATCCATTTGTAAATATTGTAAAAACTCTTTCTTTGTTTCTTTCTCCTTGAATTTCCCACCAAACTCTGAAGTTACAGTAGAACTTTCAATATCTTTAATACCTCGAGAATTTACACATAAATGTTTTGCATCTATAACACAAGCAACATCTTTTGTTCCTAAAGCCTCTTGCATTGCTTGCACAATTTGCATTGTTAAACGCTCTTGTACCTGTGGTCTTTTAGAAAAATACTCTACAATTCTGTTCATTTTAGAGAGTCCGATTACTTTACCGTCAGAAATGTAAGCAACATGCGCTCTACCAATGATTGGCAATAAATGGTGCTCACAAGTAGAATACAGGACTATATTCTTCTCTACTAGCATTTCACCATAATTGTAATTATTGTCAAACGTAGAAGCCTTTGGCTTGTTTTTAGGATTCAAGCCCATAAACATTTCGTTTATAAAAGCTTTCGCAACTCTTTTTGGAGTTCCTTGAATACTATCATCTGTTAAATCCATTCCTAAAGTGTGTAAAATATCTTTTACAGACTTTTCAATTTTTACTATTTTTTCTTCGTCAGAAATATCAAATGCATCTGGTCTTATCGGGTTTTCTGCCGAAGTTGCCACATGATTCTCCCCTATTTCTTCAATTCTCTCGTCATTCATTTTGCTGTTCAATTCAAACATTTCATTCTATATTAAAGTGCAAATTTACGTGTTTACAACGTATTATTTTAATTTTTCTACTAATTCTGATAAAGAGCAATTTGTTTGCACACCAGAATTCATGTTTTTTAATGTAAAAACATCATTTTCTACTTTAGAAACCACAAATAGTATTGCTCTGCTAGCAACGTATTTCCATTGACGCTTCTCTTGTTTATTGCTTACCCCTAAATCTGGATAAAACTCGGATTTAATTCCATTTGCTCTTAAACTCTGTATCGCTTTCATTTTCAGCATATCTGTAGTAGCGTCAAAATTTAAGAAAATAACTTTTGGTTTTGGTAAATCAACTACTTTAAATAAACCTAGCTCTTCTAAAACTAAATAAATTCTATCTAATCCAAAAGAAATTCCAACTCCAGAGACATCTTTTAAACCAAAGATTCCTGTTAAATCGTCATATCTTCCACCACCGCCAACAGAACCCATTTTAACCTCTTCTGGCGCAGCAACTTCAAAAATTGCACCTGTATAATAATTCAACCCTCTTGCTAAAGTTACATCAACTTCTAAAGCGGCTGTTTCTAAACCTAATTCACCAATTGCATTAATCACAAAACGAAGCTCTTCTACCCCACTTTTCCCTTCTTCCGAAGTTGATAACATTTTCTCTAAAGAAGTCAATTTATCTATATTTGAGCCTGTAAAGTCAAACAAAGGCTGTACTTTTTCAATCGCCTCTTCCGCAATTCCTTTAGACAACATTTCTTTTACAACACCGTCTTTACCAATTTTATCTAGCTTGTCTAAAGCAACCGTAAAATCGATTAATTTATCTTTTGCACCAATAACCTCTGCAATACCAGAAAGTATTTTCCGATTGTTTATCTTAATAATAGTTCCTACCAAACCTAGCTTGCTGAAAACCGTATCATATAATTGAATAAACTCTACCTCTTGCCACAAAGACTTGCTACCTACAACATCTGCATCACATTGAAAAAACTCTCTAAAACGTCCTTTTTGAGGCCTATCTGCTCTCCAAACTGGCTGCACTTGGTATCTTTTGAAAGGGAATGTAATCTCGTTTTGGTGTTGTACAACATATCTTGCAAATGGGACTGTTAAATCATAACGCAGCGCTTTTTCGGAAATTTGAGCAGTTACTTTTAAACTGTCCTTCTCACTTAAGAGTGCATCATCTGCCTTTTTTAGAAAGTCACCTGAATTTAAAATTTTGAAAATAAGTCGATCCCCTTCTTCCCCATATTTACCCATTAAGGTCCCTGAGTTTTCAAAACTTGGAGTTTCTATGGGTTGAAATCCGAAGGTTTCAAAAGCAGTTTTAATCGTATGCATTATAAACGTACGATTTGCAACTTCTATTGGCGAAAAATCTCTAGTTCCTTTGGGGATGCTTGGTTTCATTAATTGATTTTTAGTTCTTAATTTATAGTTTTTAATGTTGCCACTCAAAACTAATCACTCAAAATTCACGATTTAAGATTCAAAATTGCGCAGTACAAATATCGTGAAAAAGTTGTGATTTTTAAGCAGTTATATCTGTTTTATTTCTTTGCCTTAAACTGTAGATAGAAGCATTTAATTCGAAACCCAATAATAGAATAATTGCATTTAGCCAAGCGAATAGCATTAAAATTAACAGCGTACCAATAGAACCGTATAATTGGTTGTATTGTGCAAATTTTACTACATAAATACCAAATAAATAAAAGGTAAACAAAGATACAATTGTTGTTAAAAGAGCACCTGCAGAAAAGAACCTTGTTTCTTTACCTTGTTTTGTGCCATATCTAAATAGTAATGAAACAACAGTAAATATCATCACTAAAAACAGTACTCCTCTTCCGTAATAAAATAAATCTAAATCGGTGGTATTAAACCAACCCTTTTCGTCTATTTTCAATAAAGCTACTTGATATAAAATAACCAAAGCAACCGTTACTATTAAGAAAAAAGAGAGTAATAAAGAAACCCCTATGGAAACAAAATAACTCTTAAAAACATTTCTAACATCTTTTACATGGTAAGAATATTCGAATCCACTAAAAATTGAGTTGATACCATTTGTCATTAAAAATATAGATACTAAAAAACCAAAAGAAAGCAAACCACCATATTGATTATTTACAATATCTCCAATTACCAAATTTACAGCATCAAAGGTTTGAGGTGGTAAAACATCTTTGATAAAAGAGAATAAACCTTCTGGAAAACCCTCTACAGGTATGTAAGGTATTAAGGTTAGAATAAATAACAAAAATGGAAAAATTGCCATAAAGAAACTGTATGCTATTCCGCCAGCCCTTGTAGTTAAAGCGCCTTCTACAATTCCAATAATATACATCTCTAAGACATCATACAAAGACATGCCTTCTAAACCTGGAATTTTAATTTTCTTGCCAAATTTTACTAAGATATTTAATACCGGTATTTTGTTTAATTTGTGTTCTATTTCTTTTGACATACTGTTTTGTCTGTTAGATTTCTACACAGAGGTGAAAAACTCATTAAAATTTTATTTTGTTTAAATTTATAAATAATTCTTTAAAAAACACTTCTTTCTCTAATGCCGTAACGGTATCCTTTAATAACACAAAGTTTGCTTTGGCACTAACACTTGCTAAAAGGCCGTAATCTTTATTAAAAACTAAGGTACTAATGTTATTTTTAATATCTTTTTTCTGGTACATTTTAAATTCTAAACTTGCAGAACTATATGTTTTCAGCGTTAATGTATACGTTTCTTGGTTTAAATTTAAAGATTCTTTTTCAATATTAAATTTTAAATCTAAATTTTGAAGTACATCGTTAGCATTTGCATATTTAAATACTGCAACTCCATTCTTTAAATCGCTATTTAAAACATAATATTCGGAGTCTTTCTGCTCAAGAGCATATTTATAAACAGGAACATCTTGTTGCTTTCTACTGCAAGAAAAAAAAAGGATTGCACAGCATAGTAAGTATCTATTTTTCATTCAATAATAATTTTATAAGCAGAGAGTAATCCAAATAGATTTTGACTACTAAATTTTGCTCCTTTTAGACGGTTTCTCCTCTGGGTTTATATTAAAATTAAGTGCCATTCGAAAATCAGACTTCTCTAAATTTGAATGCTCAAAAATTGCTCCTTTCAAATTTGAGTTCTCAAATATGCAGTCCGTTGCAACTGTTTCTGTAAAATCTACTTCTTCTAAATTGCAAGAAATAAATTTTGTGTTTTGTATTTTTAATTGATAAAAAGACGAGAAATTTAATTGACATTCTTTAAATGACAGCTGTAATAAAAACGGATGTACCTCATTAAATTTTAAACCAATCATTTTACAATTGATAAAATTAACTTCTTTAAATGAAGTACCTTTTATTGTGGCATTGCTAAAATTACAATCGATAAATTTACATTCTAAAAACTGAATATTAGAAACATGTATGCTTTGGAAATCACAATTTACAAAGGTGCAATTGTCATACTCTCCTTTGTTAATGTTCGTTTTTGTGAAATCAATTTTTGTATACTCTTCGCTCTCGAAATAATTGTCATTCATTTAATATATCCCTTTAAAATACAAATCTAAACTACCAAATTAATACATTTTAATTCCTTTTCAAAGTCCTCCTTTAAAGACAAATTTAATTCTTATTTGTACGCAAAAATAACAATGATTTTCAACTTTTTGTTACTTCTATCTCGTTTATGTTTTAAAACCAATAAATTTGTGTTTAATATAATTAGAATTACTTGGTATAATTTTCTGCTGATGCTGAAAATTTAATAAAGTAATAAACTTAAAATAAGCATGAAAATTAAACTACTTGCCATTGGTAAAACAGATAACAAACACTTAATTCAGTTAATTGAAGAGTACCAAAACCGACTAAAGCACTATATTAAATTTGAGTTAGAAATTATTCCTGATATTAAAAATGTGAAGAATTTAAGCGAAATTCAGCAAAAAGATAAAGAAGGTGAATTAATTTTATTGAAACTTCAAAATACAGATCAATTAGTATTGTTAGATGATAAAGGAAAAGACTTTAGTTCTATTCAGTTTAGTCAATATTTGCAAAAAAAAATGAACTCTGGCATTAAACAGTTAGTTTTGGTTATTGGAGGCCCTTATGGTTTTTCTGATACCGTTTATAAAAAATCAAATGGAAAAATATCCTTATCTAAAATGACATTTTCCCATCAAATGATTCGTCTTTTTACTGTAGAACAACTCTACAGAGGCTTTACTATTTTAAAAAACGAACCTTATCATCATGAGTAATACAGCTTATTTAACTATTTATATGCTCTGACTTTTTAATTGTCTATTTTTACCTTATGAAACTAGTATTTGCAACTAACAATCTTAATAAATTAAAAGAAGTACAAGAAATGCTTCCTTCTTCTATTGAACTTTTAAGCTTAAAAGACATTAATTGTTTTGATGAAATTGAAGAAACTGAAACCACTTTAGAAGGAAATGCACATTTAAAAGCAGATTATATTACTAAAAAATTTGGTTTTAATTGTTTTGCTGATGATACAGGCCTAGAGGTTGAAAGTTTAGGTGGAAAACCTGGAGTATATTCCGCGCGTTTTGCTGGCGAACCTTCTAATTCTGAAAATAATATGCAGAAATTATTAGTAGATTTAGAAACAAAAACTAATAGAAAAGCACAATTTAGAACCGCTGTTTCTTTAAACATAAATGAGAAGAAATTTCTTTTTGAAGGCATTTGTACAGGCGAAATTTTAAGAAAAAAACAAGGCGAAAAAGGTTTTGGATATGATCCTATTTTTAAACCAAAAGGATTTAATCAATCTTTTGCTAAAATGACTTCAGAAGAAAAAAATAAAATTTCACATAGAGGAATTGCAGTTCAAAAATTAGTTGAATTTTTATCGAATTATAAATAAAAATTTAGACCTAACACGTTTTAAAACATGTGAAGTCTTGCATAAAAATGAAGCAAAAATCATACAAAACACAGTTTATCCTTTTATCAGTATCACTGATTGTACTTTTTGCTGTGAATATTAGTTTAGGTTCTGTTACCATACCTTTTAAAGATATTTTAAACACCTTAATAGGAGATACTAGCGTAAAAGAAAGTTGGCAAACTATTATTTTAAATTTTAGATTACCAAAAGCAATCACTGCAATATTAGTAGGTTCTGGATTGTCTGTTGCTGGTTTATTAATGCAAACACTATTTAGAAATCCATTAGCAGGGCCTTTTGTTTTAGGTATTTCTTCTGGCGCAAGTTTAGGCGTTGCATTGTTAATTTTAGGTTCCTCTCTTTTTGGTGGGTTTTTCTTAGCACACTCTGTTTCTAATTGGTCTTTTCCAATTGCAGCTAGTGCAGGTGCTTTCTTGGTATTATCTGCAGTAATTATAGCAGCAAATAGGGTTCGAAATACCATGTCTATCTTAATTATTGGATTAATGTTTGGTAGCTTAACATCTGCAGTTATAAGTGTTTTAGCGTATTTTAGTGAGGCTGCACAAATTCAGCAATTTCTATTCTGGAGCTTTGGCAGCCTTGGCAACCTTTCTTGGAATGAAATCTTAGTTTTTATGGTTATTTACGTTATTGGTATGTTAGCAACGGTAGCAGTTATAAAACCTTTAAACAGTCTGCTATTAGGTGAAAATTATGCAAAAAGCTTAGGTATTAATGTAAAAAAGAATAGAAATATTATTTTATTAATTACAAGTATTTTAACAGGAGTTATTACCGCTTTTGCAGGTCCAATTGCTTTTGTAGGCTTGGCAGTGCCGCACATTGCTAGAATGATTTTCGTTTCCTCTAATCACAAAATACTGCTTCCCGCTGTAATAATTCTAGGAGCAAGTATTCTATTAATTTGCGATTCTATATCCCAATTACCAACGAGTGAATTTACCTTACCAATTAACGCAATTACCTCTTTATTTGGGGCTCCAATTGTTATTTGGTTGCTCATTAGAAAAAAGAAATTATTTGTTTAAATGATAGAAAACTCTGAAAATAGCATCTTAAAAACGGATAACCTCACAATTGGGTATCCACAGAAAAAGCAAGACCACATTATTTTTTCTAACATAAACCTTTCTATAGAAAAAGGAAAACTAATTAGTGTTTTAGGTAAAAATGGTATCGGTAAATCGACACTCTTAAGAACACTTTGTAAAGTTCAAAAACCTATTACTGGCGCTATTTATTTTGAAGGAAAAGAATTAAATACCTATTCTGAAAATGATCTTTCTAAAAAACTAAGTGTAGTATTAACAGAGCGTTTACCCGAAAGTCAGCTAACTGTTTTTGAACTAATTGCGTTTGGCAGACAACCTTATACTAATTGGATTGATACGCTCTCGAAAGCTGATTTAAAAAAGATAGAAACCGCTATAAAGCAAACTGGAATTGAACACTTAAAAAACCAACGTTTTTATGAATTAAGTGATGGCCAATTGCAACGTGTACTGATAGCCAGAGCTTTGGCACAAGACACAGACGTTATTATTTTAGATGAACCCACGGCACATCTAGACATGCATCAAACGATAAATATATTTTCATTATTGCAGCAATTAGTTAAGCAAACGAATAAGACTATTATTGTATCTTCTCATGAAATAAATTTAGCATTAAAACTTTCTGATGAAATTATTTTACTAACAGAAAACAACCTTCAATTTGGCACTATAGAAGCATTAATTGCAAAAAATGCCTTTGATAAACTATTTCCAAATAACCTTTTAAAATTTAACAAATCCTTACAACAGTTTGTAATTAACAAAACTTAGTTTTGAGATTATTGCAACTTTTTATTACTTTTGAAGATTAAACAAATACTTTTACATCAATGAAAAAAATACTATACATGGCTAGTGCCATTGCTTTTATGGCTTGTGGCTCTAGTAAAACGACTTCTAGTGAAGATGCTAACGTAGATCAGGCTGCAAAATATGCAGCATCAATTACTGCGAAAGATTTAGGAGAACACTTATTTATCTATGCTTCAGATGCCTTTGAAGGAAGAGACACGGGTGAACCTGGACAAAAGATGGCAGTCGCATATTTAAAAGACTTTTATGTCTCTGAAGGTATTGTTTCTCCTTTAGGCGGCGATGATTATTTTCAAGAAGTACCTGCAGAGTGGATTAATAAAAACGTAAGAAGAGGTACTTTTAAAGATTCTGAAAACGTCGTTGCTTTTATAAAAGGAACAGAAAAGCCAGAAGAAATTGTAGTTATTTCTGCGCATTTAGATCATGAAGGAATTAAAGATGGTGAAATTTACAATGGTGCAGACGATGACGGCTCTGGAACTGTAGCTATGCTAGAAATTGCACAGGCCTTTAAAATGGCAGTAAAAGCAGGAAAAGGACCAAAACGTTCTATCTTATTTTTACATGTAACTGGAGAAGAAAAAGGCTTATTAGGTTCTAAATATTATACAGATGTAGATCCTATCTTTCCATTGGCAAATACTGTGTGCGATTTGAATATTGATATGGTTGGTCGAATTGATGACAGGCACAAAGCAGATCCTAACTATGTATATTTAATTGGTTCAGACAAATTAAGTACAGAATTACACAACGTCTCTGAAGCAGTAAACAAAAAATATACAAATATTAATTTAGACTATAAATATAATGATGAAAATGATCCTAATAGATTCTATTACAGATCTGACCATTATAACTTTGCTAAAAATAATGTGCCAATTATTTTCTATTTTAATGGTACGCACGCAGATTACCATAAACCTTCAGATACGCCAGACAAGATTAACTATGATTTGTTAGAAAATAGAACACGTTTGGTTTTTCATACCGCTTGGGAAGTTGCCAATATGAAAAAAAGAATTATTGCTGACAAAGTAGAGAAGTCAGAATAATATTTCTTAAAAATAACAATATAATACTACATCAAAAGTGATCTGTATCTATACATATCCACAACATTAAAAAAGAACTCTTTTTACTTTACTTTAGAACTTCAATAATAACTTATGTTTCAATCGTTTTAAAAAAAAATCCAATGTATGTTTTTTGTTGTGGTCTTTTCTGTTGATTAATCAAATATTTCGTTTTAAATTTATAAAAAAATGTTATACAGATGATATTAAAATCAAAAACACATTTCAAGTCTTCAATTATATTTGCAACCGTAAGCATAATGGTCATAACAATTTTCATTTTTATATATAAAATAGTAGTGATACACTATGCGTAACTCTTACAATAAAAACGAATAAAAATTTAAATTTAGAATAACCTATTACTGGTTTTTGTTTGGATATTAGAACTAACTTTATATACAAAGATTTAAAAAACAAAAAAGCAACTCGAAGAGTTGCTTTTTTTTAAATATAATAGAATAAACCATTTAGTGTTTATCATTTTTCAACAACTGTGGAAACTTCTTTTTAAATTTATTTAATCTTGGTACAGAAACCGCTTTTACATAACCCTGGTTTGGATTTCTTCTTTCAAAGTCTTGGTGATAGTCTTCTGCTTTATAAAACTTACTAAATAGCGTTACCTCTGTTACAATTTTTTCTTTATACACTTCTGCATTTAGTTTGATAATGGCATCTTCTATAATTTTCTTTTCATTCTGAGTTTTATAAAAAGCAATAGAACGGTATTGTGAACCGTAATCTGGGTGTTGCCCATTTACTGTCGTTGGATTGTGAGAACCAAAAAACACATCTACTAAAGTTTTAAAACGTACCTTTTCAGGGTTATAATACACTGCAACCGTTTCTGAATGTCCTGTTTTCCCTGTCCCTATTTTCTCATAGGTAGGGTTTAATGTATTTCCGCCAGCATAACCCGAGACTGCTTCTTCTACTCCGATTACACTCTCAAAAATAGCTTCTACACACCAAAAACATCCACTTGCAAAATAAACAACTGCTGTATTTTCTTGCGGCATAAAGGTTGTTTTTTCTTTGAATTGTGTATTTTTTTTCTTTTCAGAAAAGCCAAAACAAGAAACCAATACTATTGTAAAACTAACTACTAAAATCGTTTCTATAATTTTCATCTTTCTATTTTTTAGTGTTTGTAAAAAAAATACGTCCTTTAAACAAACTTTAAATCCTTTAATAAGTTGTAAAATTACGTATCTTTTTGCAGTTGTTTACAACTTTAGCATTTTGTTAAGAAACCTTTTTGCTTGCGAGGCTTTAGATAACTATTTTTGTTAAAATATTTATTTTATTCATGGAGCAATTTATAGTATCAGCACGTAAATACCGTCCTAAACACTTTAAGGACGTAGTTGGCCAACAGGCTATAACAAATACGTTAGAGAATGCTATAAAAAATAATCACTTAGCGCAAGCTTTGTTATTTACAGGTCCGCGTGGTGTTGGTAAAACTTCTTGTGCTAGAATTTTGGCAAAAAGAATCAATCAACAAGACGCAGAAAATGCCGAAGAAGAAGATTTTGCTTTCAATATTTTTGAATTAGATGCCGCTTCTAACAATTCTGTTGATGATATTAGAAGTTTAACAGACCAGGTTAGAATACCACCACAAACTGGTAAATACAAAGTATATATTATAGATGAAGTGCACATGCTATCTCAGGCAGCCTTTAATGCATTTTTAAAAACGTTGGAAGAGCCTCCGGCGCATGCTATTTTCATTTTAGCAACTACAGAAAAACATAAAATAATTCCTACGATATTATCTCGTTGTCAAATTTTCGACTTTAAAAGAATTGGCGTTTTAGATGCAAAAAACTATCTAAAAACAATTAGTGAAAAAGAAAATATTACTGCAGAAGATGATGCTTTGCATATAATTGCTCAGAAAGCAGATGGCGCTATGCGAGACGCTTTATCTATTTTTGACAGAGTGGTAAGTTTTTCAGGAAAAAACTTAACCAGAGAGGCGGTTACAGAAAACTTAAACGTTTTAGATTATGACACCTATTTTGGCATGACAGATTTATTGTTAGCCAATAAAATACCAGAAGTTTTAAATGCCTTTAATATTGTTTTAGGAAAGGGATTTGAAGGCCATCACTTTATAAACGGTTTGGCAAGTCATTTTAGAGATTTGCTAGTTGCCAAAGACAAAGTAACCTTAGAACTATTGGAAGTTGGAGACAATGCCAAAAAGAAATACCTAATGCAAGCTACTGCAGCGAGCATTCCTTTTTTAATGCAAGCTATTCAAAAGGCCAATGATTGCGACTTAAACTATAGAGCTTCTAAAAATCAGCGTTTGCTGGTAGAATTAAGCTTAATGCAGATTGCCTCTATCACTTTTGATGGAGAAAAAAAAAAGTCAGCTAACTACATAATCCCTGCTACTTTTTTCCAATCACTTTCACCTACTAAAAAGAAAATAGCCAAAATTCTTGTATCTAAAACAGAAACAGTAAAAATACCCGCTACTGCAGTTATAGAAAAACCAAAACCTGCATTAGAAAGGCCTGTTTTAAAGAACTTAGGACGTTTAGCAAAAGAGCCTAGCAAATACTCTCTCAAAGGCTTTAACAAGCAGAAAGACACCAAAAAGACAGCTGTACAAGAGAATTTTGACAACCACCCAAAAGATGCGTTTACAGAAAAGAAACTACAAGAACTCTGGAAATCTTATGTGGAACTATTAAATAAAAAAGGAGAGCGTAGTATTGCATCTATTATTGGTACAGACATTCCTACCTTAGGTGCAGATTTTAAAATTTATTTTACAGTTCCTAATAAGTTGATGCAAGATCAATTTAAAAAAGGAAGACCTAAATTGATGAATTTCCTTAGAGAAGAATTAAATAATTATGGTATTGCTATTGTTGTACTGTTGAATGAAGCAGTAGAAAAAAAGTTTGCCTACACACCCGATGAAAAATACAAAAAACTAAAAGAGAAGAATCCGTTTTTAGAAAAACTGCGTCAGGCTTTTGAATTAGACTTGTAACAAAAATAGATTTTCTGCTACTTATTAATAATCTAAATAAAAGTATTACTTAATTTTTATCTTTTACTATGAATTACCTTCTAGGATTTGCATTTATTTTAATTTTGGGTTTTTTAATTAGTAACTATCTTAAAAAGAAACGCTTCAAAAAATTTAAAGCAACACTTTACGATAATTGGGGAGTCCAAAATAAGAGAGCAAATTATAACTTTTTTGTGATTGGCAAGTACTTCGAAAACAATGCGCATAAAGAAGAAGCGTATCAGATAATATCCGAAAAGAGTAAAATTGACCTTGATATCGATGAAGTCTTTAAAATCTTAGACAGAACCTCCTCAAAAATTGGTCAGCAATATTTATACTTTAAATTAAGAACCATCGGCACCCTTGATGCTTTGTTAAAATTTGATGCATTAAGAGCGTGCTTTCAAAAAGATAAAGAGGCAAGTATTTCTTGTCAGATAGAACTGTCTAAACTAAATGTTACTAGCTCTTACTATCTAGAAGAATTATTTAACGGGAAACAAATTAGCAAACCAAAAAATATATGGTATGTAAAATTATTAACTACAACTTCCGTAGCCGTTATATTAATATCTTTCTATTTGCCGATTGTTATTATTTTATTAGTTCCTCTATTTGCAGTAAATTCTGTTTTTCATTATCAAAATAAGGGAAATGTAAATTATTATTTACAAGGTATTCGACAATTATCTAAAAGCCTTAAAGTAACCAAACAATTAACTAAACAACCTATTGTAGCAAATCATTTTAAAGATTTTTCGTTCATAAAAAAGATTGATGGTATTATGTTTCAATCTGAATTTATAGCCTTTGAAAAAAACATTAGCAATGAGTGGCTTTTTCCTATTTGGTTGCTTATAGAGCTTATTAAAATAGTATTTAATATAGAATATTTAGTTTTTTATAGCTTTTTAGATGCACTCAAAAGAGAGAAAGAAAGTATTGAAAGTATGTTTCTTCGTATAGGTGAAATAGATGTTGCTATTTCTACCGCTTCTTTAAAATCTGGAGATTTAAAAATTTGTACACCTTCTTTTAGTCCTTCAAATAAATTAGAAGTGTCTGCAATATATCATCCATTAATTAAAAACTGTATTGTAAATAATGTAAATTTATTAGATAAAAGCATGCTATTAACAGGTTCAAATATGTCTGGCAAAAGTACATTTATAAGAACTGTTGCCTTAAATAGTATTTTAGCACAAACACTTCATATTTGTTTTGCTACTTCTTATACGGCTCCTTTTTACAAAGTATATTCTTCTATTAGAATTTCTGATGACTTACTGGAAGACACCAGCTACTATTTACAAGAAGTACTCGCTATTAAAAAACTAATTGATGCCTCCAAAGATAAAAACCCTTGTTTATTTGTGTTAGATGAAATTTTTAAAGGCACAAATACTGTAGAAAGAATTTCTGGAGGAAAAGCCATTCTATCTTATTTAAATAATAAAAATAATACTGTTTTAGTTTCTACGCATGATATAGAGTTGACAGAGTTATTAAAGAAAGAAGATTATAAACTGTATCACTTCAGTGAAGAAATAGAAAATAACAACCTATTTTTTGATCATAAAATTAAAGAAGGTAAATTAACAACTAGAAATGCAATTCAAATATTAAATCTTTACAAATATCCACCAGAAATCATTAAAGATGCACAAGAAGTAGAAAAAAAGTACTTCTCATAAGCTAACGAACTCTGTATAAGTAAAATATAATTAAGTAGACATTTACCTTGATTGTTTTTTACGAACCTAGATTTAAGAATATTTCAGTAACATAAAAATAATTTTATAGTTTTTTTATTTCCTATAAAAAATTCTTACAAAGTTTATTATCTTGTGCAAATAGAATAATTTTAAACACATCATTTGCAAAAAATTCATAAAATTTTAATTGGTATTGCATTCTCTCCAAATTTGAAACCAAATTTATTTGAGGCAGTAAGAATTTGTAACATGTTTAATGCCGAATTAATTGGCGTGCATGTTGGTGAAAAAACAAATAAAAAAGAAACTGACTTGCAGCAAATTCTTTCGGAAGCAGAGGTACTTAAAAAACCAATAAAAACAGTTTGGCAAGAAGGAGAGCCTGTAAAGGTCATTTTAAATACTGTAATTGAAGAACAAATAGATTTACTAATTTTAGGAGCATTACAAAAAGAGAATTTATTAAAATATTACGTAGGCTCTATTGCTAGAAAACTAACAAGAAAAGCATCTTGCTCTATCTTACTTTTAATTAAACCATCTATTGAAAGACAAGCATGTAAACACATAGTTGTCAACGGATTAAAAGACGAAAAAACAGAAGAAACAATACGGACTTCAGTCTTATTTTCTAAACATTTGATGTGTAAAAAAGTAACAATTGTTGAAGAAATTAGTCAAAGTGAACTGCAAGTAAAGGTGGATGATGATAAGAGCTTAAGAAAAGCAACTATTATAAAAGAACGTTTAAAAAACAGAGAAGATCAACGTGTAAAAAACATTTTAAAAGGTATTGATTCCGAAAATATTTCTATACAAATGCAAAGTATTTTTGGAACGAGAGGATACTCTATTGGCCATTATGCTAAAATTAAAAGGGCCGATTTACTCGTAATGAATGCTCCAACAAATGTCGGTATTCTAGATAGAATTTTTCCACATGATATTGAATATATATTATCTGAATTACCAACAGATGTTTTAATTGTAAAATAAATGAATAAAAAAAATACCCTAAAAACATTCATAGGAGAGATTCCAAGAAACCTTTTTTCTGGCTTCGTGGTTTCCCTTATCGCCCTTCCTTTAGGTTTAGGATTGGCCTTAGCCTCCGGCGCACCACCTATTTCAGGAATTATTGCTGCAATTATTGGTGGTATTGTAGTCTCTTTAATTGGAGGCTCTAAAGTAACCATAACAGGTCCAGGAAATGGTCTGGTCGTTGTAATCCTATCTGCTATTACCGTTTTAGGAAACGGTGATATGTATCAAGGGTATCTTTATACACTCGCCGCTATTGTGATTTCTGGTATCCTTTTAATAATTCTTGGCTTTTTAAGAATGGGAGCTTTGGGAGATTTCTTCCCATCTTCTGCCATACAAGGAATGTTGGCTGCTATAGGAATTGGAATTTTTGCAAAGCAAATTCACGTAATGCTCGGAAACTTAGATGCAAAAGGAAGCATTGTGGAGTTATTAATTCAAGTTCCTGAAGGAATTTTCAACTTTTTAAAAACAGATAATTCTAGCATGTTTTATGCAGGTTTAATTGGAGTAATTAGCCTATTAATCATGGTTTTCTACAGCAAAATTAGAAATAGATACTTTCAGTTAATTCCTGCACCTATGTGGATTGTCGTTTTAAGTGTTGGTCTGTATTACTATTTTGATGTATTTTCTGCTGTAACTTATCCAATAGAAAAAAAATTACTAATTGCATTACCTAATGATATTCTATCCAATTTTGCCTTTCCAGACTTCGGAAAAGTATACCAATTAGAATTTATAAGTGCTGTTATTTCAATTACACTAATAGCAAGTATAGAAAGTTTATTAAGTATAAAAGCCGTTGATAAATTAGACCCATTAAAGAGACGATCTAACGTAAACAAAGACATAAGAGCTTTAGGTTTAGCTACCGTAATTAGTGGTTTTTTAGGAGGTTTAAATGTAGTTACCGTAATTGCAAGAAGTTCTGTAAATGTGAATAATAAAGGTAGTAATAGATCTGCAAACTTTTTTCATGCGTTATTTTTAGTTGCCTTTATTCTTCTTTTTGCAACTGAATTACGAAAGATTCCACTATCTGCTTTAGCAGCAATTTTAGTCTTTACAGGTTACAAATTAGCAGCTCCAGAAAACCTAAAGAAGGTTTTTAACATTGGGTCTGAACAATTATTAATATTTATAGCAACACTTTTAGTAACAATATCTACAAGTCTGATTACCGGTATTTTAGTAGGTATCATTATCACATTCATAATTCACGTAATTATCAATAAAAACGTTTTATTATTTATTAAAAATATTTTAAAACCAAATGTTTTAATGTTTACCGAAGATGGAAAATATTATGTGAGTGTTAAGAATTTTTCTAGCTTTTTAAACTACACCAAATTAAAATCTAAATTAGATCAAATACCAGAAACTGAGGAAGCCATTGTAGATTTTACTTTGTGTGATTTTGTAGATCATTCGGTTATGGAAAATATGAATAATTATTCTGAAACTTTTGAGCGAAAAGGTGGTCATTTTGAAGTGATAGGATTGGATGATTCTAAACCCGGAAGTGCCCATCCATTTGCACTTCGAAAAATATTACCTAAACATAGAGTTCCTAAAAAAGGAGTGCTCACCAAAAGGCAAAAATTTATTCAGAAAATTAGTGAAGAAATGCAGTATTCTTATGAAGCATTTTCTGATCTTGAATTGAAAGAGCTGACTAACTTCGGATATTTTAAGACTCGTAAAATTGATAAAGTTTCAAATGTTTTAACTAACAATGACTGTACAATTTTTGATGTGCAGTTTTCTGAAGGAGAAATGATTGCTAAACAGGTTATAAAGGCAACAATGTTGCACATTCATACTAAAAACAAAATTCCAAAATTCACCTTAGACAAAGAAGGTATTTTTGAATATATCTTGCATTTTTCTGGTTATAAAGATATCGACATTGATGCACATCCAGATTTTAGCAAACGTTTTTATTTATCAGGAAAAAATGAAGAAAAAATTAGAGCATTTTTTACAGATGAACTAATTTTGTTTTTTGAAAGCAATAAACAATACCATATAGAGGCTACCAATGTTGGCTTATTAGTGCTAAGTAATGAAAGGTTAGCAAGTGTTAAAGAAATTAAAGCACTGGCTTATTTTGGAGCGAGTTTGCAAAAAATTATAGAAAAATGTTAGGATTACAATTTGATACAGAAACTTCTTGGGCTGATATAGCTAAAGTAAACTTAGAACAAATATTAACAGATCATGCTTTTTTAGAACAAAAAGCCGCCTCTAATGCAGTTTCTATTATTATTAACTATTCTGAAGAAACAGAACTTGTAAAAGAAATGAGTAACATTGCTATTGAAGAGATGCAACATTTTAAAATGGTGCATTTATTAATGGTAAAAAGAGGCATGGTTTTAGGGCGCGAACAAAAGAATGATTACGCTATTAGACTTCAAAAGTTTTTTAACAAGACAAAAGACAGAACAAATGCACTTGTACAGCGCTTGCTAGTAGCTGCATTAATTGAAGCTAGAAGTTGCGAACGCTTTAAAGTTTTCTCTGAAAACATGGAAGATGAAGAGCTTTCTAAGTTTTACAAAAACTTAATGATTTCTGAAGCAAACCACTATACTACCTTCTTAAAATTTGCAAGAGAATATCAAGACAGAGCTATTGTTGATGAAAAATGGAACGCATTATTAGCTTTTGAAGCTGAAATGATGATTGAGCGCGGAAACGTTGCTAAAATTCATGGATAAATAATAAGATAACCCATAATTGATCTAAATGTTTAGCAAAGAAGAAGCTGCTTTATTACGAAAAGAATTTTGGACAAGCTTTGGAAAGTCTTTTCCGAGGAAATGGCTGCTATACAATACCCAAGTAAAAGGTTTTTCTCTAAAATTTGTAGCAGGTAGAAAAAATGCAGCAGTATGCATAGATATAGAAAATCCGGATGAATTAGTAAACTTACTCTACTATGACCAGATGCTTTCCTTAAAAGTCTTATTAGAAACTGATATTCCAAAAATTATTTTTAATGATGAATTTGAATTGGATAACGGAAAAACAATTCATAGAATTTATGTTCCCTTTGAAGGAAAATTTAGCATTCATAATAAAAATACTTGGCGTACTTGTTTTGAGTTCTTTGTTGAAACTATGCCCAAATTTGAAAGCTTCTACCACGAATATGAAGATATTATTAAGAATATCTAAATACTTATTTCGTGAAGATGTATTGCATTTAAAAGAGCTTTCAATTAACTCAAATTATATTAGCACAAAAAGAGTAATTCAACTTAATTAAGCGCCGTATATTTGCAACATGATTCAAAACGATACTATTATTGCTTTAGCTACCCCAGCCGGTGTTGGTGCAATCTCTGTAATTAGACTTTCAGGTGAAAATGCGATTCATTTTGTTGAAGCGAATTTTAAATCTATTAGAAAAAATAAGTCCTTATTAAATCAGAAAACACATACCATTCATTTAGGTCATATTATAGAAAACAATATTATTTTAGACGAGGTACTTGTTTCTGTATTTAAGAATCCGAACTCTTATACGGGTGAAAATATAGTAGAAATTTCTTGTCATGGTTCTAGTTTTATACAGCAAGAAATTATTCAATTATTTCTTAAAAAAGGGTGTAGAATGGCAGATAATGGTGAATTCACTATGCGTGCCTTTTTAAACGGAAAGATGGATTTGAGTCAGGCTGAAGCCGTTGCAGATGTAATTGCTTCTAACTCTGCTGCCAGTCATCAAATGGCCATTCAGCAAATGCGCGGTGGTATTACCAATGAATTAAAAGAGTTGCGTGTACAATTGTTAGATTTTGCTGCGTTAATTGAATTAGAACTCGATTTTTCTGGTGAAGATGTAGAATTTGCAGACAGAGCAAAATTTAGAGAATTGGTAGCAAAAATCACTTTTGTTTTAAAACGCTTGATAGATTCTTTTTCTTTTGGAAATGCGTTGAAAAACGGAATTCCAGTTGCGATTATAGGAGAACCAAATGTTGGTAAATCTACTTTGTTAAATTCAATTTTAAATGAAGAAAAGGCAATTGTTTCTGATATTGCCGGAACTACCAGAGATGCTATTGAAGATGAAATAATTATAGACGGTGTTGCTTTTCGATTTATAGATACTGCAGGAATTAGAGAAACAAAAGATATTATAGAAAGCATAGGAATTAAAAAAGCATATGAAAAAGCGGACAACGCGCAACTAATCATTTTCTTAATTGATGCAAATAAATTTGGTAAAAATAAAAATCAATTTTTGGCAGAAATAGAAATCATTAAAACACGTTTTCCAAACAAGCGTGTGTTAGTTATTGCAAATAAAATAGATACCCTTTCTGCTGCAGAAACCACTACACTGCAATCTGAAATTGAAAACTTAATTTTACTTTCAGCAAAAAATAAGACAGGAATTGAGACACTTCAGTCTGAATTAACTTCTTTGGTTAATATTGGTGCCTTAAGCAATAATGAAACTATTGTTACAAATTCTAGACATTTTGAAGCCCTAAACAATGCTTTAATGGCAATTTCTTCTGTACAAGAGGGTATTGACTTAGAAATCTCTACAGACTTGTTCTCTATTGATATTAGAGAGTGCTTGCGTCATTTAGGTAACATTACTGGTGAGTATGACGTAGACAAAGATATCCTAGGACATATTTTTGGGAATTTTTGTATTGGAAAGTAGTTTAGTTTTTTATTAATTCTAGCTCTAATTCTTCTAATGATTTTCCTTTGGTTTCTGGTAGTATTTTTAACAGCATAAAGAATCCTATGAAAGCTACTGCACCAAATAAGAAAAAAGTTAAGGCATTTCCTAAATTAGATAATTCCCAAGGAAAAACTAATTGTACCAAAGAGCTTATTAAAGAGTTAATAAAAGCAATAACACCAATTGCCAAACCTCTGTATTTTATAGGATATAACTCCGATAAAAGCACCCACATTACAGGACCTAATGAAAAAGCAAAACAGGCTATAAAACCTAAAATACCAATTAATATTAAATTCGCATTAATAATGGTTGATGCCTCTAAAATAGCGCCATCATTTTTACTATAAATTTTAGTACCTAAAACCTCTTTTAATTCATTTTTAAACTCGACATCATTGTCATATAACTTATCTGCAAAAGGGAGTAGTTTTTCAGCATCAGAAAACTCAAATTGATTGATTTCTTCTTTTGATAATTGATATGTTGCCTCATTAAAACCATAAGCACATACCAATAGACTAACTGCAATACCCGCGGTACCAATTAACAACAATGGTCTTCTGCCCATTCTATCAATTAAATAAATAGCTACAAAAGTGAAAATTACCGAAATTGTACTTAATAAAACTCCTGATGAGAAAGCAGCATCTGTTCCAATACCTGTTTGTTTAAATATAGAGGTTGCGTAGAAATACACTGCATTAATACCCGTAATTTGCTGCAATACACCAACAACTAAACCTATTACTAAAATAAAACGTAATGATGGTTTTAACAAGTCTTTAATTTTTAATTTAGATTTGTTTTCGTCTGAATGTATATTTTTTTCGATCGCAGCAATCTCTGCACTTCCGCGATCAACACCATGAATTTTAATTAAAACTTTTTTTGCTTCTGCAAAATCATTATTTAAATACAACCAACGCGGACTTTTAGGAACAAAAAACAAGAAAACAAAGTATATGATTGCAGGAATTAACTCTACTCCTAACATCCATCTCCAAACGTTTTCATCAGTTAAAAATGCACTATCGATTGTGTTGTATTTATTGAAAAAATAATTGCTTAAAAATGCCGCAAAAAAACCAAACACAATATTCAGTTGTTGCAAAGAAACCAACTTGCCTCTATTTTCTGCTGTTGA
The DNA here is from genome assembly GCA_937771065.1 of uncultured Polaribacter sp. Classification (GTDB taxonomy): domain Bacteria; phylum Bacteroidota; class Bacteroidia; order Flavobacteriales; family Flavobacteriaceae; genus Polaribacter. The sequence goes on along the minus strand of CALJHU010000030.1, from coordinate 12,463 downwards.
AATTTCTGCAATATAAATTGGTGCTAAAACCAATGCCGCACCAAATGCAATACCTCCAATAATTCTTGCGATATATAGCACTTCATAAGAACCTGCCATAGCAGATAACATTGCAGAAATTGCATATAAAAAAGCAACAAAAATAAGTGTTTTCTTTCGTCCAATTAAATCGCTTATTCGCCCTGAGAAAAGCATCGCAAACATTGCTGCAAAGGAAGGAGCACTAACTACCCAACCAGCTTGTATTTCACTCAAATCAAACTCAGGTCCTGCAAAAGACATTACTCCAGAAATAATTCCTGCGTCAAAGCCAAAAAGGAATCCTCCTAGTGCAACTATAAAACTTATAAAAATGGTGTATGTCTTATTATTCATGTTTTTTTTGAATTTAAAAAAAGTAAATTTAGTAAATAATAGACTGCATTGCACGCGGTTCTATTTCTAAAAATGTTTCACTATTGCCTACAATAAGTTTGTAACCCATTTTAGCATCTGTTTTATTCATAACCACAGTTACTATTTTACCGTCTTTATTTTTAAAAGAAGTACTCTCTATGGCAGTTCTGCTGGTTGTTGTGCTTATTCTTAAGGCACCTGGTTTTATGAATTTAGAAAAATGACCTATATAATAATAGGTAGGAGTAAATGTTAATAGTCCTGTTTTTGTATCTGCATGAATTGGTGCAAAACAAAAATTTTGAACATGATTTGGACCACCTCGTTCGTCTAATAAAATATTCCAGTCTGTCCAACCAACCACACCACTGTTAAAATCATTTATTATTGAATTTCCATATCGTTCTGCATTTGGCCAAAACTGTAATTTCTTCAGAATTAAAGCCTTCAGCACAGCCTTCTGTAAATAATAGATTTTTAGAAGGAAAAGATTCTTTAATATTTTTTAAATTATCATATTTAGGCAAACCACCTGTCCATGTTTCATACCAATGAAAACCTATCCCCCAGGCATATTTAGATGCTTCTAGATCTTCAAAAATAGTATTAGCTCTGTCTGAAATTAAGTCTCTATTATGGTCCCAAACAACAATGTTCTTGTCTCCTAAACCTGCTTTTTCTAACGTAGGACCTAAATAATTTTTTAGAAAATCTCGTTCTTCATTTGCTGTATAAATACAAGACTCCCACCTTTGCACAGCCATTGGTTCATTTTGAATAGTTAATCCCCAAACCGGAATACCTTCTTTTTCATACGCTTTAATAAATTTCACATAGTAATTTGCCCAAGATTGACGAAATTCTGGAAGCAACTTACCTCCTTGCAACATATTCTTATTCGTTTTCATAAAAGCTGGCGGACTCCAAGGACTTGCATAAAAAACTAAATCTTCTTTTTTAATTAAAGCAATGGCTCTTTTTATAAAAGGAACTCTTTTTTCTTTGTCCTTTTTAATTGTAAATGTTTTTAACTGAGCATCACCCTCTTCGATATAAGTATGGCTACCTAAACCAAAATCGCTACTATGAATACTGGTTCTAATAATATTATAACCAATACCATCCTTGCCATATAAAGATTGTAATACTCTTTCTTGCTGCTCATTATTTAAAGTCGAAAACACCTCAGCAGAGGCATCCGTAATGGCACCACCAATGCCTAAATACTCTTGAAAAGTTTTTTTAGGATTTACAAAAACAGCAATTTCCGTTTCTAAAGGCTGTACTTTATCCTTAAATGTTTGCTCGCTCGTTTTTGTTAATCTTAACGCTGTGCCTCTTGCAGTTGTATATACTTGCAATGTTCTATTTTTATAGTTTTCTATTGCGCGGTTTTCAATTTTATATACTTCTTTAATTTCTGATTTTGAGCACGCTACAATCAGCATCAAGAAACATACTATTTTATATTTTTTAAACATTTTATTTATAATATCCATACGTCTGTATTTTTAACTAATTCTATTTTCAGAGGATTAAAGTAGGTATAGAATTTTAATAACATTAATTTACTATTGTAAAAAGCACCAAAACACTTACGAAACCGATTTAGATATCTTATTTAAAGATTTATTTTATTTGGTATTCCCTTCTTTTCTAAATTCATGTTTAACCCAATCAACATCCATTACCCACTCACCCTTCATTGGTGTATCTGTAATTTTGGCAAAATTTAGAATAGCAAACATTTTTTCTGGGTAGTTGTCGCCTTCTCCTTTATTTCGATAAATCTCTTTTTGATCCACTTTATAAACAAGATCACTCGCCTCCCATTCAACGGAATACTCATGGTATTCATTGAGAGTAACATCAAATCCTTTTCGCAAGCTCCACCAGTCTCCTTTATCACAAGTTTCCAAACTTTTAATAGCACCTGCTGTAAATTGATTTTTGTGATGATCCCCATGATGCTCAAAAATATCTATCTCACCAGAACCTTTTAAAGGCCAACAAATATTTTCATCTACATCTTCTACTGGTGCTTCATTATTTTGTGCACCAAGAATCCACCAAGCAGGAAACATACTCGGTTCTCCATTACTACCTAACTTTAGCCTAGCTGTCCATTTTCCTTTGACAAATTCTTTTCTATTTTTAGTGGTAATTCTACCCGCTACATATTGCGTTTCTGGATGTTGTTTTCCAAACTTATCTAAATTATCGCAAGGACTTTTTTTACCTGTATTTACGACCTTCAACTTTAATGAACCACCACTAACTTCTCTTGTTCCAAATTCACCATTTGGCACATAACAATGCGTTTCGTTATTAACCCAAATACGCTGATCTTGCCAATTATTTGGGTTAAAAGTATCAAAATTATCAATAAAATCTATCTGCCAAATATCCGGCACCACTGCCTTAACAATCTTTTTTTTACTTTTCGAGTTACAAGAAACATTTAAAATTCCAAACACACAGAACGTTAATAAATAGTAATAAAATTTGTTTTTCATAGGAGCTTTTGATTTCAATTAGTTTAATGCTTTTAGATACATCTGGATTAAAAATATTTCTTTATTTTTATAAATACTCCCCTAATACTTTCTTTTTACATTTCAAAAGGAAGTAAGAGAATTAAAATATGACATTGGAAAATGCAATGATTCTTTTCAATTACTATTACAATTTATATTTTGATTATTTTCTTTTCAAGGCGGCCTTTGTCAGTCTCTAATATCAAAAAATAAATTCCTGCTTTTAAATTTGAAAGCTCATAGGTATTACTTGATAAATTAAGTTTTATCCTTTTTACGATACGTCCATTCACATCTAAAATCTTTAGATTTAGAATCTTTTGTTGCTTATTTAGATTAATTTGAAATTGATCTAAAACAGGGTTTGGATAAATAGATATCGTATTGTTTTTTAAATCCGTAACACTTAAACTACTTACAAATTCAAAATCAAACCAATTTAGATTAAAGCCACTCTTTAATACTTTCATCTTTAAGGTGTAAATACCTGTATTTAAAACAGTTTGAGTAGACGTAGTTTGCCAGGATTGCCAACCACCTGTAATTGGCAAATCTATTATTGATAGACTCTGAGTTCCTTGATTATTGATGAGTTCGAATTCGATTTTTCCTGCATTTGATTGCGCTGCTGTTCTAGTATTTAAATTATAATTGCCACTGTCAGAAATATAAATTAAATACTCTGCATAATCTCCTGCATCTGTATACCCTATATTTTGTCCTGCTCCCGTATCTGTGGTATTTTCTATTTGTAGACCTACTTGATTTGTAAAATCTTCTGCTTGTATTTTTCCAGGAATTAGTAATCTAGTTCTTAGATTATTATCCACTACTAGACTAGCAAATGTGCTTAATAAGGAGTTATATATTGATGTAATAATAGTACCATTGTAACTTACTTTTATTTCATCTTGATAAAACAAATAATCTTCTAACTTTATTGTTACAAACCTAGTAGTTGAAGCATCTATTTCTACTGATTCTATCGGTCTATAATTATTATTTACCATTATTTCAAACAAACTATTTGCTAAGTCTGTTTGGTTTATTGGATGATTTAAAACTATCTTTATTGATTTTTCATCACCATTCGTGCTCGCACTTAATACCTCAAAATCCGGAATTGCATCTGTTGATTTTAAAAACTCAATACTACTCATATTAAATTCTGAACTCCCTTCAATCTCAACCTTTAAAACATGATTACCCGCCTCTAAATAAATATTTTCTATATATTGATTTACAAAATTACTCCAACCTCCCGTATTCCCCAAATTTACAGTTCCTACGATGTCTAAATCATTTACAAAAAGTTTGACCTTTCCTCCTGTTTGCGTCGTTGCATATCTAAAATTTATGTTATAAAAACCGGTTTCTATAACCTGTACAGTATATTTTAACCATTCTTTGTCTTTCGTATAACCTATATGATATCCGTTGCTATTTATATTGTCTGAGTTTGTCTGAATATCTACACCATCGTTACGATAAGCCCATCCTGAATTCCAAGCTTCATAAGGCTCACCAGAAAGGGAGTAATTTGCATAGTTGACATCATAATAGGCAATACCATTTGTTCCTAAGTCATAATCTGACAAATAAACCACCCCTGGTATTTGGTGATCTGCATATGGAATATGAGTTTCATCTTGCGGCTGTCTTAAAACAGCATCTACAACATCTTTATAATACACATTATTATCTATCAACAAGTCTGTAGTTAGCTGACTCAAACCTTGCACGGCATCGGTCACTGAAGGCATTGGTCCCTCACCTTTCCAGTATTTAATAATCGCTTCATAATTGGAGTTAGAATTAATAGAATAAGGGCAAGTAATAGTTTCAATTCTCTTCCAAGGCCACCAAGCCCAGCCAATATTATTATCTTCAAACAAATTTATAGCCTCTGTAAACCAAGCATTAGAATTCTCACCAGACTCTCCAAGCCAAAGCGGCACATTGTGTTGTTCTCTGATATCTAATACCCATTGCATAGAAGCAGTGTCATTATAGGTCCAATATTTATGTGGACTGTAGACCATATTTGAGTCCCATGGGGGCGTTAAACCAGAAAAGTCATTCGCAAATCCATTTCCTTCAATAAAAAGAATATGATTAGAATCTACTGCTCTAATTTCATTGGTAATTCTAACATACAAATCCCGAAGTACATTTGTCCCTAGGGGCCAATTAACCTCGTTAAGTAAATCATAGCCTCCAATCCATTCTTTGTCTTTATATCTTTCTGCCAATTTCCCCCACAAAGCAACTGTTTTACTTTTATTTAGTTCGCTCTCCCATAAAGAAGGTTTTGAAACGTCATAATCTGAAATTGCCACATCTTTCCCTTGTCCACCCGGTGCAGCGTGCAAATCTAAAATCAAATAAATTTCATTGGTTTCGCACCAATTTAAGAGCTCATCCACCATTTCAAAACCAGTAGTCAACCAAGTATTTTCACCAGCAACAGACTCTGCTTCAATAGGTAGCGTAAATAAATTATAATGCATTGGAAGTCTAATACTGTTATAACCCAATTTTGCTATTGTATCAACATCTTGTTTGGTTACAAAGTTTTTGCGCCAATTGGTATAAAATTCAGCTGTCTCATCTGCTCCAATTAAGTTTGTTAGTTTTTCGATAAACTCGTACTGTGCGTCCGCTGCTCCAGAAGAATTCATCATGTAGCCTTCTTGCAACATCCATCCACCCAAACCAACGCCTTTAAGCAAGACCTCCTCTGAATTTGAGTTAATTACCTTCTTCCCTAAAGTTCTTAAACCTTGAGCATTAAGAGAAACTGCGCAACAAAACGCAACCAACGTTATATATTTTTTCATAAAATTATTCAATTCTTATTTATAGATTGTCTAAACCAAATAGGGTAATTTCAGAACCTACTGTTATTTGGGTACTTCCATAGTTAGAGGTCATCTGAAATTTAAGATATCTAAAAGCATCAGAAGTATTATCTAAACTAAACTCATGCCCATCTATAGCCGCTTGAAAAGCAGTAGTTGATATATTACCTGAACCATCTCTAGGGTCACCAATATCAAATTCTCCTAATAAATTCCAAGTTTGATTATCTGTACTAGAATATAAATTAAAGGATTTTAGATTTTCTTCTTGATAATGATACGTTACGCCACCACCATTATACCAATATGCTCTTTGCCAAACTATAAAACGTTGTATTTTTATATTTTTATTAAAGTCGATTACAATATCTAATGGAAAATTTAAACTTCCCCCATTATTATCTCTCGTGGCAATAAAATAACTATTATCAGCATCTGTTTCAACCGTGTCAACTACATCATCCCAAAAATTCACTGTTTTTCCTTCATAAGCATTCCCATTAATTGATTGTCCACTCACTAGGGTCCATGTAGATTTATCTATTTTCTCTTCAAATAATGGCGTATACCTGCCTTTATCTTCTAATTCTGTAATGTTACCATCAAAATCTTCTACTTTTATAGAAATAGTGACTTCTTTAGGTTCTAAACCCCGAATAAATTGAAGTTCTTGTGCATTATTTGATGATAATATTCTAATTATTTCGTTTGCCCCATCCAATATATGAACATAAACAAAAACTGTTTTTGCAGCGATATTATCCCAATTAATTTTAACCCCACCAAGATCTGCAGTAATTTCTATACTTTCTTGCACTAAAAATATAAATGATTTTAAAGGAATAAACTCTATCTCTACAGATTCAGAAATATTTTCACTTTCATCTAACACATATAATTTCACTTTTACTGCGGATGTTTGATTGAGACCATTTACTTCTAGAGTGCTTGTATGCTTGCTAGAAACCCTAAACACCTCTTCTCCTTGTGAGTTTGTATAAACTGCTTTCACGTACAAAATATCGTCATCTGTAGGTAAAACATAATTAATAATACCTCCACCATTTGTAGGTATTACTTCTATATTCGTAACAATCCCTGGGGGATTCGTATCCAAGTTTTCATCCGAAGTGCAAGAAATAATTGTTACGAGCATAAAGATTGAAAAAAGCAGTGCTTTATTTATTTGTTTTTTCATAATACTATTTTTTACCAACCTGGATTTTGAATTAAATTTGGATTTCTTGATAACTCTGTAAAACTTATAGGTTGCAAATAATCTCTTGGACTGTTAAAAGATCTTTGGCTAACATCCATTATTTGATAGTAATTAGTTTCCGAATCTTCATCTACAGACCAGCCTTGAATAGGTGTCGTAAAGTATTTTTCTGCTAACTTCCATCTTCTAATATCATAATATCGATGTCCTTCAAAAGCCAATTCTATCATTCGCTCTTGTTGAATAATCTCTCTTAAACCTTCTTGTGTTGTATGTTTATTTAGAGTTGCCGCATAGCTAACATTACTCCATGCTTCCTCTACTGCCGGTATTCCTGCACGTTCCCTAACCTCATTCAGCGCGTCATATACTTCCTGCGAAGGCCCACTAAACTCGTTGAGCGCTTCTGCATAGTTTAAGTACAACTCACTTAAGCGTACCATTGGCCATGGAAAGGTTATTGCTTTATTATAAGCATCTCCCTCAGAGTCTTGGTGTACTAATTTTTTAAGCGCATAACCTGTTACCAAATAATCTCCAGTATTGGCAACTCTACCATGGGTTTCTCCTTTTCTCATTTTTAAATTCCAAATTGATCCCCAAGTTCTATTAATACCTCTATCGAAACCCAGAGCTGAATAAAAACGAGCCTCTCTATTTAAATTTAATTTTGCAGTTCTATTTGCAAATTGTGCATAAAATCGTTGGTTAAAAGCAATTGTTGTTGTGTTATATCTATCGGCATATTCAAAAGATAAGTCTTCACTGATAGGCAACCCATTTTTGGTATAATAGGTTTCCGCCATTCTAAGACTTGGAGCTAGCCATTGCCATGAAGCTTCAACAGATGAAGAGCTTGGGTCTTTCATCATCGCAGGAGATTGAATTTGCCAATATTGTCCGTTTGTAACCGGACTAGAATTCCCCCATAACAATTCTGAATTCCAAGGATCTGTAATTGCAAAACGATTATTATACTGATCTCTCACTAATTTAAATTGAAAATTACTAGTATCAAAAAGAGGTGCTGTATCCGTAAAATAATACATTGTTGCCCCTTGTGAAATTGCTGCATTTAAAGCATCTTTGGAAGCTTGAGCGGCTTCTTCCCACTTCAAACTTTCATAGTTTTGATTGAAAAAATGCTCACCTTCTACATTTACAAAATTCGAATACATAGAAGTATTTCCGTTAAATAATGGACTTGCACCATATAAAAGCACCTTTGATTTTATAGCTTTAGCGATTACTTTATCTATTCTACCAACATCATTATTTCCAAGTACTTTTTCTGGTAAATCTATAATAGCAGCGTCAATCGTTTCTAAAATATAACTAAAACACGCGTCTACTGTTTTGCGATCTAACCTCACTTCAGTATCCGAAGCAGAGATAGATAAATTTACATCTACAATAGGAATAGGACCATAGTTGCTTACCAATAAAAAGTGAAAATATGCTTTTAAAAATTTTACCTCAGCTTTCCATTGATTTTTTTCCTCTTGCGTCATATCAACTACCAAGTCTATATTTTCAGTTAAAGTATTACAACTACGTATGCCCTCCCATAAAGAGCCTTGTCCTCTACCTACTGCAGAAAACCCTGACCAATAACCCATCAATGGCGAAGAGACACTCTGCTGCCCTTTCATTAATTTAATGGAATTTGGTTCTTTAGGGATGGGTACTGCCAATTCATCACTTAACAATACGTAACTCGCATAAGTACCATCATTTTGAGGTAAATAGCTATAACAATTTGCCAATGCATTGTATGCAGTCTCTTTTCTATTAAAAAGTAAACTTAATTCCTGTGTCCCATCTGGCACAATATCTAAATAATCCTCGCAACTTATAAATAGTGATATACTACATAAAATAATTGCTAAATATTTGTTTCTTAAATTCATTTTTTATTTTTTAAAAATTTATTTGAGCGCCAATATTAATAACTCTTTGTGGTGGATACCCAAGTCCATTCCCAGCCATTTCAGGATCCCATAATTTAAACTTAGCAAAATTTAATAGATTCAAACCTGTAAGGTATAACCTTGTTTTTGCAGTTTCAAAAACTCTTCCTGTCTTCTCTGGTATTGTATAGCCAAATTCAACACTTTTTAGCCTTAAAAAGTCGCCATCTCTAAGCCACCAAGTAGATGGTTTCTGATTGTTCTCAATTTCATAGGTAGATAATCGAGGCCAAAAGGCATTTGGGTTTGGATTGTTTTCTGACCAGTGGTTGTTTGCTATAATACTTAAAGCATTTCTTTCATTTACAAATGGGGCAATATCATTTGGATTTATAAAAAATGAGGACCTTGCAGAACCTTGCATAAATATAGAAAGGTCGAAATTCTTATACACTGCAGAAACACCAAAACCGTAAACAATTTCTGGCACAGTTGGTTTCCCTATCGGTGCTTGATCTAGCTCATTTACAAATCCATCTTGATTGATGTCTGTATACTTTATATCTCCCGGCAAGTAAGAATTTGTAGTTGAAAATCCATTAAATTGTTCTGGAGAATTATCAATATCTTCCTGATCTACAAATAAGCGCTCGGCGATATACCCCCATTGTTGATTTACAGGGAACCCCAGCCTGCTTAGATTTTTATTTTGGAATTCTGGCTCACCATTTACTTCTATCTTATTCGTTGAATACGTAAAATTACCTCTTGCGGTAATATAAAAATCACCACTAAAAGCATGGTTATAATCCATAGACAAGTCGATACCCTGTGTTTTTACTTCACCTATATTACTACTAATAGAAGTGGTTAAACCCGAAGTTTCTGGAATGTATTGGCGCTCCATATAGATATTTCTACGTTGCTCTGTGAAATAGTCTGCAATGATATTTACTTTATTAAAAAGTCCGAGTTCTAAACCTATATTTGTTTTGGTTGCAACTTCCCAAGTAACGTTTTCATTGGCATATCTATTAATGATATAACCATTATAATAATTGTTATAGTTGGTTCCAAAAGTATAGCCCGTTCCACCATTATTCAGGTTTACATCTGATAAATAAAAGAAACGATCACTAGCACTTGAAATACCGTCATTACCAACCAAACCATAGGTGTATTTTAATTTTAATAAATTAATAGATGGAATATTTTCTTCAAAATAAGCTTCGTTAGAAATTATCCAACCAAAGCCTACAGATGGAAAAAAACCAAATCTATTTTTTTCTGCAAACTTTTCTGACCCATTGTAACCAAAGTTAAATTCACCAAAATATCTACTTCCATAATTATAAGAAGCCCTTCCGGAAACTCCCATATTCCTTGAAGGTAACGTAGAAAAGGCTGTATTACCACCACCAATGGTATTTAAAGCTTCTTGGAAATAACTTACTAATAAACCACCAAATTCGTGTTTGTCTTTTAATGTTTTATTATATTCTAATACTGCTTCATAATAAAAATTACTATTCCCATTGTTCCCTATAGTTGGGTCGTTTAAAAACTCTGTACCTTCCTGAATTTGATATAAAGAATTTACAACTCCTTGTGATGTTTGTGTTTCATTAGATCCGTAATAAAAAGGCTTAAAGCTTCGCTCATTCTGGTTTTCTGTATACGTTCTTACAGATGCCATAGCTCTTAATTTTAAACCATCAGTAATAAAACTTAAATCTTGGTTAATCTGGAATTGTGCTAAAGTAGTATTTGAAAAACGGTCTTTAAATCCACGCACACTCTCAGCATATGGATTTGGAAACCCACCATTTCCTTTATTCCCAAAAAGCGTATGATTAAAATTAGCCGTTGTATCATCTGTATCGTAGGTCTTTGGGAAATTTGCAGGGTTTGCTTGCGCTACTTGATAAAAAATATCTGAAGCCCCTACTATTGGTCCATTATATCTTTCAAATAAAGAATAAAACTTAGCAGCAACCTTGGTTGTCTTAGTTAAATTTATATTGATGTTTGCTCTTAAATTAGACCTATTGATATCAATATTATTATTAAAGTTATTTAAAGGGTCTACTTTTAACAGCCCTGTTTCATTTGCATTCGTAACAGATAAATAATATTGAGCAACCTCTCCACCCCCACTAATATTAATATTCAATCTTTTATTTACTGCAAAATCTTTAAAGAGTTCACTATACCAATCAACATCTGGATAAATGTTCGGATTTAAACCATTTCTTGTCCCTTCTATTTTTTGCTTAGAATATAATAGGTTGGCAGATTGATCACGAGATCGCTGCGCTCTATTGTATAATTCCATATAATCTACTGCTCCTAAAAAACTATTTATTTTAGACGGACTAGACATGGAACTTTCGTAACGTACAGAAACTTTAGCTTTTCCTTTTTTTCCTATTTTAGTAGTTACCAGTACCACACCATTTGCTCCTCTGGCACCATATAATGAAGTAGCAGTTGCATCTTTCATAATTGAAAAAGAAGCAATATTATCTGGTTCTAAACGTGCTAAATCAGAAGTAGTTATTTGCAGGCCATCTAATAGAATTAAAGGACTGTTATTAAAGCCAAAAGTTGTAACACCCCTAATAAAAAAGGCTGCATTATCTGCTCCTGGTTCACCTGATCTTTGGTATGAAATTAATCCCGAAATTTTACCTGCTAGTGTATTTGTAATATTTGAGGTAGGTTGTTTTAATTCTGACACCTTTAAGGTAGTGATAGAACCTATTACACTATTCTTTTTTTGTTTTGAAAATGCAACTACTTGAATTTCTTCTAATTGATCGAAACTTTCTTTTAAAATTAGATTGATTTTCTTTTGATTCCCAACCTTAATTTTTTGAGTTTCAAAACCTAAATATTGAAATATTAAGGTTGCATTTGGGGTCTTTAGATTGATAATGTATTTTCCATCAAAATCTGTTGAAGCTCCACTGGTTGTTCCTTCTACCAATATTGATACTCCAGGAAGATAATTCCCTGAGACATCTACAATCTCTCCAGAAACAATGACTGTTTGTGAAAATGAGAAAGTTGCACCTAAAACAAATACAAATGGTAATAACTTTAAAAATAATAGCTTTAACTTATGCATACTTCCTTTTTGAAGAAAACGAAGCAGAAGAAAAATCTACTGCTTCGTTCTATTAATATTGTGCTTATAATTACTCTTTAATTAACTTTCTATACTGTCCATTAATTTTCATAAAATAAAAACCAGATTTTAACTTTTCAATTGACAACTCGTTACTATTTATTGTCTTTTTAAGAATTTGTTTAGAATTAATATCAAAAATTTTAATTTCTTTTTTTCCATCTATATTCATAAAGGTTATAATGTCTTTAGCAGGATTTGGATAAAATTTAAAAATCGTTTTATCAAAATCATTTATAGATGCAGTACCCTGTAATTGGGGTCCTTTTAGATCATCTATGTAAAAATCTCCTGTAATATCACCATTTCCGGGACCTATAAAGATAAAAATATGGTCAAAACTAACTCCA
>CALJHU010000029.1:0-69369 GCA_937771065.1 uncultured Polaribacter sp. | reverse complement strand
AATAAATAGAATATTTAATAATTATACTTAAACATATATTTTTTGAAGTTTATTTTCGTTATTGTTTTTATACTTTGTTTCTTTGCTACCATATGAAATTGAAATTTCCTATTTTATTTTTTCTTTTCCCTTCATTACTTTTTGCGCAAGTAGGTGGAGAGAATATATATCAATTTTTAAATATCTCAACATCTGCTAGACAAATAGCTTTAGGTGGTGAAGTACTTACGCTTATCGACGATGTAAATCAACCAATTTGGAATCCGGCTACAATAAGTAGTGAATTGGATGGGAAATTATCGGTCAATTATTCCAGTTATTTAGCTGGAATAAATATCGGTTCTATTTCTTATGCAAGAGAAATTTCTAGGCGATTTGGAACGATACATGCTAGTATAAAGTATTTAGATTATGGTACTATAGTTGGTGCAGACGAACAAGGGAATGAAACTGGGAATTTTGGGGCAAATGATATTGCCATTTCTTTAGGGTATGCATACAATTTCCCACATTCTAATTTTTATTTTGGTGCTAATTTAAAATTTATTACATCACAGATTAGTAGCTATTCTTCATCAGGTATAGCATCTGATTTCGCTTTTTTATATCACAGTCCTTTTAAGCCATTTTCTTTTACATTAGTAGCTCGTAATCTAGGTGTTCAAATAACTAGTTTTAATGGACAGAAGGAAGAACTACCTTTTGAGTTAGCATTTGGGAGTAGTTATAAATTACAACACGTACCTTTAAAATGGTATCTTACGATAGATAATTTGCAGCAATGGATGGTCTCAGCTCCGAACGCATCAGAACAGACAGTAGATTTAGAGGGTAATGTTACACAAAAAAATATTAGTTTTATTGGAAATTCGTTTCGACACATTATTGTAGGGGCAGAATTGTTTCCGGAAAAATTAATAAATATTAGGGTAGGTTACAATTTTAGGAGAGCAGCAGAATTAAAATTACAAAATGCTCGAACTTTTAGTGGAATTTCTTTTGGTTTTGGAATAAAAATGAATCGATTTAAATTTAATTATGCACATTCTAAATTTCATTCTGCGGCCAATGTTAGTACTTTTAGTTTAGAAATAGATTTAGATAATAGAAGATATTAAATGAATAATAAAATAACAATTGCGATAGATGGTTTTTCATCTACAGGGAAAAGTACAATTGCTAAGTTAATAGCAAAAAAATACAATTTTATATATGTAGATACGGGAGCAATGTATAGAGCAGTTACGTTATTTGCTATGCAAAATAATCTTATATCTAATGCTTTTATGGATCAAACCAATCTTATTAAAAACTTGAAAGAGATTACACTTTCTTTTCAGTTTAATAGGAAGTTAGGTTTTGCTGAAATGTTTTTAAATAACGTTAATGTAGAAAAAGAAATTAGAACATTAGAGGTTTCTCAATTCGTAAGTAAAATAGCTACAATTTCTGAGGTTAGAAAGAAATTGGTCTCTGAACAGCAGGAAATGGGTAAACAAGGAGGAATTGTGATGGACGGAAGAGATATTGGTACAGTGGTTTTTCCGAACGCACATTTAAAACTATTTATGACGGCTTCTGCAGACAAAAGGGCAACGAGACGCTATAAGGAATTGATCGCTATTGGTGATAATGTTTCTTTTGAGGACATTCTTTTCAACGTTCAAGAAAGAGACCGAATAGATTCTACTAGAGAAGATTCTCCTTTAGTAATGGCAGATGACGCTATTGAATTTAATAATTCTGACATGGGAATTACAGAGCAATTTGATAAAATTTGTTCTGTAATAGATAGAATTATTTTATAATTATAAAATTATATTTACTGTTTAAACAATGATTAGTCTATTTTTTTAATTCTCTAAAGAAACAAATAAAAGAAGTATTGAGTGCAGGAAAGAGCTTACCGAAAAATATATTTATGGAATATTTAAAAATTTATGAGTTTGAAGCGAAATTTTCCATTTCGGATTTTTCATGACATAGTCTACAATTAAAGGAGTCATTTTTTCTTTTTTACTCCATTCTGGTTGTAAATATAGTTTACATTTTCCACTAATTTTCGCTGCTTCTTGTTCGGCAAAATCAAAATCAGAGGTATTATGAATAATCATTTTTAACTCATCTGCTTCCGAATAACATTCGGCTAAGGGTAATTTTGTTTTCTTTGGAGATAGACAAAACCAATCCCATTTTCCAGAGAATGAATAGGCTCCAGAAGTCTCAATATGTGTTTTTATGTTGTTTTTTTGTAAAAGATTTGTAATATAATCCATAGACCACATTAAGGGTTCACCGCCGGTAATAACAACAGTTTTTGCATTTTTGGTAACATTAGCTACAATAGTATCTGCTAGTGTTGGTGGGTGTAAATCTGCATTCCAACTTTCTTTTACATCACACCAATGGCAGCCAACATCACAACCACCAACTCTAATAAAATAAGCAGCAGTCCCTGTATGAGAACCTTCACCTTGTATTGTGTAGAATTCTTCCATTAGAGGAAGCATTATTCCTTTATCAACTAAATCTTGTGTATGTGTATCCATCTTCATTAAATCACCAAAAAGGTATTAAAAAATGCAAAGGTAGTTTTTAGACACTGATTTTACGAATTTTCACAAATGAAATAAGTAGAATATGATATAAATTAGTTAGTTTTTATTTCATAGGTCTTTCGATTGGTAGATATAAGTATTAAGAGCATTAAAATTAGTCTAAATATTTAAAATTAATTCCTATATTTTTATTTTAAAAAAAGTAAATATTCACTCCGTAATACACTTAAAATCAAGTATTTTTTGTAAATTTGCATTCCTTTTTACAAGAACAGATTCAAGAAAGGAAAAGTAAACAAAAATCATAAAAACATCTCTTGCTGTTTTAATTGTTAAGAATCTGTAAAACAATAAGATACAAAAATTATTTTCAGAAATGTCTGAAGAAACAAAAAACACTGAAGAGCAAGTAGTTGCTACTGAAGTACAAGAAACAGCTACTGAAGCTGTTGTAGAAACGGTTGTAGAAGCTGTAGATCCAAAACAATTTTTAGCAGATTTTAACTGGCACAAATACGAACAAGGTATTGAAGCTGTTGATGAAGCAAAATTAAAAGATTTTGAGCAAGCGTTAGAAGGAACTGTAGGTTTTGTAAACGAGCGTGACGTAATCGAAGGAACTGTAATCAGAATTACTGATAGAGATGCAATCATCGATATCAATTCTAAATCTGAAGGAGTTATTTCTTTAAACGAATTTCGTTACAACCAAGGTTTAAAAGAAGGTGATACTGTTGAAGTATTAGTTGACAAGAGAGAAGATTCTTCTGGACAATTAGTATTATCTCACAAAAAAGCAAGAGTTATTAAAGCATGGGAACGTGTTAATAATGCTCATGAAACAGGTGAAGTAGTAAACGGTTTTGTTAAATGTAGAACAAGAGGTGGTATGATTGTAGATGTTTTCGGTATCGAAGCATTCTTACCAGGATCTCAAATTGATGTTAAGCCAATTAGAGATTACGATCAATACGTAGAAAAAACAATGGAATTCAAAGTTGTGAAAATCAACCACGAATTTAAAAATGTTGTAGTTTCTCATAAAGCTCTTATTGAAGCAGATATTGAATTACAGAAAAAAGAAATCATTGGTCAACTAGAAAAAGGACAAGTATTAGAAGGTATTGTTAAAAATATTACTTCTTATGGTGTGTTTGTAGATTTAGGTGGTGTAGATGGTTTAGTACATATTACAGATTTATCTTGGTCTAGAATTAACCACCCGAATGAGGTTGTTGAATTAGATCAAAAATTAAACGTTGTAATTTTAGATTTTGATGATAATAAATCTAGAATACAATTAGGTTTAAAACAATTATCTGCGCATCCTTGGGAAGCTTTAAACGATACTTTAAAAGTAGGTGATAAAGTTACTGGAGAAGTTGTAGTAATTGCAGATTATGGCGCATTTGTAGAAGTAGAACAAGGAGTAGAAGGGTTAATTCACGTTTCTGAAATGTCTTGGTCTACACACTTACGCTCTGCACAAGATTTTGTAAAAGTTGGTGATAAAGTAGAAGCGCAAGTTTTAACTTTAGATAGAGAAGACCGTAAAATGTCTTTAGGTATCAAACAATTACATCCAGATCCTTGGACAGATATTACAACTAAATATCCTGTAGGTTCTACACACACTGGTACTGTAAGAAATTACACAAACTTTGGTGTTTTCGTAGAATTAGAAGAAGGTATCGACGGTTTAGTATATATTTCTGATTTATCTTGGACTAAGAAAATCAAACATCCATCAGATTTTGTAACTGTTGGAGACAAGTTAGATGTTCAAGTATTAGAATTAGATGTAGAGAACAGAAAGTTAAACTTAGGTCATAAGCAAACACAAGATAATCCTTGGGATGCACATGAAGCTACGTACGCAATCGGTTCTACACATGAAGGAACTATCAAAGAAAAGAATGATAAAGGAGCAGTAGTCTCTTTCGCAGATGGCGTAGAAGGTTTTGCACCAACAAGATTCTTAGAAAAAGAAGATGGTTCTAAATTAGGAAAGGGAGATACAATAGCATTTATTGTATTAGAATTTTCTAAAGAATACAGAAGAGTTGTCGTTTCTCATACTTCTATCTTTAGAGAGGAGGAAAAGAGAAATGTAAAAACAGCTGTTAAAAAATCTGCAGATGCAGAAAAAACTACACTTGGAGACATCGGTGGTTTAGCAGCTCTTAAAGAGAAAATGGAAGCAGGTACTAAAAAGAAGAAATAATTTCTTTGAAGTAACAGTAACTATTTATAGTATTTGAAAGCCGATGTAATTTGCATCGGCTTTTTCTTGCTTTAAATTTAACGAATGTAAACAGCATAAAGCGATGTTTATCTCTATGCTTGTTTTGTGGGAAAAGAGATTTAAATTGATTTTTGGTGTTCTCTAAAAGCTTTAGGTTTCAGAGCTTTCTTGTTGTTTACACTAAATATCAGAGCTTAAATAATTACAATAATTACTGCGGTAACCACCTAAAATTACAATAAAGGTATAAAAACTTTCTGCATGTAAATTATTTTAAATAACCACTTAATAGAATTATATTTGTGTCGTTAATTAAAAATTACAAGAAAAAGAATGACATTAATAAAATCAATATCAGGAATTAGAGGAACTATTGGTGGTAAAACTGCCGATAATTTAACACCAATAGATGCTGTAAAATTTGCGGCTGCTTATGGGGCATTCATAAAAGTAAGAAACGCTGATAAGAAAAATATAAAAGTAGTAATAGGAAGGGATGCTCGTATTTCTGGAAAAATGATTTCTAGTTTGGTTGCGAATACTTTAGTTGGTTTAGGGATCGATGTTATTGACTTAGGTCTATCTACAACGCCAACAGTAGAAGTAGCTGTGCCGTTAGAAAATGCAGATGGAGGAATTATTTTAACAGCATCTCATAATCCGAAACAATGGAATGCCTTAAAATTATTAAACGAAAAAGGGGAGTTCTTAAATGGAGCAGAAGGAGAAGAAATTTTAGCATTAGCAGAAAGCGAAGCTTTTGAATTTGCAGATGTAGACGATTTAGGAACCTATTCGAAAGATAATTCGTATTTAGAAAAACATATTCAGGCAGTTTTAAACTTAGAGTTAGTTGATGTAGAGGCTATCAAAAACGCAAACTTTAAAGTAGTAGTAGATGGTGTAAATTCTACTGGAGGAATCTTTATTCCTGCTTTACTGAAAGAATTAAATGTAGCATGTATAGAACTATATTGTACTCCGAATGGAGAATTTCCTCACAATCCAGAACCTCTAAAAGAACATTTGACAGATATCTCTAATCTCGTTGTAAAAGAGCATGCAGATTTTGGAATTGTTGTAGATCCTGATGTAGATAGATTGGCGTTGGTTTCTGAAGATGGTTCTATGTTTGGTGAAGAGTATACTTTAGTTGCTTGTGCCGATTATGTTTTAGGAAAATTAGGTGGTGGAAATACAGTTTCTAATTTATCTTCTTCTAGAGCATTAAGAGATGTTACGCAAAAACATGGCGGAACGTATACTGCAAGTGCAGTTGGTGAAGTAAACGTGGTACTTAAAATGAAAGAGACAAATACGGTCATTGGTGGAGAAGGAAATGGAGGAATCATTTATCCTGCCTCTCATTATGGTAGAGATTCTTTGGTTGGTGTTGCCTTATTCTTATCGCACTTGGCAAACAAGAAAATGTCTTGTAAAGATTTAAAAGATTCGTATCCAAGTTATTTTATGAGTAAAAATAAAATTCAATTAACGCCAGAGATAGATGTTGATAAAACTTTAGAAACAATGGCGTTAACATATAGGCATGAAGATGTAAATATAATTGACGGTGTGAAAATAGATTTCGAAGATGAATGGATTCATTTGAGAAAGTCGAATACAGAGCCAATTATTAGAATTTATACAGAAGCAAAGTCTCAGCAAGCAGCAGATGATTTAGCGGTACGTTTTATCAATGAAATAAAAGAAATTATTTAAAAATTAAGTAAATTTTGAAAACAGATATGTCTTTATTAGGTAAAAAAAGGCATGACGATTATCATGTGTCTGGTTGGGGTATCTTCTGGGGGTGCAGGTTTAAATATAACTTTCTTAAAGCATTTTTATATTCAGGCAGATTATAAGATTGGGTATAATAATATGCCAGATATTAAGACTTCTTTAAGTGTTGTAGATTCTGTATCACAAAGTTTTTACTTTTTTCAAAACAATACCTTAATAGTGGTAAGTTTCGGTTGTTTTAAAGAATCTCATAATGAGCGGAGATCAGTATTTTAATCAGTTAAGAGAAAATCCAATCTAGATATGTTAAATCTTATTCACCACAAGGTGATTAGAATGTTTGATATATCTAGATTGGATTTCTACCGGACGATTGTATCAGCCTAGAAAAAATTAAAATGCTACATAAATTTAGTCCTTTCGTAGCGAATACATAAGTAGAAACGCCCACTTTTGTTACTTTATATACTTATGAACTCTTTAGTGTTAGGTTTAGTAAAAGAATGATTTAGCTTTTAGTTATTGAAACTTAGTAGGAACTTTATCTCTATGCTTAAATCTTTTATGAGACCACAGATAATATTCTGGCTGCTCTAAAATATTTTTTTCTGTTAACTCTGTGTATAAATCTGTAATTTGATAGTCTTTAAACTCTTTTGGCGTATCTGTAATTAATTGGAATTCGGTTGTATAATATCCTCTTTTTACTCTTTTAGTCACATAATTAATTACTACTAAATCAAATCTTTTAGATAACATTTCTGCACCTGTATGAATGGGTACTTTAATATCGAAAAACGCTCTCCAATAATATGTTTTATGCAGTTGCGGAGATTGGTCACTTAATAAAATATATGCACCTTGTTGTTTGGCTGAAAAACGCTTTTGCATTCCTCTTACCATTTCTGAAGTTTTATAACCAATTACGCCAAACTTTTCTCTAGAATCTCTAACTACTTTTTCATAATAAGTGTTATTCAGTTTTGTATAAGCACCATACATATCAATATCTAAGACCTTTGGTAAGCTAATAGACCATTCCCAATTTGATTGATGTGCACCCATTAAAGCAATACTTCTTCCTTCTGCTGCATATTTATTTACCAATTCAGGATTGCTGTATGTATATCTTTTCAAAATTTCTTTTTCAGAAATAGAAAATGCTTTTACACTCTCTACCATTAGGTCCATTAAATGTTTAAAGAATTTTTTTCTTATTCGTAAAAGTTCTACTTCAGGTTTTTCTGGAAAAGCTAGTTTTAAATTATCTAAGACTACCTGCTTGCGATATCTGAAAACATAATAAATTAAAAAGTAAAAGAAATCAGATTTCATATATAATATGCTCATAGGAAGTCTAGAGAGTATCCAAATAATAGGATAGGTAATCGCAAAAAGAATAAATTGCATAACAGAATTTTAGTTCTGCAAATATCGTATATAAATTTAAAACGAAAAGAGATTTTAGTAATCCCTTTTTATTATGTTTGTGGTATGATAGGAAATATAAATAGCGCCGTATTATTCATTATAATAGCCAATGTTTTGGTTTCTATGAAAGGCTTTAGTGATTATACTTTTTTGAATACATATAAATTTCAAATAGGAAAAATTGTATCTGGGGAAAAAATACGAATGCTTACTTCTGGTTTTTTGCATGTAGATTGGGCACATTTAGGATTTAATATGTATGCTTTATACCTGTTTGGAGGTATTGTTGCTGGCATATTAGGAATTCCTAATTTTCTAATAATTTACTTTTTAAGCTTATTAGGAGGTAGTTTGTATACTCTTAAATATCACAAAAACGAATCTTTTTATAGTGCTGTTGGTGCTTCTGGTGCTGTTTCTGGTATTATTTACGCATCCATTTTATTATATCCAGAAATGGAGTTGTATTTATTTTTTATTCCGATACCAATTCCGGGTTATATTTTTGGAGTAGGCTATTTATTATACTCTATTTACGGCATGAAAAAGCAAATAGGTAATGTTGGCCATTCCGCACATTTAGGTGGCGCAATTGGTGGCTTTGCAATTACATTACTATTAAACCCTTCTTTATTTTCTACAAATACGTTTATGGTTGGTTTATTAGCTGTTCCTATTATATTGTTGCTGTTATTCGGAGATAAATTAAAAGCTTTATAACTAAAAAAACATGTTCTTTTGAATCGTGAATTGATTTCTTAATTCACTAAAAATGAAGTATTAAAAAAGCCTTATTATTTCTAATAAGGCTTTTTGAGCGAAAGACCAGGTTCGAACTGGCGACATTCAGCTTGGAAGGCTGACGCTCTACCAACTGAGCTACTTTCGCATGGTAAAGAGCTACAAATATAGAATGTTTTTTAACATCTGCAAGCATTTTTTTTAGAAAAAAAGCATTTTTTTAATCGCTTTCATACTGAAACAGTTAGCTTCTAAAAATGATGTTTTTTTTCTTTTTAATGTAGTAATTAAAGATGAAATAGGTTTTTTCGTTAATTAAAGAAGCTTCTTAATTGTAAAAAACATTTTTTGAATCAAAACCGAGGATCACCAGCAATGCTCATTTTTTTAGACTTGAGTACATTCATACTGCAAAAATCAAAACGATTGGTAATTTTACCATAACAGGCGTAAATTCCCATACCATTTATAGGATATAGACTCACGACATTCGTAAAATGTACTGCATCAAAATAATTGCCAGCTATATCAATAAAAGTACTTAGGCGCATGAGTTTTCCTTGCGCCGTTTTATTGAAGCGGGTAGTAACTAATTGGCCGTATAAAAGTACATTCTGATTTGTAAATTGTGGCATTTCTTTCGCTTTTATATGCGGACAAAAGGTGTCTGTAACTAATGAAAAATAATCATGAACTGTAAACCCGAGCAGTTCTATTTCATCATATACATTTTCTAACCAATGGTTATTTAGTTGCGGAATTTCAAAATTCTGATGTTGAGAATGAAACAATTTTACTTGTTCTTGCACTTGCTTTGTTTTTGTGGTATTTAGTTTGAAAGTCGCTTTCCAAAGGAGTGCTGTTTTGGGTACTTTCAGATCTCTAAAAGCATTGATTCGAATGAGTACCGTTACTTGTTCTATAGAGATGGCTATGCGATCCATAAAATTATCCAAAGAAAGAAAATCACCAAACAATTGGCGTTCCGTTAAAATACGTTGTATCGTTAATTGTTCTACATTTTTAAGATATCCAAAACCCAAATAAATCGTTTTTCCTTTTACCTTATTTGCGTGATCGCTGTGGTTAATACAAGGTAGTTCTATAATTGCGCCACACATTTTAGCTTCATGTATATAATGTTCTGCAGAATAAAAACCACCACCATTATTTAAAACAGCCGTCATAAATTCAATAGGGTAGTAGCATTTTAAAAAGAGACTCTGATAACTTTCTACGGCATAGGAAGCCGAATGGCCTTTCGCAAACGCATAGCCTGCGAAACTTTTAATCTGATTCCACACTTCAAATATCAAAGCATCTTTATGCCCTTTTTTTCTGCAATTAGAAACAAATTTATCTTCAACAGCTTTAAACTCTTCCACGGAACGGTATTTACCACTCATACCTCTTCGCAATACATCAGCTTCACCCAGAGTTAAGTCTGCAAACTTATTAGCAACTTTCATTACATCTTCTTGGTATACCATAACACCATAGGTTTCTGGCATAATTTCTAATAATATAGGATGTGCTTCTTTTCTTTTCTCAGGAAACCGATGCCTTTTAATAAACTCTTCTTTCATGCCAGATCCCGAAACGCCGGGTCTAATAATAGAACTTGCAGCTACTAAACCTAAGTAATCTTGTGTTTTCAACTTCTGCATTAAGCCTCTCATGGCTGGAGATTCTACATAATACGCACCAATTGCGCCACCTGTTTTTAATAAATTATTAATTTTTTTATCTTTCTTAAAACGCTCAATATCTGTAATGTCTATTTCCGGAGCATTAGGGTGATTTTCTTTAATAATTACCAACGCATCTTTAATTTTTGCCAAACCGCGTTGTCCTAAAATATCGAATTTAAAAACACCTACATCATCTGCAATGTTCATATCAAACTGAACGGTCGCAAATCCTTTTGGAGGTAAACTTGTAGCAGAATAATAATGAATGGGTTTGTCTAAAATTAAAACTCCAGCAGAATGTACACTCACGTAATTAGGAAAGCCCTCTATGAGTTTGCCATATTTTAACACCAGTTTAGATATCTCATCTAGTTTATGGCCAGCAACTCTTTTACTTAACTTGTCAATTTCTTCTTTAGGTAAACCAAAGACTTTACCTAACTCTCTAACAACGGCTCTGTATTTAAAGGTATTGTAAGTTGCTAATAAGGCAACATTGTCAAACCGATCAAAGATATATTGCGTTACCGTATTTCTATCTTTCCAGGAAAAATCAATATCAAAATCTGGAGGAGAAGCTCTAAACGGATTGATAAATCGCTCGAAATACAAATCTAATTCAATAGGATCTACATCTGTAATTCCAAGAATATAGGCTACAATACTATTGGCGCCACTTCCTCTACCTACATGAAAAAAGTTGTTTTTCTTCGCGTAATTTATAATGTCATAATTGATTAAAAAGAACGAAACAAACTTCAATTCTATAATTACTTTTAATTCTTTCTGAAGTCGCGCATGTACTTTCTCTGTTGGAATTGGGTATCGTTTATGAAGTTTATCATTACAGAGTTGTAATAACATTTTACAATCTTCATCAAAACTATGGCAGTACACTTGTAAATTCTGATTTTCGCGGGCTGTATCAAATCCGAAGTTGATCGTACATTGTTGCAAGAGTCTTTTTGTATTGGCAATTACAAACGGGAACTCTTTAAAATACTCCTGTAATATATCTGCAGAACGCATTATATCTGTTTCTAAGCACTCTTCTGTTGTGGGCAATTTACTTAATAAGGTATTGTTGTCTATGGCGCGTAAAAGTCGGTGTGCGTTAAAGTCTTTTTTATTCCTAATGGTTACTTGCTGTTGTATTACCAACTTATCTTCATGCTTTTTTAAATAGGAAAAACGGAGTTTATTTATTTCAGTAATAGAAATTCCTATAAATTCATTTTCAGCAAAAGAAGTAAGATTCAACTCTAAAGCTTTTTCAAAAGGATAAATAATAAACACCTCTTCTAAAGATTTTGGTTTCTCTGGAATGGCAGTTTTTGATTCTAAAAAAGAAGATAAATAGCGGTTGATATTTTCAAAACCTTTATTATTCTTTGCAATGGCAATAAATTGCTGGGTATTTCCATTTCTAAAATCGACTCCAATAATAGGTTTTATGTTTTGTTTTTTAGCCTGTTGTACAAAATTCATACAAGCAGAAGTATTGTTGATGTCTGTAAGGGCAATACAATTTACATTATTCTCTATGGCAAGTTCCAGCAGCTCCACTTCAGAAAAGGTTCCGTAGCGCAAGGAGTAATAAGAATGACAATTTAGATACATGTACTATTGTTTTCTATGTGCTAAAACCAAAGGAGGTTCGCCGTTAAACGGATTACTAAATCGACCGATGGATTTTGCACCCATTGCAGATGCTCTCATAATACTTAGTTCGCCGTATTTATTTCGAACAGTATCCATTGCATTGTATAAGTCTAGCATTTGTTCGGTATCATCAAAAAGATTTATTTGATAATTACCACTCACAATATCAGATACTTTTACACCTACCAGACGAATAAGTAAACGTCTCTGATATAATTTTTTAAACAATTCTAGTACTGCAGGAATAATAATATGATCTGCACTTGTATACGGAATCTTTATCTGTTTGCTATAGGTGTTAAAGTCTGAATACCGAATTTTCACGCTTAAAACTCCCGTTAACTTATCGCCTTTTCTTAGTTGATACGCCAAGTTTTCTGCCATTGCAAATAGGGTTGCTTTTAGTTTTACCATATCAATAGTATCTTTGTTGTAGGTTCTTTCTGTAGATAAAGATTTGCGTTCATGAAAAGCAATAATTGGCGGATTGTCGATACCATTTGCACGTTTCCAAATCGTTTTTCCGTTAGCCCCTAAAACACTTACCATCATTTCTAAAGGCATTTCTTGAATTATTTTCACTTTATCTACTCCAAGATTTCTTAATGTTTGATAGGTTTTATTTCCAACAGAAGGTATTTTTCGAATAGATAAAGGTGCTAAAAAGTCTTTCTCAAAACCTACATTAATTAATAATTGATTGTTCGGTTTTGCTTCGCCAGTAGCAACTTTAGAAACTATTTTATTTTGTGACATTCCGAAGGAAATAGGCAATCCTGTTTCTTTGATAATGGTCTGTCGCAATTCAGAAGCATATTTATAGCTTCCAAAAAAAGCATCCATCCCTGTAAGATCTGCATAGAACTCATCAATACTTGCTTTTTCGAAAATAGGCACTTTCTCTTTGATAATTTCTGTGACTAAATCAGAATATCTAGAATACGTACCCGTATCTCCTCTAATGGAAATTGCTTCCGGACACAGTCTTTTGGCAATTTTCATAGACATGCCAGAATGTACGCCAAATCGTCTTGTTTCATAACTACAAGCTGCAACAACACCTCGGTCTCCGGTACCACCAACTAATAAAGGTTTTTTTTGTAACCTACTATCAATCAATCGTTCACAAGAGACGAAGAAAGTATCTAAATCGAGATGTAAAATATTTTTTTCCACAGTGCAAAATTAGCTACAAATTCGTACATTTGTTGCTCAATATTGTAGCATTATGAATAATTTATCAAAAAATATAAAACATTTAAGAGGGTTAAAGAAGTTAACACAAGAGTCTTTGGCAGAAGAGTTATCTGTAACAAGATCAAGAATAAGTTCTTATGAAGAGAATCGGTCTTCACCAACCATCGATTTTTTAATTGATTTTTCTGCATATTTTAGGATTCCAATTGATATTATCATAAAAAACGATTTGACAAAAGCAAAAGATGTTTCCTTTATTGAAGTAGGAAATAAAAGAGTATTGTTTCCTATCACGGTAGATCATGACAATGAGAATTTAATTGAAATTATTCCTTCTAAAGCATCTGCAGGGTATTTATTAGGATATGACGACCCAGAATATATAGAACAATTAGAAAAAATAAAGTTGCCCTTTTTACCTACCGGAAAACATAGGGCTTTTCCCATAAAAGGAGATTCTATGCTGCCAATGAAAGATGGTTCTTATGTAGTTGCAGAATTTGTAGAGGATATTAAAAATGCAAAAAGTGGGTACTCTTATATTGTTGTGACAAAAGATGATGGAATGACATACAAGAGATTGGACAATTTAATAGAAGAGAAGCAATCTTTTTTATTGAAGCCAGACAACTCAAGTTACCAAGCTTACGAAGTACCTGTTACTGAGGTTTTAGAATTATGGAAATTTACCTGTAGCATTAACACACAAGAATATGAAGAACATGAGTTAAAGCTGAGTAGCATTATACAGATGTTTAACGGCTTAGGAGTAGAGTTAGAAGCTTTAAAGAAATCTTTAGTTTAAGGTTTTTGATGTTTTTTAGGAGGAGACACACGGAATGCTATTCGTTAAAAACTAGTATTAGTGTGGTTATACTTGTCATCTTATTTTTTCTTTTAAATGACTAGTATTATAATTTATTTATATAAAAACCGATAATGCAGATTTCTAATCCATACCAATATTTATTTCAATAATATCTTTAACTCATTATAATGAGAGAAAGATGCTTGCACTAGCCTTTATCTAATACTCTTAGACGACGTTAGTTGTTCCTATTATAAATTGTGTTTAATTTTGAAAAGGAGGGTAATAAAACTTAAATGTAAAGCAAAAAAAAACAGTTTAGAGTGAACTAAACTGTTGTTTTGTAATTGGTTAAAATTTGTAGCGAGAACGGGATTTGAACCCGTGACCTCAGGGTTATGAATCCTGCGCTCTAACCAACTGAGCTACCTCGCCATTGTTTTTGCGAGTGCAAATATAATTACTTTTTATAGATTATCAACATGTGTTTTTAATTTTTTTTACATAGAATTAATAGCTATATTGCTCGCTTAACAAAATTAATAATGGAAAAAATACAATTTGAATTAGAAATTCCTATTCATGCATCTCCAAACATGCTGTATCAATATATTTCTTCGCCTTCTAATTTACAAGAGTGGTTTGCAGACAAGGTAAACTCTAGAGGTAAAATATTTAGTTTTGTATGGGAAGGAACTGAAGAGTTAGCTGAATTAGTAACAAAAAAGGCAAACGAAAGAATTCGTTGGAAATGGTTAGAAAGTGAGGGTGACGACAGCTTTTTTGAAATTAGAATTGAAGTAGATGCTTTAACAAAAGATGTTTCTTTAATTGTTACAGATTTTGCAGACGATGAAGATGAAGTAGAGGAATCTAAACAACTTTGGGAGAATCAAATAGAAGAATTAAGACATACAATTGGTGCTTAAGGTATACTAAAAAGAATATTAAAAACCAGCAGAATTGCTGGTTTTTTTATGTTTAAAATCTAAGTAATTGTAGTAATTTTGTAATTCTTAAAAATAAAGTAATGATTAATTTTAACGGCGAATTATTATTCAAAGAAAACATAAAATTAACTACAGATAATAGAGGTTTTAAATACGGAGACGGCATTTTTGAAACGATCAAAGTAGTACACAAAAAAGTAATTTTTTGGGAAGACCATTATTTTAGATTAATGGCATCTATGAGAATGTTACGTATGAAAATTCCGATGGAGTTTACATTAGAATTCTTAGAAAAAGAAATTTTAAAAACAGTAGCTGTTTTAGAAGACGGTGCTAGCTTTCGAGTTCGTTTAAATGTTTTTAGAAAAGACGGTGGTTTGTACACTCCAAAAACGAATGCTATTGATTATCTTATTGAAGTATCTGAAAATAATTATAAAACTAAAGAAACTTACGAAATAGATGTTTTTAAGGATTTTTACAATT
Source organism: uncultured Polaribacter sp. (assembly GCA_937771065.1). Lineage (GTDB taxonomy): Bacteria > Bacteroidota > Bacteroidia > Flavobacteriales > Flavobacteriaceae > Polaribacter. The sequence continues at coordinate 53,854 of CALJHU010000029.1, read as the reverse complement.
ATTCTGGTCTGTTATCTACAATAAAAACAAATAATAGAATGCTAAACACATTGGCAAGTATTTATGCCAATGAAAACGATCTGGATAATTGTATTCTAGTTAATGAGCGCAAAGGTGTTGTAGAGGTAGCCAATGCAAATATCTTTATTGTTAAGAATAATATTGTTAAAACACCTTCTTTAACGGAAGGTTGCATTAAAGGTGTTGTTAGAGGTAAGGTGATAGATCTTTTGATTAAAAACAAGGATTTTACTATTGAAGAGACTGTTATTTCTCCTTTTGAAATTCAAAAAGCAGACGAGGTTTTTATTACCAATGCAATTATGGGTATTCAAGCAGTAACTAAATATAAGAAGAAGTCTTTTAATACAGATTTAGCAGGTAAATTACATGCTAGCTTAAAAGTTTTACAGGTTACAGGAATTTAGTTGAGGTTAAAATCTTTTGGTGCATTTGCCCAAAGCTTATAATTTCCACCTTTTTCTAGCAATTTATTTTTCCAAAGACTCTCTTCGTCATTAGAAAAGATATTGTCAAAATCATTTTCTGCAACAAACCAAGAATTCTCTTCTAGTTCTTCTGTTAGTTGATTTTTGTCCCAACCAGAATATCCTAGAAAAAAGCGAATTTCAGATGCTGCTAGTGTTCCTTCGTTTAATAAATTTTTGAGCTGTTCAAAATTCCCACCCCAAAAAACACCATTTGAAACCTCTACACTATCATCTAATAGTTGGGGTATTCTATGCACAAAGTATAAGTTATCTTGTTCTACAGGGCCACCTTGATAGATGTTAAAAGAACAATTTATATCTGGTAATAAATCGTTAATACTATACTCTAATGGTTTATTTAAAATAAAACCTACAGAGTTAGTTGCTGTATGCTCAGTTAATAAGACAATGGCTCTATTAAAAGAATTGTCATTTAGAATGGCGGGTTCTGCAACTAATAATCTACCTTTTTTAGGGTGTAGTTTAGACATGTAATTTTTTATATTAAATATAATGAAAATTTTAAATAAAAAAAACTCTCTGAGAAGAGAGTTTTTATATAATTTAAAACTGTAATTCTTAGTTTACAGCTTCGCTTAATCCAGCTCCTGCTTTAAACTTTGCTACATTTTTAGCAGCAATTTGAATTGTTTTTCCAGTTTGAGGATTTCTTCCACTTCTTGCAGCTCTATTAGATACAGAGAAAGTTCCGAAACCAACTAAAGCAACTTTTTCACCTTTCTTTAAAGAAGATGTTACGTTACCTGTAAAAGATTCTAATGCTGCTTTAGCAGCTACTTTAGAAATTCCTGCGTCAGCAGCGATTGCATCGATTAAATCTGATTTGTTCATAATAAATTGATTTTTTAATTATTAAATAATGTTGTTTTTTGCTTAATAGCTTAACAAATATAGACGGATTGTGGGCTTACGCAAATTTGAGTGCTAAAAAAGCCTCTTTTTGTTAATAAAAGTAGGTCAATTGTTAACAAACCTAGTGTTGTAAATCGAAAAACGCTACAAACCCCACTCATAAAGGCTTTACAACATTTTAGCTTCTGAGGAGAAAGAATACCCATTTAGTAAACTTTTAGCATCCATTTTTTTCTTACCAGAAAGTTTAATTTCTTCTATGATTATGTATCCTTTACTAACAGCTACTTTTAATTCCTTTTTGGTAGCTATTATTCTTCCAAAGGTAAAATTATGATTTGCTATTTCTTTTTTAACAGCATAAATTTTGGTGGAAATTTCTTCGTCGTTATTTTTAATAAGTGTCCAAGCTGCAGGAAAAGGATTTAAACCTCTAATTTTATTATAAATACTATCTAAAGAATCAGACCAGTCTATTCTCGTGTTATCGGGACTTAATTTAGAAGCAGATTTTTCTTCTAAATCTGGTTGTTTAGTTGTCTTTACATTCCCCTTACTAATATAATCTACTGTTTTAGAAACTAAGGTTGCACCTAAATGCATTAATTTGTCGTGCAGCGTGCCAACAGTTTCATCAGCTAGAATATTAATTTCCTCTTGTAGGATAATTTCACCGGTATCAATTTTATCATCAATAAAGAAACTAGTAGCGCCTGTTTTTGTTTCTCCATTAATAATAGCCCAATGTATAGGAGCAGCACCTCTATAGGAAGGTAACAAAGAAGCATGTAAATTAAAGGTACCAAATTCTGGCATTTTCCAAACTGCTTTTGGCAACATTCTAAAAGCAACCACAATTTGTAAATTAGCATTTATAGCCTTTAACTCTTGCAAGAAGTTTTCATTCTTTAAATTAATAGGTTGTAGAATATTTAGGTTTTGAGAGTGGGCATATTTTTTTACTGCAGATTCATTTAGTTTTCTTCCTCTTCCTGCTGGTTTATCTGGTGCAGTAATAACACCAGCGATAGTATACTTATTTTCTACTAAATGTTTTAAAATGGTTACAGCAAAATCTGGTGTGCCCATAAAAATGATGCGCAAATCTCTCATAATTATATTTTTAGTTGAAATTTATTTTGATTATTGATTGCTATCTCGTCTTCAGATAACAAAACGTGCAAATGTATTAAAATGTCTTTTTCAATAATATTTAAAAGACTACTAATTTCTTTTGAAGATAATTGTCTTTTTTCTTTTAAAAGAGCAATTATTTTTGATGATAGGTGTTTTGTCTCTATTTTTTTATTTCCAATACAAACGTCGCAAATACCACACGTGTTTTCTTTCTCTTCATCAAAATAAGAAAGTAATTGTGTACTTCTACAAACTTTATTATTAGTAACAAACTTTATAAAATGTATAGCTTTTTCTTTCTTTAAATATAAGAACTGTTTTATTTCTTTAGAAAAGCGATTAATTGTTTTATCATCTTCCCTTGGCAATAAGAAAGTTAAAGAAATAGTTCCGTTTACCGGAGTGTAGGTTACTAAGTGTTGTTCTTCTAATATTTTCAAGTTCTTTATTACTTGAGTAGAAGTAATACCTGCTTTTTTAGCAAGAAAAAACTCATCTATTTTTATTTCATCTTCAAAAAGCCCACCGTATGTTCTTAAAAGTACATTTATAAAATTCTTAAAAGCGTTGTTGTTTTTAGAGAAATTTAAAACCGTGTAGTGCGTTCCAATAACTTTTAAGGTAGCTCTTTTATTGAAACTAGTATTCATCTCAATAATTCCGTAATTAACCAATAGCTTTAGAATTATATCTGTTTTTAAAACTTGAAAATTATATTTTTTACAGAATTCAAGGAAATTAAATGAGAAGGTTTCGTCTAAAAGCTCTCCGTTTGCAATTCTAAAAAACTGATATAATTTTTGATGAACTGCTTTAACCTCTAAAATACTAGGTATAGAGTTTTCTGTTTGTTGCTGCTGTAAATAAATATCATTCTCATTATATAATAACACACCAAAAGATTTTTCTTCATTTCTGCCAGCTCTTCCTGTTTCTTGAACGTAGTTTTCTGTACTAGAAGGTAAATTATAATGAATTACTAAACCTACATTTGGTTTGTCTATTCCCATTCCAAAAGCATTTGTAGCAATAATAATGGGTTTTTTTTCAGTCATCCAATCGTTAAAAGCAGTTCGTTTCTCTAAGGCAGACAAACCTGCATGGTAAAATGTGCTTTTAAAATTATTTGCATTTAAGAAGTTGGCAAGTTCTTCTGTTTTTTTTCTTGAGTTTACATAAATAATAGCAGGAACTTTTGTTTTTGTGAAAATTTGTAGCAACCTGCCTAGTTTGTCTTCAATTTTAAAAACTTGGTATGCTAAATTTTCTCTAAAAAAAGATTTTTTAAATGTCTGTTGATTAAAAAGCTGTAAGTTATTTGAAATGTCTGCAAGCACCTTTTTGTTAGCAGTAGCGGTTAAAGCAATAAAAGGAACAACCGGTAGTATTTCTTTTAAAATTTTAATATTCCTGTAAGAAGGCCTAAAGTCGTGGCCCCATTCTGAGATGCAATGTGCTTCATCTATAGCAATTAAGTTTACATCTAATTCTTTTATTTTTTGCTGAATTAAAGGAGACTGTAACCTTTCTGGAGAAATGTATAAGAATTTTACTTTTCCAAATTTAATTTGATCAAATAGTGTTACAATTTCATTATGGTTGCTGCCAGATGGAATTGTAACAGCCTTAATGTTTCTCTTTTTAAGATTTGATACTTGGTCTTGCATGAGTGCAATTAAAGGCGAAATAACAATACAAACACCTTTTTTTGCTAAAGCAGGTATTTGAAAGCAAATAGATTTTCCGCCTCCAGTAGGCAACAACGCAATGGCGTCTCTGTTTTCTATGACACAGGTTATAATTTCTTTTTGAGGTGCTCTAAAAGAAGTAAAGCCCCAATATTCTGCTAATATTTTTTCTGATGAAACCATCATTCGCAAGAAAGCGAATTAACAATAAAATTCGTACGTTCTTCAACAGAACCAAAAGGGACATTAATTAACTTATACCCTAATTCTGAATACGCTGTTATGAGAAAAGTATCAATCTTTACAGATTCCTCAAAAGATTCATAGCGTTCATTATCTGTGATATGAATTTCTTTCCAAGGAGAAAAATGAAAAATTTTGGTATATTTGTAGGTGTTGCTTTTTTCAATAAAATAATCAGGATATATCGTATTAAAATAATTCATATATGCATGTACGTCAGGTATTCCCCTATCAAAAAAAACAATTTCTTCTTTTAAGTTTTGGGCTTTTCTGTACTGTTCTTCCCTTCCCTCTAAAAGCATTTTACTGAAGAGTAATGGCTCTGTTAAAAAAAGTTGCTCAATACCTTCTTTTTTAGCTTTTAGAATAACTTTTCTAGAAACTTCGGGCATACAGTAGAAATCTCTTTTAATAAGCTCATTTAAAATAGTTGTTTTCCCTGTTCCAGGACCACCAATAAGAACAATTTTTTGTTGCATCTTACAAAAATAAATCATTCCGTCTATAAAACTAATTTTTAATGTAGTTTTGTGACCTAATATTTGTAAACAATTTTGCAGATTTTAACCCTTATCTATGAGTGATAAAGATGATTTTTACAGTAAATTAAAGATTCAGCTAGATGATACTACAGATTTTCCTGCAGACTATTTGTATAAATTTATAGTACCAGCTTCAGAGAATCAAGTCATGGAGGTAGAAAGTATTTTCAATAACACAGGTGCAGTAATTAATACAAAAAATTCTAAAACGGGTAAATATGTAAGTGTTTCTATCATTTTGAAATTGAATTCTTCAGATGAAATTATTGCATATTACAGAAAAGTAGAAAAAATAAAAGGAATTATATCCCTATAATAAATTATACAATGAAAAATAATATTTTATCAATTTGCACCTTATTAGTCGCTATGAATGTTTTTTCACAAAACGAGAAAACTTTAGTTACTATCAATAAAGAAAAAACAACAATAGCAGATTTTAAACGTATCTACGAAAAAAATTTAGACGCAATAGACAGCGAAGAAGCTAAAGATGTTACAAATAACTTAACACTTTATATTAATTATAAATTAAAGGTAGAAGAGGCATATCTTTTAAGATTTGATACGTTACCTTCTTATAAAAAAGAAATAGCTTCTTATAAAGATCAGCTAGATGCGCCTTATTTGCAGGACACTACTTTTATAGCTGAATTAGTAAAGGAGGTTTATCTTAGAACAAAAAATGAGGTAAAAGCAAAACATATATTAATTAGAACTTTAAAAGATGCTACACCTAAAGATACACTCATCTCTTTTAACAAAATTACAACCATTAGAAATAGAATTATTAATGGAGAAGATTTTGAAAAAGTAGCAGTAGAAACTTCAGAAGATATTTCTGCTCAAGGCAATGCAAAAAAAGGTACAGAAGGCAACCAAGGTAACCTCGGTTATTTTAGCGCTTTTAATATGGTTACGCCTTTTGAAGATGCAGCTTACAATACCGAAGTTGGTGCCGTTTCTATGCCATTTAGAAGTGAGTTTGGCTACCATATACTTAAAGTTGACAATTTTAGAGCAGCTAAAGGAGAAATAGAAGCAGCACATATATTAATTTCAAACAGTACTAAATATAATAAAGCTAAAATTAATGAAGTATATAAAAGGCTTCAGAATAAAGAGATCTTTGCTGAATTAGCGAATGAGTATTCAGAGGACAGAGGTTCTAAAACTAAAGGAGGTACACTAGGTAAATTTGGTACAGGTAGAATGGTGAAACCATTTGAAATTGCTGCTTTTTCTTTAGAAAATGAAGGTGATTTTTCTAAACCGTTTAAAACTCGTTTTGGTTGGCATATTGTAAAGCTTCTTAAAAAACATCCCATAAGATCTTTTATAGAAATGAAACAAGAACTTACTGCAAAAATTAAGAGGAGTTCTAGAATGCAAATGTCTGAAACCGCCGTTATAAATAAATTAAAAAAGCAATATTTAATTGTAGAAAATGAAGAATCTAAAGATATTTTAAACAGAAAAGATATTAGAACCATATCAAAAGATTCTCTTCAAAATAATATTATATCTATTAATGATAGCAATATTAAACAGGAAACCTTTGTTGAGTATGTAAAAAATAGAAGAAATAAACCTATTTATGTGTTGTTTGAAATGTTTAAAAACCAAGAGATTTTAGCATATTATAAAAAGAATTTAGTAAACACAGAACCAGAGTATGCAAACGTTTTAAAAGAATATGAAGATGGTTTGTTGTTATTTGAATTGATGGAGCAAAAAATATGGAATAAATCCTCTAAAGATACTTTAGGCTTGAAAACTTATTTCTCAAATAATAAAGCAAAATACGGTACAAAAGAATTAAAAAATATAAAAGGGGAGGTAATGAATGATTATCAAATCTTTTTAGAAAAAGATTGGATTGCAGATTTAAGAAAAAAGAGCTCCATTAAGGTGAGTAAGAGACAATTAAAAAAACTAATTAAATTTTACGATAGGGAGTAATGAGATTTTTAAGCATACTTTTTTGCATTTTTACATTTGCTTCTTGTGACTATATTAAGTTGCAGGAGAAGCATGCGCCCACGTCAGAAATTATAGCAATTGTTAATACAGATAAATTATTTAAAGAGGATTTAAAAGATTTCTTACCTAGAAATATTTCAAGAGAAGATAGTTTAATATTGGTTAAAAGTTTTATTCAAGATTGGGCCGTAAAAAAACTATTGCTAGATGCAGCAGCAAATAATAATACGCAAGAATCTTTAAAAAATATTAATAACCTTGTTCAAGATTACAAAGAGAGTCTCCTTATAAATAATTTCAAAGAAGCCTTAATAAAACAGCAATTAGATACTATTATTTCTGATGATGAAGTAGAGGCCTATTATTTAATAAACAACGAGAATTTTAAATTAAATGAGGTTTTAGTAAAATCTAGATATTTGTATTTTGATGCTTCAATAATTAACAAAAAGGAAATCGTAAAGTTTTTTAAATCTGAAGAAATTGAGGATGCAGAAGAATTGGAAAGACAGCAATTAAGTTTTAAAATGTATCAATTGAATGATTCTATTTGGACAGAATTGGATAAGATTTTGTTAAAACTTCCTTTTTCTAAGGAAAATCTATTAAAAAAATCAAAATTCATTCAAAAACAAGATTCATTAGGTTTATATTTGGTGGCTATAAAAGACGTTTTACGAAGAAATGATATAGCACCATTAAGCTATATTAAACCAACAATAAAGGAAATGATTTTACACAAGCGTAAAATCGAATTAATAAGAGATATCGAAAAAATAATAGTAAAAGATGCCACAAAAAACAATAATTTTAAAATTTACTAAATTACTTTGTATTGTTATGTTTTTCATAGCAACAACATGTCAACTTAATGCTCAAAAGATAAAAATTGATGGGGTAGCAGTCGTTATTGGTAAGAACATCGTTTTAGATTCAGATATTGCCAAGTTTAAGCAGGAGATAGAACTTAGAAGTGAAGGGAAAATCACCATTACAGATTGTGAAATGTTGGAGGAGTTAATGCAACAGAAACTGCTTTCTCATCATGCAATTATAGACAGTGTAACCGTTTTAGATGCAGAGGTTAATAGTAAAGTTGATCAAAGTATTCAGTTTTTCACGCAAGAATATGGTTCTTTAGACAAAGTTATTGCTGCTTATGGTTTTAATGATTTAGATGATTTAAAAGGAGAACTATACAATGTTCAAAAAGACAATATTTTAGTATCAAAAGAACAATTAAAAATTACTGAAAAGGTCGATGTTACGCCAGAAGAAGTTCGTTTATACTATAATGGTTTAAAAGATAAAGGAGAGTTACCAGAGTTTACTGCAGAAATAGAAATTGCTCAAATTGTAATGAATTCTGCACCTACTTTAGAGGAAAATAATAGAGTTGTTAAAGAGTTAAATGAAATTAGACAAGCCGTTTTAGATGGTTCAAGTTTTAGAATGAAAGCTATTATTAATTCTAAAGATCCAAGTGTTACTCAAAATGGAGGTAGAATGGAAGTAACTAAAGAGTCTGGTTTTATTAAAGAATTTAAAGAAGTTTCTTTCTCTTTAGAGAAAGATGAAATTTCTAAACCTTTTAAAACACTTTTTGGTTATCATATTATTCAATTACATGAGGTTAATGGAAATACTAGAATAGTTTCTCACATCTTATTGCAACCAGAAATACCGGAAGCTAGGTTAAAAGAAACGCAATTGAAGGTAGAAGAAATTAAAAGGGATATTGAGGAAGGTAAAATTACTTTTGAAGAGGCTGTAAAGAAATATTCAGATGATAAGGACTCTAAGAATAACGGTGGAGTTATCATCAACAGCTACACAGGAGAAACTAAATTTGATTTAACAAGAATGGATCCTGCAATGTATGCTAGAGTAAATGATTTAAATGAAGGAGGCTTTACAAATGTTTTTTATGATCAAACTAGAAGTGGGGAAAAAATGTATAAGTTTATTTTAATGAAAGAGAGAACAGATACGCATATAGCAGATTTGGTGGAGGATTATGTAAAAGTTCAAGACCTTGCTTTGAGAAAGAAAAAAGAAGAAATTATAGAAAAGTGGTCTAAAGATAAAATTAAAGATACTTACATTAAGTTAGGAGAAGATTACAAAAAGTGTTCTTTTCAAAAAAACTGGAAAAAAGTAACAAGCAGGTAATGTCAGACGTTAAAGCGGTAATTAATTTAGTTGCCAAATTCGAATTATTAAAAGTAGAAATAGAAAAAGTAATTGTTGGTCAGAAACAAGCCGTAAACTTTACTTTACTATCTGTTATCTGTGGAGGTCATTCCTTATTAATAGGGGTGCCTGGTTTGGCAAAAACATTATTAGTAAATACCGTTTCAGAGGCATTAGGTTTAAACTTTAAAAGAATTCAGTTTACACCAGATTTAATGCCGTCAGATATCTTGGGTAGTGAGATTTTAGACGAAAATAGGAAGTTTAAATTTATAAAAGGTCCTATTTTTTCCAACATTATTTTAGCGGATGAAATAAATAGAACTCCACCAAAAACGCAAGCAGCCTTGCTAGAGGCAATGCAGGAGCGTTCTGTAACTATCTCAGGAAATCATTATAAATTAGAGCTACCATTTTTTGTGTTAGCAACCCAGAATCCAATTGAGCAAGAGGGAACTTATCCTTTGCCAGAAGCACAATTAGATCGTTTTATGTTTTCCATTAATTTAGAATACCCAACTTTTGAAGAGGAAGTGCAAGTCGTAAAAAGCACAACTTCTAATATAAAACAAGCTGTAAACCCTGTGTTTTCAGGTGAAGAGATTGTAGAAATTCAGAAATTAATTAGAAAAATACCCGTTGCAGATAATGTTATAGAATATGCAGTAGGTATTGTTGCAAAAACAAGACCAGGGTCTTATAAAGCAACACAAATAGTAAAAGATTACCTAGACTGGGGGGCAGGACCAAGAGCTTCTCAGAATCTAATTTTAGGAGCTAAAGCACATGCAGCAGTAAATGGTAAGTATTCACCAGATATAGAAGATGTAAAAGCGGTGGCAATTCCTATTTTATCGCATAGGATTGTGAAAAATTATAAAGCAGAAGCAGAAGGAGTTTCTATTACCGATATTATCAATTCTTTACTGTAAAGGGTACCTATTTTTCCTCAGAAGTATTTTCAAAGAAGCTAAAAACATTTCCTCCATAACGTTTATCATAGATATGTTTTTCATGAGTTGTTAGATCGGTGTGTTTAGAGTGCTCTACTATTAAAACACCATCTTCATTTAAAATTTTTCTATCGAAAACTAAATTTACAATCTTTAAAAATTGTTCCTCCTCAAAGTCATAAGGTGGATCTGCAAAAATAACATCTGCTTTTAATGGTGTTTTTTCAAGAAATTTATAGACATCACTTTTAAACGTACTTATGTCTAAATCTAGTTCTTTTGCAGTGGTATTTATGTATCTTATACAACCAGCGTGCGCATCTACTGAATAGATTTTTTTTTGTACCTCTAGAGGCAAATTCATAACTAATATTTCCTGTGCCAGAAAATAAATCAATTACAGAAATAGCATCAAAATAATACGTGTTGTTTAAGATATTAAACAAAGATTCTTTTGCCATATCTGTTGTTGGTCTAACAGGTAAATTTTTAGGCGCAGATAAACGTCTTGATTTTAATTTTCCAGAAATAATCCTCATGAGCCTAATAATATAAAGTTAGAATGTGAAGCAATATTTAGTTCGTTAAATAGGGGGGTATTGCTTTCTAGGAAATAAACATTTTTAATGTACTTGTAAGTTGTTTTATAAATAGCGTCCTCCAAATTTACTTTACCCGTAAAATGCAATGAGAATTCGTTTACGTTTAAGTTTAACTGTTCTGCTACAAACAAAATATAATAAATAAAATCTTCTTTAGTATTATAGGAAAAAGTATTGAAAAGAATTAGTTGGTTGTTTTTTATAACTACAATATCTAATGAAGTCTTTGAAACATTCACATACATTGTCTTTTTTATATTATTTGTAATAGTTAATAATTTTTCAATTAAGACAGTGCTATGGTGTTTGTATTCAAATTCACCAAAATTTTGAAATAAATAATTATTTATATTTATATAAGGAATATAGATATTTTTAGATTCTAGTACTTTTAAATGATCAAAAGCTACGTAATCTATAGTTAGTTTTTTTACATTAAAATTTAGATAAGAGTTCAACTCTTTTTCATTAAAATAACGATTAGGGACAACTACAGAAAGGTTATTTTGATGAATTACAAGAACCGATGAAAAATCATTTTGCAGTTGCGTATCTGTTTCGAAAATATCTTTAATTTTTAATAATAAATTCTCAGGTGTTACTTGTGAGTTTTCAAATTCATATTCACGGAAGTACACCTCCTTTTTGGAGATTATATTATAAATGGAAAAAGAAAATCCATCCAAATTAAATTGGATGGATAACTTATTTTCTATTATCGTTTTCAAAGTTTTGATGTTACTATTCTTTTTTATCACTTTTCTTGTCATAAGAAGGAGGCCAGTTTCCGGCAGTAGTAACTTCGTCTAAAGAACCTACAGAAATATTTTCTCCTTTAATTTGATCTGAATCCATAACTTCTAACTCCTGTTTTACTAAAGAAGCGTTCATACCTTCTAAAAGAGCTTTTTTCGGAGTTTTGGCTATAAAAGTTGGTACAAGTAAGCCTTGTACTTTTTCTACAGTACCTATTTCAAGATCATATTCTACTCCTTCTAAACTAGGAACTGAAAACATGTTTGGATAATCCTTGCCTTTAAAGTATTTTAAAACGGGTTCATAACCAATCGTATCTGTTACTCTTATTTCTATTTCATCCGTAATTCCACCACCTCTATTAACTGTTTTCTACAATCGTTTTAGTAACGGTTAATGCTAATTGTGCCGAATCTATGAACTTAATTAAGAGTGCTTTATCTTGCGTGTAGTTTCCATTTGCTTCATAAAATTTTACTTCAGCATCTCTAATTATTTTTAGATTCTCTACAACTTTAGAATACCTTTTAACCTTATTTTGATTAAAGTTAATAGGCTCCATAATACCATTGTAAATTTTAAAACTTAAAAATATTGCTAGCAATAACAATAGAATAGATGGTATCCATCTTAATTTTAAAGGTAAATATCTAACTATAACTATAGCTATAAATACTGCGGCTAAAACTGCAGCTAAAATCATTCCTAATAATCCCATTTTTAGTTTTTTTTTAATAGTGCTTTCGCAAATCTACAATTTTTTTTCATTGATAAAAACTTTTATTTACAATTCAACGTATCTTTGATACTTTAATTAATATATGATAGAAATAGCTGCAGATTTTAACAAAAAATTGTTGGAAAAATTCCCGCATGAGCCAACAATTAAGCAGCGTAAGTTGTTAACACTATTAAGTGATTTTATTTTTAACGAAAATAAAAATGCTTTATTTCTTCTGAAGGGATACGCCGGAACAGGGAAAACAACCACCATTGGTACGTTTGTAAATTCTTTATGGACTGCTGGTAAGAAATCTGTTTTATTAGCACCTACTGGAAGGGCAGCAAAAGTAATTTCATTATACTCTAAAAAACCGGCATTTACAATTCATAAAAAAATTTATTTCCCTAAAAAACAATCAAATGGCTCGGTTGCTTTTGTTTTACAACCTAATAAACACACAAATACTGTGTTTATAGTTGATGAAGCTTCTATGATTCCAGATGGGAGACAGAATCAGCAATTATTTGATTCTAGCTCCTTGTTAGATGATTTGATTTCTTATGTATATTCAGGAGTAAATTGTAAGCTTATTTTTATTGGAGACACTGCTCAATTGCCTCCAGTTAAACTTAGTGTTTCTCCTGCTTTAGAACAAGATACATTAACATATGATTACCATAAGGAAGTAACAGAAATTGAGTTAGATGAGGTAATGCGGCAACACGAAGACTCTGGAATTTTAGCAAATGCAACTGCTTTAAGATTGTTATTAAAAAATGAAGATGAAAAATTTCAGTTTGATGTTGATTTTGCAGATATTGAGAGATTAGAGGATGGTTATGATATTGAAGATGCAATTGTATCAGCATACGAAAGTGATGGTGTAGAAGATACGGCCTTTATTGTGCGCTCTAATAAAAGAGCAAACGAATATAATCAGCAAATAAGATATAATATTAGGGGTCAGGAGAACGAAATTTCTGCGGGAGACTATATCATGATTGTTAAAAACAATTATTTTTGGTTGCCAGAATCTTCTACAGCTGGATTTATTGCAAATGGAGATATTTGTGAGGTTTTAAAGATTTTTTCGATTAAGGAGTTGTATGGTTTTAAATTTGCGGAGGTAGAAATTAGAATGATAGATTATCCTGAAATGCATCCTTTTGAAACAGTATTGCTATTAGATACATTAACTAGCGAGAGTCCTTCTTTAACCTATGAAGAATCTAATAAATTATACCAAGCAGTTAAAGAAGATTATGCGCACGAAAAGTCTAAGTATAAACAATTTATGGCTATTAAAAAGAATGTATATTTTAATTCTTTGCAAGTAAAGTTTTCATATGCAATGACCTGTCATAAATCTCAAGGAGGGCAATGGAAAACGGTTTTTATAGAACAGCCTTATTTGCCAGACGGTGTTTCTAAAGAGTATTTTAGATGGTTATATACAGCAATTACAAGAGCACAAGAAAAGTTGTATTTAATTGGTTTTAAAGATGATTTTTTTACTGAATAGTTACTGTAAATCAGAGAGAAGTATATCAAAATTTCGCTTAATATTTAATGGGAAAATGCTACTGCTTTTTTATAAAAACTTGTCATTTCAATTAATACAACTAAAAAATAACCCACTTAAAATATATGTTTTCTTTATTAAGTTAGAGAAAAAAGTAATATTTTTAAGATTCGAAAAAAAATACATGAGTACAGATAAAAAATTTACCGCAGAAGATTTTGATAACTTAGAGAGTACTGAGGATTTATTGGAGTTAATTAAACAAAAAAGCGGTTTGTATAAAAAGGTGCAGAAAACACTTTTATATACAGAAGAACTTCGTCTGTTGCAGATAGAATTGGTGAAATTACAACGTTGGGTTTCTAAGAAAAATAAGCGTGTTGCTATTATTTTTGAAGGTAGAGATGCTGCAGGAAAAGGGGGTAATATCCGTAGGTTTATGGAGCACTTAAATCCGCGTTCTAGCAAGCTAGTGGCCTTAAACAAGCCAACCGAAGTAGAAAAAGGACAATGGTATTTTCAACGTTATATAAAAGAGCTTCCAAACCCAGGTGAAATTGTTTTTTTTGATAGAAGTTGGTATAATAGATCTGTGGTAGAGCCTGTTATGGGGTTTTGTACACAAAAACAATACAAAGAATTTTTAGTGCAAGTGCCAGAGTTTGAACACATGATGTACGAAGATGGTGTTATAATTATTAAATTTTGGTTGTCAATATCTAAGGACGAACAATTAACAAGGTTTGAAGAAAGAAAAGAAAATCCTTTAAAGCGTTGGAAATTTAGCCCAGTAGATAAACAAGGACAAACACTATGGGATAAGTATACGCATTATAAATCAGAAATGTTTTCTAAAACACACACTTCATACAGTCCTTGGATGATTATAAAAAGTAACGACAAACAAGTTGCGAGATTAGAGTCTATAAGGCATGTGATCTCTCAATTTGATTATGATGGTAAGGAAGAAACTAAAATTACATTAACACCAGACCCTAACGTTGTTATGCGTTATTTTAGGTCTAATAGTAATATAGATTAATGGTATGGAATTAAAATTAACGGATCAAGAACTACGTAAGTTAAACACTAAGAAAGGTCTTTTAGCACTTTTATCTAAAGACCCTTTGAGTATTGAAAGGAGCTTAAGATATGTAGATTATGGGAAAAAATTAAAAAAGCTTCAAGTAGAACTTATACGTTTACAAACTTGGGCAATTAATAATAACGAGCGTGTAATTATTGTTTTTGAAGGAAGAGATGCTGCTGGTAAAGGTGGTGCAATTAGAAGGTTAACAGAGCGTATTAATCCGCGTCATATGAGGATTGTGGCTTTAAGTAAACCAACAGAGGATCAGCAAACACAGTGGTATTTCCAAAGATATGTAGCTCAGTTTCCAAAAGCAGGTGAGATTGTTTTTTTTGATAGAAGTTGGTATAATAGAGCTGTTGTAGAGCCGGTGAACGGTTTTTGTACTGCAGAAGAATATGAAGTTTTCATGAATCAAGTAAATGATTTTGAAAAGATGATTTTAGAATCTGGAATTCATTTAGTTAAAATTTATATGTCGATTTCTAAAAAAGAACAAGCCAAACGTTTTGCAGATATAAAAAGCAATCCGTTAAAGCAATGGAAAATGACTAAGCTAGATGAAAAAGCGCAAATTTTGTGGGAACAGTATACAGAATATAAAAATGCAATGTTTCAGAAGACCAATACTAAGATTTCTCCTTGGAAGGTGATTAGAGCAAACAGAAAAACAGAAGCTCGAGTAAACGTAATTAATCACGTTTTAAATAGCATTCCTTATGACAAAGATTTAGAAATTTAATTTAGTTTTTTTTTAATTTCATTAAAAATAAAAAAGACTTCTGCCGCAATTTGTTCATTTGTTTTTAAGTAGGCCAATTCCTCTTCGGGTGTTTCGTCAGAAAATTTGGGATCTACAAATGGTAAATGAAATCGTTCTAGAGCCACTGGTATAAAAGGACAATTTTCATCAGCATTATTACAAGTTGTGATTGCTATAAATGGGCTTTTGTTTGTTTTATCATCAAACCTTTTAGAAAAACCAAGAATAGAACTTTTACTTTCCTTAAAAGTAATTGAGTATTTAGGGTTTTCATGAGAGAAATCTACTACCGCAAACTCGAAGCCAACAGATTGTAATGTTTTTACTGTATTTTTATAAAAAGCTGTTACTTCAGTTCCGCCAGAAAAAGCATGTATATTTAAATTGAAATAGTTTGCTGCATAAAACGTCCAAACTTGCCCTAATTGACTTCTTCTAGAGTTATGCGTGCAAATAAAGTTTAAATTTACAACGTTGTTTTTAGTGTATTCTTTTGTGACTTTTTCAGAAATTTTAAGCAATACTTTTTTTCTATCTTCGGCTAGTTTTATTTTTTTTGAGGAGAGCGTAAAGAAGTTTTCGGTAGAAATGATAGAAGTTTTAGGCATATGCTTATTTTTGCTGTAAAATTAATGACTTTTATTTAAAATCGGATTAATATAATGTTAAGAAAGGGTATAGAAATTGGAGATAAAGTAGCTGTATTAGATGATGTTTTAAAAGGCGAAGTTACGGCTATTTCAAAAGATTTTGTTTCTATTATAACTTTAGATGGTATGATTTTTAATTTTAAAGAGAAAGAATTAGTTGTAATTGAAACAGAACAACATGAGTTAACAAAGTATTCAAATATAAATAATGACTTCTTAAAAGAAAAGATAGACCAATCAAAACCTAAAAAAAATCTTTTTAAAAAGCAAAATAAAGAAGTTATTATGGAAGTTGATTTACACATTAATCAACTTACAAAATCTTTAAAAGGAATGGATAATTATGATATGTTAAACTTACAATTAGATACCGCTAAAAGAAAGGTTGAATTTGCAATTCAGAAGCGGGTTTCTAAAATTGTTTTTATTCACGGGGTTGGTGAAGGAGTTTTAAAATCTGAATTACAATCTCTGCTAAATAAATACCCTGTAAAGCATTATGATGCTTCCTATAAAAAATATGGTTTAGGAGCCACAGAAGTATATGTTTTTCAAAATACAGTCTCATAAAATAAACGTATTTTTATACTATGAATGCTATTTACTTAGACAACGCAGCAACAACCAGTATGTATCCAGAAGTTATAGAAGTGATGCAAACCGCTATGGTAGAAAATTATGGAAATCCCTCATCTACGCATCAATTTGGGAGAAAGGCAAAATCTTCTGTAGAAACTGCAAGAAAAAATATTGCAAAACATTTTAATGTTTCTGCAGCCGAAATTATTTTCACATCTAGCGGCACGGAGGCAGATAATTTAATTTTGTATAATGCGATTCTAAATTTAGATGTTACTAGAATTATTACTTCAAAAATAGAGCATCATGCAGTATTACATGCGTGTGATTTTCTTCAGACGAGTGAAAATATCGTTGTAGAATATGTGAATGTAGATGCATTTGGTACTGTAGATGCTCTGCACTTAGAGGCGCTTTTAAAAGGATCTAAAGTAAAAACATTGGTTAGTTTAATGATGATTAACAATGAAATTGGAAACCTTTTACCTGTTCATGAAATTGCGAATGTATGTAAATTAAACAATGCGCTATTTCATTCAGATACTGTACAGGTAATAGGACACTATAAAATAGACTTGCAAACGACAATGATCGATTTTATGGTTGCAAGTGCTCATAAATTTCACGGACCAAAAGGTGTGGGATTCGCCTTTTTCAGAAAAGGATTTGGTATTGTTCCTATGCTTCATGGCGGTGGTCAGGAAAAAGGTGCAAGATCTAGTACAGAGAATGTGCACGCAATATTAGGAATGGAAAAAGCATTAGAAATAGCACATAATACTCTTGAAGAAGATAAAGTACACATAGAAAACTTAAAATCTTATTTTATTACGGAATTAAAAAAAATATCAAAAGATTTTCAATTTAATGGGTATTCTGGCGATATAGAAAAGAGCAGTTATACTATTTTAAGCGTTCGTTTTCCAACACAAAATGAGATGTTGCTATTTAGTTTAGATTTGGCGGGAATAGCTGTCTCTGGTGGTAGTGCTTGCCAATCTGGAAGTAATAAAGGTTCTCATGTACTATCAGAAATTTTAAAAGATGGTGAAGAAGATAAAACTTCTATTCGTTTTTCATTTTCTAAGTTCACTAAAAAGGAAGATATTGACTGTACTATTCTAAAAATAAAAGAACTGTTTTAAAGATGTTTTTATTTAATTTTTAAAAATAGTAACAATTTTAAATAGTTTATATAAAATAAAAAAAAAGCCGAAACTTAATAGTTTCGGATTTTTTATATAAAAATTATTATTTCTTTTTTTGTTGCTCTTGCGCTTGCTTCATTGCGTTGTCTATTTTTTGTCTAAACTGACTTTTCTTCTTTTCTGGTTTCTTTTTATTTTCTTCTATCTGAGCATGAATTTTATCTTCATCTATTACATAGTTTTTAATAACTAACATAATTGCAATAGTTAGCAAGTTAGAAACAAAATAATACAAACTTAAACTACTTGCGTAATTGTTAAAGAAAAATAACATCATAATAGGAGAGAAGTAAATCATGTACTTCATCATTTTACTCATATCTGGCATTCCTTCTTGCGCAGGCGCTTGCATGTTTGCTTGCTGACTTTGGTTCATTTTCATGTAAAAGAAAATAGCAATCGATGCCAATATTGGAAATAAACTTACATGGTCTCCATAATATGGAACTGTAAATGGAAGTTGATAAATCATATCATAAGAAGATAAATCACTTGCCCACAAAAAACCTTCTTGTCTTAAAGCTAAATTTGTTGGAAAAAACTTAAATAAAGCGAAAAATACAGGCATTTGCAGTAATGCAGGTATACATCCAGACATCATGCTAACTCCAGCTTTTCGCTGAACTGCCATGGTTTCTTGTTGGCGTTTCATTGCATTTTCTTTACCAGGATATTTTTCGTTTAATGCAGTTAATTCAGGTCTAATTACCTTCATTTTTGCACTAGATAAATAAGACTTATATACTAAAGGAGACATAATTAAACGCACTACAATGGTCATTAAGATGATGATCAATCCAAAGTTTGATAAGAATCCTTGCAAGAAATTAAAAACTGGATAGAAAACAGTTCTATTTAAAAGACCAAAAATCCCCCAACCTAAATCTGCAGAATCAGCTAAATCTGTTCCTTCATAAGTAGTTAATAAGTTATAATCATTAGGTCCGTAAAACCATTTCATATTGTAGTTTAACTCTCCGTTAGATAACTCTAAAGGCGTTTTTAATTCAAATTTCTTCGTGAAAACAGTATCAATTTCTTTATTTAAAACTAAATCGGTAGATGTTATGGTTGCGTTGTTAAACGGTGTATCTGATAATAAGTTTGTTGCAAAAAAGTGTTGTTTATAAGCAACCCAGTCTAAGTCGTTTAAAATTTCAGATTTACCAGCACTTATATAATCTACTTCATCTTCTGCTTTGTAGTAGAAGTTGGTGTACATCGTATTCTCTGTCTCCATACTCTTCTCGTTTCTGTAAGCTTTTAAAGACCAGTCTAAACTAATGGGGTTAGCCCTGTTAATTACATTACTTAAGCCTTGAGAGCGTATTGAGAAGTTTACCATGTATTCTTTTGGCTTCATTTCATATCTGTACTCTAAAAATTGAGTCTCAGATACTTTTAACTTCATAGAAACAATTTGGATGTCGCCGTTTGTTGTTATTGTTGGGGCGAAGAATAAATCTTTAGTATTTAAAATTCTATTGTCTGTGGTGCCAAAATTAATATTAAAAGAGGCATTTTTATCTTTTATCAAATATAAAGGAAGTGAATCATAGGTCTTAAAGTTTTTAACTAAAGCTTCCTTAATTTGACCACCTTTATTGTTTATCGTTAATTTTACAACCTCATTTTCCAAGATAGAAAAACCCTCAGAAGCGTTTATTGCACTTTCAGCAAAGGCACCTAATTGGTTTTTTAAGTTCAGGTTTTTTATAGAATCATTTTCAACAATAGTTGTATTTACAAAGGCATCATTTGTTTTGTTATTTGATTCTGGAGATGCTACTATTTCAGTATCAGTAGTATCATTAATAGTATCTATGGCTGGCTCTTGTGTGCTCATCCACCAAAAAATTATACCCCCTAATAAAATCATTCCAATAAAAGAATTTACGTCGAATTTTTTCTGTTCCATGTGTTTTTTTAAAATGTCAATTTGTCATTTTTTACTAATCATTGAAAGTAAAAAGCGACAAATGTAGCGAAATTGTAGTGTTTTAAATCGATTTTGCTGTGATTATTGTTGATACATTATATAATTCAAATAGTGTACCCTTTTAGATAAACTTGATTTAGTAACTATTTTTTAGATTGTTTTAAAGCAGCTTTTATAAAATCTACAAATAAAGGGTGTGGTTCTAGTACCGTACTTTTATATTCTGGATGATACTGTACACCAACAAACCAAGGATGAGAAGAAATTTCTACCACTTCTACTAGGCCTGTTTTTGGGTTCATTCCTGTGGCTTTCATTCCAGCGGCTTCAATTTGTTCTAAATAGTCATTATTAAATTCAAATCTATGTCTGTGGCGTTCGCTAATAAATTCAGATTTATAGGCTTTAAATATTTTTGAATCTTTTTTTAATTCGCAATCCCAAGCCCCTAGACGCATGGTTCCACCTTTTTCGGTGACATCTTTCTGACTTTCCATTAAATTAATAACAGGATGTTTTGTGCTTTTATTCATTTCCGTAGAACTCGCATTCTCTAGACCTAATACGTTCCTAGAATATTCGATAACGGCCATTTGCATTCCTAAACAAATTCCGAAAAAAGGAATGTTATTTTCTCGGGCATATTTTACAGCTCTAATTTTCCCTTCGATACCTCTATCACCAAAACCAGGAGCTACCAAAATACCATTTACACCTTCTAGTTTTTTTGCTGCATTTTTAGGTGTTAAGCCTTCAGAATGTACCCAACGTACTTTTACTTTTGTTTCATTAGAAGACCCGGCATGAATAAATGCTTCGGTAATCGATTTGTAAGAATCATGTAATTCTACATATTTACCAATTAAGGCAATTTCTACTTCAGATTTAGGGTTTTTATGTTTCTTTAAGAATTGATTCCAAACTTTTAAAGCTGGTTCTCCTTTAGAAGAAAGCTTTAATTTATTTAAAACAACAGTATCTAAACCTTGTTCTAACATTAAATTTGGCACATCGTAAATTGTTTCAGCATCTATAGACTGTATAACATCTTCTTTCTTAACGTTACAGAATAAAGCTAGTTTACGTTTTATATCGTCAGATATTTCATGTTCTGTTCTACACACTAATATATCTGGACTTACACCACTTTGCATCAACATTTTTACTGAGTGCTGAGTTGGTTTTGTTTTCAATTCTCCTGCAGCAGCTAAATATGGCACCAATGTTAAATGAATTACAATGGCGTTTTCAGAACCTTTTTCCCATAGTAATTGACGCACAGACTCTACATAAGGTAAAGATTCTATATCGCCTACTGTTCCTCCAATTTCTGTAATTACAATATCATAATCTCCGGTTTCACCTAAAAGTTGAACTCTACGTTTAATTTCATCTGTGATATGCGGAATTACTTGAACTGTTTTACCTAAAAACTCACCTTTACGCTCTTTATTTATTACAGATTGGTATATTTTACCAGTAGTAACATTATTTGCTTGAGAAGTAGGTATGTTTAAAAAACGTTCGTAATGCCCAAGATCTAAATCGGTTTCAGCACCATCATCAGTTACATAACATTCACCATGCTCATAAGGGTTCAACGTACCTGGATCTATATTAATATATGGGTCTAGTTTTTGTATGGTTACAGAAAAGCCTCTTTCTTGCAATAGTTTTGCTAAAGACGCTGCAATAATTCCTTTTCCAAGTGATGAAGTTACGCCTCCTGTTACAAAAACATATTTAGTATTACTCATGGTATTCTTAGGTTTGGGTAAAAGTACTAACTCTAAAAATTCTGTCAAATAAAAAAGGTAAAAACATTTGTAAAAATGTGTATTTTTGTTCGATCAAAAAATATTTTAATATTTTTTCAAATAGTGTTTGTCAAAAATAAAAACAGTTGTATATTTGCCCACGCTTTAAAAGAGGTAAATTTCTGAAAGCAAAAAAAAGTAATCAAGAAGATATTTAAAAATACATATAATGCCGAAAAGAACTTACCAGCCATCAAAAAGAAAGAGAAGAAACAAACACGGTTTCAGAGAAAGAATGGCGTCAGCTAATGGAAGAAAAGTGTTAGCTAGAAGAAGAGCTAAAGGAAGAAAGAAAGTTTCTGTGTCTTCAGAATTTAGACCAAAAAGATAATATAATGATTAACATTTGTTAATAATTAAGGTGTTACTATTTTTAGTAACACCTTTTTTTATACCCAACAACCAACTATTTTTGTAAAACATAACAACACAACAACTTACAACTAAAAACAATGCCAAAAAGAAAAGACCTCAATTCAGTTTTAATTATTGGATCTGGACCAATTGTTATTGGACAAGCCTGTGAATTTGATTATTCTGGTTCACAATCTTTAAGATCTTTAAGAGAAGATGGAATCGAAACGATTCTAATTAACTCTAACCCCGCAACAATTATGACGGATCCTTCAATGGCCGATCATATCTACTTATTGCCTTTAATTACAAAATCGATCATTCAGATTTTAAAAGAGCATCCACAAATTGATGCCGTTTTACCAACAATGGGCGGTCAAACTGCATTAAATCTTTGTATCGAAGCAGATGATAAAGGAATTTGGAAAGATTTTGATGTAAAACTAATAGGTGTAGATATAGACGCCATTAATGTTACAGAAGATAGAGAGCAGTTCAGAGAATTAATGATAAAGATTGGAGTGCCAATGGCGCCTCAAGCAACAGCTACATCTTTCTTAAAAGGAAAAGAAATTGCACAAGAATTTGGTTTTCCATTAGTAATTCGTTCTTCATACACTTTAGGTGGTGCAGGAGCCTCTATTGTATATAAAGCAGAAGATTTTGACCATTTATTAAGTTTCGGTTTAGAAGCATCACCAATACACGAGGTGATGATTGATAAGGCGATGATGGGCTGGAAAGAATACGAATTAGAATTATTGAGGGATAGGAATGATAATGTTGTAATTATCTGTTCTATTGAAAACATGGATCCTATGGGAATTCATACTGGAGATTCTATAACAGTGGCACCGGCAATGACGCTTTCTGACAAAACATATCAGAAAATGCGTGATATGGCAATACATATGATGCGTTCTATTGGAGATTTTGAAGGCGGTTGTAATGTGCAATTTGCAGTTTCACCCGATGACAAAGAAGATATTATTGCTATTGAAATTAACCCAAGAGTTTCACGTTCATCTGCATTAGCTTCGAAAGCAACAGGATATCCTATTGCAAAAGTAGCTACAAAATTAGCTATTGGATACACTTTAGATGAATTAGAAAACGGAATTACAAAATCTACATCTGCTTTATTTGAGCCAACATTAGATTACGTAATTGTAAAAATACCACGTTGGAATTTTGATAAATTTGAAGGTTCAGATAGGACTTTGGGATTGCAAATGAAATCTGTTGGAGAGGTAATGGGAATTGGCCGTTGTTTCCAAGAAGCATTGCACAAAGCAACACAATCTTTAGAAATTAAGAGAAATGGTTTAGGTGCAGATGGAAAAGGATACACAGATTATAACCAAATTATAGAGAAGTTAACCTATGCGAGTTGGGATCGTGTTTTTGCCATATATGACGCAATTTCGATTGGAATTCCTTTGAGTAAAATTCATGATATCACAAAAATAGACATGTGGTATTTAAGGCAATACGAAGAGTTGTTTCAACTTCAAAAAGAAATCTCTACCTATCAAATAGATACTATTGAGAGAGATTTACTTTTAGAGGCTAAGCAAAAAGGGTATGGAGATAGACAAATAGCCCATATGCTAGGTTGTTTAGAGAGTGCGGTGTATACAAAGAGAGAAGAGCTAAAAGTGCAGCGTGTTTTCAAATTAGTAGATACTTGTGCTGCAGAGTTCCAAGCAAAGACACCTTATTACTATTCAACTTTTGAAAACGAAATAGAAACGGCAGATGGTGAAATTATCATTGCCAACGAGAGTATTGTTACACCAAAGAAAAAAATTATTGTTTTAGGATCGGGTCCAAATAGAATTGGGCAAGGAATTGAATTTGACTATTGTTGTGTGCACGGTGTTTTAGCAGCAGCAGAATGTGGTTACGAAACAATTATGATTAATTGTAATCCTGAAACTGTTTCTACGGATTTTGATACAGCAGATAAATTATACTTTGAGCCTGTTTTTTGGGAACATATTTATGATATTATTCGTCATGAAAAGCCAGAAGGTGTTATTGTACAATTAGGTGGTCAAACAGCTCTAAAATTAGCAGAGAAATTAACTAAATACGGAATTAAAATTATAGGAACTTCTTTCGAAGCTTTAGATTTAGCAGAAGATAGAGGTAGTTTTTCTACTTTGTTGAAAGATAATAATATTCCATATCCAGAATTCGGAATAGCAGAGACTGCAGAAGAAGCTTTGGTTTTAGCAGATGAATTAGATTTTCCAATCTTAGTAAGACCCTCTTATGTTTTAGGAGGACAAGGAATGAAAATTGTAATTAACAAAGAAGAACTAGTTGAGCATGTTATAGATTTATTAGGTAGAATGCCAGGTAATAAATTATTATTAGATCATTATTTAGATGGTGCAATAGAGGCAGAGGCAGATGCAATTTGTGATGCAGATGGTAATGTGTACATCATCGGTATTATGGAACATATAGAGCCTTGTGGAATTCATTCTGGAGATTCTAATGCTATGTTACCGGTTTTTAATTTAGGTGATTTGGTTATGCAGCAAATAAAAGATCATACACACACCATTGCAAGAGAGTTAAAAACTGTTGGTTTAATTAATGTTCAGTTTGCAGTTAAAAATGAACTTGTTTATATTATAGAGGCAAACCCAAGAGCGTCTAGAACGGTTCCTTTTATAGCAAAAGCTTACAAAGAACCGTATGTAAACTATGCAACAAAAGTAATGCTTGGCCATAACAAAGTAACAGACTTTAATTTTAATCCTCAATTAGAAGGGTATGCAATTAAACAACCGGTATTCTCTTTTAATAAGTTTCCGAATGTGGATAAGAAATTAGGGCCCGAAATGAAATCGACGGGAGAAAGTATCTTATTTATAGACAGTTTGAAAGACGATGAATTTTATAATTTATATGCAAGAAGAAAAATGTATTTGAGTAAGTAAAATTCATTTTATTGAAAAAAAAACATCCAACTCATACTATGAATTGGATGTTTTTTTATTAAAATTATTTTAAATCGATAAATAAGAAACTAAATGATTATTATTTAAAATATTTCTTAGATTTTTCCCAATAGACATCCATCTCTGTTAAAGACATATTCGAAAGTTCTTTGCCCTCTTCTTTTGCGGCTTTTTCTAGAAACTGAAATCTATTTATAAATTTCTTGTTTGTTTTTTCTAATGCATTTTCAGGATTTACGTCTATAAAACGAGCGTAATTTATCATAGAGAATAAAACATCTCCAAATTCTTTCTCGGTATTTTCTTTATTCCCGGCTTTAATTTCTTCATTAAGCTCTGTAAGTTCTTCCTGTACTTTCTCCCAAACTTGTGCTGGTTCTTCCCAATCGAAGCCAACACCTGCAACTTTTTCTTGAATTCTGCTCGCTTTTATTACTGCGGGTAAACTTTTAGGAACGCCTTCTAAAACAGACTCTTTGCCTTCTTTTAATTTTAATTGTTCCCAATTTCGTTTTACATCTTCTATATTATCAACTTTTACATCACCATAAATATGAGGATGTCTGCTGATGAGTTTGTCAGAAATTGAGTTCGCAACATCGCCAATATCAAAAGCTTTTTTTTCGCTACCAATTTTAGCATAAAAGACGATGTGTAAAAGGACATCTCCTAACTCTTTTTTTATTTCAGGTAAATCATTGTCTAAAATGGCATCTGCAAGCTCATAGGTTTCTTCAATAGTAAGATGGCGCAGACTTTCTAAGGTTTGTTTTTTATCCCAAGGGCATTTCTCACGAAGTTCATCCATGATATCTAACAAACGACTAAAAGCAGCTAATTGTTCTTTTCTAGAATTCATTTTGAGTTGCAAACTTTTAATTTATTTTAGCTTTCGTTTTTACTTTAAATAGTAACAAGCAAAAATAAAACACTATTTACTCTTTTTCGGTCTCTTCTTTAGTAGCTTCAATTTTAGAAAAATCCATTCCAGAATTCACCAATAAATTAAACCATTGAATTACTTTCTTTATGTTCGAAGTATATACTCTTTCAGCATCATAATCTGGTAAAACGTCTGCAAAAAATGCTTCTAATTTCTTACCACTTTCTTTATGAGAAATAGCTTCTTTACCCTCCGTTTTTTCATACATTGTTTTTAGAACTTTCAATAAAGGTACATCCTCTTCATAGGTATAAATAGCAATATTTTCTAATAAGCTAACATTCTGTGTTGCGCTAATTGCAGCCCGTTTATCATCTCCCAAACCAGCAACAATTATTGCGCTTTTAGATTGAGAGATTACTTTAAATAATCCTGGTTTACCGCTAACTGCTATAATTTTATTAAATTCCATATCTTTTATATTTTGTGTCCTTTAAGACTATTTACCTTTTTTTGCATTTGGAAAACGCATTCTGTAATCTGCGCTAATTTTTCCTTTTGAAATGTTCTCTAATTTCTTTTTAATGATTCTTTTCTTTAAAGTAGAGAGCTTGTCTGTGAACAAGATGCCTTCAATGTGATCATACTCATGTTGAAAAACTCTTGCAGCTAATCCTTCTAAAGTTTCTGTATGTATCGTGAAGTGTTCATCTTGGTATTCAATAGTTATTTTTGGTTGACGAGAAACATCTTCTCGCACTTCAGGAATACTTAAACAACCTTCGTTAAACAACCACTCTTCACCTTCTTCTTCTAAAATTTTTGGGTTTATGAAAACTCTATTAAAAGATTTTAATACAGTTCTTTCTTCTTCAGATAAATTATCATCTTCTGCAAAAGGAGAAGCATCAATTAAAAATAAACGGATTGCTTTGCCAATTTGAGGAGCAGCTAGACCAACACCAGAAGCATTGTACATCGTTTCTTTCATATTGGTGATCAATTTTTCTAAATCAGGATATGCTGCATCTATAGCATCAGCAACTTTTCTTAAAACAGGATCTCCGTAGGCAACAATTGGTAAAATCATTTATTTTTATTTAAAAAGGTCTGCAAAAATACGATTTAGTATAGTGAATTACGAATTTTTGAATTACGAATTTTCAAAAACTAAGTGAATGTTTTAATGCTGGCTGTATAAGTACGATTGTAGTATAATAGTAGCGCTAATTTCATCAACTATAGCCTTGTTTCTTCGTTGTTTTTTCTTCATTCCGCTGTCAATCATTGTTTGAAAAGCCATTTTAGATGTGAAACGTTCATCTATTCTTTTCATTGGAATTTGAGGAAATAATTTTTCTATTTTTTTAAGAAAAGGAAGAATAAGGGCTTCACTTTCACTATCAGAATTATCCATCTGTTTAGGCAATCCCATTAAAAATAATTCTACTTTTTCTTTAGATGTATATTCCTTTAAGAAAGACAATAAGTCAGACGTATTTACCGTTGTTAAGCCAGAAGCAATTATTTTTAATTCATCTGTAACCGCTATTCCAGTTCTTATTTTTCCAAAGTCAATCGCTAAAACTCGTGCCAAATTGTATTGTTTTTTACAAAAATAACTGTTAATTATTAATATTGAGGAAATAACTTAAATATTATCAATTAGTTATAGAATAGTGTTTATTTTGAGTTAGAAATAACACCTTTAGAATTTAAACAAGGATACCTAATATGTTTAAAAAATGTATATTCGCTTCAGTTTTTATAGATAAATTTATATTTACAGAAATTATACAATTAAAATGGAGGAAATTAGAAAAATTATAGAGTCAGCTTGGGAAAATCGTGAATTATTAAAAGAGCAAAACACGATTGATACCATTAGAAAAGTAGTTGATTTATTAGATAAAGGAACTTTAAGAGTTGCTGAGCCTGTTTCGGACGGATGGCAAGTTAATGAGTGGGTTAAAAAAGCAGTAGTGCTTTATTTTCCAATTCAAAAAATGGAAACCTTAGAAGCTGGAATTTTTGAATATCATGATAAAATTCCATTAAAAAGAAATTTTGCAGAAAGAGGAATTAGAGTAGTACCAAATGCAGTTGCAAGGCATGGAGCTTATATTGCGCCAGGAACTATCCTAATGCCAAGTTATGTAAATATAGGAGCATATGTAGACGAAGGAACTATGGTTGATACTTGGGCTACAGTTGGTTCTTGTGCTCAGATTGGAAAAAATGTACATCTTTCTGGAGGTGTAGGAGTTGGAGGTGTTTTAGAGCCTTTACAAGCAGCACCTGTAATTATAGAGGATGGAGCTTTTATTGGATCTAGGTGCATTGTCGTAGAAGGTGTTAGAATCGAAAAAGAGGCTGTTTTAGGTGCAAATGTTGTATTGACGATGAGTACTAAAATAATAGATGTAACCGGAGATGAACCTATAGAAATGAAAGGTAGAGTTCCTGCACGTTCTGTTGTAATTCCTGGAAGTTATACAAAGAAGTTTGCGGCTGGAGAATACAATGTACCCTGTGCGTTGATTATCGGAAAAAGAAAAGAAAGTACCAACAAGAAAACATCCTTAAACGATGCTTTGCGTGAATACGACGTAGCAGTTTAAGACTTATAAAGTTTATGACAAAAATATCAGCAATAATTCCTACATTAAATGAAGAAATTCATATAGCTGAAGCTATAAAATCAGTAAGTTTTGCTGATGAAATTATTATCATAGATTCTTTTAGTGAAGATAAAACATTAGAAATAGCTGAGAAGTTAAATGTAAAAATCATCAAACGAAAGTTTGATGATTTTTCTTCTCAAAAAAACTTTGCTATAAAACAAGCTAGTCATAATTGGATTTATATTTTAGATGCAGATGAAAGGGTTACGAAAGAGGTTAAAGGGGAAATAGTTTCTGCGGTAAAAGATCCTAAAGGTTTTGTAGGTTTTTATTTGCGAAGGACTTTTTATTTTTCCGGAAAAAAAGTAAATTACTCCGGTTTCCAGAGAGATAAGGTAATCCGTTTATTTTTAAAAGAACATTGTAAATATTCTGGTCTTGTTCATGAAAAAATAATATCCAATGGAAAAATTGGTTTTTTTAAAAATAAAATTGATCATTTCTCTTATAGAAATTATGACCACTATATTTCTAAATTGAATCATTATGCAGCTATTAGAGCAAAAGAACTACATGAGAAAGGAAATAAAGTAAATATTTATCATGTAATGATAAAGCCAGCTGCAAGGTTTTTTATCCATTATATAATTCGCCTTGGGTTTTTAGATGGGTTTACAGGTTTCTTAGTTGCTAAAACACAAGCTTATGGTGTTTTAACAAGATATATTAAGTTGTGGTTGTTGAATTCCAAATTAGAATAAGTTTTATGGAGGTGAAAGTAGATAATAATATTGATGCTGTAATTACTTGGGTTGATAGTTCTGATGTTGTTTGGCAAAACAAAATAAACCAGTATTTAGAAAAAAAAATAGATTGGAATAATAAAAAAGATGCTACTAGATATAATTCTATAAATGAAGTTGAAATTGCAATTTTATCAATTATAAAGTATGCGAAGTTCATAAAAAACATCTTTTTAGTTACGGATAATCAATCACCAGAAAACTTCGATAAACTTCAAAAAAAGGCAAGAACTAATAACGTAAATCTAGAATTAGTAGATCATAAAATAATTTTCAGAGATTATAAAAATTACCTACCTACATTTAATTCTTGTTCAATTATTTCAATGCTTTATCAAATACCAAATCTTTCAGATAGGTTTGTGATTTTTAATGATGATACTTTTTTAATGAGAGAAACCTCAATCTTAGATTTTTTTATAGATGAAAAACCAATAATTAGAGGCAGATGGGATACTTTTTATGAAGATAAATTTTTCAGAAATATAGCTGTTAAAATAAAATCGACTTTTAAGAAAGTAGATCCTAAAAAAACAGGATACAAATTAGTGCAGCAAAAAAGCGCAAAATTATTAGGGTTTAAAAAATATATTAGAAGAGGTCACACACCTGTTTCTGTTAGAAAGTCAATTTTGATAGATTATTTTTCTAAAAATCCGGAATTTTTAGAAAATAATATAAAACATAGATTTAGAGACAATAGCCAGTTTATAATTTCATCTTTATCAAATCATTTAGAAGTAAAAAATAATTCTTATGTTTTAGAAAATAATCTTCATTTAATCTATTTTCAAGGTTATAATCATTTTATAACAAAACTAAAACTATACTTTTTTGATAGAGATAAGAGTAAAAAATTTATGTGCTTTCAAAGTTTAGAGTTGGCTAAAAGAAACACGTTAAAGTATATTTTTACCTGGATTGATGAAAAATTAGATACTAATTTTAATGAAACCATTTAGTATAACTAGTTTATCGTTTAGAGCGTATATTGTTATTTTAAATCCACAATTTACTCAACTTTTTTTTTAATATTAAAGTACATATATTTACCATGTGATTGTAAAACCTGAGGCAAGGTTTTTTATTCATTATTCCATTCGCTTTGGATTTTTAGTTGGTTTTATAGTTTTTTTAGTTGTTAAAACACAAGCTTATGGTGTTTTAACAGGATATATTAAGTTGTGGTTATTAAATAGTGAGATGAAGTAGTATGGAGTTAAGGAATTCGTTTATTGTAGATGCTGTTATTACTTGGGTAGATGGTAATGACCCAAAACATAGGGTAAAGATGTCACAATATATCGAAGATAAAAATTCTCTGAGTAATAAGTCTGTTAGGATGCGTTATGATCAAATAAATGAAATTGAATTCTCAGTAAAATCTATTTTGAAGTATGCTAAATTTGTAAGAAATATTTTTATTGTTACAGATAACCAAACTCCAGATTTTTTAAAAGACATAGAGAAAGCAAAGAAAGAATATCCAACAGTTTTTATAGTAGATCATAAAACTATTTTTGAAGGATATCATCAATATTTGCCAACTTTTAATTCTTTATCCATAGAGTCTTTACTATACAAAATACCAAATCTTTCTGAGCACTTTTTATATTTTTGTGACGATTTCTTTTTAGCAAATGAAATAAAAGTTGAAGATTTTTTTATTGAAGAGAACCCTGTTATTAGGGGAAATTGGACGAAGTTTTATGAAGATATCTTTCACAAGAAAATTAAATCTTTATTTCAGAAACTTTTAAAAAATAAAAAAATAGAATATAGTCACACTAAAGGGCTACAAACGGTAGCAAAGAAATTAGGTTTTACAAAATACGTGCATATAGATCATACGCCCGCAGCGCTAAGGAAGTGCACTTATGTAAAATATTTTGAGCAAAATCCAGAGATGTTGAATAATAATATTAAACATCGTTTTAGACATCAAGAGCAATATTCAATTCAGTCTTTGGGAAATCATTTAGAAATAAAAAACAATACTTTTACTTTAAAGAAGGACTACAAGTTAGTATATTTTCAAAATTATAAAAAACCATTTTTTTGGATAAAGTTTAAATTGGCTAGAATAGAAAAGGATAAGAATAAACTTTTCGTTTGTATGCAGAGTTTAGATCAATGTCCCGAAGAAAAATTGGTGTATATTAAAGATTGGCTTCATTCTAAATACGATTAATTTGTTCTTAGTATTCAATTTTATAAAACAGTATGCTTTAATTACAAGGAAATAATAATATCATTATACTTTTCTTAATTCTTTTAATTACTTAAAATATTTTCAGGCTTAGCATCTTTTTTATTGTTAAAGTATAAATATTTGGTAGTGTGGTAATATGCTGATAATAAACTGTCCATTTGTTTTGCTATAGCAGGTTCATCAAGTTGAATATCTTTTACCACAGCTGCTTTTAAACTGTACAAACCTGTTTTTTTAGAAATGTTTGTTTTTTCATAGTAAAAATTATCTTTGAGCACGCCAACAGCTTTTTCTCCTTTACTTTGAATATATACAAAGGCAGTTGTGTTATTTGAAGTACTATCTAATAAATCTCTTCCTAAAGTATAATTTGTATAATTCACTTTCGCTAAGCTTGTAGCTGTAGGAAAAATATCTATTAGTTTTGCGTATTTATCTATTATTTGAGGTTTTATATATTTGGGTGCATGAATAAAAAATGGAACATGGTGCACTTGAATTCCTAAATCGTCTTCGTTATTTTTTAAGAAATTTAGTTTTTTCATGCCACCTCTATGATCTCCAAAAAAAACAAAAATAGAATTTTCATAATAACCAGATTCTTTTGCTCTTTCTAAAAAACGTGCAATATTAAAATCTAAATAACGGATTCCGTTTAATTGCCCTAAAGACCTAAAACCACCTTTTAGTAGCGTTTTTTCGTCAATTTCATTTTCTAAAATAGGTGTAAAACTTTCTTTTTTAACGGGCACTGTAAAAGGCATATGATTTGTTGCTGTTTGAATATAGGCAACAAAAGGTTTTCCTTTTTCTTGTAATTTTTTTAATTTCTTATCAGATTCTTTAAATAAATCGTAGTCATCAATCCCCCAAACATCGGCTCTTTTCCCCTCTTCAAAACTTCCTTCTTCGTAGATTTTCAAGTTTTTTATATTCGATTGAAATACACCTCTAATATTCGCCCAGTTTGCAGAGCCACCTATGAAATACAGTTTTTCATATCCTGTAAATTGATCAAAAATAATACGTTGATCTATAATCATAGGGTTTCTTGACGCTGTTTTTACATCTTCAATATCTGGTAATCCCGTAATACTCGCAAAAACACTAGCAGCAGTTCCTGGTTTATGAACATAAAACTTTGAAAAACTAGCACTCTCTTTGATAAGGGAATCCATTTTTGGAGTACTATTTAACGGATTTCCATAAAAACTCATCGGTGCAGTTCCAACGGACTCTAACATTACAAAGACAACATTCGGTTTTACTTTATAAGGATTCTCAAAAGTCACCTTTTTTTCAAAATTAATGGTGTCTTCTGGTAAATCTAAATGTTTCGCAATTACTGGGTAATAGTTTTTAAATTCTTCAAGATTTACGCCTTCACTTCTAAAGGCAAAACTATCAAAGAAATACAGAACAGGGTTTAATGTAAATTGATTTATTGCATTATTTTTAGAGAAAAAAGCTTCACTCCAACGCAAAGGATAATACGTTATGCTATTGAAAACGCCAAAAGATAGTATTAGAAATGTAACTATAAAGAATACTGCCTTTAGTTTATTTGTTATTTTTTGATATCCTTTGTTAAATATGTTAAACATTAAAATAGCATATTTATAACTAATAAAGCATAAAATTGTCAATCCAAAAACTCCTTTATATATTGGATAACTTTCAATTAAAACCTGAAAGGATATTTTAAAATTACTTAAGAACCGCAATGAAGAGGCGTCTAAACGGATAGCTAAATATTCATAGTATCCGAAGTCAAATAGATAAAATAGCGTTAAAATTAAATAGGAAAGAGTACTATAAATAGCAGCTATTCTTTTATAAATAATGCTTTTAAAGAAATTATGATTAATAATTAAAACGAATATCGCAAGAGGGAAAAAAGTAAGAATGGCTAGTTTTAGATCAAAACGAAGACCTAGTAACAACGCTTTTTGTATTTCTTGGCTAGATACATTCTCTAACGATGCAAAAAAGGCGTAAAAGAGTCCTCTAAAGAAAGCTATAAAAATGAAAAGAAAAAAAACATTTGTAAAAATGTATTTTATGTAATTCGGAATTTTTTTAAACATGTCTATTATATAGGCTTGCAAAGGTACTATTTTTAGCATTACTTTGAATAAACTAGTATGTCAATTTTGGATTGTGTTGGATTATAGCCTAAATTTGCGGCAAAATAAAATGAATACAAATTAATGCAAAAGCAATTCTTTACAGAGGCCATCTCATTAGAAATATTTGAAACGATTTCTAAAGCATCACAACAATTAGGCTTAGAAAGTTATGTAATTGGTGGTTTCGTGCGAGACTATTTTCTAAAAAGAGGCACTGCAAAAGATATTGACATTGTTACTATTGGGAGCGGGATAGACCTTGCAGAGAAAGTGTCTAGTTTGCTATCGAATAGACCTAAAGTGCAGGTTTTTAAAACCTACGGCACTGCAATGTTGCGTTACAAGGATATTGAAATTGAGTTTGTTGGTGCAAGAAAAGAATCTTATTCAGAAGAAAGTAGAAACCCGGAAGTATCTGAAGGAAATTTGCAAGACGATCAAGAATAGGAGGGATTTTACTATTAATGCTTTGGCGTTAAGTTTAAACGAGGCTAATTTTGGTGAATTACTAGACCCGTTTAACGGAATAGATGACTTAGGGAACGGCATTCTTAGAACGCCTTTAAATCCTGATATTACGTATTCTGATGACCCTTTAAGAATGATGCGAGCGATTCGTTTTGCATCACAATTAAATTTCAAAATTGAAAAAAAATCACTTGCTGCAATTACTAAAAATTCAGAACGCTTAGAAATAATTACAAGAGAGCGTATCGTAGATGAGCTAAATAAAGTAATGTTATGCGAAAAACCATCAATTGGATTCTTGTTGTTAGAGGAAACGAAATTATTAGTTCAAATTATACCTGAATTAATAGATTTAAAGGGGGTAGAAGAGGTAGAAGGGCAAAAGCATAAAGATAATTTTTATCATACCTTAGAGGTGGTAGATAATATTTCTGAGAATACAGAGGATGTTTGGTTGCGCTGGGCGGCTTTATTGCATGATATCGGTAAAGCGCCTACCAAAAAATTTAGTAAAAAAGTAGGTTGGACTTTCCATTCCCACGAGTTTGTGGGCTCTAAAATGGTGTATAATCTATTTAAAAATTTAAAGATGCCCTTGAATAACAAAATGAAGTTTGTTCAGAAAATGGTATTATTAAGTTCTAGACCAATTGTTTTGGCAACCGATGTTACCGATGCAGCTGTAAGGCGTTTGGTTTTTGATGCCGGTGACGATATCAATTCTTTAATGACGCTTTGTGAAGCAGACATCACTACAAAAAACCCAAAAAAGTTTAAACGCTATCATCAAAACTTTGAAGAAGTTCGTTCTAAAATTAAGGAAGTAGAAGAAAGAGATCGTGTGCGTAACTTTCAACCGCCAGTTTCTGGAGAAGAGATTATTGAAGCGTTTAACTTAAAGCCTTGTAAAGAAATAGGGCAAATAAAAGAAGCGATAAAAGAGGCTATTTTAGACGGTAAAATTCCTAATGAGCATCAAGCTTGTTTTGATTTTATGATAGAAAAAGGCTTTGCGTTAGGTTTAAAAAGAGCTTAAATTGAGCGATTTTACAGCTAACCAAATTTAAATAAAATTAAATTTTTATTATATTTTTTTCATAATACCGTTGATGTACAGGTTATTCTTGATTATTTTTTAACAAAAACGTTAATTTTCTATTATTTCTTGAATTCTCTATTGTACCTTTAATGACTATAATAGTAATCAACTCCAAGAAATGAAAATCAAAAAGGTACTTGTCGCTAATAGAGGTGAAATCGCAATTAGAATATTTAGAGCCTGTGCGGAGATAAATATAAAGACAGTAGGAATCTATACTTTTGAAGATCGATATTCTTTGCATCGATATAAAGCGGATGAATCTTACCAAATTGGTGAAAATAATCAACCTTTAAAACCGTATCTAAATATTGATGCTATTATAAATGTAGCACTTGAGAATGGTGCAGATGCTATTCATCCAGGTTATGGTTTTTTATCGGAAAATGCAGATTTTGCCCTAAAATGCAAAGAAAATAACATTATTTTTGTAGGACCAAAAGTGTCCGTTTTAAAATCCTTAGGGGATAAAATTACCGCGAAAAAAGTAGCTATTGAAAATGATATTCCGATTATTGAAAGTAATAAAAATCCGTTAGAAAGTCTTGAAATTGCGATAATTGAAGCTCAAAACATAGGGTATCCATTAATGCTTAAAGCTGCCTCCGGAGGCGGTGGCCGAGGAATGCGGGTCATCAGAAAGGAAGAAGAACTAAAAAAAGCTTTTAATGAAAGCAAGCGAGAAGCTTTAAATGCTTTTGGAGATGATACAGTTTTTTTAGAAAAATTTGTAGAGAATCCGAAGCATATAGAAATACAAATTGTTGCTGACAATTTAGGAAATACTGTGCATTTATTTGAGCGTGACTGTTCTGTGCAAAGACGTTATCAAAAAGTAATTGAGTTTGCACCTTCCTTTGGATTAAAAGAAGAAATTAAAAATGATTTATACAGATATGCCATCAAAATATGTAAAGCTGTAAATTATAATAATATTGGTACTGTAGAGTTTTTGGTTGATGATGACGACTCTATTTACTTTATTGAAGTAAATCCTAGAATTCAAGTAGAGCACACGGTAACAGAGGTCGTTACAAATATAGATTTAGTAAAGACACAATTATTTATTGCTGGTGGTTATCCATTAGATAGTCAGCAAATAAAAATATCAAATCAAGAAGCAATAAAAATTACAGGATATGCTTTGCAATGTCGAATAACTACAGAAGATCCGCAAAACGACTTTAAACCAGATTTTGGTACGATTTCGACTTATAGAAGTGCATCTGGTTTCGGAATTCGTTTAGATGCTGGTAGTGTGTATCAAGGTGTAACTATTTCGCCATTTTTCGACTCCATGTTGGTTAAAGTTACCGCAAATAGCAGAACTTTAGATGGCGCAATAAGAAAAGTTAGAAGAGCGTTAGGTGAGTTTAGAATCCGAGGTGTAAAAACGAATATGTCTTTTTTGGATAATATTTTGAGGCATGAAACTTTTAGAAAAGGAGAAATTACTGTTAATTTTATTAAATCTACGCCAGAATTATTTAATTTTAAAGCATCTAGAAATAGAGCGAATAAAATAGTTTCTTATATTGGGGATGTTACAATAAATGGAAATGCAGATGTAAAGAAACTGGATACAACAAAAGTTTTTTTAGAGCCAAAAGTACCTAAGTTTGACGCAAATGCGGCTTACCCAAAAGGAACCAAAGATTTATTAACAGAATTAGGGCCGGAAAAATTTTCTAATTGGTTAAAAAATGAAAAGAAAATTCATTTTACAGACACTACAATGCGGGATGCGCATCAAAGTTTATTAGCGACAAGAATGCGAACTTTTGATATGTTAAAAGTTGCAGAAGGCTATGCAAAACAGCATCCAGAAATTTTTAGCATGGAAGTTTGGGGAGGTGCAACGTTTGATGTTTGTTTACGTTTTTTACAAGAAAACCCTTGGGAACGTTTACAGTTATTGAGAGCAAAGATGCCGAATGTATTATTACAAATGCTTATTAGAGGTTCTAATGGCGTTGGGTATACAGCGTATGCAGATAATTTAATAGGCAAATTTGTAGAACAATCTTGGGAAAACGGTGTTGATTTGTTTCGAGTTTTTGATTCTTTAAATTGGATGAAATCTATCGCGCCTTGTATAGAGCATGTTAGGACAAAAACCAATGGTTTGGCAGAAGGTTCTATTTGTTATACTAGCGATATTTTAGACGTTAAAAACACAAAGTATAATTTAAAATACTATATTAATTTAGCAAAAGAGATAGAAAATTCTGGTGCACATATTTTAGGAATTAAAGATATGGCAGGTTTACTAAAACCATATGCGGCTTCAGAGTTAATTACGGCTTTAAAATCAGAAATAAATATACCATTGCATTTGCATACGCATGATACATCATCAATACAATCTGCTACTTATTTAAAGGCAATTGAAGCTGGAGTAGATGTCGTAGATGTTGCTTTAAGCGGACTTTCTGGTTTAACATCACAACCGAATTTTAACTCGATTGTAGAAATGATGAAGTTTCATGAGAGAGAAAATGCGATCAATACAACTTCTTTAAACGAATATTCTAATTATTGGGAAGCCGTAAGAGAATATTATTATCCTTTTGAATCTGGTTTAAAAGCTGGTTCTAGTGAAGTATATAAACATGAAATTCCTGGTGGACAATATTCTAATTTAAAACCACAAGCGCAGTCATTGGGTCTAGAAAATCGTTTTCATGAAATCACTAAAATGTACGGAGAGGTTAATACGTTATTTGGAAATATTGTAAAAGTAACACCGAGTTCTAAAGTCGTTGGTGATATGGCGCAATATTTAGTGAGTAATAATTTAACGATTACTGATGTTTTAGAAAAAGGAGATACCATTTCTTTTCCGAAATCTGTGGTTAGTTTTTTTAAGGGAGATTTGGGGCAACCTGTTAACGGATTTCCAAAAAAGCTTCAAAAACTAATTTTAAAAGATCAACAACCTTTTACAGAAAGACCAAATACTCGTATTCCGCCAATAGATTTCGAAATAGAATATGCAGAATTTAAAAGAATTTTTGAAAGCGATTTTGGAAGAAATATTGATTTCACTGATTTTCTATCGTACAAATTGTATCCGAAAGTATTTACAGATGCTTACAATAAGCACTTAAAATATGATAATTTAACAAACCTACCAACTAAAAACTTTTTCTATGGCATGGAACGAGGAGAAGAAATTACAGTAGAATTAGATAGAGGTAAAACATTGTTGATTACATTAGATTCTATTGGAATGGCAAATATACAAGGAATGGTTACTGTTTATTTTAGAGTAAACGGTCAAGGAAGAACTGTGCAGGTTAAAGATTTGTCTATAAATGTTGAAACGGTTTCAAATAGAAAAGTAGATAAGAATAATGCCGGTCAAATAGGTTCACCTTTGCAAGGTATGCTGTCTACTATTTTGGTTAATGAAGGTGATAAAGTTGTAAAGAATCAGTCTTTATTTATTATAGAAGCGATGAAAATGGAAACAACAATTACGGCAATAGAAGATGCTACCATTAAAAAAATAATTTTAGAAGAAGGGTCATTAGTAAATTCTGATGATTTGGTAATTGAATTGAAGTAATGTCACTTTAACTTTAGAGTGAAGTATAAATAAGTAACATTATTTTTTGATTCAGTTGAATTTAAAACAATTAGCATAGTCATCGTTATGCTAATTGTTTTAATGATAAAATAAATAATTTATTGAAAAATTTATAAGGTTAAATAGTCGTTGAAAGTTAGGACAAAGATTGCATAGAAACTAATTTGAAATATTCGCCTTTTAAAGCTAATAATTCTTCATGTTTGCCTTGTTCTACAATTTTTCCTTTCTTCATAACCACAATAGTGTCTGCTTTTTGAATAGTAGATAAGCGGTGAGCAATTACCAGAGAGGTTCTATTTTGCATCATTTTTTCTAGTGCAGTTTGAACCAATTGTTCAGATTCTGTGTCTAAAGCAGAGGTTGCTTCATCTAAAATCATAATTGGCGGATTCTTTAAAACAGCCCTTGCAATAGATAAACGTTGTTTTTGTCCGCCAGAAAGTGTGTTTCCACTGTCGCCAATATTTGTTTTGTATTTTTCTGGTAAATTCTGAATAAATTCATCTGCATTTGCAATTTTAGCAGCTTCTAAAATAGCTTCTTCTGTTGCAGCTTGCGTTCCTAACTTAATATTGTTTTCAATGGTATCATTAAACAGAATAGAGTCTTGAGAAACAATGCCCATTAAACCGCGTAACGATTTTTTTGTAACGTCTTTAATGTTTTGGTTATCAATAAGCACCTCTCCCTTATTAACGTCGTAAAAACGAGTAATTAGGTTTGCTAAGGTAGATTTTCCGCTTCCAGATTGCCCAACCAAAGCAACCGTTTCGCCTTTATTAATGGTTAAAGAAAAGTCCTTTAAAACAAAAGTATCTTTATATTTAAAAGAGATGTTCTTGAATTCAATTTTATTTGTAAATCCATTTTTTACAGCTGCATTAGGTTTGTCTTTAATACTGTTTTTAGTATTTAAAACTTCCATAATTCTTTCTGCAGAAGCCTCGCCTTTTTGAATATTATAATAGGCAGTTGTAATTGCTTTTATCGGATTTAAAACGGTGTAAAACAAAACAATGTACCCGAAAAACTCTTCGGCTTTTAAGGGACTGTTATTCTCTAAAACTAATTTTCCACCATAATATAAAATAGCAATAATAGTTGCAGAGCCCAAAAACTCACTCATGGGCGAGGCCAAAGTTTTTCGATGTAACACACTTGACATTAAGTTTCGAAACTTAGTTGTAGAAGTATTAAATTTTTCTTGAATTACTTTCTCAGCATTAAAACCTTTTATAATTTTTAAGCCAGTTAAAGTTTCTTCAATAAAAGATAAAAAATTACCAGTTTCCTTTTGTGCTTTGAGGGAATTTGCTTTTAGTTTTTTACTAATAGATGAAATTATAAATCCAGAAACAGGTAACAAAACAAATACAAATAAAGTTAACTTCACGCTGAGGATTAACATCATTGTTAAAGAAATAATTACGGTTAAAGGTTCTCTTACAATGGCCTCTAAAGAGGTTAGAAAAGAAACTTCAACTTCCTGCACGTCTATTGTCATTCTTGCAATAATATCCCCTTTTTTCTTTTCAGAAAAATAGGCAAGAGGTAATGTTATTATTTTATGATATAATTTATCTCGAAGATCTTTTACGATTCCATTTCTCAAAAACACCAGCACATAAGAGGCTAAATAGCGAAATAAATTTTTGAATAAGAACAGACTAAAGGTAAGTAAGCAGATAAAAAACAACACTTCAATAGCACCTTCATTTTCTATTTTTTGAGAAATAAAATAATAGAAACTTTCTTTTGCATACCCAGCAACACTCCTGATACCTGTGTATAATGGAACTTTTATAACGGTGTTGTCTGTGTTGAATAAAATACCTAAAACAGGAATAAAAGCCAAAACAGAAAGTACATTAAAGATTGCATAAAGTATGTTGAACAGAATGTTTAGAATTGTAAACTTCCGATACTTTTTTTCATATCTTAAAATGTCCTTAAAGTAGCTCATTAATTTAGTTTCATTTCTTTTATAATTCGTTGAATTTTAGCATCTAAATCTGCTTCAATCTTTAGAGCGTTTTCCTTTGCATCTAAAGAAGTGTTTACACTAAAATAGAATTTTATTTTAGGTTCTGTACCACTTGGTCTTGCAGCTATTCTTGTGCCATTAGCAGTTTGATAAATTAAAACATTCGATTTTGGTAAATCGATGTTTGTTACTTTGCCCGTAATTAAGTTTTTAACAGTGGATGCTTGATAATCGCTTAGCGATACTACCTGTTCTCCATCAATTTCTGATAATGGGTTGTTCCGCATGTCACTTAACATTTGCTGAATTTCTGCAGCACCGTCCATTCCTTTTTTAGTAATCGATATTAGATGCTCTTTGTAAAAATTATTTCTAAGATAAATAGCCAATAATTCTTCATAGAAAGAACTGCCGTTTTGTTTTGCATATGCAGCAATTTCACAAGCTAATAAAGTAGCGGTTACCGCATCTTTATCTCTTACAAATTCGCCAACCATATAACCAAAACTCTCTTCACCACCGCCAATAAAATCTAATTCCGGAAAATCTTTCACCATTTTGGCAATCCATTTAAAACCAGTTAATCCAATTTTGGTTTCAACGCCGTAATTTTTTGCTACTGCACCTACTAATTCTGTGGTAACTATTGTAGAACCTATAAATTGTTTTCCGTTTATTCTATTTTCGTCTTTCCATTTTCTTAACAAGAACTCTGTCATTACAACCATTGTCTGGTTCCCATTCATTAGTTTCATGTTTCCATCGGTATCTCTAACAGCAACCCCTAATCTATCGCAATCTGGGTCAGTACCAATCACAATATCGGCACCAATTTTGTTTGCTAAGTCAGTTGCCATTTTTAAAGCTTCTGGTTCTTCTGGATTTGGTGATTTTACAGTAGGGAAATCCCCATCTGGTTCTCTTTGTTCTTCAACGATATGCACATCTGTATACCCTGCTTTTGCTAAAGCATCTGGCACGGAAACAATAGAAGTACCGTGCAAAGAAGTAAAGACTACTTTTAAATTTTTTCGATCGATATCTGGAGACAAAGAGCCATTTTTCACAGCCGCGGCTATAAATACGTCATCTACCTCTTTACCTATCGTTTCAATTAAAGCTTCATTTGCAGTAAATTTAATTTCAGAAAAATCTAAAGCATTTACGTTTCCTATAATTTTACCATCATGCGGAGGTACAATTTGTCCGCCATCTGCCCAATATACTTTGTAACCGTTATATTCTGGCGGATTGTGAGAAGCTGTTAAAACAATACCTGCATCGCAATCTAAATGTCGCACCGCAAAGGATAGTTCTGGTGTCGCTCTTAAATCTTCAAATAAATAAACCTTTATATTATTAGCAGATAAAACGTCTGCAACAATTTTTGCAAACTTTTTACTGTTATGTCTACAATCATAAGCAATAACTACTTTTAATTGATTTTTGTTTACATTTTCTATTAGGTAATTAGACAAACCCTGTGTTGCTCTACCTAACGTATATTTATTAATTCTGTTGGTTCCTGCGCCCATAACTCCTCGCATTCCACCTGTTCCAAATTCCATGTTTTTATAGAATCTATCTTCTAAATCAGGAGCATTAGTAGTAATTAATTGTTCAATTTCTTGCTGCGTTGCTGCATCAAAAGTAGCACTTAACCACTGCTTTGCTTTGTCTAGTATTTCACTCATTTTTAAATATAAATTATGGTATTAAAATGCAAATATACATTTTAGAAATTGAGTTTTTCTTTTATTGAATAGTGTTTTTCGTTACTTTTAGTCTTAATTATTAATTCGCCAATAAAACCTGCTAAAAATAATAAAGTTCCTAAAATCATTGAAGTTAAGGCAATAAAAAACCACGGATTGTCTGTGATTAGAATTGTTTTAATATCATTAAATACTTTGTATAATTTTAAAACACCAATGTACAATGCGGTTGTTGTTCCAAATAGAAACATCAATGATCCCCAAAGACCAAATATGTGCATTGGGCGTTTACCGAATTTAGATAAAAAGGAAATGGTAATTAAATCTAAAAAGCCATTTATGAATCGGTCCATACCAAATTTAGTAACACCGTATTTTCTTGCTTGATGTTGTACTACTTTTTCACCAATTTTAGTAAAGCCCTCGTTTTTAGCCAGCACAGGAATATAACGGTGCATTTCTCCACTAACCTTAACCGTTTTAATAACGATATTTTTATAAGCTTTTAAACCACAATTAAAATCGTTTAGCTTTAAGCCAGATGTTTTTCTTGCAGCTGCATTAAATAATTTTGAAGGAATGTTCTTCGTAATTACATTGTCATACCGTTTCTTTTTCCATCCAGAAATAAGATCGAAATCATCTTTTATTATAAGATCGTATAATGCTGGTATTTCGTCAGGATTGTCTTGTAAATCAGCATCCATTGTAATTACTACGGCACCTTTTGCCATTTCAAAACCGGCGTCTAAAGCTTGAGATTTTCCAAAGTTTTTTTGAAAACGAATTCCTTTTACTTCGGAATTTGATTCTGATAATTTTTCAATTACAGCCCAAGAAGTATCTGTACTACCATCATCAATAAAAATAATTTCATACACAAAACGATTGGATTGCATAACTTTTGCAATCCAATCGTGTAATTCTTGTAAAGATTCTTCTTCATTAAGAAGAGGTATTATTACCGAAATATCCATATGTTAATGTGAAGTTTAAAAGCGTAGGCCCTTAAATTAGAACCTATACTTTCTAAAGATATTGTTTTAATACGTTTCTTCCTCAGATTTTTTCATGATTGCAGCAGCAATTGCAGCAACAATAAAACCACCAACAGCGCTACCAATGATACCCATTGCAGCTATTAAAAGAGGCGACTTAAAAGCTTCACTCATTTTATTAATAGCTTCAATTTGTTCCTCAGTTTGTCCTTGATCTAGTAATTTTTGATTTGAAACTTCCATAACCTGATTTAGAAAATCTGGTTCTATGAAATTCATAAAAAGATAATTATAAATGGTACCAATAAGCGCAGCTACTATAGCAATTCCTACACCAATTTTAACTCCTTGTCCCCAAGTTAAAAAACCTTCATTCGTTTCTTTGTATTTTTTTATTCCAAATACAATCAAACCAATAAATAATATTCCTGAAACTAAGGATATAGACCAATGTGGATCTAAATGCATTCCTAAAGCATACAGAAATAAGACTAATTAGCAAAGTTGCAACACCGAGGTAAATACCATAATTAACAATTAAACTTTTACTGTTTGTAGATTTTCCATTTTTTTTTTAATTTAGTTATTTTACAAATATATTCTTTTCATTGATATAG
Organism: uncultured Polaribacter sp.; assembly: GCA_937771065.1. Lineage (GTDB taxonomy): Bacteria > Bacteroidota > Bacteroidia > Flavobacteriales > Flavobacteriaceae > Polaribacter. The sequence continues at coordinate 9,645 of CALJHU010000029.1, read as the reverse complement.
TTTTATTTTTTGACTTTTATTATAAAATCTCAAAACAATAGATTAGTAGTCAGTACCTTAAAAATGTTACCAAAAAATTAGCATTTTTTTAATTGTTTAAATAAAAAAAGCTTGTAAATTTGCCTCGGCAAGTTCTACACAACTAGCTCCCTTTGAATCCTCCAGGGCGGGAACGCAGCAAAGGTATTAGGTTGTAGCGGTGTGATGTAGGTAGCTTGCCATTTTTTATGCCTTAAATTCTCGTTTAGAATTTTCTTTATTTTCCTTTATAATATTTACCAGTCTCTTTTTTTGATTTCTTAGCTTACTTTTTCGATATTTGTATAATTATTGAACCTTTTAATTATTTCATGTTTTATGAGCAAAGTTGTTTTAGTCACGGGTGCTTCCTCTGGTATCGGAAAAGCGATTGCTACTTTTTTATCTCGCAAAAGGGTATATAGTTTATGGTACAAGCAGAAATCCAAAAAATGAGAAAGAGTTTTCTTTTGAGTTGATAGCTTTAGACGTTTTAAAATTAGATACAATTAATACTGCAGTCAATTATATTCTCGAAAAGGAAGGAAGATTAGATGTGTTAGTAAATAATGCAGGAATGGGTATTACGGGGCCTGTTGAAGAAACCCCTACAGACGAAATGCGTGCCGTTTTTAATACCAATTTATTTGGCGCTATCGATGTTATGAAGGCTGTTTTGCCACAAATGCGCAAGCAAAATGCTGGAACTATTATAAACGTAACGTCTATTGCTGGGTATATGGGTTTGCCTTTTAGAGGACTTTATTCTGCTACAAAAGCTGCTTTAGAAATTGTAACAGAGGCTGCAAGAATGGAAGTTAAAAATTTTGGAATTCAGATTGTAAATGTGGCTCCTGGAGATTTTGCAACCAATATTGCAGCAGGAAGATACCACACACCAGTGTTTGAAAACTCCGCTTATAAGGAAGATTATCAAACGAATTTAGATTTAATGGATGCGCATGTTGGCGGCGGAATGGATCCGCTAGAAATGGCAAAAATTGTTTATAAAATAACCAATACAAAACATCCTAAAATTCATTATAAAGTGGGCAACTTTATGGAAAAATTCTCCATTTTTTTAAAGCGAATTTTGCCAGATAATGTGTACGAAAAGTTATTAATGAATCATTATAAATTATAACAAGAGTTCTTGTTTATAAGTAGTAGAGAAATAGTTCTATTTCACTTCTTAATTAGACTTGCAAGTACTTATCTTTGCATGAGGAATTACCGTATTTTTTTGAGTTCTTTTATGAAAAATGAACAAAAATTGAGTGCAAGCATCTCGACATTTAGGGAATTCCTAAAAAAGAAACAATTACAACTAAATAGATACAAATGAAATTTTTTATTGACACGGCAAATTTAGAGCAAATTAAAGAAGCGCAAGCTTTAGGGATTTTAGATGGTGTAACCACAAATCCGTCTTTAATGGCTAAAGAAGGAATTACTGGTGAAGCAAACATTATTAACCACTACAAAGCCATTTGTGAATTGGTAGAAGGGGATGTTTCTGCAGAAGTAATTTCTACAGATTTTGATGGAATGGTAAGAGAAGGTGAAGCTTTGGCAGCATTGAATCCACAAATTGTGGTGAAATTACCAATGATAAAAGATGGTGTCAAGGCATGTAAATATTTTTCTTCTAAAGGAATTAAAACAAACGTTACTTTAGTATTTTCTGCAGGTCAAGCATTATTAGCTGCTAAGGCTGGTGCAACATACGTATCGCCATTTATCGGACGTTTAGACGATATTTCTACAGATGGTTTAAATCTAATTTCAGAAATTCGTTTAATTTATGACAATTACGGATTTGAGACTCAAATTTTAGCTGCTTCTGTGCGTCATACAATGCACATTATAGATTGTGCAAAATTAGGTTCTGATGTTATGACTGGACCATTAAGTGCAATTGAAGGTTTGTTAAGACATCCATTAACAGATAGTGGTTTAGCAAAGTTTTTAGCAGATTACCAAAAAGGGAATTAACCAACGCAGTTAATTTTTTATGAAAAAGTCAGAAAGTAAAAAGGTTTTCCTTTAAAACTTTCTGACTTTTTTCGTTTTTAAGAATTCTCTTAATAATAAATCATTATAACTTGCAAACTTTGTACCTTTGTACCCTTATATATGTATCCAAAAAAAGAACTCGCACAAATTGTAATTTCAGCTTGCGCTCAATTTAATATTGAGACGGTTGTTGTTTCTCCAGGTTCAAGAAATGCGCCACTTACCATAGGTTTCTCTAGTCATAAAGAGATAGAGACATTAAGTGTTGTAGATGAACGTTGTGCTGCATTTTTTGCTTTAGGTATTGCGCAACAGACGCGAAAACCTGTGGCAGTTTTATGTACTTCAGGTTCTGCTTTGTTAAATTATTATCCTGCAGTAGCAGAAGCGTTTTACAGCAATATCCCGTTAGTTATTATTTCTGCAGATAGACCAAAACATTTGATTGATATTGGAGACGGACAAACTATTCGGCAAGAAAATGTATTTGCAAATCATATTTTATTTTCGGCAAACTTAATAGAAAACCCGAAGTACAAAACTCGTAATTCTCAACTAATTGGTGAGGCTTTGCAGGTAGCTATATCGCAACAAGGTCCTGTGCATATAAATGTTCCTTTTGATGAGCCTTTGTATGAGACAGTACCCGTATTGAATGCATATAATTTTCCGCATATTTCTTTAAGTTCGTTAGATAATTCTCATATCAATTACGAAAAACTGTCGAAGTCATGGAATGTTTCCGAAAAGAAAATGATACTTGTAGGTGTAAATTATCCAGATGCAGATTTACATTCATTAATGGACTTATATGCAGAAGATGATTCGGTTTTAATTTTAACAGAGACAACTTCTAATTTGCATCACGATAAAGCTATAAACTCCATTGATCAGTTGATTTTTTCTTTATTAGATACTGAGTTTCAAGAATTAAAACCAGATATTTTAATAACATTTGGCGGTATGATTATCTCTAAAAGAATAAAGAAATTTCTTAGAGATTACCAACCAAAGGAGCATTGGAATATTGATGCTAGAAAAGCAACCAATACCTTTTTGTGTCTGTCTGAATTTATACAAATAAAACCGGTAGATTTCTTCTCTCATTTCAATGAGTTTATAAAACCTTTAAAAAGCGATTATCAGCCAAAATGGATTGCCTTTAGAGATGAAAGAAGAGAAAAGCATTTAGCTTATTTGAAAAGTATAAAATACTCAGATTTTTCTGTTTTTGAACAAGCTTTGAATGCCATACCGGAGAGTTGTCAGTTGCAAATTAGTAACAGTTCTATTATTCGATATGCACAGTTATTTTCCATGAAAGCTACTGTAAATATTTTTTGTAATAGAGGAACAAGTGGTATTGACGGAAGTACAAGTACAGCTATTGGAGCTGCATATGCTTCGGAGCAACAAACCGTTTTTATTACAGGAGATTTAAGCTTTTTTTATGATGGTAATGGGTTATGGAATAGTAATATTCCTAAAAGTTTTAGAATTATTATAATTAATAATTCTGGTGGCGGAATTTTCAGAATTATTCCAGGCCCAAAAGCTACAAATGCTGCACAATATTTTGAAACACCACATTGCTTAACAGCAGAATATTTGTGTAAAATGCACCAGTTAGAATATCAAAAAGCATATTCTACAGAAATAGTAACAAAAGAATTAAGCAGATTTTTCGAAACATCTGAAAAACCAAAAATATTAGAGATTTTTACGCCAAGTGCAGAAAATGACCTAGTTTTAAAAGATTATTTTAAATATATACAATAATGGATTTACAAGAAGATTTACAAGAAGGAGAAATGAATTTGAAAGAAGGAGACAAAGTAAGCTTGGTAATCGAAACTGAAACAGGTTTAGGTTATACTGTTTTAATTAATGAAGAATTTGATGGTTTGCTTTTTAGAAGTGAAGTTTTTCAAGCTTTAGAGGAGAATATGGAAGTTACTGGGTATGTGAAAAATATTCGTGAAGACGGAAAAATTGACGTTTCTTTGAGGCCACAAGGTTTTAGAAACGTAATAGATTCTGATGTAGATAAAGTACTTACAAGATTAAAAGATAGTAAAGAAGGATTTATTTTAATTACTGATAAGAGCTCGCCAGATTCGATACGTTTTCATATGAAAATGAGTAAAAAAGCATTTAAAAAGGCAGTTGGTAATTTATATAAACAGAAACTAATTGTTATTGAAGAAGATAGAATTTTGTTGGTGAAATAAGTATCTAGTTGGCAGTTTCAGTAGGCAGTAAATATGTTTTTTAATTTAGAGTTTTTTTTATTTTAATGCTGAATATTTCTTAATTCTTCATGCATGTTTTTTAATTACTGATTACTCAATCTTAATATATTTTCATAAAAAGCGTCGGCATTTGGGTCTGAAGCATCCATTTTTCCATATCCAATTTTATAATATTTTATGGCTTTTTTTATATTTTTACCTTCTTCGTAATAACGTCCAATATAATAATCACCTAAAGGAGATGATGGGAATATTTTCAAAATCATTCTTCCAAAATTTAGCAATTGATCTCCGTTTTCTTTTTCGATAATTATCTTTTCTACAGTAAAAATATCTTGCTCTCTAATTCCTAAATCACTTTCAAATAAAAAATCAATTTCTAAATATTTATTTTCTAAATAAGTGATGGCATCCAAAGGAGAGAGGTCTTTTATATTTTCGTCAAATTCTTCTTTAGAGATTGCAGAATAAATTTCAAAAACTTTTGTTAGGGCTCTAGGAATGGCTTCAGCAATTGCAGAAGTACTATTTTCTGTATTGAAAGTGTCATTAATAATATTAAAATTATTAAACGCTACGCTAGAAAGACCTTGTTGTAATTGACTAATTAATGTTTGTTTTCTAATAGAAAAGATATTTGAATTATTCGTGTAAAAGTAAAAAGTGTTATCTTCTTTCTGAAATCTTGCTAATTTATAAGCTTGCATTTGGCTAGCTATAAAATCTGAAAAAGCAGGATTTATACAGATATAGGCATTAATAATAGGTGTTTTTTCTCCTAAAAAAGTAGTTATTAAATTGGCAGAGGTTCCTTCACCAATCAAAGTTATAAAGGGTGAAGTTCTGTAAGAACTTTCTATTTCAAAAAGAACTTCATCTTTTATGAAATTATAAAAATCGGCATTATTCTTAGTTAAGTTGCCATTATCTATATTAAAATAGGTGTCTTTTTTTCGGGTTTTAGCCATGTTAATCCCAATAATAATTTGTTTTGGCGCCTTATCTTTTGCGGCAAATAGTACTGCATTTCCTACGTAAAGATCAAATAGGTATTCAGCATCGAAAACAATTGCTAGCGGATAGTTTTTTTCCTCATCCTTATCATAACCTTCTGGAAGGTATATTTTTATTTCTCTACTGTAGCCTAAATAGTCTGAGTCAATTGATTTTTTTATAATTGTTTGCGAATATGAGCTAAAAAAAAATAATAAAAATATTAATGGCAGGGATTTCTGAATCATCATTTAGAATGTTTATTTTTGTAAGTAAGAATGTTTTGTTCTCTGTTAGAACGTCTAAAATACAAAAATATGATACAACCCAAGTGGAAAACTGTAAAGGAGTATGAAGATATTACCTATAAAAAGTGTAATGGAGTTGCAAGAATAGCGTTTAACAGACCCAACGTAAGGAATGCATTTAGACCCAAAACAACTAAAGAGTTGTATGAAGCATTTTATGATGCAGGTGAAGATGTAAATATTGGTGTTGTATTGCTTTCTGCGGAAGGGCCAAGCACTAAAGATGGTGTGTATTCTTTTTGTTCTGGAGGCGATCAAAAAGCACGTGGCCACCAAGGTTATGTTGGAGATGACGGTTATCATAGATTAAATATTTTAGAGGTACAGCGTTTAATTAGGTTCATGCCAAAAGCAGTTATTGCGGTGGTACCTGGTTGGGCAGTAGGTGGCGGACACAGTTTACATGTTGTTTGCGATTTGACTTTAGCCTCTAAAGAGCATGCTATTTTTAAACAAACAGATGCAGATGTAACTTCTTTTGACGGTGGTTATGGTTCTGCGTATTTGGCAAAAATGGTGGGTCAGAAAAGAGCAAGAGAAATATTCTTTTTAGGGAGAAATTATGCTGCGCAAGAAGCATATGATATGGGCATGGTAAATGCTGTAATTCCGCACGAAGAATTAGAAGACACAGCATATGAATGGGCGCAAGAGATTTTAGAGAAATCTCCAACATCTATAAGAATGCTAAAATTTGCTATGAATTTAACAGATGACGGTATGGTTGGTCAGCAAGTTTTTGCAGGTGAAGCAACGCGCTTGGCATATATGACAGAGGAAGCAAAAGAAGGAAGAGATGCCTTTCTGGAGAAGAGAAAGCCTAATTTTCCTAAAAAATGGATACCATAGTTATCTGAAAATCTAAAATTTATAATTAATTACAATGAAATCACAAATAGTAACATTTCTTATAAAATGTCCAGATCAAAAAGGATTGGTAGCTAAAATTACCACGTTTTTTTATGAAAAAGGATTCAATATTTTAAGTTGCCAGCAATATGCAAATGCTATCGAAGATACGTATTTCATGAGAATTCGATTAAATGCGGCAGGGACTAATATTTCTAAAGAAGCATTAGAAAATAATTTTATAGAGTTGGCAGCACCTTTAAAGTTGGATTGGTCTGTGAATTACGGTGATAAGAAACAAAACATGGCCATTATGGTTTCTCATACGAGTCATAACTTATATGATTTGTTAGAAAGACAAAAAGAAGGTTTGTTAGATTGTAACATTACAATGGTTATTAGCAATCATGATAAATTAAGACACATTGCAGAAATGTTTAAGGTTCCGTTTTATTATCTTCCAGTAACAAAAGAAACCAAAACAGTACAAGAAGCTCAGGTAATAGAATTATTAGATGCTAATAAAGTAGACCTAGTAGTAATGGCAAGATATATGCAAATTTTATCTTCAGACTTTATCAATCATTATCCAGAGAGAATTATAAATATTCACCATTCTTTTTTACCTGCTTTTCAAGGTGCAAACCCTTATAAAAAGGCCTATGAGAGAGGTGTAAAGCTAATTGGTGCAACTGCTCACTATGCAACAGAAGATTTAGATGAAGGGCCAATTATAGAGCAAGACGTAGAACCTGTAACGCATGAAAGTACACCAGCAACTTTAAAGAGAATTGGTGCAGACATCGAAAGGTTAGTTTTGGCTAGAGCCGTAAAAAACCATTTAAACAATCAAATCATAGTTTCGGGAAATCGAGCAATTGTTTTTCCAGAAGCTGGGGAGTAAATTCGTTTTTAGTTAGATTTAATACCACTTACTTTTCTCAATTATTGATTTTTTTAATTTTCAATACATACAAATGAAAATAATCTGTATTGGGCGCAATTACGCAAAACATATTGAAGAATTAGCCAATGAAAGACCAGAAAGTCCTGTTGTTTTTTTAAAGCCAGATTCTGCTATTTTACCAAGAAAAAATCCATTTTTTATTCCTCCTTTTTCAGATGATGTGCATTATGAAGTAGAGGTTTTAATAAAGATAAATAAAGTAGGAAAGCATATTGATGCAAAGTTTGCACATAAATATTTTGACGAAATTGGGTTAGGAATCGATTTTACGGCAAGAGATGTGCAAGCAAAGTGCAAAGAAAAAGGATTACCTTGGGAGAAAGCGAAAGCATTTGATGGAAGTGCAGTTGTTGGCGAGTTTTATCCGAAGGAACATTTCGATTTAGACAATTTAAAATTTCAATTATTAAAGAATGATACCCTTGTTCAAGACGGAAATACCAATGCAATGTTATGGAAAGTAGATGAGTTAATCTCTTATGTATCTCAATATTTTACCTTAAAAAAGGGCGATATTATTTTTACAGGAACTCCTTCAGGTGTGGGTAAAGTTGTTGAAAATGATACTTTAAGAGGAATTATTGAAGGTAAAGAGGCATTTAGCATTAGAGTTAAATAATAGAGGAAGACTTTATGGGTTTTTAATTCCGAAATATCGGGACTGAGAGATCTGAAATCAGTAAATACGTATGAAAGCAGAAATTATAACCATAGGAGATGAGATTCTAATTGGACAAATTATAGATACCAATTCACAATGGATTGGTCAAGAGTTAAATAAAATAGGTGTTTCAGTATATCAGATAACTTCTATTCAAGACGATAAACAACATATTTTAAACGCTTTTAAAGAAGCGCAAGAGCGTGTAGATATTGTAATTATTACAGGTGGCTTAGGGCCAACAAAAGACGATATTACTAAAAAGACAATTGCAGAATTCTTTAATGACACAGAGATAATAGTATACCAAGAAGTTATAGATCATATTAAGGGTTTGTTTAAAAAAATGAACCATCCGTTTCGAGAAATTCAAAAAACGCAAGCAAGCTTGCCTTCAAAAGCAACACTTTTAAAAAATAGTTTTGGAACAGCACCAGGCATGTGGTTTTATGAGAATGAAACCGTTTTTGTTTCACTTCCGGGGGTTCCTTATGAGATGAAAGGACTAATTACTTCTGAAGTGTTGCCTCGAATTCAGCAACAATTTAAATTACCATTCATTATTCATAAAACAATTATGACCTATGGACAAGGAGAAAGTACTATTGCTGAGAGAATAGAAGATTTTGAGAATAATTTACCACCATTAGTTAAGTTAGCCTATTTACCCTCTTTCGGTAGAGTACGTTTGCGTTTGTCTGGGAAAGGAGAGGATAAAGCAGTCTTAGAGGCGTTATTAGATGCGGCAGTTGCAGAAATTTATCAGTTAATTCCAGAAATTATTACAGGTTTAGACGATGATGCTTCGTTAGAAAAAAGAGTAGGAGCATTGTTAAAAGCAAAAAATGAAACCATTTGCACCGCAGAGAGCTTAACTGGCGGAAAAATTGCAGCCACACTAGTCTCCATGGCTGGCGCATCTGCTTATTATAAAGGAAGTTTTGTGACCTATACTGCCGCAACTAAAATAAGTATGCTAAACGTGTCTGCAAAGACTATAGAAAAGCATTCTGTTGTAAGTAAAGAGGTGGTTTTAGAGATGGCAAGAGGCGCAAAAAAAAAGTTACAAACAAATTATGCAATTGCAGTTACTGGAAATGCAGGACCCACCACAGATAAGAACGATAAGAGTTTAGGAACTATTTTTATTGCATTAGTAAGTGATTCTAAGGAAGTTGTAGAAGAATTTAATTTTGGTCAGCCAAGAGAAAAAGTAATCAATAGAACCGTGAGCAAATCCCTAGAAATTTTACAAAGAGAAATTCTTTAAAAATTTATTAAATTGTTTTGTTCAGAATTAGAATTATGTGTAGATTTGCACCTCGTTTAGAGATAACAAAAATAAATACTGTCGAAAAGATGTCTAGAGTTTGTGAATTAACAGGAAAAAAAGCAATGGTTGGGAACAATGTTTCTCACGCTTTGAATAGAACAAAGAGAAAGTTTGACGCTAATCTAATGACCAAGCGTTTTTTCATTCCAGAAGAAGATAAATGGGTTACTTTAAAAGTATCTGCATCTGCTTTAAAAAATATTAACAAGAAAGGAATTTCTGCAGTTATGAAAGAAGCGAGAGTTAAC
>CALJHU010000028.1:0-42259 GCA_937771065.1 uncultured Polaribacter sp. | reverse complement strand
GCCTCTAAATCAAATTCGTTTCCATAAAATAGCGTGCTCATTTTCATAATATCAGCAGCAATGAGAACAGCCGTTTTTATTTCATCTTCAGATGCTCCTAATCTTTTCAGTTCTGCAATATGATAAGGAATACAGTATTGACATTTAGTAGCTGCGGAAGTTCCCAAGGCTACTAAATGAGCTTCTTTTTCAGCTATTGCACCTTCTTTGTATAAGCCCATTTGAGCTTTAAAATAAGCATCAGAACTTTTAAGTATTGATGTAGGGTAAACATTGTTAAAAGGGCTCTGAGCTAAAATCTCTTTTTTTTCTTCAGCTGTTAATGCAGCATCTTGTGAAAATGCGATTGAGCACATTGCGGTTAATAACACGGTAAAAAGTAGTTTTTTCATATTATAAGTTTTTAATTTTATTATAATATCAAATGTAATAAATATTTTTCTTATTGCAAAACACAACTAATTTATATAACTTAAACAAACCATAGGCAACTCTTCCTCTTTTAATTTATCACCGCCACACATTAGATGCTATTACATTTGAAATGGTATGCGGTAAAAGAAACTAATCTTTATTAGTATCTGATTACTGTTACCTGTAAAACTATAGGCATATCCTCTTCTTTCAGTTCAGCTATTTCTAATCCTCTTAATATCGAAACCCATTCAGTAATGTTTGGTTTTTTTTATTTATTAACGGTATGATTAATTTAGGGTTGATATATTATCACCTTCCTTTTATTAAAATTAATTTAAAAATAAAGCCGTTTTTTAGAACACATTTGCTAAATTTCTTTAAGGCGCGAAAACCCAGATATAAAGTCTAAAGAATAGAATTAATCAAGTTCATTTAAAAATTGTTTAAATTCAACGAAAACATATACTAATAATTCTTACTACCAATGCCCTGGATCTTGAGGTACTGATCCTGCTTGCGCCTTTTTAGGGTTCAATAGCATAAAAGTACCCAATGCAGTAAGCGTGGCATACTTCATCATTTTTTTAACTGCAGCTTTTCTACTAATATCTTCAGAAGATTGCTTGTTTTCTTTTGTTTTCATATTAGTCTATCTGTATTTTTTTTGTAAGTAATTGGTTGTTGGAGTTTAACTGTATTATGTAAATTCCGCTACTTAAACCATATGTAGAAAGGGTTTCATTTGAAGTGGTAAGTACTTTTACACCTACCTCTTTTCCTGAAATAGTATACAATTTAATGAGTGCTTCACTTCTTAAACCTTCTATGGTTATAAAATCATTTCCTTTTCCTTTATATACGTTTAAGAATGCTGTGTTTAAGCTATCTTCATTGCTAAGTGCGTTTGTAGTTAAATGGATGTAAAATCTACCAGCTTCACTAATTGTGTCTTGTGTAGTTAATTCAAAGTCTTTTTCTTGTAATAAAAGTTGTTGTACCATTTAATGTATCCTCTAAATATATATTGATGTCTTCTGAAATGCTATTGTTTGCGACACGCACGCGAATTACTTGCCCTTCTTCTTGGTGTATAACTAATGGTATTGTTGTACTATTCATATGCACAATATCCATTGCATTTATAGAAAAATTAATTCCTTGTTCTTCTTCAACTAACCTTGAGGAAATAGGTGTTGTTTGGCTAAAAGTACCAGCATCGTAACCAGGGTCTAAGCCTAAAGTTAAGCCTTCTTTAAAGTAAAATTTTGTTGTACCTACTAAAGAGGTATTGTTGTACATTTCTAAATCAAATTCATAACTTGTATTTGTTATTTTTGCTGCTATAAAGTCATCACCTCCCATGACTGTCTGCATTTCCGGTGTAAAAAGAACGGTATCTTCAATAGTGTCATCTGCAGCAATAAAAAATGCTTGGCCTGGAGTAATATATAATGGAGTATTAGAAATTTGGTTATAAATTGTATAACCAGTTCCATCTGCATCATAGCCATAGACTGCCTCAAACGAGTCAGCTAATTTTAGTGTATTTATGGTTATAAAGTTATTAGTAGCATGTGCCTCTATGTTTCCATTAATATAAGAAGGAAATGGGTTTGCTACCAGTTCCAACGTCTACCAACATGTGAATTCGCTGCATCATTATTTTGAATTGCAATCGTTTGATTTCCAGTTGTAACAGTTCCTGTAAATCTAAGTGTACCACCACTTGTAGTTGCCATTTGGAAGCCTTGCCCTGAATTTAAACTCCCTGTAGTTACAGTAGTTGCGTTTGTCCAGGTGTCTGAAAAATTATCATAGGAACCTACTGCGTATAAACTACCGTTTCTAGCGATAGCGGATGCGTTACTAGTTTCCGTTATAAAAGAATTAATAGTTAGCCCAGATACAGGAGACCCTATTAAATCCCACTCACCAGTGCCTACTTGGTTTACATATCTATTATAAATAATATTCCCTGTAGCGGAGCCGCTAACAATTATAGAAGAAAATTCATCTGAATCTGAATTTAAAGTAACCTCACCGCTATTGGAAAAGTTACCAGGCACTTTAATATAACTTGTTTTTTCTATAGTAATACTACTACCAGATTTTACAGTTAAGTCTTGGCCACTAACTAATATAGGTAGTAATAAAAAAAGTATAAATAGTTTTTTCATACTATAAATTTACTCAGTAAAATAAGTGAAATTATTAGTATTCGTCTATACCCCTTTAACGATAGACTAAAGGTAAGATTTGTTAAGACGAGCTGTTGTAAGCCTAAAGGTTTTATTAATTCTAGACATTTTAATCTACTTAGAGGAGTAACATATTTCTTCATTAAAACGCTATTGTCTCATCAAGTATAAGTCCTATATCTTTGCAAGGTTTGTCCAGTTTAGTCGATTTTTATTGGCCTTAATGCGCTCTATAGGATTGTTATTCATCCCTATATTTCTTAATTCGTTTATAAGAATGCAGAGGTAGCTTTCAATAATAGTATGCTACTAAACACTGAATCCAAATTAATTTAACCTGTTTTTATTATGATAAACTTAAGAAGAATAATGTAACACACATGTATAAAATGATGGATAATTTTGTGAGTTAGCATAAAACTAATTTTCTCATTTTTATGAAAAAGATAAAGCACAGGAATAGTTTCTTAATATTCATTTTATTTTTTTTAATAAATTTTTCTGTAAAAGCTCAAAAGACTAGCAGTCCTTTTTTGATAAGGTCTTCGCTGAGTGCTTCAGGTTCCTCAGAAATAGTTACGTTCGATAATTTAAATTTTATTATACAACAAAGTATTGATCAATCTAGTGTTATTGGTACTTCTAAAAATAACGGATACACGCTGCGACAAGGTTTTATTCAACCCAACGTTTTGGCAAAGATTTTAGATACAAGTATGCCTGTAGATTTAGAAGCTAACTTTTATCCAAATCCTTTTACAGAAAAAGTTTCACTGGCATTTACGCAACAAATTAATGGAAATATTGAAGTGGCTGTTTTTGACATGGTTGGTAAATTAGTTTTTTTAAAAAAATATGAAGCAATTCAAAATTTACAACTACAGTTTGACAATCTTTCTTTGGGAGCTTATATTTTAAAAATAACCGCTAATAATAGGCAGTTTATTAAAAATATAATGAAAGTAAGTTTCAATTAAAAATTAGGCTTAAGCCAAGCTGCATGCACACAACTTAAATCTTTTACTTATGAAAAAAATTATTTTAACTTTATTAATACTAATTACAACCAATACCTTTTCCCAACAGATGTACCTTGAAGGTGGAAAGACATTATCTTCTTTTGACTATAAAAATTCTCAAGGGGAACGACTTGATAATTTGCAAGCGAGTTCCCATAGTTTCATGACTATTGGATATAGAAATCAAGTTTTTACCGAAAATTTAAATATTTCCTTAGGCACAAGTTATGCTGGATATGGCGCTATTGGAAGTGACGACTTTGCTGGTAATTATATGGAATGGGATTTGAATTACTTAGAAATGAATATGGGTTTAGATTATGAATTATTTAAAATCAGCAATTTACAGTTTTACATAAAAGGAAGTTCTTCTGTCTCTTTTCTATTACAAGGTACACAGACTTTAAATAATAGGATTATTAATTTAAATAATCAAGAGGACTTTAATAAAACAAGATTCGACTTTAGAGTAGGTTTTGGTTTTTTATTTCCTGTTTCAGAGACTATTACTTTATATGCTCAATTTATGCAAGGAAGAAGCTTCAATTCAAAAGAGGTTACTAAAAATGTTTCAGAGCAAGAATCTTTAAGAATTATAAGTAAGAATATCGGTTTTGGTGTTCTCATTAATTTAGAAGAGGTTAGATATCGAGTTTGGAATTAAAAATAAAATGTTAAAAATATAACTATATATCATGAAAAGAATTTTACTAGTAATTATTACGTTAATGATATCCATTCAAGGATATGCACAGAAACAGGGAATTAATTACCAAGCAGTTATTTTAAACCCGAATGCTCAGGAAATACCAGGAGTTGATGCAGAAGGAAACCTTTTAGCCAATACTATCGTTGGCATTCAATTTACAATAAACGATACTTTTGGAGATATAGAATATCAAGAAAACCATACGATAAGTACTGATATGTACGGTATGATAAATTTATTAATAGGAGGGGGTAATTACGATTACAGTAGCTTTTCAGCGATAGTTTGGGATGGTACTCCTAAGAAACTACAAGTTGCTATTGATTTTAAAGGAGGATCTAATTATGTACCTTTAAGTTCACAAGATTTAACTTATATGCCGAGTCCAGTAACTCAGCAGACAGCACAATTAATTAATAGTAATACTGCCTCTATTGTAATTGAAACAAATAGAGCTACCGCTGCTGAAGATGTAAATACGACTTCAATTTCACAAGAAGAAACAAGAGCTACCGCTGCTGAAGGTTTAAATGCTACTGCAATTTCAGAAGAAGAAACAAGAGCTAAATCTGCTGAAGGTTTAAATGCTACTGCAATTTCAGAGGAAGAAACAAGAGCCACCGCTGCTGAAGGGATAAACACGACTTCAATTTCAGAAGAAGAAACAAGAGCTAAATCTGCTGAAGATGCAAATGCTACTGCAATTTCAGAGGAAGAAACAAGAGCCACCGCTGCTGAAGGTGTAAATGCTACTTCAATTTCAGAAGAAGAAACAAGAGCTAAATCTGCTGAAGATGCAAATGCTACTGCAATTTCAGAAGAAGAAACAAGAGCCACCGCTGCTGAAGGGATAAACACGACTTCAATTTCAGAAGAAGAAACAAGAGCTAAATCTGCTGAAGGTGTAAATGCTACTTCAATTTCAGAAGAAGAAACAAGAGCTAAATCTGCTGAAGATGCAAATGCTACTGCAATTTCAGAGGAAGAAACAAGAGCCACCGCTGCTGAAGGGATAAACACGACTTCAATTTCACAAGAAGAAACAAGAGCTACCGCTGCTGAAGGTGTAAATGCTACTTCAATTTCACAAGAAGAAACAAGAGCTACCGCTGCTGAAGGTGTAAATGCTACTTCAATTTCAGAAGAAGAAACAAGAGCTAAATCTGCTGAAGGTTTAAATGCTACTGCAATTTCAGAAGAAGAAACAAGAGCTACCGCTGCTGAAGGTTTAAATGCTACTTCAATTTCACAAGAAGAAACAAGAGCTAAATCTGCTGAAGGTCTAAATGCTACTTCAATTTCAGAAGAAGAAACAAGAGCTACCGCTGCTGAAGGTGTAAATGCTACTTCAATTTCAGACGAAGTAACAAGAGCTAAATCTGCTGAAGGTGTAAATGCTACTTCAATTTCAGAAGAAGAAACAAGAGCTAAATCTGCTGAAGGTGTAAATGCTACTTCAATTTCAGACGAAGTAACAAGAGCTACCGCTGCTGAAGGTGTAAATGCTACTTCAATTTCAGAAGAAGAAACAAGAGCTACCGCTGCTGAAGGTGTAAATGCTACTTCAATTTCAGACGAAGTAACAAGAGCCACCGCTGCTGAAGGTATAAACACGACTTCAATTTCAGAAGAAGAAACAAGAGCTACCGCTGCTGAAGGTTTAAATGCTACTGCAATTTCAGAGGAAGAAACAAGAGCTACCGCTGCTGAAGGTGTAAATGCTACTTCAATTTCACAAGAAGAAACAAGAGCTAAATCTGCTGAAGGTGTAAATGCTACTTCAATTTCAGAAGAAGAAACAAGAGCTAAATCTGCTGAAGGTGTAAATGCTACTTCAATTTCAGAAGAAGAAACAAGAGCTACCGCTGCTGAAGGTGTAAATGCTACTTCAATTTCAGACGAAGTAACAAGAGCTAAATCTGCTGAAGGTTTAAATGCTACTTCAATTTCAGAAGAAGAAACAAGAGCCACCGCTGCTGAAGGGATAAACACGACTTCAATTTCAGAAGAAGAAACAAGAGCTACCGCTGCTGAAGGTGTAAATGCTACTTCAATTTCAGAAGAAGAAACAAGAGCTACCGCTGCTGAAGGTGTAAATGCTACTTCAATTTCAGACGAAGTAACAAGAGCCACCGCTGCTGAAGGTATAAACACGACTTCAATTTCAGAAGAAGAAACAAGAGCTACCGCTGCTGAAGGTTTAAATGCTACTGCAATTTCAGAGGAAGAAACAAGAGCTACCGCTGCTGAAGGTGTAAATGCTACTTCAATTTCACAAGAAGAAACAAGAGCTAAATCTGCTGAAGGTGTAAATGCTACTTCAATTTCAGACGAAGTAACAAGAGCTAAATCTGCTGAAGGTGTAAATGCTACTTCAATTTCAGAAGAAGAAACAAGAGCTAAATCTGCTGAAGGTGTAAATGCTACTTCAATTTCAGAGGAAGAAACAAGAGCTACCGCTGCTGAAGGTGTAAATGCTACTGTCAATTTCACAAGAAGAAACAAGAGCTAAATCTGCTGAAGGTGTAAATGCTACTTCAATTTCTAGAAGAAGAAACAAGAGCTAAATCTGCTGAAGGTGTAAATGCTACTTCAATTTCAGAAGAAGAAACAAGAGCTACCGCTGCTGAAGGTGTAAATGCTACTTCAATTTCAGACGAAGTAACAAGAGCTAAATCTGCTGAAGGTTTAAATGCTACTTCAATTTCAGAAGAAGAAACAAGAGCCACCGCTGCTGAAGGGATAAACACGACTTCAATTTCAGAAGAAGAAACAAGAGCTACCGCTGCTGAAGGTGTAAATGCTACTTCAATTTCAGAAGAAGAAACAAGAGCTAAATCTGCTGAAGATGCAAATGCTACTGCAATTTCAGAGGAAGAAACAAGAGCCACCGCTGCTGAAGGGATAAACACGACTTCAATTTCAGAAGAAGAAACAAGAGCTACCGCTGCTGAAGGTGTAAATGCTACTTCAATTTCAGACGAAGAAACAAGAGCTACCGCTGCTGAAGATTTAAATACTGCAACCATCGACTTAAAAGCTTCTATAGCTTCACCAACTTTTACAGGAACAGTTGCAGGAATTACAAAAGCAATGGTTGGTTTAATAAATGTTGACAATACATCAGATGCTGACAAGCCGGTTTCTACTGAAACTCAAACAGAATTAAACTTAAAAGCTTCTATAGCTTCACCAACTTTTACAGGAACACCAACTTTACCAACAGGAGCAATTGCTGTGACTCAAACAGCAGGTAATAGTTCAACATCTATTGCAACTACAGCTTTTGTTGGAGATGCTGTATCAACGGCCACAAGTGCTGCAGTAGCAGATGCTATTAATGATGGCACCACAACTATTGCACCATCACAAAATGCTGTTTTTGATGCATTGGCTTTAAAAGCTTCTATAGCTTCACCAACTTTTACAGGAACAGTTGCAGGAATTACAAAAGCAATGGTTGGTTTAACAAATGTTGACAATACATCAGATGCTGACAAGCCGGTTTCTACTGAAACTCAAACAGAATTAAACTTAAAAGCTTCTATAGCTTCACCAACTTTTACAGGAACAGTTGCAGGAATTACAAAAGCAATGGTTGGTTTAACCTATGTTGACAATACATCAGATGCTGACAAGCCGGTTTCTACTGAAACTCAAACAGAATTAAACTTAAAAGCTTCTATAGCTTCACCAACTTTTACAGGAACAGTTGCAGGAATTACAAAAGCAATGGTTGGTTTAACAAATGTTGACAATACATCAGATGCTGACAAGCCGGTTTCTACTGAAACTCAAACAGAATTAAACTTAAAAGCTTCTATAGCTTCACCAACTTTTACAGGAACAGTCGCAGGAATTACAAAAGCAATGGTTGGTTTAACAAATGTTGACAATACATCAGATGCTGACAAGCCGGTTTCTACTGAAACTCAAACAGAATTAAACTTAAAAGCTTCTATAGCTTCACCAACTTTTACAGGAACAGTTGCAGGAATTACAAAAGCAATGGTTGGTTTAATAAATGTTGACAATACATCAGATGCTGACAAGCCGGTTTCTACTGAAACTCAAACAGAATTAAACTTAAAAGCTTCTATAGCTTCACCAACTTTTACAGGAACACCAACTTTACCAACAGGAGCAATTGCTGTGACTCAAACAGCAGGTAATAGTTCAACATCTATTGCAACTACAGCTTTTGTTGGAGATGCTGTATCAACGGCCACAAGTGCTGCAGTAGCAGATGCTATTAATGATGGCACCACAACTATTGCACCATCACAAAATGCTGTTTTTGATGCATTGGCTTTAAAAGCTTCTATAGCTTCACCAACTTTTACAGGAACACCAACTTTACCAACAGGAGCAATTGCTGTGACTCAAACAGCAGGTAATAGTTCAACATCTATTGCAACTACAGCTTTTGTTGGAGATGCTGTATCAACGGCCACAAGTGCTGCAGTAGCAGATGCTATTAATGATGGCACCACAACTATTGCACCATCACAAAATGCTGTTTTTGATGCATTGGCTTTAAAAGCTTCTATAGCTTCACCAACTTTTACAGGAACACCAACTTTACCAACAGGAGCAATTGCTGTGACTCAAACAGCAGGTAATAGTTCAACATCTATTGCAACTACAGCTTTTGTTGGAGATGCTGTGTCAACGGCCACAAGTGCTGCAGTAGCAGATGCTATTAATGATGGCACCACAACTATTGCACCGTCACAAAATGCTGTTTTTGATGCATTGGCTTTAAAAGCTCCTTTAGCTTCACCAACTTTTACAGGAACAGTCGCAGGAATTACAAAAGCAATGGTTGGTTTAACAAATGTTGACAATACATCAGATGCTGACAAGCCGGTTTCTACTGAAACTCAAACAGAATTAAACTTAAAAGCTTCTATAGCTTCACCAACTTTTACAGGAACAGTTGCAGGAATTACAAAAGCAATGGTTGGTTTAACAAATGTTGACAATACATCAGATGCTGACAAGCCGGTTTCTACTGAAACTCAAACAGAATTAAACTTAAAAGCTTCTATAGCTTCACCAACTTTTACAGGAACACCAACTTTACCAACAGGAGCAATTGCTGTGACTCAAACAGCAGGTAATAGTTCAACATCTATTGCAACTACAGCTTTTGTTGGAGATGCTGTGTCAACGGCCACAAGTGCTGCAGTAGCAGATGCTATTAATGATGGCACCACAACTATTGCACCGTCACAAAATGCTGTTTTTGATGCATTGGCTTTAAAAGCTCCTTTAGCTTCACCAACTTTTACAGGAACAGTTGCAGGAATTACAAAAGCAATGGTTGGTTTAACAAATGTTGACAATACATCAGATGCTGACAAGCCGGTTTCTGCTGAAACTCAAACAGAATTAAACTTAAAAGCTTCTATAGCTTCACCAACTTTTACAGGAACAGTTGCAGGAATTACAAAAGCAATGGTTGGTTTAACAAATGTTGACGATACATCAGATGCTGACAAGCCGGTTTCTACTGAAACTCAAACAGAATTAAACTTAAAAGCTTCTATAGCTTCACCAACTTTTACAGGAACAGTTGCAGGAATTACAAAAGCAATGGTTGGTTTAACAAATGTTGACAATACATCAGATGCTGACAAGCCGGTTTCTACTGAAACTCAAACAGAATTAAACTTAAAAGCTTCTATAGCTTCACCAACTTTTACAGGAACAGTCGCAGGAATTACAAAAGCAATGGTTGGTTTAACCTATGTTGACAATACATCAGATGCTGACAAGCCGGTTTCTACTGCAACTCAAACAGAATTAAACTTAAAAGCTTCTATAGCTTCACCAACTTTTACAGGAACAGTTGCAGGAATTACAAAAGCAATGGTTGGTTTAACAAATGTTGACAATACATCAGATGCTGACAAGCCGGTTTCTGCTGAAACTCAAACAGAATTAAACTTAAAAGCTTCTATAGCTTCACCAACTTTTACAGGAACAGTCGCAGGAATTACAAAAGCAATGGTTGGTTTAACAAATGTTGACAATACATCAGATGCTGACAAGCCGGTTTCTACTGCAACTCAAACAGAATTAAACTTAAAAGCTTCTATAGCTTCACCAACTTTTACAGGAACAGTCGCAGGAATTACAAAAGCAATGGTTGGTTTAACAAATGTTGACAATACATCAGATGCTGACAAGCCGGTTTCTACTGAAACTCAAACAGAATTAAACTTAAAAGCTTCTATAGCTTCACCAACTTTTACAGGAACACCAACTTTACCAACAGGAGCAATTGCTGTGACTCAAACAGCAGGTAATAGTTCAACATCTATTGCAACTACAGCTTTTGTTGGAGATGCTGTATCAACGGCCACAAGTGCTGCAGTAGCAGATGCTATTAATGATGGCACCACAACTATTGCACCATCACAAAATGCTGTTTTTGATGCATTGGCTTTAAAAGCTTCTATAGCTTCACCAACTTTTACAGGAACACCAACTTTACCAACAGGAGCAATTGCTGTGACTCAAACAGCAGGTAATAGTTCAACATCTATTGCAACTACAGCTTTTGTTGGAGATGCTGTGTCAACGGCCACAAGTGCTGCAGTAGCAGATGCTATTAATGATGGCACCACAACTATTGCACCGTCACAAAATGCTGTTTTTGATGCATTGGCTTTAAAAGCTCCTTTAGCTTCACCAACTTTTACAGGAACAGTCGCAGGAATTACAAAAGCAATGGTTGGTTTAACAAATGTTGACAATACATCAGATGCTGACAAGCCGGTTTCTACTGAAACTCAAACAGAATTAAACTTAAAAGCTTCTATAGCTTCACCAACTTTTACAGGAACAGTTGCAGGAATTACAAAAGCAATGGTTGGTTTAACAAATGTTGACGATACATCAGATGCTGACAAGCCGGTTTCTACTGAAACTCAAACAGAATTAAACTTAAAAGCTTCTATAGCTTCACCAACTTTTACAGGAACAGTTGCAGGAATTACAAAAGCAATGGTTGGTTTAATAAATGTTGACAATACATCAGATGCTGACAAGCCGGTTTCTACTGAAACTCAAACAGAATTAAACTTAAAAGCTTCTATAGCTTCACCAACTTTTACAGGAACAGTCGCAGGAATTACAAAAGCAATGGTTGGTTTAATAAATGTTGACAATACATCAGATGCTGACAAGCCGGTTTCTACTGAAACTCAAACAGAATTAAACTTAAAAGCTTCTATAGCTTCACCAACTTTTACAGGAACAGTCGCAGGAATTACAAAAGCAATGGTTGGTTTAACCTATGTTGACAATACATCAGATGCTGACAAGCCGGTTTCTACTGCAACTCAAACAGAATTAAACTTAAAAGCTTCTATAGCTTCACCAACTTTTACAGGAACAGTCGCAGGAATTACAAAAGCAATGGTTGGTTTAACAAATGTTGACAATACATCAGATGCTGACAAGCCGGTTTCTACTGCAACTCAAACAGAATTAAACTTAAAAGCTTCTATAGCTTCACCAACTTTTACAGGAACAGTTGCAGGAATTACAAAAGCAATGGTTGGTTTAACAAATGTTGACAATACATCAGATGCTGACAAGCCGGTTTCTACTGAAACTCAAACAGAATTAAACTTAAAAGCTTCTATAGCTTCACCAACTTTTACAGGAACAGTCGCAGGAATTACAAAAGCAATGGTTGGTTTAACAAATGTTGACAATACATCAGATGCTGACAAGCCGGTTTCTACTGAAACTCAAACAGAATTAAACTTAAAAGCTTCTATAGCTTCACCAACTTTTACAGGAACACCAACTTTACCAACAGGAGCAATTGCTGTGACTCAAACAGCAGGTAATAGTTCAACATCTATTGCAACTACAGCTTTTGTTGGAGATGCTGTATCAACGGCCACAAGTGCTGCAGTAGCAGATGCTATTAATGATGGCACCACAACTATTGCACCATCACAAAATGCTGTTTTTGATGCATTGGCTTTAAAAGCTTCTATAGCTTCACCAACTTTTACAGGAACAGTTGCAGGAATTACAAAAGCAATGGTTGGTTTAACAAATGTTGACAATACATCAGATGCTGACAAGCCGGTTTCTACTGAAACTCAAACAGAATTAAACTTAAAAGCTTCTATAGCTTCACCAACTTTTACAGGAACAGTTGCAGGAATTACAAAAGCAATGGTTGGTTTAACAAATGTTGACAATACATCAGATGCTGACAAGCCGGTTTCTACTGAAACTCAAACAGAATTAAACTTAAAAGCTTCTATAGCTTCACCAACTTTTACAGGAACAGTTGCAGGAATTACAAAAGCAATGGTTGGTTTAACAAATGTTGACAATACATCAGATGCTGACAAGCCGGTTTCTACTGAAACTCAAACAGAATTAAACTTAAAAGCTTCTATAGCTTCACCAACTTTTACAGGAACAGTTGCAGGAATTACAAAAGCAATGGTTGGTTTAACAAATGTTGACGATACATCAGATGCTGACAAGCCGGTTTCAACGGCGGGACAAACTGCATTGGATACAAAAGAAGATGCAATAAATAAATCAATTGATGGCACTTTTGCATCAAACTCAGATGTTCTTTTTCCAACAGAGAAAGCGACAAAGACGTATGTTGACGCCCAAGTAACAACAGCAACAACTGGCAACTTTGTAGATTTAACGACAGCTCAAACTGTGGCAGGTGTTAAAACATTTAGTAATGACATTAAGGTTGGTACTGTAAATATTATAGCTCCTTCGGGAAGTCAAAGCACCTTAATAGGAAGCGCAGTATATAGCGGTGGAGGTGCTAATATTACAGCTATTGGATTTATGGCACTTAATGGTAATACAGGAATAGATAATACAGCTATAGGTAGTAACACAATGAGAAATTCAGGCGCTACATCAGGTAACACTGCTATTGGTGAAGGTGCTGGAGGTGATAATGGAGGTAATACTGGAGGGAACAATACATTTATAGGAAAAGGTGCTGTATTGAATTATGACTCAACTTCTATTTCTAATGCCACGGCAATCGGTAACGGATCCTTAGTTGCAGCTAGTAACTCCATTCAATTAGGAAATACCGCGGTTACCAATGTAAAAACTAGCGGTACTATTACTGCAGGTGTTGTAACGTATCCTAATACCCATAATTCAACTGCGGGTCAAGTATTAATAACCGATGCTTCAGGAGTTGCAAATTGGGGAAGTGCTGCAGCTACGGTTAGAGAAGTTGCTGATGAATTTAGCGCAACAAGTAGCCAAACCAGCTTTACATTAACGCAAACGCCTTCTGCAAACAGTAAGGTTAAAATGTATATCAATGGGATACGAATTAGTAATACTGCGTATACCGTAAGCGGCGCAACCTTAACCTATACAGAAGTAAATAATGGAAGTTATACTTTAACAGCAAGTGATCGAGTTCAGTTTGATTATTTCTATTAAAAATTGAAGTCTAAAAAAATTGATATGAGTTTTATTACATTAATAAGTTCGTTTAAAACGTTTTTTTTTTACAATATTGTTTTCTTTTCAGTTGTTGTTTCTGCACAAGCACAAACTGGTTTAGTCGCTAACTGGAAATTTGATGAGGGCACAGGTACGTCCGTGGCAGATGATAGTGGGAATAATATGACCGGTACTTTTAGCACCACAGGTAATGGATCATTAACCTGGGGCAGTTCAACAGCATTTATAGGTGCAACAAGTGCTTTAACTTTTGAAGGCACTAATGCAGACTATGCTTATGTAAACGTACCGGACAATAGTACGTTGTTTAATTCTATGAAGGCGAAGATGACTATTGAGGCTTGGATTTATCAAAGTGATAATGCTGATAACACGATAATTGATAGAGGGAACTATAATTTTTTGCTTCAGGCAAATGGCACAGGGAATGCAAACCCTGGTTTAAAATTTTATAATCCTGCTATTGGTTGGATACATAGTAGTACAGCCCTTCCAGTAAATGAATGGGTGCATGTTTCAATGACATGGGATACTTCTAGTCGTACTTTAATTTTTTATAAAAACGGGGTCGAAACTGATACATTCACTGGTCTAGAAAGTTTAAGCTCTACTGCAGGCCCAGTTAATATAGGACGTCAGGATCCTAATGGCTGTCGTTGTAATCTGATGAATGGTAAGATAGATGAATTAAGGTTATGGAATGTTGTTAGAAGTCAAGCTGAAATTTCAGCAAATATGAACTCAACGCTAGCTCCAGTAATTTCTTCCTTTACGCCAACATCAGCAGGTATAGGAGCAACTATAACCCTAACAGGTACAAATTTTACAGGTACTACAGCCGTGAGTTTTGGAGGTACAGCGGCCAGCTCATTTACGGTAGTTTCTTCAACGAGTATTACTGCAGTTTTAGCTAGTGGAAGTTCTGGAAGTATAAGTGTAACATCCAATAATTCTACAGCAACAAAAACAGGGTTTACTTATTTATCCTCAAATACAGATTTAAGTGCCTTAAGTATTTCGGATGGAAGCTTAAGTCCAAATTTTGCGTCAGGAACTACAGCCTATACAGCAAATGTGAATAACGCAACAACAAGTATTACGGTTACGCCAACTCAAGCAGACGTAAATGCAAGCATTACGGTTAATGGAATACCGGTAGTTTCTGGAGCAGCATCTAGTGCTATTGCATTAAATATTGGTAGCAATACAATTACAACTATAGTAACTGCTCAAAATGGAGCAACAAAAACGTATACGCTAACGGTTACTAGAGAAATGATTCCTCCTGGGAACGCATTGAATTTTGATGGGAGTAATGATTATGTAAATGTAGGTGATGTAATAGAAGGATTTACTACTATTACTTTTGAAGCTTGGGTGAATCACAGTACAAGTGGAAATTGGGATGAAATTTGCTCTAAAGCATATGTAAATTCTTTTGGGATAACAGGCGATGATCGATTATGGTTTCATTTAGGTAATGGTGCTGCTTGGTTCGCAGGTGGAGGAGTTGCCTCTAATAGCACTATTCCGAGTAACAAATGGACACACGTTGCCGCTACCTGGGATGGAACCACTGCAAAACTTTATATTAACGGTGTTTTAGACAATACTGCGGCCCATACTGGGACCGTTGGCTCAAATGACAGCCTGAGGGGTATAGGAGGTTATGGTTCAGGTGGTAGCAATCTATTTTCAGGTAAAATAGATGAATTGCGTATTTACGATTCGGTACTTAGTCAATCAGCTATCGCTGCAGATATGGTCAGTACTTCTGTAACATCAGCGAATCTTATTGGGTATTATAATTTTGATACTATCTCAAGTAATATACTTATAGATAAATCAACGAGTAACTTCAATGGAACTGTAATCAATGGCCCCACTTTAGTAGAAAGTTATGCTATGGTTGTTCCCATTACAACTGCGGCTACAAGTATTTCCACAACTGGATTTACCGCTAACTGGTCAGCACCAACCATAGGAACTGTTACTAATTACATATTAGATGTTGCAACAGACACAGGCTTTACAGCAGCAGTATCTGGTTCGCCTTTTACTATTGCTTCGCCCACATTAACAAAACACATTACTAGTTTAGCTAGTGGAAGTGCCTATTTTTATCGAGTTAGGGCTGATAAAACATCAGTTAGCGGAGAAGGAGCTAGTTCTGGTATTATCTCGGAAAGCACCGCTGCGGCTGTTTTAAGTCCTTTCGTTACCACTTGGCAAACCGATGGGTCAAACAATACAACCATCCCTTTAACAGGTAGCGGTTATGATTTTAATGTTGATTGGGGCGATGGTACTGTTGAAACCAAAACAGGTTCTCCTGGTAATATAAGTCATACCTATACGAGTAGTGGAATAAAAACAGTAAGTATAACCCCTAATACTCCTACAGGATTTCCTAGAATTTATGTAAATAATTTTGGAAATAGAAATTTATTACAAACCATTGAAAGCTGGGGGTCTGGTATTTGGGGTGCTGCTGTAGATAGGTCCTTTTTTGGCGCGGCTAATTTGGAAGTAAATGCTACAGATATCCCTGATTTTAGCGCTACAACAAATTTTCAGTATATGTTTTTAAACTGTACTACTTTGACAGGAACTAATGGGTTTGCCAACTGGACTTTAAATACTAATTCAGCAGCTTCTGTTTCTTTTTCTAATATGTTTAATGGGGCAACACAATTTGATGGGGTAATCTCAAATTGGGATGTGTCTCGAGTAACTACATTTGACAACATGTTCTCAAATGCCCAAAAATTTAATCAAGATATAAGCAGTTGGAATGTTGCTAATGTAACCAACATATCTAGCATGTTTCATAATGCCAAAGTATTCGCGCAAGACATTAGTAGTTGGAATGTAGGGAATGTAACTAATATGAGTTATATGTTTCGAAATGCAGATGCTTTTAATTTTAATATTAGTGGCTGGGATGTGTCTAATGTTACCAATATGACTTATATGTTTGATGGCAATAATGTATTTAATCAAGATTTAAGTAACTGGGATGTGTCTAATGTGACTAACATGTCGGGTATGTTTAGAGAAATGCCTGTATTTAACGCGCCATTAGTTTGGGGGACTAAAACAGGTAATGTAACGACTATGCAGCAGATGTTTCGTGGTTCACCTCAATTCAATCAAGACATAAATGGTTGGGATGTGTCTAAGGTAACTACTACTACTTTAATGTTTTATGCTGCAACTGCTTTTAATCAGTCTCTAAACTCATGGAATGTTAGTAATCTTGTGAATGCGAGTAATATGTTTAATGGGGCAACACAATTTGATGGGGTAATCTCAAATTGGGATGTGTCTCGAGTAACTACATTTGACAACATGTTCTCAAATGCCCAAAAATTTAATCAAGATATAAGCAGTTGGAATGTCGCTAATGTAACCAACATATCTAGCATGTTTCATAATGCCAAAGTATTCGCGCAAGACATTAGTAGTTGGAATGTAGGGAATGTAACTAATATGAGTTATATGTTTCGAAATGCAGATGCTTTTAATTTTAATATTAGTGGCTGGGATGTGTCTAATGTTACCAATATGACTTATATGTTTGATGGCAATAATGTATTTAATCAAGATTTAAGTAACTGGGATGTGTCTAATGTGACTAACATGTCGGGTATGTTTAGAGAAATGCCTGTATTTAACGCGCCATTAGTTTGGGGGACTAAAACAGGTAATGTAACGACTATGCAGCAGATGTTTCGTGGTTCACCTCAATTCAATCAAGACATAAATGGTTGGGATGTGTCTAAGGTAACTACTACTTATTTTATGTTTTATGCTGCAACTGCTTTTAATCAGTCTCTAAACTCATGGAATGTTAGTAATCTTGTGAATGCGAGTTATATGTTTGGAAATGCAACCTCATTTAATGGGACTATTTCTAGTTGGGTTTTTACAACAGATCCTACAAAGAATGTTAATGCCTCCAACATGTTTCAAAGCACAAACTCTTTTAACCAAGATATTTCCAACTGGAATGTTGCTAATGTAACCAACATGTCTAGCATGTTTTATAATGCCAAAGTATTTGCGCAAGACATTAGTAGTTGGAATGTAGGGAATGTAACGAATATGAGTTCTATGTTTCGAAATGCAGATGCTTTTAATTTTAATATTAATGGCTGGGATGTGTCTAGTGTTACCAATATGGCTTATATGTTTAATGCCAATAATGTATTTAATCAAGATTTAAGTAACTGGGATGTGTCTAATGTGACTAACATGTCGGGTATGTTTAGAGAAATGCCTGTATTTAACGCGCCATTAGTTTGGGGGACTAAAACAGGAAATGTAACGACTATGCAGGAGATGTTTCGTGGTTCACCTCAATTCAATCAAGACATAAATGGTTGGGATGTGTCTAAGGTAACTACTACTTATTTTATGTTTTATGCTGCAACTGCTTTTAATCAGCCTCTAAACTCATGGAATGTTTGTAATCTTGTGAATGCTGGTTATATGTTTGTAAGTGCAACCTCGTTTAATCAAAATATTAGCTCATGGGATATTTCAAAAGTAACAAATTTCTACAATTTTTTAGTAAATAGTAAATTATCAAGAGCAAATTATGATGCATTATTATTAGGGTGGTCTACTTTAGACGCTGGCGAAACTTTAGTACCCATAAACTTGAATGCTCATTTTGGTAATAGTAAATATTCAGATACTCCAACAGTTTTAACCGCCAGAAACACAACGTTAATTGCTAATAAAGCTTGGACAATTACAGATGGTGGTACGGATGCTGATATTGTTTTACCAGAAATAGCCAGTACTTCTTTGGCATCGGATAATACAACGATAAGCATCACTTTTAGTGAAAATGTCTATCTAACGGATGTGGCGAGCGCGGCATTAGAAACTACCAGTTTTCTATTTTCGATATCAGAAGGTACAGCAACATTAAATACAACGACCCCTAGTAGTATTTCAACTTCAGATAATCTTACTTTTGTTTTGGATATTGACATGAGTGGCGCGCCCGATGGCACTGAAATGTTAACTGTTACACCGGTGTTAAATGGAATTTTTGATGTTTCTGGAAATGCAGCTTCTGCTACACAAATCAATAATTCGGCCCAATTAAATGATTTATCCGGTCCAGTGATAACAGGTCCAAGTAGTGAAACGGGCTTAAATAGTGCTATTTCATCTAATGAAAATATAAATGCAGTTTATACTTTCTCTGTAAATGAAACTGTAACATGGTCTTTAGGAACCTCTAGTGATGGAGCTTTGTTTAGCATTGACGCTAGCGGAAGTTTAGTTTTTACAAATGCACCTGATTATGAAATACCATCAAGTGCTTTAAATTCCAACACTTACACTGTAGAGATCATCGCAACAGATATAGCAAATAATATAAGTACTCAAATTCTTACTGTGACTATAACAGATGTATTATCAGCTACGTTAACTAACTTTAGTAATGAGGCAAAACATTATTTTGATGCTTCTTATACTATAGCTCCGCCAATATCTAACAGTTCAGGTCTATTAACATATACCAGTAGTGATCTAGCGGTAGCTATAATTAGTGGGTCCACAGTTACTATTACAGGCGCAGGTACCGCCATAATTACTGCAACCCAAGCAATGGATGCAACCTATGATAGCGGAAGTCTAACGTCTGTCTTAACAGTTACTGCTATATCCGTTTTAACAAAAAACGGAGGCATCTCTACTACTAATCCTAATTATGTTAATAAAAATGGGGGAATTGGAAAAGGCATTGCTTTAAGCCGCAATGGAACGATATTAGCAGTAAAAATGCCACCACCAGCAATAGGAGATCTTAGAGAAGGTGGTGTTGTATTTTGGGTAGACGGCAACGGTGGTGGCTTAGTATGTGCTCTTGAAGATTATTCAACAAAGATAGAATGGGGCTGTATCTTAGATTTACCAAGCGTACCAAATGTTGCTTATAATGGAGGTCACCCTACTGGCCTTGGTGCAGAAATAGGAGATGGTGAAAGTAATACTACTGGTATATTAGCTGATTGTTCTAGTGCACCAGCAGCTTTAGCGGCTCGTACCTTTTCATCTCCCGGCTCTGAATGGTTTTTACCAAGTATTAATGAGTTAAATCAAATGTATATACATAAAACAACTTTAGAGGCTGTATTTGGGTTTGCTGCATTTGCAGATTATCACTACTGGAGTTCTACGGAGCACGATGACGATAACGCGTGGAGGCAGGATTTCAACAATGGTTATCAGTACTACAACGATAAGGACTTCACATTCAAGGTGCGTGCTGTTCGGGCTTTTTAATTATTTAGTTATTTATCAATTTAATTAGTACCGCGGAAGCGGTCGGTTTTAAAAAACACAAAACCAGTACTACTATAATCAAGTAGTATTGATTTTTTTGTATTTTTTAAAAATAATTACCCGTCATTATGAGGAATGTATGACGTGGTAATCTTATGATTAAAACTAAAAACAAACAGATTGCCACGTCGTGCCTCCTCACAATGACGCAACCTAACGTCATTACGAGGGAAGCATGACCAAAGTAATCACATGAATTGAAACTAAAAACAAACAGATTGCCACTTGGAGATCAAGATTCTAATGATGTATCAGGTGGGATTGGTATGAGGTCGGGTTTTGTTAATCACTCTGCAGGAGATAGAATTAATTGTTGTGAAAATTCGTAGGGTATTAATAGATCGGCTAGAGTCGAGGTTTATACTAGATAAAAAAAACACAAAACCACGATAACTTTGGTTGTTTATTAAAAGTGATACCATTTTTTATTTTCTTGAGCACCTCCATAACCATAACCATAGCTACTTCTTTTCATTCCATTGACTACATATGCCATATTCTTTAGCTTGCGTTCTTTTGCTAATTTCGCAGAAAAGTTAATCAACTTTTTATCTGTATACTTAAATCTTTTCACAAATAGTGTTATATCTGCACTTGCTGCAAAGACCAATGTATCTGATACTAAGTGGGTAGGTGCAGAATCTATGACTACATAATCATACTCATTTTTAAGGGTAGACATTAAAGTTTCAAAACGTGGGTTTGCTAAAATAGTCGTTGGGATTGATTGCGCTGTTCCACTGAATATAATATCAAATGACGATAAATCTTCAGAAAAAGGAGTTGTTATTTCATGTATATCTAATCTTGAATCGAGCACATAGTTAATAATTCCTTTTTCGGTTTTTTTTAGGTTTAAGAATTTATGGATTTTTGGATTTCTAAGATCTCCACCCAGAAGAACAACCTTTTTGCCTTTTTCAGCCAATGATTTTGCCAAATTTGTAGCTATGAATGTTTTTCCTTCTCCTGAAATAGAGGATGTTACTAGTATGGAAATTCCACGATCTTCGGTTCCTTTTGGTTTTATAAATAAGGTATTATACATTAAAGTTCTAAAAACTTCTTGTTGATGTGCTTTTTCGGTTAAGTTCTTTAATTGTTCGTCTTTAAATAAAGGAATTTCAAATAGTATGGGAATTTCTTTTGTAACGGCTGTGATATCTTTACTTTCAAAAATCTTAGAATTTAATAAAAATAGCAAGTATATAATTCCAAAAGGTACAAGGAGTCCAATAACTGCGGCAATCAAATAAATTTTTTTATTTGATATATTTGGGAGAGGGTTGGTGATGCCGAAGTCTATTACTTTTACATTGGATGTTGTAATTCCAAATTTTATGGCTGCCTCCTCGCGTTTTCGCAGCAGCATCATATATAAATTTTCTTTTAATTCTTGTTTACGTTCTATTGTTCGCAAAATATTTTCTTTCTTCGGTATCTCAGCAAAAGTACTATTTGTAATAATTTGTGCTTTCTTGATTTGTTTTAATGAAGTTTTTAATTGTTGTGCATATCCTTCTGTAGAACTAATAATATTGCGCTTAACTTCTAGAATAGTTGCTTTTAATAGTTTTAATTTTGGATTGTTTTCTCCTGCGCTTTGTTTGTACTCATAAACTTCGAGCACAGAATTATTAAAGTTATCAATTAGAGAATTTATGTTCGAATTTGTTAACCCAATATTTGAAGGTAAAAGCTGAAATTCTGAACTTTTATTGCTAAAAATTAAATTTTTCATATCTTCTAAGAGTAGCAACTGACTTTCTATTTCAAATAAAGTGTTATCTTTAGATAGTCTCTCATTCATAGCAATGTTTGCATCATTTTTTCGATAACTAATTTTATTAGATGTTTTGTATTCTTTTTTATTTTTCTCAATAATTTCTAGTTCTGAGAGTAAATATTTCAAACGTTCATCTATAAAAGAAAATGTACGTTTTGAGAGTTCTTGTCGATCTCTAATTCCATCATTATCATAGACTGTAATCAGTTTATTTAATATTAATTCGTTTTGTAGACTATTGTAACCATTTAAACTTAATATTATAATATTATCTTTTTCTTCATCTGAGGTGACTTTAATTTTATTTATATATTTTTTTGTGGTAGATTTTATGGAGTTTATACTTATAAGATAGTTTTCCTTTTTTAATTTAGTAATATTGAAGCTGTTTTTGGGACTGATTTGAATTGGAAAACTCTCATTATCGCTATTAAACCAAAAATTATTTGTGCTAATTACTTCTTCTGTGCCCTCTTTTTTAATTGTATAACCCGCCTCTTCAATGGTTATTTTAAAATTTAAAGCTACCTTAATACTGTCCTTATTAAACTTATACTCAACCTTAAAAGGGGTGTTTTTTATTGTATTCCTATTTATAATACCTTCATGTGAATAATTAATATTTAAATCTAACGCCTTTACTACCTCTTCCGTTAGTCGGTAAGACTTAAAAATTGCAATTTCATTTCCTATATTTATTTTAGGTTTATCAAATACTATCGATACTTCCATAAATGATTCTGGAATCGATTTTTCATTAATAATTTTTATTTTAGCGTTTGTTTTATAAATTACCGCAGCACTATTAATGTAAAAATAAGAGCTAGCTAAAGCTATACAAACTGCTAAAACAAACCAGGGCCAGAAGTAAAAGTATTTTAAAAATAATTCCTTAAAATCTTTAGGAGCTTCTATGTCTTGTCCTTTGTTAAATGATACGGGTTCTAACATGGTCTGTATTTATCTTATTTTCTTATTAAAAAAGTAGCAGTTATAATAATACTCACAAGAGAAATTAAGCTTGTGATGTTCCCAATGAAGCCCGATGATTTTACTTGTGCTAAATTGGGATGCACTACAATTACATCATTGGGTTTCACATAGTAAGTTGCATCGTTCATCCAATCGGTAGCGGTCAAATCTATGTGTTTAATTATTCTATTTCCTGCAGTTTCTCGAATTAACAAGATGTCAGTACGTTTGCCTTTTATAGTCAAATCACCTGCATACCCGAGCGCTTGTGGAATGGTTATAATCTGTTCAAGAAACGTATAAGTTCCTGGTTTATTTACTTCTCCCAAAAGGGTTACTTTTGCATTTATCAAGCGAATATTTACAAAAGGTTCTAGAAGGTGGTCACCTTTTTCTAAAAGCTTTACCAAAGATAATTCCAGTTCCCGGGTAGTTTTGTTAGCTACCTTAATAACACCTAAAATTGGTAATTTTACTGTACCATCAATTGTTACCAGGTATCCGCTTAGCTTCCTCAACTGTATATTATTAGACTTATTATTTTGTCCAAGAGAGTTGTAAGGAGCTGCAGACTCCGCAACAGAAGCACCAATTTTAATAGTTATAATATCATTGGGCTGAATGGTAGTACTTTCATACCGAATAGCTTTGCTGGAAGATAAAATTTTTAATGGGCCAGAGGTATCAGCACCTTGAAAATAATAAAGATCTCTCTTTGTTGCACAGGCACCTAATAAAATACTGGCGAAAAGGAGGAGTAAAAAATCTGATATTTTATAAGGCATACAAACTATTTAAATCAAAGGCGGAAATACAAAACTAAATGTTTAAAGCTCAATTTTATTTATTCATCTTATTTTTGTAGTAGATGACAATTTTAAACTATTTCTGATTTTAAATTGTAATTATTCTATAAGTTGAAATTTCTTATTTAGAGGTAATATTGTTTTCCATATTATGAATACAGAAATCTTTAGGAGTTTTCTAGGAACATTTATTATAAGAGATTATTTAAAATTGCTTCGCTATAAACTTTGTTTTTAATTTTTTTTATTTCTAATGGTTTGTCTAATTTTTCATAGATTGAGTTTTTAGAACGGTATTCTGGTACCAAAGATTTTAGCAAAAGCACAGAATTTTGATGATCTATGTGCATATTTTCTTTGCACAACGAATTAATAGCTTCTAATGTTTCCTCCACTAATAAGTTTTTTGTTTTCGCTATCATAATTTTTTTATGGTAGGTGGGTAACGTGTTTTCGTTGGAAGTCAATAACTCTTCAAAAAGTTTTTCTCCGGGGCGTAAACCGATAATTTTAATATCAATATCTTGTGGATATACATGACCAGAAAATTGAATCATTTTTTTTGCAAGATCAAAAATCTTGATAGATTTTCCCATGTCAAAAATATAGATTTCTCCCCCAGTACCCATCGCCCCTGCCTCTAGCACTAAACAACAAGCTTCAGGTATCGTCATAAAATAGCGAGTAATCTCTTTGTGCGTTACCGTTAGGGGACCACCTTTTTTTATCTGTTTTTTAAACATCGGAATCACAGAACCGTTAGAGCCTAGGACATTTCCGAAACGGGTAATCGTAAACTTTGTAGTGCTATTAAATTTACTCAAACAGGTAATGTATTTTTCTGCTACTCGCTTTGTTGCGCCCATTACGTTTGTAGGATTCACCGCTTTATCTGAAGAAACTAACACAAAACGTTCTACATCATATATTAAGGAAATGTCTGCAATATTTTTAGTTCCTTGGACGTTTGTTTTTATGGCTTCGTAAGGGTTTTCTTCCATTAGTGGCACATGTTTGTAAGCGGATGCATGAAAGACTTTTTGTGGTAAAAACTCTCTAAAGAGTAATTCCATTCTTTGGAAATCTCGCACATCTGCTACTATAGCAGTAAAATGAGAGATTCCATTTTGTAATAATTCTTGCTGTAATTCAAATAGCGCAGATTCCGCTTGGTCTACTAAGATTAGGTGCTTGCAATTGTATGTAGCTAATTGACGCGATATTTCAGACCCAATAGAACCTGCAGCGCCTGTAACTAAAATCACCTTATTCTTTAAACTCTCATGTAAAACTGGGTTGTTGATGCAAATAATAGGTCTTCCTAATAAATCTTCAATCTGCACATCCTTAATTTGGTTTACGTTAAAAGTACCATTAATCCAAGTACTGAAAGATGGAACTTTTTTTACACGAATACCAAAACTTAAGAAATAATTTGTAATTTCTAAAAGGCGCTCTGAATCTAGTT
Source organism: uncultured Polaribacter sp. (assembly GCA_937771065.1). GTDB lineage: Bacteria > Bacteroidota > Bacteroidia > Flavobacteriales > Flavobacteriaceae > Polaribacter. Next base: position 17,017 of record CALJHU010000028.1, on the reverse strand, counting down.
TTTGTGCGGATATAATTACCTCATGAAGATTTTCTTGAGTCTTAAATTCTTGAGTAATTTGATCGAGGCTAAAAATAGGTGTACAGTTTATTTTTTTATTAATTTTATTTTTATCATCATCAATAAAACCGAGTACCTTAAAATTATATTTTAGGTCTTTATTCAAAGCATCAAAAATCATCATTCCAGAACTTCCTGCACCATATAGTAAAACATTTGTGACTGTTTCGGTATCTGATTGGATAATTTCAAAAACTGATTTGAAAGAAAAACGAGAAATAATTAAAACAAAAGCGGAGACGAAAGAGTGAATTATAATGATAGATATTGGAATAGTTACTTTTGGAAGTAAACCCCAAAAACGATTGGTAAAAACAAATAGAAGACAAACGGTACTTAACAAAGATACCGCAATGACTATATTATAAATATCACGGATGCCAGTATGTCTAATAACACCTTTATGAGAACCAATAGTTAAAAAGCTTAGCAATGCCAATACAAATATGGTTGGAATCTGATATATTAATCCGTAGGTTTCATATTGAAAACTATCACTAAAACGAATGAAGTAAGCTAAAAGATAGGAAAGACTAACGAGTAAAAGATCAATACCTAGCACTAGCCAGTGAGAGGTGTATTTAATTAAATTTTTTAAAATAAATTTTTTAATCATATTTTGTTATCTACCCCAAAGCTTTTTCGTTGTTTTAAGGTTTTGAATATTTATTATTGATTTTATGACTCAGAATTTGTCAGAATACGATAAACGAAAAATTATAAAGTATTTTTTCTTTTAGAGATTCAATAATAGAATATATGTTAAACTATATTACAAAGTAACTCTTAAAATAAAATGATTGATTACTATATGTAACAGATGAATTAAAAATGAAATAAAAGTTTTAAAAATGTATTTTCCGGAAATTATAATTAGTTTTAATAAAAAATTAAACTTTAAATTTAGATTGTATGCAGATTAATGGGTGCAAGGTTTTATTATTTTTGCGATACGCTTAAAATATAAAGGATAAATAGAGAACTAAGAAAATTGATTGTTTAGATGATTTCATTCGACCATTAGCACTTGTTTCGCCATCGTGATAATGCAATAAAATATTTTGCAAATAAGGAGAATTATAATGATTAGGTTGTTTTATTAATTTTTTAGATGCAATAAATGGTTGAAGAGTTAAAAATTTAAAATAGTTTTCGGATAGAATTTTCAATCCGCATGCGATCTTCTTCTGTTAAATTCGAGCCCGATGGCAAGCAGAGTCCATTTTCAAATAATGTTTCTGCTATCTGTTCCCCATAATAAGCACAATTTTTAAAAACGGGTTGTAAATGCATTGGTTTCCATAAGGGTCTTGATTCTATAATATCTTCCCACAAACTTAAACGTAAATCTTCTCTTGAAAAACCGGTTTTGGCTTTATCTATTGTAATGGTGCTAAGCCAATGATTAGAGAAATAAGCTGTATTAGGTTCTTCAAAGACCGTAATTCCAGGAACCTCTGAAAATATTTTTTTATAAAACTGTTGGTTTGCTCTTCGCAAGCCGATGTGCTTGTCTAAAACTTCCATTTGCCCTCTTCCGATACCCGCTAAAACATTGCTCATTCTGTAATTGTAACCAACTTCTGAATGCTGAAAATGGGCTGCAACATCTCTTGCCTGTGTAGCCAGATAGAGAGCTCTTTTCTTGCTTTCTTCGTTTTTACAGATAAGTGCTCCACCACCGGAAGTGGTAATAATTTTATTTCCATTAAAAGAGAGTATACCAAAATCTCCAAATGTTCCGCATTTCTTGCCCTCATAGGTAGAACCTAATGCCTCCGCAGCGTCTTCTATGAGTATAATATCATATTCGTTAGCGATGGTACAGATTTCCGCTATTTTTGCTGGCATGCCATACAAATGGACTATAATAATTGCTTTTGGTTTTTTACCTTGTACTATTTGATCTCTTATTGCTTTTTCCAAGGCAATTGGGCACATATTCCATGTGGTTATTTCACTATCAATAAATACCGGATTTGCTCCTTGGTATCGAATGGGGTTTGCAGAAGCGGAAAAGGTAAAACTTTGACAAAGTACAGTATCTCCCGAAGTAACACCCGCCATAATTAAAGCAAGGTGCAAGGCTGAAGTTCCGGAGGCTAGGCAAGCAACAACAGCTTCTTCTTTTACATATTTCTCTAAAGCTTCCTCAAAAGCAGTTACATTAGGCCCTAAAGGGGCAATCCAGTTGCTATCATAGGCTTCTTGCATATAAGACATTTCCGTACCCCCCATATGCGGAGACGATAGCCAAATTTTATTCATTTTTTTTATTTTTATAATTTAGTATGCGTGCAGGATTGCCAACAGCAGTGGCAAAGTCTGGCACTTCTTTTAGCACTACGGCGGCAGCACCAACCGTTACCCAATTCCCTATTTTAATATTTGGAAGTACAATGGCACCGGCACCTACATGTGTTCCTTCTCCGATGGTTACACTTCCTGTAATAGTAGTATTTGGTGAAATATGAACAAAATCTTCTAAGATACAATCGTGCTCAATAACGGCAGCTGTATTTATAATACAATGCTTTCCAATAGTAGCCCCTGCATTTATAACTGCACTAGCCATTACCACAGTGCCTTTTCCAATTGTAGCATATTTAGATACTATTGCAGATGGGTGTATTAAAGAAATAAAATTAGCAGCAATGGTTTCTGAAATTTTCTTACGAATCTTGTTATTTCCGATACTTACAAGTACATTTTTATGTTGCGTTTGATATTCAATTTCCCACTGATTTACAGGTATATCTAATAGGCTTGAAATGTTTACATTGTCGTCAAAAACAGCATCTACCCTTTTCTCTAAAGAATTAATAATATCAATAATAACCTTACAATGTCCACCAGCTCCGTATAAATTCATCTTTCTAATTTCCTTTAAATTTCTCCATACTTACAGAAGTTACAGAGGTTACACCTTCTCGCAGCAAAACTTTTTTTATTGTTAAGAAAAGCACCTTTAAATCCATGGCAAAGGAAAAATTATTTACGTAATAAACATCGAATATAAATTTCTCTTCCCAACCAATCGAGTTTCGGCCATTTACCTGTGCCAAACCTGTAACTCCAGGGCATACCTGGTGTCTTTTTTTCTGGATATCGCTGTACAAGGGTAAATATTCGGGTAATAATGGCCTCGGGCCAATTAAACTCATTTCTCCTTTTAGGACATTAAACAATTGTGGGATTTCATCTAAAGAAGTTTTACGAACAAAACTACCTACCCTTGTCAAACGTTGGCTATCTGGCAATAAGTTTCCATGCACATCTTTTGCATCTGTCATAGTTTTAAACTTTATGATATTAAATAATTTTTCATGTTTTCCCGGACGTATTTGAAAAAAGAAGGGTTTTCCTTTATTTGCTACGGTTAATAAAAAGGATAGAATTGCTAAAACAGGAAACAATAGAACTAAACCTATTAACGAGGCAATAAAGTCTATGATTCTTTTAAAATAATTATTATACATGAAATTTTGATGCATAAAATTCTAGCCATTTTTCAGTAATAATTTTAGCTGAAAAATTCTCTAAAACATAAGCTCTACCTAATTCACCTAATTTTTCTCGTAAATTTTTATCTTCAACTAATTTTTCCATTGCAATATAAAGAGATGTAACGTCTGCAACTTTATGTCTTAACCCAGTTTTATTTTCAATGATCGTTTCCATAAGTCCATAGGTATCACTACAAATAATGGGTTTTTCTAATAAAGACGCCTCAATAACACTTGTTCCAAACCCTTCCCTATAACTGGGCATACAGTATACATCAGAAGCTTGTAGGGTTTTTTCAGGACATAGTGTTAGCCCATGAAAAATCACAGATTTAATATCTTTGATTTTTTGTTGAATTATAGGTTTCATATTTTCTTCATCAGCACCAAGGATTAGTAACCTAACATTTAAATATTTAATTTGTAATGTATTAAATGCTTCAGCTAATTCAATGATACCTTTGTCTGTGTTCATTCTGCCTAAAAATGTATAAACAATTTCATTTACTTTGATACCGAGCTCATCTCTAACTTTATTCTTTACTTGTATATCTGGAACAAATCGTTTAGTGTTTACACCACTGATAGATCCCTTTCCTAAAACAAAAGAATTTGCTAGAGTAATTATTTTTTTTTTTATTAAAAACTGTCTTTGTGTTTCTCCATCCACTAAAATATCAGTAGCATTCCAAACAATAAATTTATCTATAATTTTTAATACTTGTCTAAAAAGACCAGTTTTAGTATGCCAGATCTGGCCAGTAAAAATATGAATTCTATTATTCGTGTTCGCTAGTCTAGCTGCAAAAACCCCCAATAAACCAGCCTTTGGTGTAACCGTATGTACAGCATCAAATTTCATAAGATTAAAATAGTTCCAAAATAAAAATAAAGCTTTTATATCTTTTACTAGGTCTATTTTTCTCGAAATAGGAATATGTTTAATTTCTTTTAATTTTAATTCCTTAAATTGTTTTTTATCACTAGAACTGAAATTAGCCACCAAAAAAATGTCGTAAAAAACAGCCAACTCTTGTATGTGATTTTTTAAAAAAACTTGGGCAGTAAAAGGTGAAGAAACAACAAAACATATTTTTTTTTTCATAATATAACTTTGAGTTCTCTTAATTTATTATGTATTATTTTATTACACCTAAATAATTGAAAAAACAGAAACTCATTGTTTACGACCCATCTAAATAAATTTTTATTTTTATTTTTAATAGATGTTTTTACAGGGTATAATTTCTTTATTTTCAAGTTTTTCATAATTAATTTGTATTGTTTTTCATTAATAGATAATTTGATTAAATTAAATAATAATGATATAGTTAAAAAGGCAATACGCTCTTTAAAAACTTTAGTATCCCTTGAATTAAAGTTTGATTCTTCTTGCTGAAATTTAAGGGTTAAATCTATTACCCCTTCAATATCAATTACCATTTTAGAGTTTTTTTTATTATCTGAGTTACGTGTAATTGAATTTGATGTTTGCACAAAATATCCTAAAATATCGTCAACTGCTTTAACTCGTTTTGAATAATAAAAAGCTCTTGTGTTAAATTCAAAGTCCTCAATAAAAATGCGTTCCTTAAATCGTAATTTGTGTTTTTTTAAAAAAGAGACTGAATATAATTTATTACAAGCAGAATCCATATAACTTGTTTTGTCTAAATATTCAAAGCCACTAACAATAGTAGATGTTGCTTTTGAGTACTTATATATTTCTCTTCCTTTTTCTGTAATACCAATAGCGCCAAATTCTAATATATCTAATTTGTTATTAATGGCAGAATCTATTATATTTTGAAGCTTATTTTCTTTTAAATAATCGTCTGCATCTAAAAACATAATGAATTTGCCAAAGGAGTTTTCAATACCTGTATTCCTTGCACCTCCAAGCCCTAAATTACGCTGCCTTAAAAGTTTAATATGGGGGTAGTTTTTTTGCATTTTTTTAACAACTTTAACACTTTCATCTGGAGATTCATCATCAATTACAATAATTTCATATGCCATATGATCTAGGTCATTATTAATAACTGAGAGAATACATTTTTCAATATAATTTTCTACATTATAAGCGGGGATAATAACTGAAAGCTTCATTATTTAATTTATTAAAAACATGAAATAGGTAAAACCAAAATACCCTATTATAGTGCGGGCTAACACTTTTGGTTGGTCTTTAAAAAATGCCGCTTTAAAGAAAGGGTAGAAGATAACTAACGCCATTAAAAACCAGGATAAGTATGCAAAACGATTCGAATAACTAGCGCGTATCAATAAAATCCAAAATGCATTTGCTGTAACATAAATATTAAATAACTGAATGTATACTTTGTCCTCAAATTTTTTTATAATTATAAAATAATACCCAGCAAATACAGCTATTGTGCTATATGCCAAGAAATCCCAACGAAAGCCTACAGATGAAAATTGATCTGCAAAACGATTATCTGTTAAATAACTTGTTCTATCGTCTCCAAAACCCAAGGACATAAATAAACTTTCCCAAAAGCTTCCTAATGCAATTGAAAGAGGGATAGCTGATAACCAGCCTAGGAAATAATATTTAGAGTCTTTATAAAATAAGTTTAAAATAAACGCAGCAACTGGAATTATTATACTTGAATGAACAAAATAAGAAAGTATAATAATACTAAATGATACATATTTTTTGTTTGAGTAAGAAAGTCCTAAAATAAAAAAGGAGGTTGCAATACCATTTCGAATTCCATTAGTGCCATAAGCCCAAAAAGAAAAGGACGCAATAAGCATTAAAAAAAGTAAATAACTATCTTGAGAGAGCCATTTTTTAGTAGCAAGATATAATGGTGTTGTATATAATAATGCACAAACTAAAAAGAACATTTTAACCGTCATAATACTGCTACAAAATTTCATAAAAAGATGCCACACCATGTCTGTAGATACTCTTATTTCACCCCCTGATTGGTACCTTTCAAAATCATTACTATAAGTTTTCATATCCACAAAATACCGCGAACTTATTGGGCGTAAACCCATGTATAATATAATAAACAATAATAAACTTATGGAGAGCATATCTTTCTTTTTTAGATTGCCTATGTCATAACCATTATTAAATAAGTGTAATACTGCCAAAACCACCAAAGCCAAAATAAAATTGTAAAATATAGCGGTATAAAATGGTAATGGAATGATGGAGTTAAAAATCATATCATATGTTTTTAAACAGTTGCAACCATTTTAGTATTATATTTGTTTCATTAAAACGAGTTACATTTTCCAAACTATTTTCTCTCATTTCATCTCTTAATGGAGTATCGTATATAAGTTTTGATAATTCCTTTGCAAATGCTGTTATATTATTATGCGCTACTAATATGCCATCCTTGTTATTGGTTATAATATTTATTGGTCCATGAGGACAATCATATGAAATTATGGGTAATCCACAAGACAAAGCTTCTAATAATACCATAGGAAAGCACTCCGTAGCAGAAGTTAAAGCATATATAGAGGCTTCTTCCATTTTTTTATTTAACTTATTTGTAGCTCCCATAAATTGGATATTTGAAACAGTCTTTTTTTTAATTAATTCAATTAATTCATTTAATAATTGCTTGTCACCTTCTCCGTAAATTTCTACATTCCAATCTGGAAAATCTTTTGCAATAATACTCCAAGCTTCAATTAAATGATGAAATTGTTTTACAGGAGCAATTCTACCTGCTGCAATTATGATGTTTTTCTTGGATTGTTTTTCTAATTTATTTTTTTGTGACATAGGATATAAAATTTGGGATGACAACCGTGTTTTGAGAATGATAATATTTTTTTTCATCAGAATTTAATAATACTAACTTGTCATATCTTTTTTCGATATAAAAATTAATCTTATTAATAGTTTTTTTAAAAAAGGATGCCGTTATGATTTCTTTTGAATAGTAATATCTTGAAGAATGGAATTCCTTAATTTTCTTTATTCCCTTTAAGATAAAAGGTAAAAAATAAAAATCAAAACCAAAATTAGATAAAACTATGCATGAAGGGTTTATTTTTTTTAATACATCTCTCAATTTGAGAAAATGCTTTGGTGATTTTTTAAGATTTTCAAACGAAAAGTAGCTTTTTGAATTATTATAATTAATATCAATATCGAAATGAGTAATCGAAGAGTTTATTTTATAGCAAGCTTTATTTCCGTTTTGCTTAGAAGTAATCAAAAACACATCAATCGTATTTAGTTTACATAGAATATTCATCCTATTAATTAGAACGCGTTCCAAACCTCCATGTAAGTAAATTTGATCTGTTATAAATACAACTTTCATAAATTTATGAAAAAGTTTTTTATTTGTTTAAGGCGTATTAAGTCAATAAATGTGCTGATGACTTTAACTCCAAAAAATTTTAATTAAAGCTCTTTTAAAGTTAGATAGAAATAAAAAATTACTTTTTGGGACCCAAGACATTGCAAAATGATGAATACAATATGTATTATTTGTAGTTTCAATGACTCCTGTGCCTTGATTTTTTGCGCAAAAAAAGTCTTTAGGTAACATAATCAAAAAATTATTATCTGAATATTGCTCGGATATACTAAAGTCTAGCTTAGGCGCCTGTATAATCTCTCTGTTTTTGTTTATTTGAGACATCATTATTCTTGGTAGGGTTAATGTATTAAAAGAACCATCTAGATTAATAAAACTCTTATCAGTGTAGTGATTTAGACAATCTCCGATCCAACTTGTCTTTGCAACAGCTCCAAAAACACCTGCTTCAATAATTCCGCCTCCTTCTGAGCCAATAAAGTAAGGGAGATTTAAAAGATCATCAAATTTTTTTAACACTTCAACATCCATATCCAAATAAATTCCCCCGTAATTATAAACTGCATAAAGCCTTATATAATCAGCTGCAAAAGCATACTTCTTTTCTTCAAATGCTTGTTTAACCCAGATATTATCTTCTAGATTAAATCTTTTTGTATCCCAATGGATAAATTCATAATCAGGAAGAAATTTTTGCCAGCTTTCTAAGCATTCTTTAATTGAATTAGGATAATCGTCATCACTTAACCAACAAAAATGTATAATCTTTGGAATCATTTTAAATGGACTATTAGGATATATTTAGGATTTCACTTAACGGAACTCTGTCAGATATTGCAACTTCATAAGTTTCTTTGTAATTACCAATTCCAATCATCATAATTAACCTTTCTGATTGTGGGATATTAGCAATTTTTTTGATTTCAACTTCATCTAAGTATGGAAGGCAAGTGTTTAAACAACATGAAGCAATTTCTTGAGAATGCAATGATAGCAAAAGACTCATCGAAAACAATCCACCATCGACAAAAACTTGATTGCTTTCCATTTGTGTAAACTTTTTAGTGTCTCCGGTAATAATTAATAACTGGTTAATAGATTGATTAAAACCACCATTACCATTTTGTATATTAAGCAAAAGATTCATTGTCGATCTATCTCTAAAGTGATGAACTCTCCAACTTTGCCTATTGCAAACTGAGGGAGTATACCTTGCCAATGCAATAGCTTTTTGTAGTTTTTTTATTGATACTTGTTCTTTAGAAAAAAACGAACACTAGATCTTGATTTAATAAATGATTCAAAATCTAAATTAATAGCATCCTTTACTTCAGTCTTACTTACTTTTTTAACACCACCTAATAATTCACCTGAATTTTTTTTAACAAAATTCACAATAAGATTATAAAAGTCTAAATCTTGAGTAATTAAGCCTTCGTTCCTTTTTTGGTACGTATTTAATGTACCCTGATGTTTTTTATAATTCGATCTTCACCAAATTTTTTTATATATGTATTGGCTACTTTAATTAATTGTCTGATTTTAGGTTTACCGAAAAAGGCTCTTGGCTTAGGTAAGGCTAGGCCCTTTTCTACAATATGATACTGTTTAGTTAGAAATGCCTGATAACTCTCCTTACTTTTAAGATTATTTGTAGCAAATGAATTTCGAAAAAAGATTTGTAGATCATATATTTTATTTAAAACTTCTCCTGACCTTGTTTGCCAAAATAAAAAAGCATACAGTTTTGCCCTAATTTTATTCATCATTTTTTAAAGCTTTTTTTAAGAAGTTTTGAGATTTTTCTATTTTTTCTCTTAATTCAAAATTAACTTTCTCGTAATTTATACTAACCTTATCAAAGGTTTTAAATTCATCTACATCTAAATTTAAATACGATAAATTTAAGGAGGACATAAAATCTCTCATCCTTGTATTAATTTTCTCATTTCTATCAACAACAAAAATATTTTATTAAAAATCAGAGAAAAAGCTAAAGCATGAAAAGAGTTGCCTATTATAAAATTAGCATTACTAATTAAAGACAAAAAAACTTCAGGACTTTTCTTAAAGAAATTCTTATCAGCATATGTAATATTTTGGTTAACAGTAAATATTTTTAGATTATGTTTTTTGCTGTTTCTATAGAAATTCGTTCTATATTTTTATTTGATTCAAAATCATATACAAAAATGAATTTCTCTTTGATAGGAGTTACAAAAGTGTCTTCCCAGTATTTTGACCCCTATTAAAAAAAACTGGATCTAAAACTTGTACAGCTCTTGTTATACTTAAATCTTCTAAAATCTTCAAACCTGTGCTCTCCCTTACTGAAATCTCATCAATTCTTTCAATATTTTCTTTTACAAAAGGCTTTAAGCTTTCTTCAATTGCATCTATCGCAAAGCTTGCCGCATAGGATATTTTTAATTTATTTGATGGAACAAAGTTTAAATAGAACGATGGATCTTTCCCATTCTGAAAAAAAGAATTCCATATTTGATCACTTCCACAAATATATGCGTCTGCTTCTGGTAGGTCTTCTTTTAACTCTTCATTTGATCTATATAATTTTGAATCTGTATTTATATATTTTCTAGAAAATTCATCAAATGCTCTCTTACGCTTTAAAGCAAAAATACGACCTGGCAATTTAGCTAATATATACAATTGCCTTAGTAAAGGTTTATCAAATCTTGGATTGGAAATAGCCCTTAACTTAAAATGTCTCGATAAATAGTTAGGTTTATAATGTATCGTCTGAGCGTTATGACCTATATTTTTTAGGTATTTCAATAATGCAAATTCCTGTAAACTTGCTCCATGATTGTATACTTCATGGCAGGTTATCGTTTTAATTTTCATCTATAATTTTTATAACTTTTCTAACCATTAATAGTTCTTATTTGTCAAATACAAAATTGTAAAATATAGCTATAAATAGTATTGCATATATAAAAATTTTACTTCCAAAATTCAACTATTCTGTCCCTGAAATCTTATCTATAAGAAGCCTAAAGTCAAAATAATTAAAAAAAACATTTTGAAGTAAAACTTCTTTAAAGAAGTTAACAACATCTAATTGAATTACTTTAACATAATAAGTATTTAATATAAATTCACTTAGAATTTTTGCCAAGTAAAATCCCCAAAAGCATTCCTAGTGATGTCTCGGTAAGGAATAGTATTTCTTTAAATTTATTTATTTTCAGCATATAATATACTGTTTGCAAAACTTTGGGTTAAAAAGCACTTTTATTTATTGTATAATCAGCTAATATTATTAATAATATTTGATTATTCTATATCAGGAATATTACTTTTTTTATTGCATAATTCAAACAAGATATCGAACCTCTTTTTGTTAAGAGTAGTGAAGGTAAAACCTAAAATTTTGACAAATCTAAAATATCCAAGATCATTAAAACCAAATTTCTATTGAACTTTTAATACTGCTATATTCCCTTTAAATATAAAAAAATAAGTAATTTTTTCCCAAGTTCATGCATTTTTATAGTTCTCTAAAATTTAAAATGAGTTCTATGTTTTTTATCTTTTGTTGTATTTTATGTGCCAAACATAATACAATGTAAATGTTGTTAATGTCATATTATGTTTAATAAAAAAGTAAATTATTTCTAAATGTATTTTTTTACTTAAAATAGACTTGAAACTTGTTTTTAATCTTTTGTTTTTAAGTATTGGTTTTATAAAAGTATAGCCTTTTCTGTAACCTTTTTCACTTATCACATTTAATATAAATTGATTAGTGTTGTCGTAAAAAGGTCTATAAAATTTGTTATAATCTATTTTAAATTTAAAATCTTTGTTAGCATCTAATAATTTTTTTTGTGATTCTTCAAATCCAATAAATTGATTTTCTCTGAAAGAATTAATTATACTACCCAAAACATAATTATTATAATGATAATTAGCTTCTTCAATTACAAAGGCCGAAGTTGCCTATTGAAATAGTTTGAAGTTGAACCAATAATCGCTTGCTCTTACTGCTTTTTGATTTTGAAATTTTAGTTTATATTGTTCAATAAAACTCCGGTTATAAATTTTGTTCCATAATGCAGGTACAATTGGGTCGCCTCCGGTATAATAGGTTTTTAATATTTTACTCTTTATTTCGTTTTATCTAAATCTTTCTTTGTTGGTATTTCTGTTCTAGGAATACGAAAATTATGTTCGTTGCAAATCTTATAGTGGGTAATAACAACATCATATTCTTTTTTTGCTAAAGGATTTATTAAATTTTGGAACATGTCAGTTTCAATAAAATCATCGGTATCAACAAAACCAATATAAGTTCTTTTAGCCATTTCTAATCCAACATTCCGAGCCATTGCAACACCCCATTTATTTGGTTAATATAAACGATGCGCTTGTCTTTATTAACGTAGGTTTCGCAAATGCTGTCACTGCTATCACTAGAGCCATCATTAATCAAAATAACTTTAAAATCAGAGAATGATTGATCCAAAATACTTTTTAAGCATTTTTCCAGATACTTTGCAGCATTATACACTGGTAATATTATGGATAGCATCATATTTAAAACTGGGCTTTTTTTATTTTTTTTGAGTTAAAATCTATTAGATAAATCTATTCTTTTTAAACGAATACCTGTAAAACAATCTTAACCCAGATATTCCATTACCTAAGTTCCTAATGTAGACTGCCAAAAGATTAAAGCATGAGCTTTCATTTTTTATTTTGTCTATTATTTTATTCACTTTTTTTTAAGTACTTGCCTAATTGTTTTTTTTTAATTTTATTATAATTGGTGAAAGTGTTTTTTTTAACAATTCTTTTTCAAATTCAATAGTACCTATTAAATACATTAAAATACTATAAATGAGGGTGTAAACAGTAGTTTTAATAATAAAATTTATCCAGCCAATACCGGGTATATGGTTTATAGCATACCCAATCGAAAATATTAATAAAACTGTTAGTATTGTTTTGTGAAACATTTCCCTAAAAAAACGAAAGATATTAAGGTCAATCTTATTGTGAAAATAAAAATTCATTATAAGTTGAATTATTAACCAGGCTATAACAGATCCGACGATCATACCTATAGCTCCGTAATCAACAGCTAGTATGCCTCCTAAAATAGTACCAAGTATCATCAAGGAGAGATATGTAATTGCTCTAAATCTTAACTTTCCTTTAGCTTCTAGAATAGACTTAGTAAAGCCTTGTACAAGTGGTAAAGTATACCCAATCATGATCAAAATTGCAATTAACCAAGCTTGATAGCTACCATCAATTCCTAATGTGAGACCAACCCATAAAAAAACAAATTGTTTACCAAAAAGAATAAAAGCTGTTAGTATAAACATTAAAATTATAAAAGACAGCCTACCAATCTTAATCATCATATCCGTTAATTGTTCACCAGAAGCATTATCTGCAGACATTTTTGTAGCTCTTGGTAAAAAGACACTAGATATGGCAGATGAAAAGGCACAATAGTATGTACCTAAAGTAATTCCGATCCCATAAACAGCTAATACGTCTGGAGTACTAATTCTACCTAAAACCCAATGGCCTGAATTCCATTGAAATATATATCCTAATGCGAAAACAAAGATCCAGGATGAATAGGTAAATATTTGTTTTATATACTTAACTGAAAAGGAGTGAAGTTTAAATTTCACATGAAGTTTTTTAGTAACGTAATAACCGGTACTTAATATAATAAGTATATTAAAAATTGAATCGACTATAACAAGTGCTATAGCTTTACCGCCAAGAAGTAAAACACCTATAACAGTAATAGATCTTAGTACATAACGTATTATATTGAGTATTTTAGGAAACACAAAATGCTCATAACCATTGCATATGCCTGTTAAAGAACCACCGGGTAATCCAACAGCGAGATTGAAAATAAAAATACCAAAAATAATTTCAGCAATCTTAATTTCATCTGGAGTCATTTTAGTGAAATATGAATCTAGATAGCCGTAAAAAACAACTCCTATTAGAATTACTAATGAAGAAATAATGAGATAAATTAACATGGTGGTAGCTAAAAAATTTTCTTCTCCTTTTTTATCATTTTCTGCTCTATATTTTGCTACAAAACGAATAACAGCATTGTTAAGCCCAAAGTCTAATAAAGAAATGGTTCCTACTAGTGCCCCAATAGCTAAATAAATACCATATTCAGCTTTTCCTAAATGATTTAAAACAAAGGGTGTCATCGATATACCAATAACATTAGTAAGTAATATTGTTACGTAGTTTAAGGCGGCTCCTTTTTTTATTTGGCTCAAAACATTAGTTTTTTATAAAATTATCATTATATCTAAATAAATTCTCCTTGTATTTCACATTTCAAAATTCTTACCACATCATAAATCACTCCATTTTCAGTTATTAATCATTAATATTATCGATATCAATGACATCATATCGTATATTTACTAGTTTAAATATGTTACAAAATCTTTAACGCCTGCGGCATCCGTTGCTATTTTTTTATTCCCATATTTAACTTCCTATTCCTGTATATAAGAAATCAATAGCTTCAAGCTTTTGTTGGTTTAGAATATTTATACCATCAAATACAAAAGCGGTTTTTTTATATTATCATAGAAACGTGGGCAATCATAAGTTTTAAACTCTTCCCATTTATTAAGGCTTCCAGAAGTAGCAGTGTTCTGTTGTTTAAAAATGTGCTTTAAAGTTTAGGTTTTCTAACTTAATACAATTTTTTTTTACAGAAACGCTATTTGTTTTCATTAGACTCCTTTTCGTCTTTGACCTCGAGTAGTATATTTACGAAGTCTCTTGTAGATTTTCGTTTTTACTAAAGCTTTTAAACGGCTTCGCCACTAATAGTCACATTAAGTTTCTAATAGCTTGGTGTAAGTTTTACTCCTTACTTTCATTTAAAGATTAGTTTAAGGTATTCTCAAACTTTTTTGAACAGAAAAAAACAGTTTTAGACATTCTTTTTTTACCAAGCAGCAATCCCCAAACTCAAAAGGGTTCGGTTTACTTTGTTAATAAAAAACGTTCAATCGTTTTAATACATTGTTTTTAGAGTGTGTAATTAATTATCTATTACATATACTCTGCTACAAATAAACAGATAAACAACAGTTCTGAACACTAAGTGTAATAGGTGATTATAAAATGTAATAAATGATTAAAAAATGTATTTTTCGGTGATTAAATTTATCTTAATAAGTTGGGAAAATAAGTAGTTTGAATTGAGGTTACTTTCTAGCTTCTTTTCAAAGACGTAAAAAACAATCATTTATTACAAAAAAACTTCATCTATTGATTTTCTAAAGTATAAATTAAGTAATAAGGTAGATTTGAGGTCTAATAGTGTTTTTAAATGACCGACATCCCTAGTCCAAAATTGGAACAAATAGCCGTTAATACAATTACCAATGAAATTCAAATTATAACTATATCTAATATTATTTATCTAAGATCTGACAATAGAAAAACCATTATAAACTTAAAAAATTCAAAGGAGGTATTTGCTTCTAAAAATATTGGAATCTATGAAGCTTTGTTAAAAAATAATGGATTCTTTAGAGTTCACAAAAGTTATTTAGTAAACCTAAAATATCTTATTTGCATTAACAAAAACCAAGATGGGCATTACTGTGTTTTATTCAATGATAAAATAATTCCAATATCAGTTAGAAAATATAGATTAGTAAAAGAACGTTTAGAATACTAATACAATTCTTTTTTTTAAAGTTTGTTTTACAACAGGTAATAATTCTATTTTCAAAAGTATAAACTAACTATAAGTTTGCTATTTTATCCTTTCTTCTTTAATTTTTTATCCCAAAGATAAAAACCAAAGCTTTTATTATGTTTTATCTAAATAGTAAAGAAACCAATTTAAACTTTTTATGTGTTGTCTTTTAAAGTTTTTTAGATGCTTAAAAAGTATAATTTTTAAACTTCTATTGATATTTAATATCATTAAATAGGATTTTATTTACAGAAAATGAAATAATCATTTAATAATGAAGATGTTCTTTAACTCCACTGAACTTTCTATTAGAGATAGGAATTATTTTATCATTGAATAAAACACAGTACTGCCCACCTGAATCTCTAATAATTTGATTGAGATGCTGAAAGTTTACTATATAACTGTTGTGCACCCTAATAAAATTAATATCTTTAAACATCTCTTCATAGATTCCAAGATTTTTACAAGCAACTAAAGATGTATTATCTTTTAAGTTAATAATTGTATATCTCCCTTCAGATTTTAAATACAAGATGTCTTTTAGCATTACAACTCTAATTCCAGATTTAGCTGTTTTTACAGCTATTTGAGTTCTTACTTTCATGTCTTTTTTTTTGTAACCTAGCTTTTAGCTTAAAATAAAAATTTAGAATATTATTAAAAAAGTAATACCATTTTTTAAGATGACATATTAAAGGATATTTCTAAGTAAAGATTATTCTTTGTAACACCCGTATTCATTTTTAATATAATCGATGGTTAAGTTTTAGTAAAAGTAATTTTACAAGGCTGTTTTATTGTTCTTTATATAGGTAAAATATGTTTCTAGATATGTTTTTTGTTCTTTTTTTGTTCTTTTTTATTCTTTTTTAGGATTCTTAACAAATTAACAAGCATTTCTATTTATTGTGTTGTTTAAAGAACAGCTCATTAAAGATTTTCAATTTATAAAGTTGAAGACCACAGTGTTTTCTGTAAAAAGGCATATTCTAAAACGAATACAAAGAATACAAGTGTAAAAGTATTTTTAAGTAGTGTTTATCTTGTTAGGGTTTCAGATAGCGCAAGGCATGCAATAAAAGTTTAGTGAGGAATTATCTATCCCTAAATTATATTATTTTAGTAAAATTGTATAGAAATATATTTCTTTACCATCAATACTAGTTTTTTATTTGGAGACGTTTATATTATTTTACTTATTGTTAGTTAATCTGCTAACATATTTTCCAATCACATCGAATTCTAAATTAACGGCATCGTTTAATGCTAAATTCTTAAAAGAAGTATTGTTGTAAGTGTAAGGTATAATTGCAACACTAAAAGAAGTGTCTGTAGAATTTATCACGGTTAAACTTACACCATTTACTGTTATAGATCCTTTTTCT
>CALJHU010000027.1:0-27965 GCA_937771065.1 uncultured Polaribacter sp. | reverse complement strand
GTATTCATTTATTAAGTTTTGTGAACGATTGTTTTCAATCGATTTAGTATTGAATTTGTGCTGTCAAAAAACATAATGTTTTTTTGACAGTCCAAAAATAAGGATTAAATAAAATATTAAGGCTTCTAATTCAGCTAATTTGAGGTTAATTATTAACTAAAAACAAATGTTATCAACAGAAAGGTTATTTTTGTTTTATGAAGTTTTTTAAGCTATTTTTCAATTTTTATATCAATGCGAGTATTCACGTAGCTATAGCAGTGTGTGCGTTTGTAAGAGTAACAGAACAGTACTTTGAACTCGATTCTCAAGAGTATTTTAATTATTTTATTTTCTTCGCAACAATTACGGGGTATAATTTTGTAAAATATGCAGGTGTTGCAAAATTACATCACAGAAGTCTCACAGAAGATTTAAAAATAATTCAGATTTTTTCTTTCTTTTGTTTTTTAGCAGCGTGTTATTATGGAGCTCAAATTTCCTTAAAATCTTCAATTTATAGCGCTCCTTTTGCGCTTTTAACTTTATTGTATGCTGTTCCCTTCTTAAGCGGGTTTCACAAAAACTTACGTCAAATTAGCTATCTAAAAATAATTGTTGTGGCTTTGGTTTGGGCAGGTTTTACTGTTTTACTTCCTGTGATAGAAGCTGGTAGAGAAGTTTCTTTAAATGTTCTATTTTTATGCTTGCAACGTTTTTTAATTGTAGTGGTTTTAGTTTTACCGTTTGATATAAGAGATGTGCAATATGATGCTATTTCCCTGCAGACAATACCTAAGAAAATTGGCATAAAAAAAACCAAAAAGTTGGGTTTAGGCATAATGATTTTTGCTTTATTACTAGAATACGGAATTAACGTAAATTATATTTCTAAGAATGTATTTATGATTTTCTTTTTTACAATCTTGATTTTCCTTATGCGTTCAAAAATGAATCAACCTAAATACTTTAGCTCCTTTTGGGTGGAATCTTTACCTATAATTTGGTACTTACTTCTTTTAGGATTCTATAATTTATAGTGCTTTTATTGATGTTTTTTATCAACTTAAGACTTATTGCTCTAAATTACGTGATTAATCATAAAACTTTAAATTTGCTTTCTAGAGCCCTACTATATTTGTAACTTTACAGGCGAATAGTTACCCAAGGTTTATAGATGAATACCAAGAAAAGAAGTTATGTTTTTGATTTTGATAGTACGTTAACAAAGGTAGAAGCTTTAGATGTGTTGGCAGAAATAACGTTGACAAACAATCCAAATAAGAATGCTATCATTCAGGAAATTATAGATATTACTAATTTAGGTATTGATGGGGAAATTTCTTTTACAGAATCCTTAGAAAGAAGAATTCAGCTTTTAAAAGCGAACAAAGCAGACTTAAGTAGTTTGGTAGATGCTTTAAAAAAGCAGGTTTCTAAGTCTATCGAAAGTAACAAATCGTTTTTTGAAGATTTTGCAGAAAATATTTATGTGATTTCCTGCGGTTTCAAAGAGTTTATAGATCCTATTGTAAAAGAATACAATATACCCTCAGAAAGAGTGTTTGCAAATACATTTGAATTTGCAACAGACGGAGAAATTATTGGTTTTGACGCCAACAATCCGTTATCGAAACACAATGGAAAAATTCAATGTCTAAAAGATATGAATTTAGAAGGAGAGATACAGGTTATTGGAGATGGTTACAGCGACTATGTTACTCGTGAGGCTGGTATAGCAGATACTTTTTTTGCATATACAGAAAACGTTTCAAGAGTAAAAACAACAGAAAATGCAGACCATATTGCTCCTAATTTAGATGAATTTTTATACGTAAACGATTTGCCAAGAAATATTTCATACCCAAAGAATAGGATTAAAATTTTACTCTTAGAAAACGTACATTCAGATGCTTTTAAAAAGTTATCGAAAGATGGTTTTACAGTAGAAACGGTTTCAAAAAGTTTGTCTGAAGATGAATTGATTGAAAAAATAAAAGATGTACATGTTTTAGGAATTCGTTCTAAAACAAATGTAACTAAAAGAGTCATAGAAGCTGCAGAGCGTTTAATGGTTGTAAGTGCATTTTGCATTGGTACCAAGCAAATAGATCTAGAAGCATGTAAAGAAAACGGTGTTGTAGTTTTTAATGCACCATACAGTAATACACGTTCTGTTGTAGAATTGGCAATAGGAGAAATTATTATGCTAATGCGTAGTGTTTTTCAAAGAAGTACAGAAATTCATAATGGTCAGTGGAATAAAACGGCAGCAGGTTCTAAAGAAGTTCGTGGTAAAAAACTAGGTATTGTTGGTTATGGTAATATTGGTAAACAATTATCAATATTAGCAGAGGCGCTAGGAATGGATGTTTGCTATTATGATGTTGAAGACAAATTAGCTTTAGGAAACGCTACTAAAATAGACGAATTATCTGAATTATTGGCAGTATCTGATGTAGTTACTTTACATGTGGATGACAATTCTTCTAACAAGAATTTTTTCGGAGAAAAAGAAATCTCTCAAATGAAAGATGGTGCACATTTAGTGAATCTTTCTCGCGGTTTTGTTGTGAATATTGAATCTTTAGTTGCCGCTTTAAAAAGTGGAAAATTAGCAGGAGCCGCAGTAGATGTATATCCTGAAGAACCAAGAAAAAATGGTGAATTTTACACAGATTTAAAAGGATTACCAAACGTAATTTTAACACCACATGTAGGAGGTAGTACAGAAGAGGCGCAAAGAGATATTGCAGACTTTGTACCAAGTAAAATTATGGCGTATATTAATTCTGGGAATACAGTAGATGCTGTAAATTTTCCAAATATTCGTTTGCCAAGACAAACAAAAGCACACCGTTTTTTGCATATTCATAAAAATGTGCCAGGAGTTATGGCAAAAATAAATAAGGTTTTGGCAGAATATAACTTAAATATTATAGGTCAGTATTTGTCTACAGATTCCTCTGTAGGTTATGTAATTACAGATTTAGATAAAGAATATAATACAGCTGTTTTAGAAGAGTTAAGAAAAATTGAAGGAACAATTAAATTTAGGGTTTTATATTAATTATAAGATAAATAATACGTCAAGAGTTTTAAACTTCTTGTAATAAAAAAGCCTTTCAATTATTTGAAAGGCTTTTTTTATTTGTTTTTATTATGATAAAAGGAGTGATTTTAAGTTTTTTAATAAAGATATTAGAAAAGAAAAAAATTCACTTTTACTGTAGTTTTTGCGAATTAATAGCTATAATTTTATTTTATCTTTTAAGTTAATTATACGAGGGTCTTCTGTGTTTAAATAACGTTTGCTGCCTAGGTATCTTAGTTTATTTATTTGATCATAATTTGGCTGTTTTTCATCCATAGAGCTTATGTGTACATTCCCAGAAGCATGAATAAATTCCATTTTATCATTACCTAGCCAAATACCAACATGCACCACACGTTGTTTTGTTGTTTTTGTTGCTTTCCTTCCGAAGAACAATAAGTCTCCTTTTTCTAAAGGTTTAAAATTTAAATTAGCATCCACTGTTTTACCAGCGTTTATTTGCTGAGAAGCATCTCTAGGAATTACAAATCCATTTATTAAATAGACCATTTTTGTAAATCCGCTACAATCTATTCCTTTTGAAGAGGTTCCGCCCCACAAATATGGAAATCCGACCATTGTTTTGGCTACTATTTCAATACTCTCTTTGGATGTTTGCAGTTCTTGTAACCAGTTTTTATAAATATAACTTTCGCTTTTTTTAATAAAACCAGTTCTTTTGTCAGGATATTTTACTTCATAAAAAGTATCATCTTCAGAAATATATTCTAAAAGTCCGCCTAAAGTAATATCAGAAATAATATCAGAATTAGTGCTTTTTGTGGCGAATACAAGACCGAAATTCTTCGTGAAAATTACTTTTTTAGCGCTATTCCAATTCTTAAATTCGCTTTTAGTCATGCGCTCAATACCCCCTTTATCCACCCAAGAGATATAGCTATCGGGTGTTTGAATTTTGTAGAAATCTCCTTTTTTATCTAAAACTTTTAAAGACATTCCTAATAAACCTTGTGTGCCTAATTCTGCAGAATGTTTTGGTGCAGAACGAATATTAATTACAGCGTTTCTTGCAACAGCATAGAATTTATTACCAACAACGCTATCTGGTAGGATGCGCACATTATTTATAAATCCTAATTTTCTGTTTTTTAAACTGTCTAACAGTGTAGAAAATGCTTTTCTGGAGGTGGTCTCTCCTTCAAGAATCAATTGATTATCTGCAAACTCAAAATGAATATTAAAAAGTTCAACACGTTTGTCAGGAGCAAAATTTGCTTTTATAGTGGCATGGATATTTTGTAGTTCGACAATTATTTTGGCATCATTTTCACATGACATAAAAAGAACCAAAAATAGTAACATATAAAGTTTTGCAATTCTCATTAATAAAAATATTTTCAGCTAAAGTACAAAAAATCAAAACTCAAAAAATTGATATCTAAAAAGGATTGTTTTATATTTGATGTAAATCATTTTTTAAAGATGAAATATCAAAACTCTTTAGCTTTTGCAAAACAGCTAGATACAGAAGATTCACTTGCTTATTTGCGGGATAAATTTCACATTCCTAAAGTAAAGTCTGAAGTTTTGAGAAGAACCGAATGGTTGTATTTTACTGGAAACTCTTTAGGATTGCAGCCAAAATCGACGAAGGAATATATCAATCAAGAATTAGAAGATTGGGCAAATTTTGGAGTAGAAGGACATTTGGAAGCTAAGAATCCGTGGTTAAATTACCACGAATTATTAACAAGTAAAATGGCTAAAATTGTTGGCGCAAAACCAATAGAAGTGGTTGTAATGAATACACTTACTACAAACCTTCATTTGCTAATGGTTTCATTTTACAGGCCTACTAAAATAAAATATAAAATTGTTATAGAAAGTGATGCATTTCCCTCAGATAGATACGCCGTAGAATCTCAATTAAAATTTCATGGTTTTTCTGCGGAAGATATTATTCAATGGAAGCCAAGAGAAAATGAAGAGTTGTTAAATATCGATGATTTAGAGACAATCATTGAAACACAGGGCGATGAAATTGCGCTTTTATTAATTGGAGGTGTGAACTATTATACGGGTCAGTTTTTAGATCTCAAAAGAATCGCAGCAATAGGGCATTCGAAAGGTTGTGTTGTTGGAATTGATTTAGCACACGGAGCTGGAAATGTGCAGCCTAATTTGCATGATTCTAATGTGGATTTTGCAGCATGGTGCACCTATAAATATTTGAATTCTGGTCCAGGAAGTTTGGCAGGGTTATTTGTGCACGAAAAGCACTCTAAAAACAAAGACTTACCACGTTTTGCAGGTTGGTGGAATCATAACAAAGAAACGCGATTTAATATGCGGCAGCCATTTGATGTTATGGATGGCGCAGAAGGTTGGCAATTATCTAATCCGCCAATACTATCGATGGCAGCAATTAAAGCTTCTTTAGATTTATTTGATGAAGTTGGTATGGATGCGTTGAGAGAGAAATCAGAAAAATTAACAGGGTATTTTGAGTTTTTAATTCACGAAATTGATTCTGAATATATAAAAATAATCACACCAACTAATCCAAAAGAAAGAGGTTGTCAAATATCTATTCAAGTTAAAAATGCGGACAAGAGTTTACATACAAAATTAACAGAAGAATATGTAATAACAGATTGGCGAGAACCAGATGTATTGCGTTGTGCACCAGTACCAATGTATACTTCTTTTGAAGATGTGTATAGCATGGTTTCGATATTAAAAGGTTTTTTATTCGTCTAGTTTTTGTGATTAAAAAAATAGCAATGAAAATAAAAAAAGACCATTAGAATATATATATAAGTTCTATGAATACTGATTTTTATTTTAGAGTAAGATGATTATAAAAATATACAAAAAATACTTTTAAGGAATGAATATAAATGATAAAGTACTAATTATCGGAGCAGGTTTGTGCGGGAGTTTACTCGCTTTAAGACTTGCGCAAAGAGGTTTTAAAGTAGAGTTATATGAGAGCAGACCAGATTTAAGAACTACCGACATATCTGCAGGTAGATCTATTAATTTGGCCTTGTCGGACAGGGGTTTAAAAGCATTGCGTTTGTGTGGAATGGAAGAAAAAGCTAGAGAAATTTGCATTCCAATGTTTGGTAGGTTAATGCATGATACTGAAGGAAATACGTTTTCTTCAAATTATTCTGGAAGAGAAAATGAATTTATAAATTCAATCTCTAGAGGAAACTTGAATGCTATCTTATTAGATGCAGCGGAAAAACATGAAAATGTAGAGATGCATTTTAATAAAAAATGTGAATATGTAGACATAGAAAATGCAATTGCTCACTTTAAAGACTACAAAACTAAAGAAGGATTTTCAGTGAATGCAAGGGTTATTTTCGGAGGAGATGGTGCAGGTTCATCTGTAAGAAAAAGTTACGTTTCGGAACGTAAATTCTTGTTTAGTTATTCTCAAAATTATTTAAATCATGGGTATAAAGAGCTCGAGATTCCTGCAGATAAAAAAGGGGAGCATCAAATAAGTAAAGAACATTTGCATATTTGGCCTCGTGGTGATTTTATGCTTATTGCTTTACCAAATATGGATGGTAGTTTTACTGTAACTTTATTCCTAAGTTATGATGAAGGAGAGTTTAATTTTGATAATTTAATATCAGAGGAAAAAATTACAGAGTTTTTCGAGAAGGAGTTTCCTGATGCATTGGCATTAATTCCAAATATTAAAGAGGAATTTATAAACAACCCAACAGGGCCTTTAGGAACTATAAAATGTTCGCCATGGTGTTATCAAGATAAAACGATGTTAATTGGCGATTCTTCACATGCAATTGTACCGTTTTATGGACAAGGTATGAACGCTTCTTTTGAAGATGTTTTTGTGCTAGATCAAATTTTAGATGAAGACTTAGGGGATTGGGAAGCTGTTTTTAAAGCCTATCAAAAAGCAAGAAAAAAAGATACAGATGCTATTGCAGATTTAGCAATAGACAATTTTCATGAGATGAAAAATCATGTTGCCAATCCTATTTTTAAAGAGAAAAGAAAGATAGAAATGGATTTAGAGAAAACCTTTCCAACGGAATATGCTTCTAAATACTCTTTGGTTACTTTTAATGAGCAGATTGGTTATAATGAAGCTATGAAAAGAGGTAGGGCTCAAGATGAGGTATTGTTAAACATGCTTTCAGATAACACTGTTAATTTGCATTTAGAAATGACAACAGAAGAGTTAAAAGTTATTTTAAATAAAGTAAAGATTGAAACAAGTATTATTTTAAAGGAAGATAAAATAGCAGGTACATTTTCTAAACATTAGAAGGTTTTTGCGTTTGGTGGTTTATGCGTGCAATTGAAGTTAGGATAATGGTCTAAGGCTTTGATAATAATCAGACTTGTGTGAAGTGAAAATATATTCTAGAAAAGTGGGTGGCTAACGGTCTAAATATTTGTCTTATGGCAATGTTGAGAAATATATATTCATTAAAAATAATAAATAAAATTTTATTTATTTAAAGATTTATTTCAATTGATTTGTCTTCTTCTAAAACAAACTTTGCATCCTTGTATTTCGGAGGCCCCATAAAGCCGATTGCATTATTAGAGCAGCCATAATCTTCTTTAGGTATTCCTATAAAATTGGTGTCCATTTTTTTATTATCATTCTCGTCATGCACAAAAGAAACGGCATATATTCCTTTTGGTAAATTTCTGAAAAGAACTAGTGCTTTTTTGTTTTCAATTTTTATAATGGTACTTTTAATAGGCTTCTTTAAAAAAGACTCTTTCTTATTATAGATACCAACCAATAAATTACCATCACTAGAATTTAAACCTGATATATTTACTGTTAAATTAAAGGTTTGCTCCTGTGCCTTTGACGTTTGTATTGCACATAAAATAAAGATTGTTAGCAAGAATTTATTTTTCATAATTCAATTTTTTGAAGCTTTTTTTTCAATAAGAAGGATACCATTTTTTATTTTATTATCCACTTACAACTTATTTTAAATTTTTCTTTATTTCTTGTAGACTTTTGTTTGTTTTAAGAAACTCAGATATAATTCTAGAACGCAAAATTTCAATTTCTAAATCGAAATGTTTTGCCCATTTCTCATTTTGAAATAGGTGTGTTATTTGTTTAATTCTACCCTGAGCTTCAGAAAAACCAAATAATTCATGTTGTGTATCTTCTTTTTTGGGTTGAATTTTTGCTATTTTTTTAATAAAATCAACCTCAATAAAGAATGTTTTTTCATTAGAGTTGATAGGGTAGAAGTCCGTCCATTTTGCAAAGGCCACAACTACTTCTTGATTTTTATAATTTGTTGTTGAAATTAATTTCCATCTGCAGTTTGCGACACGTCCCCAGTGATTTGATTTTCTATACACCCCTTCATTGGTATAAAAATAGGTGCTATCAGATTTGCTGCTAAAATTAATGTTTTCAGGAATTTCAAAGTTTGTTGTTTCTTTAAATTCACAAAAAGTATGTTTAAAAAAATTTGTTTGATTGTAGGTTTTCAAAATAATTATTTAATTACTAATTTTCTTGATTGTTCTCGGTGAAATCCTTGAATACGAATAGTGTCTTTATCAAATTGAACTTTCGCAAATGCAGATGTGTGTTCTGTATCTACCATCCCTTTAAAAGTAACATAATGTACTTTATTTTCTATTTGGTATGCGCCTTCGTGATTATGACCGTTGAAAAATATTTTTACATTATTGTAAGGCTTTATTAAGGATAAGAACTGATTCCTGTTCCAAATATTGTGCTGATCAATCGGGAAAATTGGAAAGTGGCAATAAAAACCAACTTTTTGATTTTTCTTAATCGAAAGTTCTAGTTCTTTATTTATCCAGCTTAATTGCTCTAAACTAAAACCGCCATTCCATTTTTTTAAATACGGTATTTTTTTGTCTTTTAATAAGTTAAAAAGAGAATCTGTTTGTTGTTTTTTTTCTTGAGTTAATGCGCCGTGAAAACTAAGGTCATTCCCGTCTAAAACGATAAAACGCCAATCTTTTTCAATAAAACTATAGTATCTGTTTTGTAGGTCTAATCGACTTATAACTACTGTTTTTAAAGAGTCTTTCACTTCAAAATCATGATTACCTAAAACATGATATGATTTGGATTTTAGTTTTTTCCAAAGGGGCAATACACTGTCTAAACTTTTAAAATCTTTATCAATAAAATCTCCTAAATGAATCGTATAATTAAGTGTATCTTTATTTAAAGTTGTAATTGCTTGCTCTAATCTATGTGGTGCTTTTTTGTAGTGTCGATTCCATTTAACAGTGCAATCGCAATATTGACAATCAGAGATAATGCCTATTTTAAAAGACATTTTTTTTGTTTCTTTACATGCAATTATAGTTAGAAATCCCAGTAAAAACAATAACTTTTTTTTCACTTTTTAATTTCAAATATACAGTATTCTTACTAGTATAAAAAAAAACGCAATCAAATAAATGATTGCGTTTTTAACTATTATGTATAAAGTAATAATTACTTTACTTCTTCAAAGTCTACATCCTCAACATTGTCACCTTGAGCATCACTAGTTACTGGCTCACCTTCTGGATCAGTACCTCCAGCAGCTCCTTGCTCTGCAGCATACATTTCTTCAGATGCAGCTTTCCAAGCTTCATTAATAGTTGCCATAGCAGTATCAATTAATGAAAGATCTCCTAGTGCGTGAGCAGCTTTTAATTCAACTAAAGCAGCTTCGACAGGTTCTTTTTTATCATCAGATAATTTGTCACCAAATTCAGTTAATTGCTTTTCAGTTTGAAAAATCATAGAATCTGCTTCATTGATTTTTTCTGCAGTTTCTTTTGCAGCTTTATCAGAATCCGCATTTTCTTCTGCTTCTTGTCTCATTTTAGCAATGTCTTCTTCAGATAATCCAGAAGAAGCTTCAATTCTAATTTCATGAGACTTGTTAGTTCCTTTATCTAAAGCAGAAACTTTAATAATACCATTTGCATCAATATCGAAAGTTACTTCAACTTGAGGAATTCCTCTTTGTGCTGGAGGTAAACCATCTAAATGGAAACGACCAATTGTATTATTGTCTGCAGCCATAGTTCTTTCACCCTGTAAAACATGAATTTCTACTGATGGTTGATTATCTACTGCTGTAGAGAATACTTGAGATTTTTTTGTTGGAATAGTTGTGTTTGCGTCAATTAATTTTGTGAAAACATTTCCCATTGTTTCGATACCTAAAGATAAAGGTGTAACGTCTAATAACAATACATCTTTTACATCTCCAGATAAAACACCACCTTGAATTGCAGCTCCTAAAGCAACAACTTCATCAGGGTTTACACCTTTACTAGGTGTCTTTCCAAAGAATTTTTCAACAGCTTCTTGTACAACAGGTATTCTTGTAGATCCACCAACTAACACGATTTCATCGATATCAGCAATTGTTAAATCTGCATTTTTTAAAGCCTTCTTACAAGGTGCAATTGTTCTTTTTACTAAATCATCGATTAAAGCTTCAAATTTAGCTTTAGTCATTGTTCTTACCAAGTGTTTTGGTCCACTATCAGTAGCCGTAATATATGGTAAGTTAATTTCTGTTGTTGCTGTGCTAGATAATTCAATTTTAGCTTTTTCTGCAGCTTCTTTTAAACGTTGTAAAGACATTGGGTCTTTACGCAAATCTATCGCTTCTTCAGCCTTAAACTCTTCAGCTAACCAATTAATTATTTTTTCATCAACATCATCTCCACCTAAATGCGTATCTCCATCTGTAGCTAATACTTCAAAAACACCATCTCCTAATTCTAAGATAGAAACATCATGTGTTCCTCCACCAAAATCAAAAACAACAATTTTCTTATCATCATGAGACTTGTCTAAACCGTAAGCTAATGCAGCAGCAGTTGGTTCATTTATAATTCTTTTTACCTGTAAACCTGCAATTTCACCAGCTTCTTTAGTTGCTTGACGTTGTGCATCATTAAAATATGCTGGTACAGTAATTACTGCTTCAGTAACTTCAGTTCCTAAATAGTCTTCAGCAGTTTTTTTCATTTTCTGCAATACCATTGCAGAAATTTCTTGAGGTGTATATAAACGACCATCAATATCTACTCTAGGTGTATCATTATCTCCTTTTACTACTTTATAAGGAACTCTTCCTGCTTCTTTTGAAGAGTCAGAAAATTTGTTACCCATAAAACGTTTAATAGAATAAACTGTTTTTGTTGGGTTTGTAACCGCTTGTCTTTTTGCTGGATCACCAATTTTACGTTCTCCTCCTTCAACAAAGGCTACAATTGATGGCGTAGTTCTTTTTCCTTCTGAATTAGGAATTACAACTGGCTCATTACCTTCCATTACAGAAACACAAGAATTTGTTGTTCCTAAATCTATTCCAATTATTTTACTCATAA
Source organism: uncultured Polaribacter sp. (assembly GCA_937771065.1). Lineage (GTDB taxonomy): Bacteria > Bacteroidota > Bacteroidia > Flavobacteriales > Flavobacteriaceae > Polaribacter. Next base: position 16,522 of record CALJHU010000027.1, on the reverse strand, counting down.
TATTTATTTTAATATTTTATAAATTCAACTTTACAGTTTCTATTAGTCAAACTGTGTGCCAACTACTTTTTTCAATATAAATGTCAGTTTTATTTTATTTAAGAATTAAATACGTGACATGTTGACATAAATTATGTCTACTTAAATACTGGTAAGTAAACATGGATTTAGAGAAAATGAACAGTTTCTATGAAATAGCTAGAGTTTTAAAATAATTTATTTATTGAATTATATAAAAAAAGACAGTTAATTGTGGGGTATTTTTTACATTTACGCCATCTATTGTTAAAATATTTACGAATGTCACAATTTATTAGTGTTTTTGATATGTTTAAGATTGGTGTTGGACCTTCTAGTTCTCATACACTTGGGCCTTGGAAGGCTGCCCAAAAATGGATTTTTTCTTTAAAAGAACTTTCTGTTTTTAAACAAATAGACGGAATTAGGATAGATTTATTTGGTTCTCTGGCGCGCACTGGAAAAGGGCATGCAACGGACTATGCTATTTTGTTAGGATTAAGTGGTGCTGATCCAGAATACATTCCTGTATCTAATATTGAGACCATTACTAATAAAATAAAAAGTACTAATAAGCTCAATTTTAATAATGAAAGAGAAATTAATTTTTCAGTAGAGAATATTGTCTTTAATCAAGAGTTTTTGCCGTTTCATGCCAATGGTATCAAATTCAGAGGATTTTGTAAGGGTAAAGAAATAGCTACAGTAACCTATTATTCAATTGGAGGCGGTTTTGTTGTGCAAGAGAATAATCTACTCGAAGATGAAATAGAAATTACTGAAAATAACTTTCCATATCCTATTAATAGAGCATTTCAATTAGAAGAATATTGTGAAAAAGAAAATTTATTAATTTCTGATATTGTTTTAAAGAATGAATTAGAATTACGTTCGTTAGAAGAGATAGATTTTGAGTTGAATAGGATTTGGGAAACAATGTTAGAATGCACGCATATAGGATGTCATACAGAAGGCACGCTTCCAGGAGGATTAAATGTGAAACGCAGAGCTTTTTCTTCGCATCAAAAATTAATTAAAGAAACTACGTATACAAATCCTAAAGAATGGATAACTGCCATAAGAAGTACGGAGGTAAAATTTAGAGAAATCTTAAAATGGGTAAGCTGTTTTGCGCTTTCCGTAAATGAAGTAAATGCATCTTTAGGTAGAGTTGTAACTGCACCAACTAATGGAAGTGCAGGGGTAATTCCGGCAGTTTTAATGTATTATTTAGTGATAGAAAATCATGAAGCAGATTTTAGACATATCAAACAATTTTTATTAACTGCTGGTGAAATTGGTAGTATTTTTAAGAAGAATGCTACAATTTCGGCGGCAATGGGTGGTTGTCAAGCAGAGATAGGAGTTTCTTCTGCAATGGCAGCCGCAGCATTAACAGAATTGTTGGGCGGCACACCCGCGCAATCTCTAGTTGCAGCAGAAATTGCAATGGAACATCATTTGGGTTTAACTTGTGATCCTATTGGAGGTTTGGTTCAAGTACCTTGTATAGAAAGGAATGCAATGGGTGCTATTAAAGCTATTAATGCTGCAGAAATGGCTTTAGAAACCAACCCTAAAGAGGTTAAAGTCCCCTTAGATAACGTGATTGATACTATGTGGGAAACTGCAAAAGATATGCATAAAAATTATAAAGAAACTTCAGAGGGCGGTTTGGCTATTAATGTTGGTTTGGCAGATTGCTAGCACAATATTAAAACCTAAATAAATACAAATTAATTATTCCTCACTTCTTGTTTTTTGAATATTAGAATCTTTGGTTTATACTTTTTTTAAATTCTAAAATGAAGTATAATTTATTCAAAAAGATTTATAATCAGATTTTTATAAATTTAAATAAGAATAAGCTATTAAAAAGCTAATTTAAAAATTTGAAAGATTAAATATGGCTCTTAAGTATTAGTAACACTAATAATTTTAATTATGTCATTTGATTAATAGGATAATAACGGTGTTAAAAAATTAATACATTGTTAGTTATTTCTATTATTGATTTTCTAATCAATAAATATTTATAATGGAAAATTTTTAAACAAGTTAATTGATCTACCTCAATTGATCAATTCAAAGTTACCAGAAAATACTTTTAATGTAGATGTTCAAGATTCAGAAGGAAAGACTCCAAAGTGGGTTGGTAAATTTTACAATATTTCTGCACTCGTAGTTTTATTAGCACCATTAATGGTAACACTATAACTAAATTGGTCTGTTGGAATGGGAGAGAAATTGGATATTTTAGTAAATATTCTTTCTATGCTTATTTAGGTGTATGCTACATTTCCTATTTCTCAGGTAATAAAGTCGGTAGGAGATAACTTGGCTTCATCTAAAAGTGGCACGGTAGATTTTTTTTTATAGATTTAGCAATTGCCAACATTAAAGTTTTCCGACATATTGCCACTTTGGTTGCATTGTTGGTGCTTTTGCTATGATATTATCTCGGGCTACTTCCATGAGTATTTCTGGAGATTTTGCTACGGCATGGATTGCTAATATTGAGTATGCTTATGCTTTACCAATGTTAGCTGCCTCTGAGTTAGCAAATGCTTTATAACTTGAGTTTTTAGGAAATATTTTAGCAAACGATTTGGCTAACTGCGATCCTACAATGGCTGCAGGAAGTGCTGCATGGAGCTGGAATGACTTAATGTCTTTTGCCTGGGAGTATGATGGTGTAGCTGAAGTCTTAGCTAAACTTTATGTTTCTTTGGCAATCTATAAGTGCTTCTATGCTATTATTTCTAGTTTAGTAAATTGGATAAAAAGCCCATACTTACCATTTAAAACTAAATAATTACTTTTTGTAAATAAAGTTATTGTATTTCAATTAAATTTAAAATCCCCAAGAATGGGTTTAAATCATTTCTTGGGGATTGTTTTGACTAATCAATAATCAATATCTAATTAATCGTTTGAGCTATTTACTGCTAAAGTGTAAACAACTAAACCAAATCCTATTTTGTTAATAGCATCTCCAATGTTGTAAATAACATCTAAGTTCAGGCCTCCAAAAATACCTTCGTACCATCCTGGAGTTCCAGCCATATATCCAATTGGGTAAATTACCCAACCTACTAATACGAACCAACACAAAGCTTTGTGAGCTTTTAATACTGCTCCACCAGCCGCAACAGCTAATTTTTTAGCAGCTCCTAACCAGATATCATATGCAATAACAAAGTACGCTGCTCCTGAAATTAATCCCCAGAACCAAGCATTATCTCTATCTAAAGTTTCTCCGATATATCCGGTAACAAGCATAATTACAGATAAGAAGATTAATCTCCACATCATAGATTTTTTTGCTCCTGCTACTTTTAATATTAAGTAAAACTCAACGCACATTAATGGCACAGTTAAAATCCAATCTACATAACGGAAAAAAGTTGGAGATTCTCCGAAAGAAGCCCAATAATCTCTCATGTAAAAATAGTGCACTGCTGCAATAAAAGTAATTAAACCAGATACAAGGATTGAAGTTCTCCATTTCTTGTCAAAACTATTCATTGATAAGAAGAAAAATACTGATGCAGCCATCATAGCCATACATCCTACAAAAAATGTAAATCCGACATAATCGTCTGCTGCCATTTTAGCAACTGATAAAAAATTTAATGATAAATTCATTGTTAAAAATTTAAGTTAGTAATTAATTGTTAAGCGTTATTATATAAACGTTCAACCAAATATATGAATAAAATTATTAAGTTTGCATTATGAATTCAATATTTATTAGAAATTACGAAAATTTCATGCTTTTCTTTACATTTTTCTTGTTTTGGGTCAGTATTCAATTTGGAGAGGTAGTAGAAGATTTCTTAGCATATATTATGGTTATCTCGGTTGGTATATTGCACGGAGCTAATGATTTATTAATTTTGTCTACTAAGGATCAAAAAGATAAAAAACTGATAAAAAACCTTTTGATATATATAGGTATTATATTATTGTGTGTAGTAATTTATTTGTTAAGTTCATTTGTTGCAATTGTCTTGTTTGTTGTTTTAAGTGCATACCATTTTGGTGAAGAGCATCTTAGTCATAAAATAAATGTAAATTTTGGTTTTAATGCTGTTTATTTTTTATCGTACGGTCTATTTATTTTTGCTTTACTTTTTTATCAATCCATGTCTGATGTAGATGTTATAATGACAGAGTTAACAGGGCTAACTTTTTCTAAGATTCAAATTGAGATTACTCTAATTGTGAGTGCTATTTTTGTAAGTACTGGAAGTGTATATTTAATTTTAATGAAAAGAAATGAGTCAGTATTATTTTTAAGAGAGTTTCTTTATTTGGTCTTACTTTTTCTTGTTTTTAATACCTCTTCCTTAATTTTAGGTTTTGCTATTTATTTTATTCTTTGGCATTCAATACCATCAATTATGCATCAAATAGAATTTATTTCTGGAAGTTTAAATAAGAGAAATGTTATTACTTATGTGAAAAAAGCTTTAATTTATTGGGTAATAAGCATTGTCGGTCTTTTAGTTCTGTATCAATTATTACCAGAAATTAAGCTACTAGCTACCGTTGTTTTTGTAATATTATTTGCTGTTACAGCACCCCATACTTGGGTAATGCATCGTATGAAAAATTAATTCATGAAGTACTTTAAATATCTTAAAGTATGAATAGAAATTCTAAACTTTAACGTGTAAATAGTAATTCCGTTTCAGTAGACATCTCAGCAGAAAAACGATAATTATCAACATTAAAACCTTTTAGCTGTTCTATGGTATTTATTTCATTTTCTATAATAAAACGAACCATTAGGCCACGTGCTTTTTTGGCATAAGTCATCACAATTTTATATTGACCGTTTTTTAAATCTTTAAAAACAGGAGTAATCATTGGTACTTTTAATGCCTTTGCTGGCAATGCTCTAAAATACTCTGCACTTGCTAAGTTTATCAATAACTCATCATCTTTTAATTCTTCATTTAAAGAATCGGCAAGCTCATTATTCCAAAATTTATAAAGATTTTCTATGTTATCAACTTTTAATTTTGTTCCCATCTCTAAGCGGTAAGGTTGTATTAAATCTAAAGGTTTTAATAGGCCATACAAACCAGATAAAATTCGCAATCTATCTTGTAATAAAGGTATTTTTTCTTCAGCTAAAGAATTTACATCAATTCCTTTAAAAACGGCACCAGTAAAAGAGTATATGGCTTGTTTTGCATTTTCTTTTGTGAACGGCGTTTCCCAAATTTGGTTGCGTTCATAATTTAAGTGAGACAAAGCTTCAGAAATACCCATTAAGTTGCCAATTTCATTTTTAGAAAGTGTTTTTAATTTCGCATTTAACTTTTTAGATTGCTCTAAAAAACGAGGCTGGGTAAACAGATTTGTTGGCACTTTACTTTCGAAATCTAAAGATTTTGTTGGAGAAACAATTATTTTCATTTGATGTACTTAAAAAATTAAACAAGAACATAAATATACCAATGATTCTAAAATTTTTCTTATTAATTGATACTTAATAATTGATAAAACTATTTATAAAATCTATATTCTTTTAGCATTAGAATTTAATTTTATAAATTCATCAAACTATTAAGGCTTTTGAAGGTCAAAGAATAGAGATTAACCAAAAGTAGTTGGATAAAGACGAAGCACTTGTTGAAAAGTTAAAAAATGCTACACTAAAAGATACCGCTTTTAGTGAGCTACTTGATACCTATCAAGAACGTTTGTATTGGCATATTAGAAAGATTGTTTTAACCCACGAGAATGCTGATGATGTTTTGCAAAATACATTTATTAGAATTTATAAAAATATTCAAAAATTTGAGGCTAAAAGTAGTTTACATACATGGATGTATAGAATTGCATACAATGAATCCATACGTTTCTTAGAGAATAATAATAAAAAAAGGTATGAAGATATTGATGCTATTTCTGAATCTCATCTAGAGGTTTTATTTGAAGATGAATATTTTGATGGAGATGAAATTCAGAAAAAGCTTACTAATATTATAGCTAGATTTACCGAAAAACAACAACGAGTTTTTCAAATGAAATACTTCGATGACTTAAGTTTTAGAAAGATATCTGAAATTTTAGAAGTTTCAGAAAGCACCTTAAAATCTACGTATTACACAACAGTAAAAATTATTGAAGAAAAAATATTTTTATAAATCCAAACTATTTACAACAAGTTGGGTCTAACCTTTATATTATGGATATATCAACAGAAAATAACAACAAACAAAACTTTCTAGAGGAAGGTTTTAAAGGTGATATTTTTAAACATCACAATAAATACTTAGGAACAGAAATTCCTGAAGGATATTTTGTAAAATCGAAAAAATCAATTTTAAAAAAGATAACTGAAGATATTATAATTGATGTGCCTAAAAATCCTAAAAAGCATTTGATTTTTTGGATGCAACCTCCGTTTAAATATATTGCGGCAGCATCTTTGATCTTTATAGTAAGTTTAACCGTTTGGTTACAAAGTTCTAATAAAACAAATATTTTGGAGGAAACTAATTTTGAGTTGTTCGCTTTTTATGACGCTATTTTAATTGAGTCTTTATTAGTGGATGAATCTGAAATTGAAGCATTTACTGACGCTACTTTATTTAATGAAATTTTGGTTAAAGCAGAACTGTCTGAACAAAAATTAGATAATCTAGTTTTAGATAGCTTATTCTTAGAGGACTCATTATTAAATAATTATATTGATTATGGATTGATTGAAACTCTTGTTTTGTAAAATAAAAATAAAAATTTTCAAACTATTTTACAAAGTTTAGTTCTAAGTAATAGAAACAATTATTAATTAAAAAATTTAACATTATGAGAACTTCAATTTTTAAACAGCGTATTTTTAAATCAAATATTTTATTTTTTACAATAGCATCATTTATTTTATTAAGTCTGTTCTTTACATCTTGTTCAGATTCAGATGCTGTTGATGGACTTGAATTAGATAGTTCACTATTGATAGAAAAAATCGAAAATGCTGCAAAAACTACGATAGATTTTACTAGCTTACCATCTTTAACTGATAGGGCTTTTAACGGAGATTTATTAGATAGTTATGCTATAGGTGCTGAATTAGCAGCAGGTTTAGGATATAAAGTTGCGATAGCAACAGACAATAAATCTAGAGAAGAGGAGAAAAGTAATGTTTACTTTTCATTAGAAGGAAAACAATTGGTAGACAAAAATAAAGAAAGAAGTAAAAAAAGACATAAATGTTTTGAATTCTCTTTTCCTATAAATTTTTTCATGCCAGATAATTCTACAATCACTTTAGATAGTAAAGAAGATTGGGATTTAGTAAAACAATGGTATCGTGCAAACCCGGATGCAAATGAGCGTCCAGAATTGGTTTTCCCTCTTGATATTGTTTTAAAGGATGGTATCGTACAGACGTTATTAAATATTGATGAACTAAAAGACGTTAAGTTTGCTTGTAAAGAAAATAAAGACAAAAGAAAATGTTTTATACTTTTACTTCCTGTAAGTTTTACTATGCCAGATGCAAGTGTAATTGCTGTAAATGAAAAAGCTGATTTCGAGTTAATTAAAGAATGGTATATAGATAACCCAACTTTAGAAGAAAAAGGAGTTTTGAATTTCCCAGTAGATATTATGTACAAAGATGAAACTACTGCAACTATAAATAATGCTGATGAAATGCTTGCAGCAAAAGCAGCCTGTCAAGATTAAATTTAGTATTCTAGAAATTAAAGAGTTAAAAACAATAAAAATGAAATTAAAAACCATCATGTTATCTTTAAGCTTTCTTAATCTGATGCTATTTAATACAACAGTTTTTGCTCAAGACTCTAGTTTTAGTTTAATTCAAAAAGAGTTAACACAGCAACAAAGGGATTTATTACAGAAAGAAAAAGAAGTTATGAAAATAAATCGTGAAGCTTTTAAAGCATCACTTACCAAAGAGCAATTAGTGCTTTTAAGAAATAAAACAATTTCTAAGTACGAAATAAGAAAACGTTTAGTAGCTACATTTTCTAGAAATCAAAAAAACATAGTTAAAATTCAACAAGTTAGTTTGAGGAAAACTAGAGATAATTTCAGGAAAACACTTACAGGTGAACAAAGAAAAATGCTAAAAGAACGAATTGATAAAACCAGAAATTCTAAAGACAGAGGAGAACTTAAAGATGGTCCAAGAGTATATAATGCTAATAATGGAAGGAAAAAAAGAAACAGCGGTAATTAGCATTTAACTATTTATGATACATCTTTTTCAAGGATTAAAAAACACTATAAAAGTTTTTGGGTTGCTATTGTTTTCAATAGCAACCTCTTTTTGTACTTATGCTCAAGAAGAAAACTTAGAGGATTTAGATGGTTTAATAGATGAACTTTTTTTTAACAATCAACAGTTTTTAGATGAGTTAATAGAAAGTGATTTTTCTTTCAATTTCTTGTACACTTCGGTTTCTTATAATAGCAACACCTTTTTCTCAGGAAGAGATTCTGGTACAGATCAATTCAATATTATTCCACAAGTCTCTTATTATCATTCCTCAGGATTTAACGCAAGTATTTCAGGGGTTTATTACCAAAATTTTGATCCAAATTGGGATTTTTCGAGTGTTTCTTTAGGGTATTTTAAAACCCTAGGAAAAAATAAAAACTTTCTTTATAATATAGATTACACAAAGTTTTTTTACACAGATGATTTTGATGATTTTACGAATTCTTTAACTCTTAGTCTTGGGGTTAGAAATAAAAAAAGAACTTTAGGCACAACAGTATCTGCTTCCTATTTATTTGGTTCAGATGAATCTTATCAAATAGTTTCTAATAGTTATTTGAACTTTACTTTAAAAAGAACTCCAAACTTTGCACTGCGTTTAAGACCGACTGTAAATTTTATAATTGCAAAACAATCTATGGCAGTAGAAAAAGTTGTTTTTATAGATCAACAAATAGTTGCAGAAATCGTAAATTTTAACATTATTGATTTATTAAATACTCAACTAAGTTTCCCACTATCTTTAAGTACAAAATCTTGGGATTTTGAATTTGGCTATAATTTTAATTTACCGAATTCAGTATTGAAAGAATCTAGCATACCAACATCAAGTTATTTTAGTTTTTCTATTGGTCACTTATTTGATTTAAATAAATAATATTGACACGAGTTTAGCTGAATACAAAATACTTTCCTTTTGTATTTTAGTTCTCTAAAATTTATTTTAGTGAAAAGCCTTCTCATTTTATTCTTATTATTTACAATCTCTGCATTTGCCCAAAAAGATTCAAAAATATATGAGGTTATAAATGTAGTTTGCACAAAAAAGAAGCAAAGCAAACGTAAAAAATTTAACTAAATTTTGTGCAATATTTTTTTTGACACCATTTCTAATAGACAATGTATTGGTGCTGCAAGACGTTGGATAAATTTGGAATTTGAAGTAATTTCTAATGCTTGTGATAAATAATTTCTTTTGGTATGTCTGCAGTTGGTAAAAATGGACGCAAGAGCGTGGTTTTTTTCCAAATAAAATTTGAATAAAATAATAGATTTATTGTTTGCATCAACTAAAAAGAGGAACTAAAAAAAACCGAATTATAGAAATAATTCGGTTTTGTGCTATTCATATTAAATTTCATGGAAATAGATAATCAATTACAGTCCACTTATAAAACTACCATAAGGATCTTTAAACTGCGTTCCTTCCGCAAAGCGATATTTGCTTAATTTTTTAAATTCAACTAAAGCCCACAATATAAATTCTTTCATGAAATAAGTATCTGCTTCATTCATATTTGGCTGATGTTCTTTTATAAATTGATTTAAAGGTTTTACTTTATCTAATTCTGCTTTGTACTGCTCTTCAGTATGATCATCTAATAATTCAAAATCTTCTTCTGTATTAAAGAACCAAGAAATAATATCATCATAAGGTGTTTCTTCACCTTGTTTTTCTAATTTTTTAATTTCAGGAAAATAAATAGGAAATAATGTTGTTACTGCTTTTTTAATCAAACCATCAGCAACCACGTGAGCACCTTCTTGCTCTCCTTCATATACTAATTCTACTTTTCCAGTAATGGCTGGAATAATTCCATCAAAATCACTTAAGCGAATCATTGTTTTCTCATCTCCAGATAATAAAGCTCTTCTTTCTGCCGTACTTAATAAATTCTCAAATGCAGAAATACTTAAACGCGCACTAACGCCACTTTTAGCATCGATATATTCACTATCTCTGGCTTCGAATACTATTTGCTCTAATAAATCTCTAGATAACTCTGGTACATCTATAAATTCTTTCTGAGCACTTGCCTTATTTGTTTCTTGTTGTGTTATTGTTTTTGCAGTTTCTATATCTTCAGGATAGTGTGTTAAGATTTGCGAACCAATTCTATCTTTTAAAGGGGTAACAATACTTCCTCTATTGGTATAGTCTTCTGGATTTGCAGTAAAAATAAATTGCATGTCTAAATTTAGACGCATTTTAAATCCTCTAATTTGAATATCACCTTCTTGCAAAATATTAAATAATGCTACCTGAATTCTGGCTTGTAAGTCTGGTAATTCATTAATTACAAAAATACATCTGTTAGCTCTTGGGATCATCCCATAATGAAGCACCCTATCATCTGCATAACTTAACTTTAAGTTTGCTGCTTTTATAGGGTCAACATCACCAATAATATCTGCAACAGTAACATCTGGTGTTGCTAGTTTTTCTGCAAAACGCTCGTCCCTGTGCATCCAGAAAATAGGTGTATTATCTCCTTTTTCTTTGATTGTTTCAATCGCAAATCTTGAAATCGGGTGCAATGGATCATCATTAATTTCAGAACCTTCTACAACTGGAATATATTCATCTAATAAATTGACCATCAATCTTGCCAAACGCGTTTTTGCTTGTCCTCGTAAACCTAATAAATTAATATTGTGCTTGCTTAAAATTGCTCTTTCTAATTCAGGGATTACAGTATTTTCATAACCGTGAACTCCTTTAAAAACAGTTTCTTTACTCATTATTTTACTAATAAGATTTTCTCGTAACTCATCTTTAATAGATCTCGATGTATATCCAGATTTTACTAATTGTCCTAATGTTTTTAACTTACTTATATTCATATTTTATTTTATCTAAAACAAACTTTGCAACTTCTTTACTTTGCAATTTTGTGACTTATTATTATCCTTTAATTCTTTTCTTTCTATTCGTTTCGTAATCTTCAAAAATCATTTCCCCCAAACCTTTTAAACCTGTATAAAATGCTTTTCCTTGATTTGCTTTTGTGAATGCCCTAATAAATTGCATTAAATAAGGGTCTTGAGCTATCATAAAAGTGGTAATTGGAATGTGTAGTTTTCTTGCCTGCTGTGCCATTGCATAACATTTATTTACAATGTGTTCGTCTAAACCATTACTATTCTTATAATATTGGCCATCTGGTAAGCGCAAGCAACTTGGTTTCCCATCGGTAATCATAAAAATTTGTTTGTTGGTATTTCTCTTTCTTCGCAGTAAATCCATCGCTAAATTTAAACCAGCAACCGTATTTGTGTGATAAGGACCTACTTGTAAATATGGTAAATCTTTAATTTTTATAGACCAAGCATCGTTTCCAAAAACAATAATATCCAAGGTGTCTTTTGGGTAGCGAGTTGTAATCAATTCTGCTAAAGCCATTGCTACTTTTTTGGCAGGTGTAATTCTATCTTCACCGTATAGAATCATAGAATGACTAATATCTATCATTAAAACAGTACTCATTTGGCTTTTGTGAAGTGTTTCTTCTACGACCAAATCGTTTTCTGTTAGGTTAAAATCATCTAAGCCATTATTAATTTGAGCATTCTTAATACTTTCTGTAATGGATACTTTATCTAAAGAATCACCAAATTGATATGCTCTCAAGTCGCCTGTATGTTCGTCTCCTATCCCTGGAGATTTACTTTTATGGTTTCCAGCACCACTTCTTTTAATTTTTCCAAAAATATGATTTAACGCTTGCTGTCTTATTGCACGTTCTGTTTTCGGGGTAATTTTTGTACCACCTGTTCCATCTCCTTTTACTTCCTCTTTTATATACCCTTTCTTTTTTAAATCTTCTACAAAATCGTCAATAGTATAGTTTTCGTCCGTCAAACTATATTCTACGTCTAAAGAACGCATCCAATCTATTGCTTCGTCAAAATCTCCAGAAGTATGTGTAATCAGTTCCTTGAAAATTTCAAATAGTTTTTCAAAAGGAGATTGATTTTCTGCTTCGTACGTTTTAAAGACAAAACCTTTTCTTTTTTTGTTATTTTTCATCACGATAAAAATACGCCTTTATTAAGAGCTTAAAAAAAGATTTACATAGCTTTAATAGATAGGTCAATTGTAAATTTTTATATTTGGATAACATTAGTTTGATTTAAGATGAAAATAAACTTTAAAATGACATTAATATGGCATTAAATAAGAGAAAAATATAACAATAAATTATTTCTAACAAACTTAAAATATTTAATGAAAACGATCTATTCAAGTAAATTTAAAGTTCTTTGCACAGTATTCTTAATGCTTACCTTTTTAGGAGTGCAAGATGTAAATGCACAATTTTGGAAAAAGAAAAAAAAGGAAACTATAACTACTAAAAAAAAGCCTTTAAAAAAGAAAGAAAAGTCAATTAAAGATTTAACAAAAAGCAGTAAAAAAATTGAAGGTTTATTTACTATTTATCAAGACACGATAACTGGTTCGGTAAAACTTTTGGTAAAAGAAGATCAATTAAACAAAGATTTTATATACTTCTCTCAAATTGCTGATGGCGTAACTGAGGCAGGCGCATTTAGAGGAGCTTTTAAAGGTAATTCTGTATTTCAAGTAAAAAAATACTTTAATAAGCTAGAATTTATAACGCCTAATACTTCTTTCTATTTTGATAAAAATAGTGCCTTATCAAAATCCTCTGAAGCAAACATAAGTGATGCTGTAATGGCCACTGGAAAAATAGTAGCTTTAGATGCAAAAAATGGCGAATATTTAATAGATGCTGATGGATTATTTTTATCGGAAACATTTACAAGAGTTAAAGGTCCTAAAAGACCAGGGCGGTCTCCTTTGGCTTTTAGTTTAGGGAATTTTGATAAAAAAAAGTCGAAAATAAATGAGATTAAAAATTACCCTGAAAATACCAATGTAAAAACGCAATATGTATACAGTAACCCTTCTGTTCTAAATGGTGGTTCTACTGCAGTTACAGATGGAAGAAATGTTTCTATCAAAGTTTTTCATACATTTATGAATATGCCAAAAGATGATTATTCACCAAGAATGGATGATGCTAGAGTTGGTTATTTTTTAACAGAAACGAATGACATGACAGCTACAAGCACTGTAAATTATAGAGATATGATTCATAGATGGAAGTTGATTAAAAAAAATCCAGAGGCTGCTATATCAGAACCGATAACTCCAATTACTTGGTGGATAGAAAACACAACTCCTCTAGAATGGAGAGCAACAATTAAAGAAGGGGTTTTAGCTTGGAATGTAGCTTTTGAAAAAGCCGGATTTAAAAATGCAATGGCTGTAAAAGTACAACCAGATAACGCAGATTGGGATGCAGGTGATGTGCGTTATAATGTTTTACGTTGGACATCTTCTCCAAACCCTCCTTTTGGTGGTTATGGTCCAAGTTTTGTAAATCCAAGAACTGGTGAAATTTTAGGTGCAGACATTATGCTAGAGTTTGTGCATTTTACAAATAGAGTTTTTGCAGATAAATTATATAATGATGCAGCTACTAATATGAAATTAGAAACTTCAGAAGAGTTAGAGGTTACAAAGTTCTTTGAAAAGCAAAACCTTAATTATTGTTCTATGGGACATGTAATGCATGATAATATGCAATTAGGATCTGCTGTTTTACAAGCAACAGGCGCTTCTGATTTAGATATGGACGCTCTTAAGAAAGAGGGAATGAAATCTTTAATTATGCACGAAGTTGGGCACACATTAGGGTTAAATCATAACATGAAAGCGAGTCAATTATTCTCGCCTGAACAATTAGCAGATGCAGACTTTATTAAAGGAAAAGCCTTAACAGGTTCTGTAATGGATTATGCAGGAATAAATATTACAAACGACAGAAGTAAACAAGGACAATATGCTGATATGGCAGTTGGGCCTTATGATATTTGGGCTGTACAGTTTGGATATCAAAATTTTAAAGACGATTCAGAAATGGGTGTTTTATTAAATAAATCTACAAAACCAGAATTAATTTTTGGGAATGACGCTGATGATATGCGTTCTCCAGGTAAAGCAATTGACCCAAGAGTTATGATTGGTGATTTATCTAATGACCAAATCACCTATTCAATTAATAGATTTGAATTGGTGAATTCAATGATGAAAAACTTAAAAACTCAGTTTACTACAAAAGGTGAAACTTATGAAGATTTAAGAAGAGCATATTATACATTACATAATCAATCAGCAGTAGCAGGGGGTGTAATTTCTAGATTTATTGGCGGTGTTTATGTAGATAGATCTACTTTTGGTCAAGAAGGGGGCACACAGCCGTATACACCTGTAAGTTTATCAGACCAAAAAAGAGCAATGGATGCTATGAAGAAGTATGTTTTTGCCCCAGATGCTTTTGATACACCTAAAGAAGTTTACAATTATATAGCAAAACAAAGAAGAGGGTTTAATTTCTTTGGGGGTTCAGAAGATCCGAAAATTCATGAGCAAGTCTTAGCTTATCAGACAAAGGTTTTAGCTCATATAATGCATCCAAATACTTTACAAAGGATTTCTAATTCTGAATTGTATGGTAATGATTATAAATTATCTTCTTTTATGTCAGATATAAATAACATAATGTTTAAAGCCGATGTTTATGGGAGTATAAATTCTTTTCGTCAAAATTTACAGGCGGTGTACACAAAAAGGTTAATTGACATGATATCTGGTAAAGCGAGCAGCAGGTTCACAGTTGCTGCAAAATCTATGGCCATTTATAATTTAAAAAATATTAAAATTTGGGTGAGTAATGGTAAAGGTAATTTAGCTACAAAAGCACATAAAAATCATTTAAAAATATTAATTACAAATGCCATGAAAGAGATTAAATAATAAATATTATTTATACAAACTATAATCTTTTGAATCGTGCTTTTTTTATCTTTACAAAATGGCGAAAATATTAGTTACTGGTGGAACAGGTTTGGTGGGTAGAAGGTTGACAGCATTGTTGACTGAAAAAAAACATGAGGTTAGAATTTTAAGCAGAAACCCTAAAAATGAAAATGAATTCAAATGGGATTATTCTAAAGGTTTCGTAGATGATAAAGCCATAGAAAATATCGATTATATTATTCATTTGGCTGGGGCAGGAATTGCCGATAAACGTTGGACAAAGGAAAGAAAAGAAGTTATTATAAATAGCAGAGTGGCAACTGCTAATCTAATATTTGACAAAATTAAAGCGCAAAATATTCCTTTAAAAGGGTTTGTTTCTGCGTCTGGCAGTAATTACTATGGTGCACAAACCACTGCCAAAGTTTTTAAGGAATCAGATGCGGTAGGTGCCGATTTTTTAGGGCAAGTTTGTCAAAAATGGGAGGCAGCAGCCAATCAGTTTAAAGAGCTAAACATTCCTGTAACTATTTTAAGAACGGGTGTTGTTTTATCTAAAACAGGAGGTGCTTTAGAAAAAATGAGAACACCAATTGTTTCCCCTTTAGGTTCTGGAAATCAATATATGGCTTGGATTCATATAGATGACTTGTGTAACTTATATATAAAGGCGGTTGAAGAGAATTTTGTAGGCGTTTACAATTCGGTTTCTCCAGAATTTCATACGAGTAAGACTTTTTCAAAAGCATTAGCTAAAGCCATTAAGAGGCCATATCTGCCAATAGCGGTTCCCGGTTTCTTACTGAAATTAGTTTTTGGAGAATTGGCAATTATCCTTTTACACGGCAGCAGGTTGTCTTCAGATAAATTAGAGAAAAAAGGATTTGTATTTAAATATAAAGAATTAAAAAGAGCTTTAGAGAATTTGTAGCATCAAAAAATTGAAAAATAAAAAAGATGAAAATGAAAAAAGTAGTATTATTCACCTTATTAATAACATCAAGTGTTATTTTTTCTCAAAACAAATTAAAATTTCATTTTACAATTGATAAAAATCAGCAAGAAACTGTAATTAAAATAGTGGAGAGAGATTTCGGAAAGTACAAAGAGTCCAAAAAAAAGCAAGTGTTCTGGCAAGAGAAAGCTAAAAATTACGAATACAAGATTTTAGTAAAGAAAAGGAAAGTTACCTTTTTTTACAAAGGCAATGATGCAATGGTTGAAAATAGAATTAGGGCTTCCTATTTAAAAGTTGAAAAAATGTTGTAGTTATTAAATCCAATAATTTTTCTTTTTTAGATAAGGAAGTGGTTTCTCTCTATGCAGATTTTTTTAAAATAATAGTACATAAAAAGGGACACACTGTTACGGTGTATCCCTTTTTTATTTTT
>CALJHU010000026.1:0-26472 GCA_937771065.1 uncultured Polaribacter sp. | reverse complement strand
TGGTGGCATGAAAGGAAGAAGAAAAGAATTGGTAAGGGAAGAATTACATACTATTTTAAAAGACGGATTTGGAGTCACAGAAATTCATTCGGAATACGGAATGACAGAATTATTAAGTCAGGGATATTCTAAAGGAAATGGCGTTTTTGAAACACCGCCTTGGATGAAAATTTTAACTCGTGATACAGAAGACGCGCTATCTATAAATGCTTCAGGAAAAAACGGAGGAATAAATGTGATTGATTTAGCAAATTATAATTCGTGCTCTTTTATTGCAACGCAAGATTTAGGTAAAGTTCATGCAAACGGAACGTTTGAAATCATTGGACGTTTCGATAATTCGGATATTAGAGGTTGTAATTTACTGGTTTTGTAAGTATTCTAATTTTTATCGACCAAATGAAAAACCATGGCAATGAAAACTTTTACAACAATTTTACTGATAGCTGTTGCGACTACTTTTTTTGGACAAGAATATAATCTAAAGAAAGGATATGTTGCAGAAGGGTATGATGTGGTATCTTATTTTAGTAATACAGCAGAAAAAGGAGATAAAGAATTTACTACAATATATAATGCGGTGAAATTTAAATTCTCTTCTAAGAAAAATTTAGAGACTTTTAAAAGTGCGCCTAATAAATACATTCCTGCTTATGGAGGTTATTGTGCGTATGCACTTGGTACAAAAGGAGAAAGAGTTGCTATAAACCCTGAAACCTTTGAAATTAGGGATGGTAAATTGTATTTATTTTATAATTCTTGGGGTATAAATACTTTTAAAATGTGGCAAGAAGAAGGTGCAGAACAATTAAAAGCAAAGGCCGATAAAAACTGGATAAAAATCAAGAAAGAAAAGTAACTTTCAATACTCTTTCTCGAAATTAAACACAAAAAAAGAGCTGCATAGATTGCGCTCTTTTTTTTGTGTTATTTAAAGTTAAGGTTATGCTACAACCAGTAAATAGTAGGTTTTTTTACCACGTTGTAACAGTACGTATTTATTCGCAATTAAATCTTCTTTAGTAATTGTAAAGTCTTCTTTTATCTTCTCTTTGTTTACAGAAATTGCATTTTCTTTTAAAGCTCTTCGGGCATCTCCATTAGAAGCTAAAAAGTTTGTTTTAGCTGCCAAAGCACCAATCATGTCTAAACCTTCTGCTACATCTGCAATAGCCACGGT
Organism: uncultured Polaribacter sp.; assembly: GCA_937771065.1. Classification (GTDB taxonomy): domain Bacteria; phylum Bacteroidota; class Bacteroidia; order Flavobacteriales; family Flavobacteriaceae; genus Polaribacter. Next base: position 25,292 of record CALJHU010000026.1, on the reverse strand, counting down.
AGCTTGCGGTACACCATCAAAAACATCTAAAAAAGTTTGTTCATCTAAAGACTTTAAATCTGAAGCTGTAGATTTTCCGAATAAAATAGTAGAAGCTTTAATAGCATTTTCATAAGCTTCTTTTCCATGAACCAATAAGGTAACTTCTTCTCCAATTTTCTTTTGCAACAGGCGTGCATGAGGTGCTTCTTTATGCTCTAAAATTAAAGCATCAATTATTTCTTTGTCTAAAAAAGTAAAAATTTTAATATAATTTTCTGCATCTTCATCAGAAGCATTTAACCAATATTGGTAAAATTTATAAGGTGATGTTCTCTTACCATCCAACCAAACATTACCGCCTTCAGATTTCCCGAACTTCGTACCATCAGATTTTGTAATTAAAGGGCAGGTAATTGCATACCCTTTTCCGCCACCAATTCTTCTAATTAATTCTGTTCCTGTAGTAATATTTCCCCATTGATCAGAACCTCCCATTTGAATAGAAGCATTGTTGTTTTGGTGTAAATGTAGAAAGTCATATCCTTGAACTAACTGATAGGTAAATTCTGTAAAAGACATTCCGTCTTTAGATTCAGAGCTAATTCTGTTTTTTACAGAATCTTTAGCCATCATATAATTTACAGTAATATGTTTACCAACATCTCGTATGAATTCTAAAAATGAAAAATCTTTCATCCAATCGTAATTGTTCACTAAAACTGCAGCGTTTTCTTCGTTAGAAGAAAAATCTAAAAAGTGACTTAACTGGCCTTTTATAGCTTCTTGATTGTAGCGAAGTGTTTTTTCATCTAGCAAGTTGCGCTCTGCAGATTTCCCAGAAGGGTCTCCAATCATACCCGTAGCACCACCAATTAAAGCAATAGGCTTGTGGCCACATCTTTGAAAATGTGCTAACAGCATAATGGGTACTAAATTACCAATATGTAAAGAATCTGAGGTAGGATCAAACCCAACATAAGCACTTCTCATGCTTTCTAATAAGTGCTCTTCTGTTGTTGGCATGCTGTCGTGCAACATTCCTCTCCACTGCAATTCTTTAATAAAATTTTTCATTGTATACCGTTTATCAGTTCGCAAATATACCTTTATCGCGCAAAATATACTAAATTCGTAGTATGATTTTAGTTACAGGAGGAACAGGTTTGGTTGGCGCACATTTATTGTATCATTTGATAAAAGACAATGAAACAATTCGAGCTATTTATCGTTCTGAAGAAAGAATAGAAGCTGTAAAAAAAATCTTTTCTTATTACACGGATGATACTTCATTAATTTCAAAAATAGAGTGGTTTAAGGCAGATATAACAGATATTCCCGCTATGATTCCGGCGTTTGTTGGAGTTGAAAAGGTGTATCATTGTGCCGCTTTTATTTCTTTTAATCCCAAAGATTATAAAGAAATGCGCAAGGTAAACATTCATGGCACCGCGATTATTGTAAACCTTTCTATTGATGCGAAAATTAAAAAATTGTGTTTTGTAGGCTCTATTGCTGCTGTTGGAGATGCTTTAAACGGGCAATTGATTACAGAAGAAAATGAATGGAATAAAGAATTAGATAATAGTGGCTATTCTATTACGAAGTTCGGGGCAGAAATGGAAGTTTGGCGCGCTAGTCAAGAAGACGTAGAAGTAGTTATTGTAAATCCTGGAGTTATTTTAGGAAGTGGATTCTGGTCTTCGGGTTCTGGGAAATTATTTAGTCAAGTTTATAAAGGCTTTAAATACTATACCGAAGGAATTACTGGTTTTGTAGGTGTAAAAGATGTTGTAAAATCAATGATTTTACTTATGAATTCAGATATTAAAAATGAACGTTTTATATTGGTTTCAGAAAACAAAAGCTATAAAGAAGTGTTTTTTTTAATAGCAGATGCCTTAAATATCAAACGACCTTCAATAAAGATAAAAGCTTGGCAAACTACTTTGCTTTGGCGCCTGTCTTCATTTTTAACTATGTTTTCGAAAAAAGCATTGTTATTAAGCAAATACTCTGCAAAAAGTGCACATGAAGTTTCTAAATATTCTTCAGAAAAAATAAAACAAACAATGAACTTTCAATTTGAAGAAATACAAACTGTTGTTAAAGACGTTTGTCGTAATTTGAAGAAATAAAAACGTTATTGTCTTATATTCATTTCTTCTAAACTTTTTTTTGATAATTCCAATTTTTCAAAGTTTTTTGTAATTTTTAAGCTATCTCCTTTTTTTAATTTACTTCGAGTTAATTTTAGAGAGTCTTTTTTAATGGAATCTAATTGTTTTTTTACTTTCTTAAGAGCATCTTGCTGCGCATTTATGCTAGCCTTTGCCTTTTCTAAAATTTCTTGATACAAATCTATGGTAGACATGTAATAGTAATTACTGCTTTCAAAACGAGTACTATCTATTTTAAATCGTTCATAAACAAAAGGCATGTAATTTATGTTCTTTTGGTTATTCTTGTTTTTTATGAACTTAGCACTCGTAGAAATAATCATTTCTTGCAACAAAAGACTCATTGTGTCTTTCGGAATTAAGTCTTTTGGTTTTTTAAAAATAGTATTGCTTGTGCAAGACACAAGCAATATGAAAAGCAATATGTAGCTATTTTTTTTCATTTTATCTATTAAAAGTAATTCTTTTCCCTTTAATTTCATCATTGAAAACACCATTGTTATATATTAAGTTTCCATTCACAAAAGTATGTGTTATGGTAGATGAAAAAGTAGTTCCCTCAAAAGGAGACCAACCACATTTATATAAAATATTATCTTTAGAAACTGTTTGTGGCTTATTCATATCAATTAAAACAATATCTGCAAAATAACCTTCTTTTATAAACCCGCGTTTTTCAATTTGAAATAATTTAGCAGGATTATGGCTCATTTTTTCTACTGCTTTTTCAATAGGAATTACTCCTTCTTTTACTTTTTCTAAAAGTGCAATAATGGCATGTTGCACTAATGGCCCTCCACTTGGCGCATTTAAATAGTTGTTGTTTTTTTCATCTAAGGTATGCGGAGCATGATCTGTAGCTAAAACATCTATTCTGTCATCTAACAAGGCTTCCCAAAGACCTAATCTGTCTTTTTCTGTTTTAACAGCAGGATTCCATTTGATATGTGTTCCTTTTTCTTCATAATCTTTATCACTAAACCATAAATGATGAATACAAACCTCTGATGTAATTTGTTTTTCTTCTAGAGGAATATCGTTTCTAAATAAATGTGTTTCTTTCTCTGTTGACAAATGAAAAATATGCAATCTTGCACCTGTTTTCTTAGCTAATTCAATTGCTTTAGAAGATGATAAGTAACATGCCTCTTCACTTCTAATAAGAGGGTGGTATTTTAGAGGAATATCGTCTCCATACTTTTCTTTGTAGATTGCCGTATTTTTTTTAATAGTTCCTTCGTCTTCGCAGTGTACAGAAATAATCATTTTTGTTGATGAGAAAATTTTCTCCAGAATTTCTTCATTGTCAACCAACATGTTCCCTGTAGAAGAACCTAAAAACAATTTAATTCCTGCTACTTTTTTAGGGTCTGTTTTTAATAATTCCTCCAAATTGTCATTTGTACCACCGAACATAAAAGAATAGTTTGCATACGAATCTGCTGCGGCAATTTTAAACTTGTCTTCTAATAAATGTTGTGTTGTAGCTTGTGGCACTGTATTTGGCATTTCTATAAACGTAGTAATACCTCCAGCAATTGCAGCCCGACTCTCTGTTGCAATATTTGCTTTGTGTGTTAAACCAGGTTCTCTAAAATGTACTTGATCGTCTATAAACCCAGGAATTAAAAACTTCCCTTCAGCATTAATAATTTCAACATTTTTAGTGGGTTTAATTTTAGAAGAAATTTTTGTAATTATTTCATTTTCAATAAGAATATCACCTTTAAAGATTTTGTTCTCGTTTACTATTGTTGCGTTTTGTATTAAAATTCCCTTTGTCATTTTTCTTTTTAAATATCTATTTTCATATTCACTAACCCTTTGGTAAATCCAAAACGATTGTAAGATTTTAGTGCATCAGCATTCTTACTATATACATCTAGCCTTAATTCTTTTAAGTCTTTTTCTTTCCCCCATTTTTTTAAAGACTCTAAAATTAAATTGCTAATTCTTTGGCCTCTAAAAGTGGGTTTTACAAATATAAAACCAATATAACCATGTTTTGGGTTTTTATGGTAATGGCTAGAGTCTTCTATTTTTAGATACCCAGAACCCACTAATTCTTTGTTTGCTACAGCAACTATTAAATGGCTGTCTTTTGCGGTAATTAATTCAGGAATATTGTAATAAGACAATGTACCATTCCCTAAAAAAGAATCCATAGGCCGTTCTGCCTTTATTACACCTTGTTCAAACTCTAATAACGTTTCTAAGTCGTTTAAATTTGCTGTTCTAATAGAAATAGTGGTCATTAGATATTTATTTTGGCACTCCTTTTAATTTCATTTTTACAACTCCAAACAATGCTTCTGTAACAATGTTTCCGGTCATTTTAGAAACACCCAAATCTCTATCTGTAAAAACTACAGAAACTTCTTTTATTTTAAATTGATGTTTCCACGCTTTAAATTTCATTTCAATTTGAAAAGCATATCCAACAAATTTAATTTTATCTAGCTTTATGGTTTCTAAAACATTTCTTTTCCAACACACAAAACCTGCGGTAGTGTCGAAAATTGGAATTCTAGTAATAAAACGCACATATTTCGAGGCAAAATAAGAAAGTAGTAAGCGTTTAATATCCCAATTTACAACGTTGACGGTATTGTTTACATATCTAGAGCCTACAGAAACATCTACATCTTCACTTGAGCAAGCATTGTAAAGGCGAATTAAATCTTTTGGATTATGAGAAAAATCTGCATCCATTTCTATAACAAATTTGTAATCTTTAGCTAAAGCCCATTTAAAACCGTGGATATAAGCAGTTCCTAACCCATTTTTACCTTCTCTTTTTTCTATAAAAAGTTGTTCTGGAAATTCTGTTATTAATTTGTCTACAATGAATGAGGTGCCGTCAGGAGAATTATCATCAACAACCAAAATATGAAATATTTTTTCTTCTTGAAACACCGCTCTTATAATGGCTTCTATGTTTTCTTTTTCGTTATAAGTGGGGACGATAACTAATGTGTCTGACATAAATAAAATTTCGTAAGCTAAGAATACAAATATACATTTTTTAATTACTAATTTTGTGTTAACCTTATCAAAGAAGAAAAAGTGCAAGCACTAGAAAAAATAGTTATTAATACAAATTGGATTTCCATTATTTTGGTATTTCTATTTGCTATTATTGCTGTTTTAAAAATAATAGATGGAGATAAATTAAAAGGATATGTTTTTGCTTTATTCAATAAAGGCTTTATCCAAGATGAAGTAGAAGAAAACATTTCTTTTTTTAGCTCTTTTTATAGTTTGTTATTTGTCTTTTCATCTGTCGTTTTAGCCCTTGTTACTAGCTTATTGGTTGCAGAGACAAACAAAAACACTTCTTTTAACTTATCTTTTTTCTTTTTAATTTTAGGAATTATTTGGACCTATTTTGCCGTTAAGAGCTTATTTGAAATAGGGGTTATTAGACTTTTTTTTATAAAAAAAGAGGTTCGATTTTATGTTGTTTCTAAATTTGGATACCTGTATTCAATTAGTTTTTTTTTAGTAACTTTCTTTGTGTTATTTCGTTTTGGGCCATTAAGTTTTTCATTTTTTGTGGCAGTTACTTTAGGCTTATTTTTATTAAAGTTTGTTTTTCAGGTAGTTAATAATAAAAACCTTGTTTTTAGCAAGTTATTTTATTTTATATTGTACCTTTGCACGTTCGAAATAGCACCACTATTAATAATGTTTAAAGTGGTGCTTTAAACTAAAAAACGAAAATGAAAGCGTATGAAAGTGAAAACTATTTTAGTATCGCAACCCCCTCCAAAAACAGAAACTTCTCCATATTTTGATTTGTCTGATAAACAAAAAGTAAAGATAGATTTTAGATCTTTTATTCATGTTGAAGGTATTTCCATAAAGGAAATTAGAAATAATAAAGTTGATTTTAAAGATTTTACCGCTATTATTTTAACTAGTAGAAATGCAGTAGATTACTTCTTTAAAATTGCTGAAGAAATGCGCTTTAAAGTACCAGATGACATGAAGTATTTTTGTCAATCTGAGGCTGTAGCTTATTATTTGCAGAAATATGTGGTTTATAGAAAACGTAAAATTTATGTAGGTAGCAGAACTTTTCTTGATTTAACAAAGTTAATTAAAAAGCATAAAACAGAGAATTTCTTATTGCCTTCTTCTGATAAATTAAAGCCTTTAGTTCCTGAAGAATTAGATAAGTTAGGTGTTCAATGGACGCGTATAGACCTATATAGAACAGTAGTAAGTGATTTGTCTGATTTAGAGAATGTTGTTTATGATGTTTTAGTATTCTTTAGTCCTTCTGGGATAGAATCTTTATTTCAAAACTTTCCAGATTTTAAACAAAACAGCACTAGAATCGCTGCTTTTGGTAACTCTACTGTAAGTGCAGTAACTAAGGCTGGTTTAAATTGTGATATAGAAGCACCTTCTCCGGAAACACCCTCTATGACAATGGCTTTAGACAAGTATATTAAAGTTGTGAATAAGAAATAAAACTTTTAAAATTGACTACTACGCCCAGCGAAGTGTAATTTATAAAACTAAAAAAACCCAACATTTTTGTTCGGTTTTTTTAGTTTTATATTTTTAATAAGTTTTTTAAGTCAATAATTTTGCTAATTATTAAGCAAACAAGGTGGCAAAAGCTTCTTCAATTTTACCAACTAAAACTAATTTTATTCTGTGGTTTTTAGAGGTAATTTTGTTGTATTTTGAGGCTACTAAGGTTTTATAACCTAGTTTTTCTGCTTCTAAAATTCGTTGATCTATTTTAGAAACGGGTCTAATTTCTCCCGCCAAACCTACTTCGGCAGCAAAACACACATTTGGATTAATAGCAATATCTTGATTAGATGATAAAATAGCTGCTACGACTGCCAAATCTATTGCGGGATCATCTACATTAATACCTCCAGTGATATTTAAAAATACATCTTTAGCGCCCAACTTAAAACCTGCACGTTTTTCTAGAACCGCTAAAATCATGTTTAGACGTTTTAAGTTATAACCTGTTGTAGAGCGCTGAGGTGTCCCGTAAACGGCAGTGGATACTAGTGCTTGTATTTCTATCATTAGAGGTCTAACACCTTCTAATGTAGATGCAATTGCAGTTCCACTTAAATCATTATCTTTTTTAGAAATTAGTATTTCAGACGGATTTGAAATTTCTCTTAATCCGGTTGACAGCATTTCATAAATACCTAATTCAGAAGTAGAACCAAACCTATTTTTTTGTGAACGTAAAATTCTGTAGGTATGGTTTCTATCACCTTCAAACTGTAAAACAACATCTACCATATGTTCTAAAATTTTTGGTCCGGCAATGTTTCCGTCTTTGTTTATATGGCCAATTAATAAAACCGGGGTAGCCGTTTCTTTGGCAAATTTTATCAACTCTGCAGCAGTTTCTCTAATTTGAGAAATACTTCCAGGAGAGGCCTCAATGTTGTTTGTATGCAGTGTTTGTATAGAATCTATTACCAAAACCTCTGGGTCTGTTTCTTCTATGTTCTTAAAAATTTGTTGTGTATTTGTTTCTGTAAGAATTAGACAATTAGAATTCTTTGCTTCTAACCTATCTGCTCTCATTTTTATTTGAGACTGACTCTCTTCCCCCGAAACATACAATACTTTTTGGCTAATATTTAATGCCACTTGCAATAATAAAGTCGATTTACCAATACCAGGTTCTCCACCTAAAAGTGTTACAGAGCCTTTTACCAGCCCTCCACCTAAAACCGTGTCTAATTCATTATTATTAGTAACTACCCTTTCTTCTGGGTTTAACTGAATATCAGCAATTTTCAGGGGCTTGTTTACCGTTTGTTTTGCAGTTGTAGATTGTTTCCAAACACGTTTTTCTTCTTTTTGAATTATTTCTTCAACAATAGTGTTCCATTCTTTACAAGCTCCACATTGTCCCACCCATTTTGCGTGTTGGGTTCCACAATTCTGACAGAAAAAAGTTGTTTTTGTTTTGCTCATTTCTAATTTTTAAAATACGAATTTACGCTAAAAATTTATGTATTCTTATTATAAATTGGTAGCAGTAAAAAGGCCAAACCACCAAAGATAACAATCATTGCGGTTTGTGCAGTCCACATAATCCAACCAAAAGCGGTTGCAGTTTCTGCAGGAATATCAAATAATGCTAAGGCACTAGCAACAGCAATTGGGTACAAACCAATGCCGCCATTTGTTGCCGCAATTGAAAATCCGCCAGCGATAAAACCGATTAGAATTCCTCCAAAAGGAACATTTAGCCCTTCAATTGCAGGTATTGTTGCCCAAAACATAGCAACGTACATTGCCCAAATAAATACTGTGTGAAAAATAAATGCCCATTTGTTTTTCATTTTAAAAATGCTGGTTACACCTTCAATTAAACCAGAAAGAAAAGTTTTAATTTTTAATAGAAAACCAGATGTGGCTTTTTTCACAAAAGATGTGAAAATGTAAAATCCTACAATTAAAACAACAAAACCAATGCTAATTTTTAATGGATTGAAGTTTTTGGTAAGTAAGTCATAAATAAAATCAAACTGAACAAATAATGTAATTGCAACAATAGAAAGCATCATTATTAAATCTGCAATACGCTCTGCTACAATAGTTCCAAATGCTTTTTCAAAAGGAATTTTCTCATAATTGGTCATTACCGTAGCTCTTGAAATCTCTCCTGCTCTTGGTATCGCTAAATTTACTAAATACCCTACTAAAACTGCTAAAATACTATTTATGAATTTTGGTTTAAAGCCCAATGGTTCTAGCATAAACTTCCATCTGTAAGCTCTAGATAAATGACTTAAAATCCCAAAGAAAAGCCCCAGAAGAATAAAGCTATAATTTGCTTCTTTGAAATAGTCCCCTAAGATTTCTAGTGAAATGTCAGACAAAGAATACCAAACTAGAAAACTACCTAATGCAAGCGGTAAAACAATTTTTAAAACCTTTTTAAAATCCAAATTATATGAGTGTATTTTCTTTTCTGTTCGTAAAAGCTAACAAGCGTTTAAATTTATTCTTTTTTCTAATTTCATAAATATGTAGATAATTAAAATGCAGTTTTTTGCAACTTTTCCGGTAGTAAATTAAGTTTTTTTAATACAAGAAATGACACATTTTTTAAAACCCTAATCTATTATTATTATTTACAGCTTGTGTTTATAGTTTACAAAAATAACATTTTTTAATTTTTTAAAGCAATATTATCTATTAATCTAATATCTCCTGCAAAAACAGCAATAAAAGCTCTATATGTCTTGTTAGCATCTTTGTTTTTTGAAGTTTTTAAGGTTTTTTCATCAGCAATTATAAAGTATTCTAATCTTAATAAAGGCTGTTTTTTAAATTCATTCTCTAACCATTCATTAATTTTTGTAATATCTTCTGTGTCAAATTTCTGTTGAATTTTATTCAGTGTGCTGTAAATAAAAGCCCCAGCTTCTCTATGTTCTTTTGATAACCTTGCGTTTCTAGAGCTCATAGCTAAACCGTTTTCTTCCCTATAGATTGGGCACCCTTTAACTGTTACATTTAAGTGATACTTGTCTACCATTTTCTTTACAATTTGTAATTGTTGAAAATCTTTTTGTCCGAAATAAGCTTTGTTGGGCTCAATAATTTCAAATAAGGTTTTTACAATAGTACCAACACCGTCAAAATGCCCTTTTCTAAACGCTCCTTCCATTTGGTGTTCTAAACCATCAAAATTAAATTTTTCTGAAGCAATATTTTCTGAATAAATTTCTTTTACAGAAGGTGAAAATAAGATATCACAAGACACAGATTTTAGTAATTTGATGTCGTTTTCTATTGTTTTTGGGTATTGCTTTAAATCTTCTACATTGTCAAATTGTGTAGGGTTTACAAAAATACTTACTACAACAATGTCGTTTTTTAGCTTTGCACTTTCAATTAAAGACAAATGACCCTCGTGCAATGCACCCATGGTTGGCACAAAACCAATGGTTTTTTTGTTTGTTTTATAGTCTAAAAGACAGTCTTTTAAGTCTTTTTTAGTGTTGAAAATTTTCATTCTTGTATTGTTGATAAAGTGTGCAAACTTACCATTTTAACACGATATTAGCATAATAATTTGTATTTTTGCCAATCTCATAAAAAGAGTTTGATTCAATGAAGGACAAGAGAATATTATTTGTTTCATCTGAAGTAGTTCCCTACTTGCCAGAAACAGAATTATCGTTAACTGCCTTTAATGCTGCTAAAAATGCACATTCTAAAGGAGTACAGACCAGAATTTTTATGCCCAGGTACGGTGTTATTAATGAAAGAAGACATCAATTACATGAGGTTATTCGTCTTTCTGGGATGAATTTAGTTGTAAACGACATGGATATGCCATTGATAATAAAGGTGGCTTCTATCCCAAAAGAAAGAATGCAAGTTTACTTTATAGACAATGAAGAATATTTTAAGAGAAAAGCTGTTTTTACAGATGAAGACGATCAATTGTTTGATGACAATGACGAGCGTGCAATTTTCTTTGCAAAAGGTGTTGTAGAAACGGTAAAAAAATTAAATTGGGCACCAGATATTATTCATGTTCATGGTTGGATGGCATCTTTATTACCTCTTTATTTAAGAGAGTTTTATAACGAAGAACCATTGTTTACTGAAAGCAAGATTATTACTTCTGTTTACAACAATCCTTTTGAAGGAACTTTAAGCGAAGATCTTGCAGATAAAGTAACTTTTGACCTGAAGAGTAATGATAAAATTGCAACAATAAAGATACCGAACCATACCAATATATTAAAAAGTGCCATTGAAAACTCGGATGCGATTATTCATGGTAGTGAAGATATTTCCGAGGAATTATCTTCTTTTATCGAAGAAAAAAAGATTCCCGTCTTAGGATTTCAAGAAGAGAACTTTAAAGAGAGTTATTTAAATTTTTATACTGATTTAGTTTCAGTTAATTAATTATTTTTAGTGTGAAAAATATTTATAGAAAAGGCATCTACTTAGGTGTTTTGTTTTTGGTGTTTGCAGTTGTTATTTCTTGCGAAGAAGATTTTACAGATATACGTAGTGGTGTTGTAAGTAATACAAAATTCTCCACAAATGATACAATTCTAGAGGTGTTGGTTTCCAATGCAGGTATAGAAAACATAAGAGGAGATGGCTTAGAATTGGGGGGAGCTCCGTTTTTCGGTCTTCAAGGACAGTATCTTTTAGGAACTTATATAAATGACGAATATGAAAATATTGAAGCATCTATAGTCTCTCAAATAAACATTAATTCAGCTTTAAAGATAGCTTCATATGACAACCCTGATGGCTTATCATATGAAACAACCATAGATACTGCATTTTTAAGATTGCCCTATCATGCAACTTTACTCTCTAATGGTAGCAGACCAATTTATGAATTAGATTCGGTAACAGGAAACCAAGAATTACCATTTACGTTGAATATTTATGAGTTAGAAACTTATTTAAGCACTTTAAGCCTTGCTGACCCTACAAAAACAAATGAGTTTTTGTCAGATAGAGAATACGAGACAAATACGAACTCTTTAACAGCAGTGGAAAATATGGATTTTTCGCCTACTGAAAATGATACCTTAGTAATCATTAAAAGAAGAAACAGTTTAGGCGATTTATACAAAACCGATACTATAAGGTATACAGCAAACGCTAGTACAACTGTTCCTTTACCAATGGCAATTATACCTTTAAAGAAAAGTTTTGTAAAAGAAGTGTTTTTAGATAATTATGAAGGTCCTAACTTTGAGTCTCAAGGAAATTTTAACAGTTACTTTAGAGGTATTGTGATCGATGCAAAAGAAAAAACGCATGCATCTGGACAAAGAGGAGGAGCTTTAATCTCTTTTAACTTAAGTAGCACCGGTGTAGGGGCTACAAGCTCTTTAATTGAAGTGTATTATACAAATACTTTTTTCAAGAGTAATAGCACGGAAATTGATACCGTAATAACAAATACACACGCGTTTAAACTAGGGGGTATTGTAAATGGTAAGTATAAATCTAATAACAAGGTGTACCCTGATAATAAGGAAGTGAAGTTGCAAGGAACTGCCGGTTCTGAAGCAAAAATAGAAATTTTAAAAGGTACCCAACTAACAGATTTAAGAGATAAAAACTGGTTAATTAATGATGCTATGTTAACCTTTTATATCAATCAAGACTCTGATGTTGCAAATACTCCAAATCAATTATATCTATATAAAAGAGGAGAAAATTTAAATTCAAACCCTATCTCTAGTCATATAAAAGATATTTTTACTGAGGGTCTTGCAACTTTTGGTGGGTTTTTAGAAAAAGAAGAAGACCAGAAAGACCGCTATACGTTTAGAATCACAGATTATTTTTCAGACATTTTAAGTGGAGAAACAGATTACAATCCACCTTTAAGATTAAAGGTTTATAATACTTCAGATACTCAAATTACAGATACAGTTTTTAAAAACTATAATTGGAACCCTAAATCTATTTCAATTTTAAACGGAGATGAAAATTTAAATGGTGTAAGAAGAGCACAGTTAAAGATATCGTATACAGAAAAAATTAATTAAAAAAATACATTTGCTATGTGTGGAATAACAGGTTATATAGGATACAGAGATGCGTATCCTATCGTAATGAACGGATTAAAAAGATTAGAATACAGAGGGTATGATAGCTCTGGTATTATGATGTTTGACGGTGAAAACATTCAACTTTCAAAAACAAAAGGAAAAGTCTCTGATTTAGAATATATTACAGAAAAAGAAGCGCAAAGAAAAGTTGGCCAAATAGGAATTGGTCATACGCGTTGGGCAACTCATGGGGTTCCTAATGATATTAATTCTCATCCACATACCTCTCAATCGAGTAATTTAGTAATTGTTCATAACGGAATCATTGAAAACTACGATGCCCTTAGGAAAGAATTAATTTCTAGAGGATACGTTTTTAAAAGTGACACAGATACTGAAGTTTTAGTAAACTTAATAGAAGAGGTTAAGAAAAACGAAGGGTGTAAATTAGGGAAAGCGGTACAATTGGCTCTAAATAATGTTATCGGTGCCTATGCGATTGCTGTTTTCGACAAAGCAAAGCCAAATGAAATAGTTGTGGCGCGTTTAGGGAGCCCAATTGCAATAGGAGTTGGAAAAGAGAATTCTGAGTTTTTTATCGCTTCAGATGCATCCCCTTTTATAGAATATACCAAAAATGCTATTTATTTAGAAGATGAGGAGTTAGCAATTATTAAGGTAGGAAGAGAGATAAAGGTTCGTAAAATTAAAGATGATATTCGTGTTGATGCGAACGTTCAAAAACTCAAATTAAGTCTAGATCAAATAGAAAAAGGAGGTTATGATAACTTTATGCTTAAAGAAATACATGAGCAACCTAAAGCAATTATAGATACTTACCGTGGAAGAATGCTTGCCGATCAAGGTATTATAAGGATGTCCGGTATAGACGATCATATTAATAAATTTTTAAATGCAGATAGAATTATTATTATTGCTTGTGGTACTTCTTGGCATGCTGGTTTAGTAGGAGAATATCTTATTGAAGATAAAGCACGTATACCGGTTGAAGTAGAGTATGCATCAGAATTTAGATATAGAAATCCTGTAATTACCTCAAGAGATGTAGTCATTGCAATTTCACAATCTGGAGAGACGGCAGATACATTAGCAGCAATAAAATTAGCAAAATCTAAAGGAGCATTTGTTTTTGGTATTTGTAATGTAGTTGGTTCTTCTATCGCTAGAGAGACAGATGCCGGCGCTTATACGCATGCAGGTCCAGAAATAGGAGTTGCTTCTACGAAAGCATTTACAACACAAATTACAGTATTAACTTTAATTGCATTAAAACTAGCTTCTAAAAAAGGAGAGATTTCTAAGCCAAATCTTATGGCGTTCATGCAAGAAATGCAGTTAATACCTAAGAAAATTGAGACTTTATTAAAGATAGATGACAAGGTAAAAGAGATTGCAGCAGTTTATAAAGATGCTAAAAATTGCTTGTATTTAGGTAGAGGTTTTAACTTTCCTGTAGCTTTAGAAGGTGCTTTAAAGTTAAAAGAGATTTCATACATTCATGCAGAAGGCTATCCTGCAGCAGAAATGAAACACGGGCCAATTGCTTTGATTGACGAAAATATGCCAATTTTTGTGATTGCAACAAATAAAGGACACTACGAAAAAGTAGTAAGTAATATTCAAGAAATTAAATCTAGATCAGGTAAAATTATTGCAATCGTTACCGAGGGAGATACTCAGGTAAAAGAAATTGCGGATCATGTAATTGAAATTCCAGAAACGGAGGAAGCCTTAACACCTTTGCTAACCACAATACCTTTTCAGTTACTTTCTTATCATATTGCAGTAATGTTAAATAAGAATGTAGATCAACCAAGAAATCTAGCGAAATCTGTTACAGTAGAGTAATTATTTTTCCTTTTAAAATAAAAAAATCCAGCTGTATAGCTGGATTTTTTAGTTATAATTTGTCGTGAATTTTAATATGATTACCACCATTCCAAAGGGTTAATATGTCTGTTGCAACAGCAGCTCCGCTTCCTGCGGCAATTGCAAATTGACTTCTACATCCTGCAATAGTGCCACAACAATACAAGCCCTTTTTTATGAGTCCTTCACGATTCTTAAGTTGAATTCTATCTTTTTCTGGATTGGCTTTTTTGTGCGGTTCAATATAATCATCTAAACCCTTTATTGTAAAAGGTTTAGCGTAGTTTAAGGCAATAATTACAGCCTTAGACGTGTAAGTACCTTTATTTGTAATAATTTTATAACCATCATTAAAATCAGTAACAGAAATTACTTTTTCGTTTTCTATTTGGGAAACAGCAGGGTATAAGTTTGATAACTGTTGTTTTCCTTCAACTAAAATATCTTTTCCTAATGTTTTAGGAGGTAATCCTAGGGTATTATTAAACAACGCATTTTGTAAATGAGATGCTTTCTGGTGCAGTACAATACCAATTTTTTTACCAATAGCAAAAGGTTTTTTTTCTGCAGAACCTAAAATTAAGGCACATTGAAGACCCGCAACACCACCACCAATAATTAATACATGAAAATTCATTTTAAAACAGTTCTTTTATATTGGTTGCAAATAATTTAACAGAGATAGCTAATAATATAACACCAAAGATTTTTCTAATGATTAAAATTCCATTCGGACCAATAATTTTTTCAATTTTAGAAGATGTTTTTAAAACAACATAAATTAAAGCCACGTTTAATAAAACGGCCACAATTATATTTTCTAGATGAAACTCTGAACGTAATGAAAGTAAGGTTGTTAAACTACCTGGACCGGCAATTAACGGAAAAGCTAAAGGAAAGACAGTAGCCGTAATTGTAGCCGCATTTTCATCCTCTTTATACAGTGTAATTCCTAAAATCATTTCTAAAGCAATAAAGAATAAGATGAACGCCCCAGCAACTGCAAAAGAATTTACATCGATACCTATTAAGCCTAATAAACTTTGCCCTAAAAATAGAAACACAATCATAATAGCACCTGCAATTAAAGATGCTTTTTCAGACTGAATATGACCTACTTTTTTACGTAGATCTATAATAATAGGGATGTTTCCTATGATATCTATAACAGCAAATAGAACCATAAAAGCCGTCAGTATTTCTTTAAAGTTGAATTTCATGATCTCTTTTTTTAGTTTTACAAAATTAGTTAACGAAGTTTAGCAAAGTGTAAATTTAAAGTAAATAATTGTCTTATTTTTGTGACATGTTTCAATTAGGAAAAACAATAGTTTCAGAAGATATTATAGAAAAAGATTTTGTGTGTAATCTTTCTGCTTGCGGCGGTGCTTGCTGTGTAGACGGCGATGCTGGTGCCCCTTTAGAGGAAGAAGAGGCTAAAATTTTAGAAGATATTTATCCGAAGATAAAGCCTTTTTTAAGAAAAGAAGGAATTGCTGTTATCGAAAAAGAAGGTGTTTGGATTAAAAATGAATGGGGAGAAATCGAAACTCCTTTAATTAATAATGCAGATTGCGCTTATGTAATTTTCGATGAAAAGAATAAAACCTTGTGCGGTATTGAAGAAGCATATAATTCTGGGGAAATAGATTGGAAAAAGCCAGTTTCTTGCCATTTATACCCAATAAGAGTAAAAGATTACAGTGAGTTTTCTGCTGTAAATTACCACAAGTGGGAGATTTGTGATGATGCTTGTACTTTAGGTAAAGAACTACAGGTGCCAGTATACAAGTTTGTAAAACAAGCTTTGGTGCGTAAATTTGGCCAAAATTGGTATGATGAATTAGAGAAAGTAGCAGCGAAACATTTAGAATAAATTTTATTCCTTTAAAATAAATAAGACAAACAGCATCAAAGAAATTTGATGCTGTTTTTTTGTGGCATGTTCTTTGGTTTTAAATAGTCTTAACCTTTAAAAAAAATTTAATTATGAAAAACCTAAAAAAACAACCTACCAAACAACTAGAAAAGTTTTCTAACATTTTTATGCAGTTAGGTCTTGTTCTGGTGCTCTTTGTCGTTTTTATTTCTTTAGAGCATAAGACAGCGCAGAAAACAGTGGCAGACGAAAATTTAGACTTTAAATCTGAAGTTTATCAGTTTAACCCGAATACAGCGGTTGTTTTTAGAAAAGAGCCAAAAATTATCCCAAAACAAGAAACTCCAAAACAGAAACTTGTTTTTTTTGAAAAAATTAAAAAAGGTGACAATCCAATAATTGAAACGGTTATTGATATTGATATCGAAGATCTAAAAATATTAGATATTGATAGTTTTGAAGAAGAAAAGGAAGATGAAGAGTTTAAACCAGAAGACGCTGTCTCTTTTATAAACATTCAAAACGCACCTGTTTTTAAAGGATGTGAGGGGCTTTCTAAAGCCGAAAATAAAGTGTGTTTCGATAAAAAAATGAAACGGTTTGTACAACGTAATTTTGATGCAGGTCTTGCAAATGAGTTGGGTTTAAATGCCGGGAAATACAAAATTAGAACGCAATTTATAATCGATGAGAAAGGGAATGTTATAGACATAAAAATTAGAGCACCGCATAGACAATTAGAAAAAGAAACTTCAAGGCTTATTAAGAAATTGCCTCACTTTACACCAGGGCAGCAACAAAATAGATTTGTAAGAGTCAGATACACATTGCCAATAGCTTTTAGTGTAGAGTAAAAAGAAAAATCCAACCAATTGGTTGGGTTTTTTTATAGCTGCTATTTAGATTTTGTTATTTTTGTAACATGAAAATAAGTCATTATTTAGATGCAACATATTTAAAAACAGCAATACAAGCTGGTATTACTGAAAAAGAAAACTTAGAGAAGGTAGTAGCACTTGCAAAGGAGGCAATTAGCTATGATTATAAGTTAGTTATGATCCGTTCCAATTACATAACAACTGTAAAAAAAATAGTAAGCATTTCAGGATCTAAGGTTTTAATTGGAACTGTAATTGATTTCCCTTGCGGGGATGCATCCCTAAAACAAAAAATACAAGAAGCTGAAAATGCAATTAAATTAGGCGCAGATGAGTTGGATTTCGTTGTTAATTATAATGCTTTTAAAAAAGGAAATATAGATTTGGTAACAGAAGAAGTAACTCGTTGCATAGCACTTTGTCTTAGTCATCAAAAAATTGCAAAATTTATTATAGAAGCTGCAGCTTTATCAAATGAAGAAATAATTGTAATTTCACAACTTGTGAAACAAATTGTTTTAGAAAATTTCGGAGAAGAAAACGCAAAAAATGTATTTGTAAAATCGTCTACAGGATTTTTTAAAACAGAAAAGGGGATTCCAAATGGTGCTACTTTTGAAAATATAATGTTAATTTCTAAAAATGCAAAACCATTAAAGATTAAAGCTGCAGGTGGTGTAAGAGATTACGAAACAGCTTTGAAAATGATTTCTTTAGGAGTAGATAGAATTGGAACATCCTCATCAAAAGAAATAATAAATAAAGAACAACACTCAAACCAAAGCTACTAATTTTGAAAGATTTTTTTGCACACGAAACAGCTGTTATAGATACTGATTGTACTATTGGGAAAGATACTAAAATCTGGCATTTTAGTCATATTATGTCTCATTGTGTTATCGGCGAAGGTTGTAATATCGGTCAAAACGTAGTGATTTCTCCAAAAGTTATTCTTGGACAAAATGTAAAAGTTCAAAATAATGTTTCTATTTACAGTGGGGTTATTTGTGAAGATGATGTTTTTTTGGGACCCTCTATGGTTTTTACAAATGTGATAAACCCCAGAAGTGCCATTAAAAGACAAAATGAATACCAAAAAACTATTGTAAAAAAAGGAGCTACTATTGGTGCTAATGCTACTATTATTTGTGGTAACAATATTGGTGAATATGCTTTTATTGGCGCTGGTGCAGTGGTTACTAAAGAGATTTTACCTTTTGCTTTGGTTGTTGGAAACCCTTCGAAGCAAATAGGTTGGGTTAGTGAATATGGTCATCGATTAGAATTTGATCGAAAAAGGTTTTGCAACTTGTATAGAAAGTAACCAAGAATATTTGCTAAAAAATAATATTGTAACGCGATTATAATTTTTTTTTTTAAAATATATGTATTATATTTGACGTGTAGTTCTTTTGAAGAATTACACTTTTTCTTTTTCATAGCAATTTTCCCACTCAATTTATTGAGTGGGTTTTTTTATTTATTTAACATCAAAAGCTTTAAAAACTATGGTAAATTCATATTTATCAAATATCTTTGCAAGCTAATTCTGGTGATATGAATACAGCCGTTATTTCAGACAATAAAACATCTATGAAAACTATTATTTCAGACTTTAAGCAACTTACTAAAGTTGGCTTGTCTTTAAGTGTTGTGTTTTCTTCTGTGGCTGGTTATTTGTTAGCGGTAGAAACTGTAGATTATTTTATATTATCTCTTTTAGCTATTGGTGGTTTTTTCATGGTTGGTGCGTCTAATGCATTTAATCAAATTATAGAAAAAGATACTGATGCTATTATGAAACGTACGCAGAACAGACCTTTACCAACAGGTAGAATGTCTGTAAACGTTGCATTAACAATCGCAATAGTATTTACCGTTTTAGGAATTTCAATCCTATATAGCATCAATCCTAAGTCGGCATTATTTGGGGCAATTTCAATATTCCTATATACTTGTGTTTACACCCCTTTAAAAGCAGTAACACCATTAACCGTATTTATAGGTGCAATTCCAGGAGCAATTCCTTTTATGCTTGGTTGGGTTGCCGCAACTAATAACTTTGGTATTGAGGCAGGGTTCTTATTTATGATTCAGTTTTTCTGGCAATTTCCGCACTTTTGGGCAATTGGTTGGTTGCAGTTTGAGGAGTATAAAAAAGCGGGCTTTAATATGTTGCCTATGGGAACTAAAGATAGAGGGGCTATAAAGCAAATTATTTTTTATACAGGAATAATGATTTTAGTCTCTATAGCGCCAGTTTTAAAAGTATCTGGGGCGTTTTATATTTATCCAATAACCGCGGTAATTATTGCGCTATTGGGTATTGTAATGCTATATTATGGTGTTAAACTTTATAAAAGTCAAGAAAATATAGATGCGAGAAAATTAATGTTATCGAGTGTCTTGTACATTACAGTTGTACAAATTATATACGTAGTAGATAAATTTTTACATTAAAAAAGGAAGATGGTAGAACAAACATTAGAACAAGAAAAAACTGCTAACAGAAGAAAATCTGGAAAACCAATGTTGTGGGTTTCTATGATAAGTATGGTGATGTTTTTTGCAGGCTTAACAAGTGCATACGTAATTAGTATGGAAAGAGATGATTGGGTAACTTTTGATTTGCCTGATGCTTTTTATATTAGTACTTTTTTAATTGTTGCGAGCAGCATTACAATAATCTTGTCTCAAAGATTTTTGAAGCAAGAAAAAAGACAGATGTCACTTATATTACTAGTAGTAACTTTATTTCTAGGAATTGGCTTTATCTGGCAACAATACGAAGGCTTTAATGAACTTAAAGGCTTAGGCCTGTATTTTACTGGACCAGGAAGTACAGTATCTACATCGTTTATAATTGGCATCACTTTAATGCATGTTTTACACCTATTGGCTGGTGTAATTGTGCTTTTTGTTGTTATTTATAATCATTTTAAATATAAGTACAAACCAAATGATTTACTGGGGTTTGAACTCGGTGCAATCTTCTGGCATTTTGTAGATATACTATGGATTTATCTATTTTTCTTTTTCTATTTTATTAGGTGATGAAAAATGATTAATTTTGCAAAACTATTTTTAACATTCAATCAATAGAATACATTTATGGAAGCAAATATTGCTGTACCAACTGACAAAAAAGATATCTGGAATGGCGGAGGTGGGAAACCATTTGGCGCTAGTTATGGTAAAATGATGATGTGGTATTTTATCCTATCAGATGCATTAACTTTTTCTGGTTTTTTAGCTGCTTATGGGTTAACACGTTTTAAGTTTATAGACACTTGGCCAATTGCAGATGAGGTTTTTACGCACGTACCTTTTGTGCACGGAGATTTTCCAATGATTTACGTTGCAATTATGACGTTTATCTTGATTTTTTCTTCTGTAACAATGGTGTTAGCAGTAGACGCTGGTCATCAAATGAAAAAGAATAAAGTAGCTTGGTATATGTTTGCTACGATTATTGGAGGTATTATTTTTGTAGGCTCACAAGCTTGGGAATGGAATACTTTTATAAAAGGGTCTTATGGGGCTGTAAAAACAACGGAAGGTAAGTTGCTGCAGTTTGTGAAAGATGGTAAACAAATTGCTTTGGCAGATTTTGTTATCGGTAATAGAACAGACGGTAGAGTTCAGCATACTAAGAAAAACGGATTGTGGTTTGAAGAGGAGGGCACAATTGCTAATTATTCTGTAGCACAAGTAATTCAAGCGTATAATGCAAATCCTGAAATTCAAGTAAGAACAGAATTAATAGATTTAGACAAGAAACAAAAAACAATTCTTTCTAGAGAAGCAGGTTCTGCAATGCTAGCAAGAACAGATAGAGTTGTAGAAGGCGCTAATTTAGAGGAAAACGAATATGGTAACACAATTTTTGCAGATGCCTTTTTCTTTATTACTGGTTTTCACGGTTTTCACGTAGTGTCCGGAATTGCAATTAATATTATTATTTTCTTTAATGTAATCCTAGGAACTTATGAGAAAAGAGGACATTACGAAATGGTAGAAAAAGTTGGTTTATACTGGCACTTTGTAGATTTAGTTTGGGTATTTGTATTTACCTTTTTCTACTTAGTATAACAAAAAAATAAATAGAAGAAATGGCACACGCACACGAATCGAACACAAAGAGAATATGGATAGTTTTTGGTATTCTTTCTTTTATAACAATAGTAGAAGTATACTTAGGTATTATTAAACCTGCAGCCTTGCATTTACAAGGTATGGGTACAAGTTGGTTAAATTGGATTTTCATCATTTTAACACTAGCAAAAGCATACGGAATTGCATGGGTTTTCATGCACTTAGAAGGAGAGAAGAAATGGCTTAGACGCTCTATTGTGTGGTCTGCCGTCTTTTTAATCTCATATCTCGTCACACTATTTTTATTTGAAGGAGGCTACATATTCGATACATTATCACCACTTGTAAAATGGTAATATAAAATTTTAAAAGGTGGTTTTAACCACCTTTTTTTATACATAAAAAGTACACACTAAAAGAGAATTATGAAATTTTTCACTAAAAAAAGAATCGTTTTATTTTTACTATTTATTTTTCCACTGATGTGTTTTTTATTACTGTCAACAGGAATAAACAACGCTGCTAAACTACCAATCTATGGCGAGAATACTTTAGATATCTCAATAGTCGATTCAACAAAAACACTAAAAAATAAAGTTTCTTTAATTTGTTTTTTAGGGGGTGATATTGCTAATAATAAGGGAGGTGTATTTAATTTGAATCAAAATATTTATAAGAAATTCATTGAACATAATGATTTTCAAATTATAGCGATTTATCCCAAAGGCACCGACAAAGAAGTCTTAAGCTTTAAAAAAGAACTTGGTGCTTTCACCGATATGGCAAAGTGGAAGTTTACAGCCGGTTCTAGAGAAAATATAAACACATTTTTTGACAGCTTTAAAACGAATACTTCTCTAGATAATTTTTATACTTCTGATGCCTTTATAGTGGATAAAAATGGATATTTAAGGGAGCGTACAGACGATGAAGAAAAGAAAGAAAGGAAACTAGTTGGGTATGACATGAATTCTGTTGCAGAATTAAAGAAAATAATGAAAGATGATATAAACGTACTCTATTACGAATATTACGCTGCATTTAAAAATAAAAATAAAGCAGATAGAAAAGAGGTAGGCTTATGAAAAAGAAGTATTCATATATAGGTATTGCATTTATTATTTTATTATTTGGTATTTACACGGTGCCAAAAGTAGTAGATAGGTTTAAAGCAGATACTACGTTAGAATATTTAAAAACGAATGAAGCAAATCCTCAGAAAAGAAAGGTACCTGAGTTTGAATTCATAAATCAAGAAGGGAAAACAATTACAAATAAAAGTTATGAGGGTAAGGTATATGTAGTAGAGTTTTTCTTTTCAACATGTCCTAGTATTTGCCCAATAATGAATCAAAAAATGGTAACCATTCAGGATGCCTTTTTTGGCAATCCAAATTTCGGAATTGCTTCAATCTCTATTACACCAGAAATAGATACTCCAGAAATTTTAAAGGAGTATGCACAGATAAATAGAATAACACACAGAAATTGGCATTTACTTACAGGTAAACCTGATGATATGGTATATGCATTAGCAAAACAAGGGTTTCAATTGTATGCAGGGAAAGGCGAGGATGAACATGGTGGTTTTGAACACTCTGGTTATTTTGCTTTGGTGGATAAAAATGGATTTATTCGTTCTAGAAAAGATGAAAATGGAAACACAATTATTTATTATAACGCTCTAGAAGATAATGGCTTTCCAGATCAAATAAAAGAAATAAAAGAAGACATTAAAATATTACTGAATGAATAATCTAGCACAAGAAAAAAAGTATAAAAAAATTATTACGGCATTGTCTGTAATAATTCCATTAGCTGTAGCTGCTTTATTTGGTGTTAATCTAAGAAGTTTGGGGTTTGATGTAGCTCCGCTAAAATTTCTTCCGCCAATCTATGCGTCTATAAATGGGCTAACCGCAGTGTTATTAATAGCAGCAGTTATCGCTATAAAAAAAGGAAATAAAAAATTACACGAGCAATTAAATACTGCAGCAATAGCTTGTTCTTTATTGTTTTTACTAATGTATATAGCATACCATATGACTTCAGATTCGACCTCTTTTGGTGGTGAAGGATTTGTAAAGTATGTCTATTATTTTATTTTAATTACGCACATTGTTTTGTCTGTAATTGTAATTCCTTTGGTGTTGATTACCTACATGAAGGCAAAACTTGGGCTTTTCACCGAGCATAAAAAAATAGCAAAGAAAACCTTTCCTATTTGGTTATATGTAGCCGTTACTGGCGTTATAGTATATTTAATGATATCCCCTTATTATGTTTAAAAACAAAACACTTGTTATTTTATTGTTGATTTTTTTTACTTCAAAAACTACGTTTTCTCAATGCGCAATGTGTAAAGCGGTTGTAGAAAATGGAGATATTTCGATGGCTGAAGGTGTAAATAGTGGTATTACGTACCTTATGGTTTTTCCTTATCTTTTAATTGGTCTTTTATTTTTTACTATTTATCGCTACAATAAGAAGGTAAATAATTAACATTTAAATAAGAGTAAAACCCTGTAACATATTTTATTTTTGTTCGTCTTATCTTTAGTTAACATTATATAAAATTTGTAAATTTTGAAAAATAAATTCATTCTATTTGTAGCACTATGTTCTTCAGTTGCTGCTTTTTCACAAAAAACGTGGACATTAAAAGAGGCTGTTGATCAGGCATTAATCAAAAATATTTCTATCCAACAAAATAAATTGAGCGTAAAGCTTGCAGAAAAAAATGTTGCCATTGCGAAAGGTAATTTTTTGCCAAATTTAAATGGAAGTTCAAGTGGTAATTACAATGTAGGTTTATCACCAGACCAAACAGGTGTTCTAACAAATACAAATAACTTTAACGGATCTCTTAATTTAAGTAGTAGTGGTATAATTTTTAATGGTTTTAGAAATACAAATACTTATAAGCAGGCTCAATTAGGTGTAGAAAGTAGTTTATATGACTTAAAAAAGATAGAAAATGATATTTCTTTAAGAGTTGTAAATACGTATTTAAATGTATTGTTTGCTAAAGAAAATTTAGAGGTTGCAAGTGTACAAGCAGCCATAAGTAAAAAACAAATTGAGGCTGCAAAGGCTCGATTTGAAGCAGGTGCAATTGCAAAAGGAGAACTATTAAATTTTCAATCTACCGCTGCAAATGACCTACAAAGTGTAATTTTACAAGAAAATGCATTGGACTTGGCATTGTTAAATATTGCACAGTTACTGCAAGAACCTGTAAAAGGTTTTGATGTTGCACCCATAGAGGTGGAGACTCCTTCGGTTAATTTATTATATGATAATTCCACGGCTGTTTTTCAGAAATCTTTAGACTATATGCCAGAAATTGCCAGCGCAAAGCTAGACGATCGAAAATGCTGACTTTCAATGTAGCAATTAGCTAAGGGGGCTTTTTTGCCCACATTAAGCTATAATTTGGGCGCAGGGACCTCTTATTTTCATCAATTTAACAACCTTTTCCCAGGACAGACTAATAGTAGTTTTGGATCACAATTTTTTGATCGTTTTCAATATGGGGCTGGAATTTCATTAAACATTCCAATTTTTAACAGATTTCAAACCAAGAACAGAGTTGCACAGTCTCTAATTAATAAAGAAGTTTCTGTAATGAGTTTAGAAAGTCAGAAATTGATATTAAAGCAAACAATAGAGCAAGCATTTTTAGATGTAAAATCTGGTTTAAAAACATTTCAAGCTGCAACAATTTCTTTAACAGCGCAAAAAGAAGCATTTAAAAATGCACAGGAAAGATACAATTACGGTACTATGACATTATTTGATTTTGATCTTGTAAGAACACGTTTGGTAAGTGCAGAAAGCG
>CALJHU010000025.1:0-14858 GCA_937771065.1 uncultured Polaribacter sp. | reverse complement strand
TTGTGTTTCAATAATTGGCAATGCAGTTAAAGAACCTCCACCTTTTACAATTCCTTTTAAAGAATCTGGTAAATCGTTCATTTCACCTGCAATCTTGTCATCATTAATCAACTTTGCAGCTCTTTCTAATAATCTTGAGTGTAAATAAAATACATCACCAGGATACGCTTCACGCCCTGGAGGTCTTCTTAATAATAAAGAAATCTCACGGTATGCAACTGCTTGTTTTGATAAATCATCAAAAACAATTAAAGCAGGTCTACCTGTATCTCTAAAAAATTCTCCAATTGCTGCTCCAGCAAACGGTGCATACACTTGCATTGCTGCAGGATCTGATGCATTTGCTGCTACAATTGTTGTATACGCCATTGCACCTTTTTCTTCTAACATGTTTGCAATTGCTGCAACTGTAGAAGCTTTCTGACCGATAGCAACATATATACAATATACTGGCTCACCAGCATCAAAAAATTCTTTTTGATTTAAAATAGTATCTAAAGCAACAGTAGATTTACCTGTTTGTCTGTCTCCAATGATTAACTCACGCTGACCTCTTCCAACAGGAATCATTGCATCAATAGATTTAATACCTGTTTGTAAAGGCTCGGTAACTGGTTCTCTATAAATAACACCTGGAGCTCTACGCTCTAAAGGCATTTCGTAGGTAGTTCCTTCAATTGGTCCTTTACCATCAATGGGATTTCCTAAAGTATCTACAACACGTCCTACAATTCCTTCACCTGTTTTTAAAGAAGCAATTCTTTCTGTACGTTTTACAGTAGAACCCTCTCTAATAGCGGTTGAAGCACCTAATAATACAACACCTACATTATCTTCTTCCAAGTTTAATACGATACCTTCTAATCCGTCTTCGAATTCTACTAGCTCACCGTATTGAACATTAGATAGACCGTAAACACGTGCGATACCATCACCTACTTGTAAAACAGTTCCTACTTCGTTTAAAGTAGCTTTTGTTTCAAAATTTGTTAACTGTTGTTTTAAAATTGCTGATACTTCAGCTGGTTTAATGCTTGCCATCTTTTTAAAATTTGCTTTCGCTTTTCTACTTTCTACTTTCGGCTACTTATTGCCTGAAATAGATCGCTTATCGCTTTTTATATTTTTGGAATGTAATGACTGTTGTCAAATTCCTTTCTTAATTCGTTTAGATAATTAGAGATACTTGCATCGTATTGCACATCTCCAACGCGTAAAATAAATCCACCTAAAATAGCTGGGTTTATAACATTTTCTAAATTTGCCTTCTTACCTGTTAAAACTACTACTTTGTCTAAAACTAGTTGCTCTACTTCTGGAGTTAATGCAACTGCAGTAGTAACCTTTGCAACTTGTGTATGCTTTAAAAAATCATAAACAATTGCATATTTTGCTGCAATAGATTTTAACATTGCAATTCTCTTGTTGTCCTGTAATAAATGGAACAGACCTAATGTAATGGTATGTACCTTGCCTTCAAACAATGCGTTTAACACATTCATTTTATCTACTGCTTTCACAATAGGGCTATTTAACATTACTGCTAAGTCTTTATTCTCTGCAATGGTGTTAGATATAAATAACATATCATCGTTTACTGCAGTTTCAGACTCCGTATCTTTTGCAAGATTTAAGATTGCTTTGGCGTAACGTAATGCTGCTCTTGCGTCTTTCATTTATACTTAGTTTAAAGTAACATCTTTTAAGATTCCTTCAACTAACGCTAGTTGGTCTTTCTTATTAGATAATTCTTTTTTAATTACTGTTTCTGCAATACCAATAGACAATTCTGCAACGGTTTTTTTAATTTCTGCCAATGCAGCTTGCTTCTCTTGATTAATAGAAGCTTGCGCTTTCTCTATTAAGGTAGCAGTAACTTCTTTAGCATCTTCTTTTGCTGCTGCAATCATATTATCTGTAATATTTCTTGCGTCTTTCATCATCTCGTCTCTTTCTGCTCTTGCTTCTTTTATCAATCTTTCGTTATCAGATTGTAAGTTTTGCATTTCTTTACGTGCATTTTCTGCGGCAGCTAAAGCGTCTTCTATTCCAGATTCTCTTTCTTCTAAAGAATTTAAAATTGGCTTCCAAGCAAATTTTACCATTAAAGCAATTAAAGCCAACAATAAGATGGTTGACACTGCAAATAATCCCGGTGAAAAATCGTTTAATAAAGTTTCCATTCTATAAACTAATTTATTTTTTTATTTCTTTTCTGTTTAATTAAAAACAAACTCTGCAACCAACCGTTGCAGAGACATGTTTTTGTTTTTGTTTGGATTATTTTCCTAAGAATAATGCACCAAATGCTAAACCTTCTAATAATGCAGCGATAATAATCATTGCTGTTTGAATTTTTCCTGTCGCTTCTGGCTGACGAGCAATACCTTCCATTGCTTTTCCACCAATTTGACCTAAACCAATTCCTGCTCCGATTACGATTAATCCTGCTCCAATTAAATTGTACATAATAACTGTATTTATATTAAATTAAACAAATTTGTATTAATGAGCTTCAGCATGATCATCTACTGCCATACCGATAAACAATGCAGAAAGCATTGTAAAGATATACGCTTGTAAAAAAGCTACTAAAACCTCAATTAATGTTATAAAAAATGATAATACTAAAGACAATCCTGTTGCACCAACAACCCCTAAAGATTCTTTAAGTGTAAACATAATTGCAATTAAGCTCATTACCACAATATGACCTGCTGAAATGTTTGCGAACAAACGTACTAATAATGAAAATGGTTTAATAATTAAAGCTCCAGCCAATTCTATAATTGCTAAAACTGGGCGAATTAACATAGGAACTCCTGGCATCCAAATCATGTGCATCCAATATCCTTTTGTACCACTTACTGTATAAATTACCAATGTAAAAATTGCCAAACAACCTGTTACGGCTAATTGCCCTGTAACATTAAAACCTAAAGGAGTTAATCCTGCTAAGTTTAAAATCCAAATAAAGAAAAATACCGTTAATAAATATCCTGTAAATCTTCTGTAATGTTTTTCACCAATATTTGGTCTTGCAATCTCATCACGAACATATAAAACCAAAGGCTCTAAAACTCTACCAAAACCTGTTGGTACTTTCTTTGTTTTATATTGTCTTGCTAATTTAGAAAACCATAAAAGCATCAATAAACCAATTACTATTAGTCCAAAAGCACTTTTAGTAATTGAAAAATCTAATGTTTTGTGTGCATTTGTTGCGTGGTGTGTTTCATCAAAAGAAACGGTTGCAGCATCTGTATCTAATTCGTAAATTTTTGAATGGATCTTCGCAAATTTTAATCCGTTTTTTTCTACGATTACGTGACCATCGTCATTGTGATGAAAAGCCGAAGACATGAAAGTAACTAAACCTTCACTAGACCATAAAATAACTGGTAATGGAAAACCTACATGTTTTCTTTCTCCTGAATCGCTTGTGTAAGAAAATAAAGAGAAATCGTGAGAATCTTTAATGTGATGTAGAATATATGCCTCTACTTCACTTTTTGTGTTTACGCGTCCACCATCATTTTGGACGTCGTGTTTTTTATCAGATTCTGATGCAAAACTAACCGCTGTAAAAAGGGTTATTGCTACTATTGTAAGAAACTTGACTGTTTTATATGCAATCCTCATTGTAAAAATACGCTTTCTAAATTCCGCGCAAAGATATAGAATAATTCAAAAAAACAAACCATTTTTTATTTAATAATTTTTTATTCTTTTTGATTCAGGATTTTTAACACAAAAACAGCCTCTGTTAACAAAAAAATAAAGAGTGGGAAAAATAGCGAAATTTTTTCTGCGAGGCTAAATGAAACAACCGTAAACAATGGGGTATAGAAAAATAAAGCAAAGAGAATTAACTTTAAAACAAGAGTACTTAAATAGATGAAACCTAGTTGTGGGAAAAGTTTATCAACAGTAGAAATGACTCTTAAATTTAAACAAATTAATGCTGAAAAAACAGCATGAAACAGGTAAATTTTATCAATAGAAAATGAAAATTTTAGCCCTAAATGTGCTATCAATAATTGATGACAAGAACTTCCTATTAAGAACATAGAAGTAAAAACTAGAAGGTATCTAAATACGTCTTTATTCATTAATTTTATTTGCTTGCTTAATTAATGAATACATTGCCAAGAAGATAGCAAATAAGGTAATCACTTCTGTTAAAAAATTGATTTCAAACTTTTTATCTAACCACCCTCCCAGAAGAAATCCGGCATAAATAGTTACACCCATTTGCAAGCCTGCTCCAGATAATTGAATGGCTTTATTAGGCGGTTTTTTCTGAGGCTTGTTTTGTTTCATTGCTTTTATTCAATTCTTTTAAAGCCCCTTTCATTACACAGCTGGCATTAAATGTTGCTCCTGGCTCGATAGATAATTTACCAACAACGATATCTCCAGAAATATTTGCGGCTGCTTTTATTGTTAAGATATTAGCAATAGAAAGTTCTCCAGAAAACTTACCCTCTATTTCTGCATTTGTAGCTTCTATTGTTCCTTTTATAAAACCATCTACACCAATAATAACTTTACCTTTTGTTTTTAAAGTACCCTCTAAAATACCGTCTACTCGAAAATCGCCATCTGAAGTTATTTCACCTACAAATGTAGAATTTTTTGCAATTACATTTCTTTCCATAGTTCTAGATTTTCCTGATTTATGTTCTTTATTATTTGTTTTATTCTTAAACATCGCTATTTGTTTAATTGGTTTAAAATTTCCTTTGCTTTCTTGCCCTCCTCTGTATTTGCGTAATTAATTGAAATAAATTCTAATACTTCTTTATATGTTTCTTTACCTAAATGCTTCCCAATTGCATATGCTTTTAAAAGCTCAAACTTAGGCCTTAATTTAGAGCTTGAAATAGACGGTAGTAGTTCATTTACGCTTGTTACTACTTCTTCATATGCGCCTTTCTTATATACATAATAAAACGCTTTATATAATACTTCTATTTCATTCAATTTTACATCTTCTTCAATCTCCTTATCAGGGTTTCTAATTCTTTGAGCAAAAGGCGTATTTGCATATTCTGTAAGAATTATATTCTTGTAAATATTGGCTTTATCTGTTTCTCCCAAGCCTTTATAAACCTGATATAAATGCCAATTAATTGGCAGTACTAAACTTTCTCTAGGATTTAAATTTACAACCCTTTCTAGCCTTTCAATTGCCAGTTGCTTATTCTTAAACTGCTCTTTATAAATAACACCTAATTCGTAAAGTGCTTCGTTTCTATTCAGTTTTAAGCTGTCTATTTGCTTTTTTTCTTTAGGAATTTGATTTAAATAACTTGCCAAATCATAACGAGTATCTTTTATAGCAGCTGTTAAAGTGTCTTTGTCTGATGCATCGAAAGTTGCATTTGAAGACCAACGCCAATTGTCTTCTACTTTTCTGTTACCCCAAATTTTTTGAAATTCCGTTTTCCCAAAACCTAAAGATTGTGAGTTATAAAAATACCATTTTCCTTTATTTACGCTCTGCAAAGAATTGCTAGAACTTCCGCTAAACGCAATTTGATTCAATCGCATCTGCGCAGCATCTTCATCTTTCTTTTTTAAATTGTCTATATAATTTTGAAAGAAGGCTTCTTGCGCATCTTTAGACATTGCTGCAATTTTCACAATACTATCGTTAACAGTAACCACTTCTTCAAATTTAATTAAAGAAGCTAAATTTTTATGTTTTCTTTTAACCCTCCTAACACGAAGGCTTAAATCGTCTTCCGAAACACTTAAAACACTATCATAATAACTACTAGCAAATTTATATTCTGAATTCTTAAAATACAAATTTCCAAGATTCTCATACGTATAACTTTTCTGCTTATCTTCTGCATCTTTAGATTGTATCGATTTATTGTAATATGCTATCGCCAAAGAAATACTATCGTTTTTCTCATACAACGAACCTACTTGATAATACAACTGATCTAAATAAGGTCTATTTTCTCTGTCTTGAATTAGTTTTTCTAGCCTCGCCAAAATATTCGAAGAAATCGAGTCATTAAAAGCATTCTTGGCCAATTCTATATTGGCATGAATTTTATATTTATGTGGTACTTTTTTAAATGTTATTAGTTCATTAAATACTGCTGCCGCAGAATCTTTTTTATTTTCTTTAGCATACATCTGTCCTAAAACAAACATATTCCTCGCCGCTTGTACGTTGTTTTCTCGCGTTCTAGCAGCTAATCTTAAATGTTTTTTTGCTTTTTGCAAACTATCTGATTGCACATAAGCCATCGCTAAAGCAGTGTTTGCTTGCTCCTTAATTTCATCTGGAAAAGCTACTTCCAAGGAATCTTTTATTACTAACAAGAGATTCATGGTTTCTATCGCAAACTCTTCATTACCCATTCTAATATTTGCCTTTGCGCGCCATATTTTTGTTTCTGCAATTAAACTTGCATTTGGGTAATTGGCAATTACATAATTAAAAGCCTCTATAGCTGGTATAAATCTTTGTGAGTAATAACGCGATTTTCCTAGGAGTAAATATGCATCATCTATTTGGCGGTTTCTTTCTAAACCGTTTATATTCATACCGTGTTTTTGAATTGCTTTTACAGCTTTCTCTTCTGCTTTCTCAAAAGGAGTTTGTTCTTTTGATTCGTCACTTGTAGTTAAATTATTTTTTTCGAATCCAAAACCCCCACCTGGATTACTATTGTTAAATTTTGGCGCTGCAATTTTACGGTCATCAAAAACAATTGGTTCTATTGGTAGTTGCTCAAACCAATCATCTTTAAAGCCCTTATTAATGCCTTCTATACCATCTTTAAACACCTCTTCACCATTAAATAAGATATTAAAATATGTAGTTAGCGCATGGTAGTTTCTGTTAACAACGGTGTCTTTTTTTGTACTACACGAATACATTGCTAAAAAAATAACAGTAAAAAGAAATATTTTTTTGGTGTATTTCATAAATAAAAACTCTTATCTCTAACTAATTTCTTATGAAAATAGTATAAATAGGAGTGTAAAAATAGCAATAAAATAAGGATTGTATTAAATGCGCTTACAAATTGTCTTTTTCTTTTCCTTTCAACAAAAAAAAATAACATAATTTATAAGCGCAGCTCCTAGCTAAAATTCGCATTCAACACTAGTTTTATGCCAACTATACTGAAAAGTAAAGCTCCAATTCTTTTAAGGTTTCTTCAGATCTTTCTATGTCTTTTACCACCATTCCTTTGTCTAAAACTACAATACGCTCACAGACTTCGGTTACGTGGGTTAAATCGTGGCTAGAAACTAAAACCGTAACTTCTTTGTTTTCTGTAAGGTTTTTAATAATCTGCTTTAGTCTAATTTGTGTTGTTGGATCTAAGTTTGCAAAAGGCTCATCTAAAATTACCACTTCCGGATTTCCCATTAATGCGGCCACAATGCCTGCTTTTTTCTGATTTCCTTTGCTTAAGTCTCTTAAATATTTTTTCTTCCCTATAATCTCATCATTAAAAAAATCAGAGAACTGTCCTAAGAATTTCTGAACATCGGCTTTGTTCATGCCTCTTAAATCGCCAATAAACTCGAAATACTCTTCTGCCGTTAAATACCCAATCAAAAAAGATTCATCAATAAAAGACCCTGTAAAATTTTTCCATTCTTCGCTCTGGCTCACCACAATATTATTATTGGTAATTAAACCTGTGGTGGGTCTAATTAAGTCTAAAAGTATGTTGAATAATGTGGTTTTTCCTGCACCATTATTGCCCACCAAGCCAAAACTTTGTCCTTTTGGGATTTCAATATTTTCGACATTTAAAACCTCTGCTTTTCCGTATTTTTTTGATATTGTATCTATTGTAATCATTGTGTTTTCTTTTAAGTTGAAACTATGCTTCTTTTCCAAAAGCGTTAATCATAACGTATTTGTTTGTAATGTACTTTTTAGTAATTGCTGCCATAAATTTTTTATGCAAAGCAATACCCACAAAGCCTAAAGCCCCCAGAGTTATTGTTGCAATTTCAAAATTTACCAACCAATTTATAAGTCCGAAAATTGCCATTGGTAAGAACATTAGAGGCAAACCAATTAGCCATTGCACAGCGCCTGTTCCTTGAAAATTAAAGGCGGCTTTTTCATCTAAATTTATTTTCTTTCTGTTAAAGGTTCCGCCGTATAAAATTACATGAGAGTTTACACCAATGTTGTAAATCATCGCCGCAAAATGAACCGCTAAAATATCCCACCCGAAATACACATAAGGTATTCCTAAGACGAATAAAAGTGCTACACTAATGGTCATAATTGTAAATTTCGACTTTAAATAGCGTTCATATTTAAAATTCTGACTCATTAACATGTTGTAGTAACTACTGTCCCAAGCCGGAATAAATTGACCAAAATTAATTAAAAACGTTCCTGTTGAAAAAATTCCAACTAAAACAGATATTACGTCTATTCCATCATAGGTAGGATTTGTATAAAACATTAAACCATACCCTAAACCTAATGCCAACATCCAAATAGATGATTTTGTTCTTTTATTACGCCACATTAAACGCAAATCGTTTTTAATAAAGGGCGCTAAATCTCCTAATTTTTCTGTAAAAGATAAATCTGATGCGACTATTTCTTTTGTTTTTTCAGATATCAGCGCATCTAAATAAACTTCATTTCGTAATTGGTTGTAATTAACTATATAAAGTGTTCCTAAAACTGCTGTAAAAAGAAGAACTGTAATTGGGTTTTCATATACAAAATCGAAACCTGTGCCAATATATCCTGGTAAATTAAAAACTTGAAAATCCTGAACAGCATAGCCTACTATCACTAAAGCGACCAAAACACCTAAAGCAACTGAATTTTTATTGATTAAAAAGTTTAAGAAATTTGAAGATTGCACCAATAAAATCATAGCAAATAGCCAACCTAAAACTCCTGCAATGTCATATCCTTCTTTGATTAAAATAATTGCAAACGGAATGTAAAAAAACAAACTCATGATATTAAAAAATGAGAAAGACGATTTTACCAAAATAAAATGAACAATCTTACTTTTTTTAATGGGCAAAGTTAACAAAGGTTTAATATTCATGACAGGTAGTTTCTGCATGAAGTATCTAAATATTAAATCTCCTAAAACGGCATACAATAAGTAAGAATTCACAATTTGAAGCGGGTCTTGTTCCGGAAACTGTTTCTTTAACAGATAATAACCACCCATACCAATACCTAAAAAAATAACTATAAAAATAAGCGCAAAAAAGGCCATTAGTATTTTTATAGCAATCCCTTTTTGCCAATATGAGGAGCGGAAAAACTGTTTCCATTCTAATTTTAAAAAGTGTAGTGTCATACGTTCAATTGGTTTGGTTGCTAATAAGTAGCTCTTCTATAGCATTTGTTACAAACTTTTTGCAAGTTTATATTCTGGGTAAGTTTCTATGAGCAATTCTTCTGCTTTTTGTGGGATGAAATAATTTGAAACATAAAAAAGAATACAAAGCAGTGTTAAAACAATAGAAATTACTAAAACCCAATACATATGTAAAGTACTAAAATTAAAGTTTGTTAAATGAATAATATTAAATAAATTCATAAAAGTGAATCCTGTATAACCATTCTTTGTGTCTCCAATCATAGATTCTAAGAGAAAAATTTTGTCTTTTTTAACTACTTTTTCTTTATGTTGTTTTCTGACTTTATAAACGATTCTCATTTCTAGTATAATTAAAATTAACAATGTTGCTAGAAAGATATACTCAGAATATTGTATTTGTAATAGCATAAAAAAGGCTAAAAAGATACTGATTGTAACTACAATTTTAGGAATGGTGAACCACTCTTTAAAAAAACGCCATAAAATTTTACGGTACCGCTTAGACATTTGTTTTTGTTTGGCCTCTATAACATCCATAAAACCAAAAATACCGAACTTTTTAAAGGATTTATCTTGGGCATCTTGGAATGATAATTTAGGGTGTTCTTCCCAAATATTTTCAATATCATTGGCTAAATGGTCTACCAATTCTGTTTGTACATCGTAATGATACACAAAGTGTTTTCGGGTAAATATATAAAGTTCTTCTATGTGGGTTTTGGTTAGTTTCATCTCTTATACAGCTAAATTTGGATATCGTTCTTTTACTGGCTTCTTTGTGTTTTGCTGTAGAAATAGCTTGACAAGTCCAATAAACGACTGCAAAACCAATACAACACTTAGTAATTGAACCTGTATTATGAACCGGGTTTCAAAAACTTTCTCCGTTCATCATGAAAATCTGCACCATGGTACACTCCTAAAAGCAAATAGGACAAGTGCTTATATACTGCGTTTTTATAATAAAACGATAGGTTGTTTTTACTTTGGATCGTTTCGTTTTTATAAAGATTATGAAAAGGTAAGCCAATAGAATAGAGGCAGATGATACTAAAAAACAGTTTATAAAGACTTGCGTTATCTTCTGCTACCTTTATTGGAACTAATTTTAAAAAAGCAACTGGTAAAATATATCTGCTAAATATAAAAAGTAAAAAGGCTTAAACATTTTTATTGCTTTTTTTACTACAATCTTAGATTCGTGATATTGAAAACCAAATATAAAACCTCGACGCTCTTTAAAATGTTTTTCCCATTTTAAAATAGTTCTTTTAAAAGCATTCTCAAAAGAATAGTTTCTATCCAAAAAGCTTTCAATATCAGAAATCATGTGATCTAAAACTTCTACTTTTAAATCAATAAAATCAAAGTTTTTTTTATCAAGATAGGTTTCTACTTGCTGTATTTGTTTTGTTGTAATTTCCATAGCGTATAAAATCTTACTCCAAACTAAATTTAGGGTTCACCAAATGTTGCATTGTTCTTAAGAACTCTTGCATTTCGGCTAACTTATTGGCGGTTTCCTTGGTGCCGACTTTCTGTAAGTTTATAATACTTTCGTAATCGATTTCCAACTTTTGCAACCTCTACATCTAACAAGCCATCTGCTTCTAATTTGTGCAAGGCTGGGTACAATGCGCCTTCTGTTATTTGTAATTCGCCTTTAGTAAGTTCTTTTACTTTTTGCGTAATTTCATAACCGTACATTTTATCATTACTTTCTAATAGCTTTAAAATAATGGTTTGCAAAGAACCTTTGTATAATTTCTGATTTCCCATTTTTGATGTGTAATCGTTTATTTATTTGTCACACTTTACCGCAATGACAAATTTAATCTTGTTAAAGATACATAATTTTATGATGCATAGAAATCTTATGTATATAAATTGAAACATAAAAAAATTCTGAAAAGCTGTTTTCAGAATTTTTTACACTTTATTTTAAATGTTATCCTTAGGATTAAACGGGCTTCTCTACCTTTAAAACGTCTGCAATAATGCGTTCTAACTCAGCTTTTGGCAATGCACCATTTGCCATTTGCGGGGCACCATCTGAAGAACAAAACAATAGAGACGGAATGCTTCTTACCGCAAAAGCCGCAGCTAATTCTGTTTCTGCTTCGGTGTCTATTTTATAAATATCTATTTTATCTCCGTATTCGGCTGAAAGAATTTCTAAAATTGGGGCCAATGCTTTACACGGTCCGCACCAATCTGCATAAAAATCTATTACTACAGGTCTTTCCCCCTCAAACTTCCATTCTTTGTTTTTTTCAAAATTAAATATTTTTTCTAAAAATGTTTCTTTTGTTAAATTTTCTATCATAATAAATTATTTAAGTAATACTGCATTGTTTTCAATGCAAAAGTAGTCGTTAAAAACACCAAAACATTACAAACGGACTTCGGTTACAAGTCTTAAAAGTTAAAAGTTGTTAAAACAGCTATTATTTCGCAGAGATCAATTAATTTTGATAAGAATAAAAGCTACTTATCATGCATACTAAATTTCTAATACCAGTGCTTTTTGTAAGCGCAATTTTTGTTTCTTGCCAAGAAGGAAATCAACCAAATAATAAAAATTTGAAATACCCAAAAACAACCAAAATACCAGTTACAGACACCCTTTTCGGAACTGCCGTTACCGATAATTATAGATGGTTAGAAGATGATAGAAGTGCCGAAACAGAAGACTGGGTAAAAGCAGAGAATAAAGTGACTTTCGATTATTTAAGTAAAATTCCTTACCGAGAGCAATTAAAAGCCAGATTGACCCAATTGTGGAATTACGAAAAAGTAGGAACACCTTACAAAGAAGGAGGTTATACCTATTTTTCTAAGAATAATGGTTTGCAAAATCAGTCTGTTATCTATCGAAAAAAAGATGAAAAAGATACAGAAGAAGTTTTTTTAGATCCGAACACCTTTTCTAAAGACGCAACCACTTCTCTAGGATCTTTAAGTTTTTCTAAAGACGGTAAAACGGCAGCATATTCAATTTCTGAAGGAGGTTCTGATTGGCGTAAAATAATTGTACTAGATGCCGTAAATAAAATCATAAAAGAAGACACTTTAAAAGATGTAAAATTCTCTGGAATTTCTTGGTACAAAAACGAAGGTTTTTATTACTCTAGTTATGACAAGCCGAAGGGAAGTGAATTGTCTGCAAAAACAGATCAACACAAATTATATTATCACAAACTAGGAACTTTACAAAAAGAAGATGCTATTATTTTTGGCGAAAAAGCTTCAGAAAAACACAGATATGTAAGTGGCTATTTAACGGAAGACCATCGCTATTTAATTGTTTCTGCTGCTATTTCTACCTCAGGAAATAAGTTGTTTATTAAAGATTTATCTGACAAAAACAGCGTTTTAAAACCAATTATAGCAACGGTAGAGAGCGATACTGGTGTAATAGACAACAGAGGTAGTACCTTGTATTTACAGACAAATTTAAATGCACCCAATCAGAAAATTGTAACGGTAGATGCCACAAACCCTGCTCCAGAAAATTGGGTAGATTTTATTCCTGAAACAGAAAACGTATTGCAACCAACAACAGGTGCTGGTTATTTATTTGCAAAATACATGGTAAATGCAGTTTCTAAAGTATTGCAATATGATTTTAACGGAAATTTAATTAGAGAAGTTACTTTGCCAGGAATTGGCACGGCTTCTGGTTTTGGAGGAAAAACAGCGGTAAACGAACTGTACTTTTCTTTTACAAATTACAATACACCAAGTGCTATTTACAAGTTTTCACCAAAAGACGGAAATTATACATTGTACAGAAAATCGGGTATCGATTTTAATTCAGAATTATACACTAGCAAACAGGTTTTTTATACTTCAAAAGATGGCACGCAGGTTCCTATGATTATTACGCATAAAAAAGGCGTTTTGTTAGATGGTAAGAATCCAACTATTTTATATGGTTATGGTGGCTTCAATATTAGTTTAACGCCTAGTTTTAGTATTACAAATGCCATTTGGATGGAGCAAGGCGGTGTATATGCCGTGCCTAATTTACGCGGTGGTGGAGAGTTTGGGAAAAAATGGCACGATGCCGGTACACAATTAAAAAAGCAAAATGTTTTTGACGATTTTATTGCAGCTGCAGAATATTTAATTCAAGAAAAATATACTTCATCAGACTATTTAGCAATTCGTGGTGGTTCTAATGGCGGTCTTCTTGTAGGCGCAACCATGACGCAAAGACCCGATTTAATGCGGGTTGCTTTGCCAGCAGTTGGTGTTTTAGACATGTTGCGCTATCACACATTTACGGCAGGCGCAGGTTGGGCCTATGATTACGGAACTGCAGATGACAGCAAAGAAATGTTTGATTATTTAAAAGGATATTCGCCAGTACACAATGTAAAAAGCGGTACAAAATATCCTGCAACTTTAGTAACTACCGGAGATCATGATGATAGAGTTGTGCCAGCTCATAGTTTTAAATTTGCGGCAGAACTGCAAGAAAAACAAGCAGGAGAAAGCCCTGTTTTAATTAGAATAGAAACCAATGCTGGGCATGGTGCAGGAACACCTGTTGCCAAAACCATAGAACAGTATGCAGATATTTTCGGATTTACTTTATTTAATATGGGCTTTAAAGAATTGCCTAATCCGCCAAAGGCAAATATTAAATCTTAGTTTATAAGAAGTATATCCAATAAAAAAGACTGCTAAAAATAGCGGTCTTTTTTATGTTCTAAAATTGAAACTAAAAATTACACCAAAGCCTTTTTTGTTTCTTTTTTGAAAAGATATGTATTTAAATATTTTGCATCTCTTTGCACACCGCCTAAAGTAGCAGAACCTCTTGTGTACAACCACGGCAAGCCTAAAAAGTACAACCCATCTATCGTTTTACTTACGCCTCTATAGTTTTTAGGATAGTTGCTTTGGTCTAACTCAATGCCATCAATCCAACTAAAATTTGGTTTAAAACCAGTGGCCCAAACAATATTTTTAATATCGCTTACTTCTTGTTTTTCGAAAGTTATGCTTTGCGCATTCGCATCTAACGTTCTGCCAACACAGGTAATGTTTTCTTTTTTAAATAGTGTTTTTACATCTGTACCAATTACAGGTTGTCCTGTTTTACTAAGCATTTTACCAATCCAAGAATATTTATTGGCGGTTAAAAAACCAACTTTATGAAACCACCACCACAATGTTTTTCCTAATATTTCTTGCGGAAGCGAAGTGATATTTGTGTTTCCTGAAAAATAAACTGGAGTATTGGTTTTAGAAATTTCACTTAAAATCTGCACTCCAGAATCTCCTGCACCCACCACCAAAGTAGCACCATCTTGTAACTGCTCTGTACTTTTATAATGTTCGCTATGAATCTGTAGAACGTCTTCAGAAATCTTTAAATGACATGAAGGTGTAAATGGTTTATGAAACGGACCCGTAGCAATAATTACGTTTTTTGCTTCAAACTCTTTTAAATTACTCTTTAATTTAAAAACACCATTTTCCTTTTTT
>CALJHU010000024.1:0-15264 GCA_937771065.1 uncultured Polaribacter sp. | reverse complement strand
TTTTTGGTAATGATATAGACTAATGTGGTAAAATTCACCCGCTCGCGCGGATATGTAACACACAAGTGCTGGCGCGGAATTGTATTCCGTGCCGTTACGATAAGAAAATAAATATTATAAAAAACTACTTTAAGCAATTAGAGTAGCTTTTTTTATGCGTAAATTTTAAGAATACGCTTTTTTGGTTTTAGCATCTCTTAAAAAAGCATCAAGTAATGCGAATAAATGGCTTTTATCGTTTTCAGTTAAAAGTTCGAAATCTTCAAGACGTTCTATCATACGTTTATCAAAAGAAGGTTTTAAAACATCTCCTACAAGATAATCTAAAGATACATCAAATACATCTGCAATATTCTTTGCTGTCTCCACAGAAGGCATAGACTCATTACGTTCGTACTTACCAATAGCTTCACGAGAAGCCTTAATTTGATTTGCTAGCTCACTTTGTGACCAACCTTTTTGCTTACGCAGTTCTGTTATCTTATTACCTATTTTAGTCATTATTACTTACAAAAATGTATTATTATGCATTGATTATACAAATATAAGGTAAAAATATATGTAAATATTCATGATAATTGTTGGTTAATTGTTTATGATTTTAGACATAAATGCGATTCCTAAACAGACTATAAAAGATAATAATCTAATGATTAAAAAAAGTCGGGAAAAAGCTATGGAGTACCTTAAAAGTCATCCACAAAGAAATTAAAATGATAAAAAGAAAAAAAATTATAGTTTTAGTTTCAGTATTATTTTTCATTTGTATAAGTTATATACTCTTGCAGTTTAATACAGCAAATAATATTAAAGAAAGTTGCTTTGAATCTAGTCTTAATAAAGTTTTAAAAAAAGGTGATAGTTTGAAGTTAGATAAAATATATAATTTTTCTAAAATATTTAACTGTAAAAACTGGAATGAAGTAATAATAGTAGGAGGTTCAAATGCTAGCAGTGTTGCTATATTTTTAAAAGAAGGAATTGCATTACCTAAAATTAACTATTCAAAAAGATTGAAAGGGTCTTTGCTTTTTTATTTTATTAAAGATGGAAAATTAATTTCTCAACCAATTTCGTTATGGCAACCTGGTTTTTTGTACTTTAAAGATTTCAA
The DNA here is from genome assembly GCA_937771065.1 of uncultured Polaribacter sp. Classification (GTDB taxonomy): domain Bacteria; phylum Bacteroidota; class Bacteroidia; order Flavobacteriales; family Flavobacteriaceae; genus Polaribacter. The sequence goes on along the minus strand of CALJHU010000024.1, from coordinate 14,150 downwards.
TAATTTCGATTATATTAATTTAAAAAAGAAAGATGCTATTTTTAAATGTGTTGAACTTGAAACTATTGGTTCTGAAAAAATGATGCTTACTTTTGAACTCACTGGCAATGGTACAGAGTATTCGCTATTTTAAACCCCCGCTCGTCCTAGTATGTCACATAATCGCTAGTGCTAGTTTGTAACTAGTACCGTTACGAGTAAGAAAAACAAAAAATACAGAAAACTACTTTAAGGAATTAGAGTAGTTTTTTTATGCGTATGCTTTTTTAGCATTATAATCTCGAAGTAAAGCGTCAATCACATTAAATATTTGTTGTTGTTCATTATCAGGCATATTTGCAATAGCTTCCACTCGTTCCAATATTTTTTTATCTTTTACAATAACAGAATTATTGCCAACTAAATAATCTAAAGATACATCTAGAGCTTGTGCAATTTTTAAGAAGATTAACTTCTTTTATTAAGTAAGGATTAAAAGGTGAAATTAAACCGAAGAAATGCCCTGTTTGGTACATTTTAATATTGTTCCATAAAAACAAATTCTGATCGTGAGTTCCTCCCCTAATATTAATATCAGAGAGTTTTTTATTTGCATTTAAAACTCCAGGTAATGATTGTATAGATTGTAAAATATCAGGTTCTGCTAAACCAGGTAATATTTTAAATTCATTTGGTCTTATGGTTATTTTTCCTCCTTTTTTCACAGATATTCCTTTTGTAAGAATGTTATTTAAAATAATTTCATCTAGAATTGTGACTTTTTCTGATTCTTCTTTTTTAGAAATGATTATTTGTCCGTCTTTTAAAAGTGTGAATTTTAAATTAGTCTCGATAAATAGTTTTTCTAATAACAACTCAATTCTAAGATTTTTTTTTAGTTTGTCAACCAAAATATTTTCCAAAACATCATTAGAATAATTAAAAGATACGTTGTGTTTTTTTTCAATAAAATTTAATGCGTCAATCAATAAAATTTTTTTTTCTGTGTTTTGAGAAAAGGAAATTTGTAAACAAAAAAGGAAACATATAAAACTAAACTTCTTTTTAATTTTAATCATTTTTAAATAAAGTTATGCTGTTGTTTTTCTTTTTAATTTTTAGATTAAGTGGTAATGTAATTGATTTTAAAGCTAAGTTTTCATTATCGTGAACAAAAGAACCTGTAAACTTTTCATCAACATTAAAATTTGCTTTTATTTTTATATTGTAATGTCTTTCAAACTCTTTTAAAACATATTCTATAGGTGTGTTTTTAAATGAACTTTTACCACCGTTCCATTTTGGAAGATCTTTTTCGGTATTTCTTGTCTCTATAATTTTATTATCAATTAATAGAAACTTTTCACCAACATTTAGTACCCTTTTTGTATCGTTATAAGTAACTAAAACTCTCCCTTCATAGCAAATGGTTTCAAAATAATTATCCCTAGAAATTACATTGAATTTTGTGCCTAAAACTTTTACTGAAGCATCTTTAGTAGCAACTGTAAATTTTTTACCTTTTTCAACTTCAAAATAGGCTTCACCTTTTAAAGTAATATTTCTCTCCCAATTAAGTCTTTTTATTTGAACACTACTAGAGGCACTAATATAGACTTTTGAATTATCTGGAAGTGTCAAGACTGTTGTTTCTCCTATGAATGTGGATACTTCTTTTTTACTAGTAACATATAATAATGTACTAAAAGCTAAAACAAATATTGCAGCAATTCTTGCAATTAAATTGAAAGATATTACTTTAGTTTTCTTAGTTTTTTTAAGCGGAAGTTTATCTTTTAGCTTTGAAAACTCTAGATCTTCATTAAAATTAGATTTTAATTTAGCCTCTTTTAAGTCGTTCGTTAAATCTGTAAGGAATGAAAAGTCTTCTGAGATATTAAAAGCAATTTCTTCCTCTGAAGTTAGCTCGTTGTCTAACCATTTTTTTATTAAATATTCTTTTTTCATGATATTTAATTTAGATTTTAATTTGATAATTTTCTTTGATGGATTTTATAGCTCCATATATTCTTTTTTCAACAGCTTTGGTAGATATGTCAAGTATTTCTGCTATTTCTTTGTGTTTTTTACCATCTATTCTATTAAGTAAAAATGCGACTCTTTGCGCTTCTGTTAAATTTGCAATAGCGCTTTGTATTTTTTCTGAAAACTCATTGGACTCAAAAATAAATTCTGGCGATTCGTAATTTGTATTCTCCTTTTTTAAACTATTGTATTTAAGTTTTACTTTTTGATGATTTATTTCATTTAACACCAAATTAGTAGCGACTCTATACAAGTATGATTTTGCTTTTTCTGGTGGTATTTTTCTGCAATTTTCCTAAAGTTTTATATATGCTTCTTGTACTTTATCTTCTACAGCATATTTTAAGCCAAACTTGTAAGACAAAAAACTTTGAATATTTTTTGCGTGATTATAAAATATTTGTTTATACATATTTTCTCCGCAAACTGATTGTATGACTAAATTTTTCAAAAAATATTAAATTTAATTATGTTTATAAGATGTAAATTATGAAAAACCACAAAGAATCTATCTACTAAAACAAATTCTTTATGGTAATTATATAATTTAATCACAATCAATTATAAATGTAAAGGACTCAGCCCCAAGTTCTAGATTAAATACTGCGGTTTCTAGATTTAAATCACAGGTTTTTATATCCCAATCACCTGCAATTTGTGACAATACAGTTGTAGTATCAAAGTTTAAGCGAACAAATGATCCTATTCCATTATCATTATCAGCAGCTAACCATGTACCCTCTTGAGAAGTATTGTCTGAAGTGTTTTCTGCAGTAAATGTTCCGTCATCTCTAAAAGAGAAGCTGTAATCAGAATAATCTGTGCTACTGTGGTTTGTAATGTTCCATTTACATTGTGTTAAAAAGCCACTTGTATAGTCTCCAGGGCAAACATCATTTTCTTGTTGTGGAGAAACGTTAATATTTACTTCAAAGACTTCATTGTAAATTTGATTGATATAATTAGTTTCTGCTCTTACATATAATATTTGGGGGTTTGATGTGTTCGTGTATGGAAATACAATTTCGTTTACGTTGGCTTCTGCATCAGATTGAGTTTCAAAATAGGATAAGTCATAGTCTATCTCATTGCAATCTAAATCAATTTCTATAGAGAATGAAGTAATGCCGTCGTTAGGATTTTCATCAGAATCAACAATATTAAAATCTAATTGAAATAAACCAAATACACAGTCAAATAAATTATCAATACCTACACAACTAATTTCAGTACTCAAAGCATTAACTAGTTCTTGATTGTTATACACAGTAATAGTTTCATCCTCTGAATTAACTAAACTTACTGGATAGTTTAGTTCTATAAAGGAGCCATCGAAACTAGGGCTATTAATAGAACTTAAAAGATCGTTAAGTTCCTCGTCGTTGTTAACAGATTCATCCCTTAATACTTGATTATTGGAATCGTAAATAGAAAATGACAATGGATACATAAAATCGATACACTCTATTGTATCATCTGTTGAGGTCTTACTTAATGTATCAAAAATTATTGAATCAGGAGTAATGTTTTGATCTGAAACTGGGGTTTCTATTGTTTGTTCTTCTTGACAAGATGCAAAAGCAATAAATAAAATAAACAGGGTTTTTTTTAGTAAATTTTTCATAATAAATATATTTTGTTTGTATCTATAACAAACGAAGTTTAAAAAGTCCTACCTTAAAAGTAAAAAAATATATTTTTTACCCCAACCAGCCCTCTCTATCTAAACTTCTATACTGAATTGCCTCAGCAATATGATCTGGAGAAATATCTGTAACATTTGCCAAATCTGCAATGGTTCTAGAAACTTTTAGAATCCTGTCATAAGCTCTTGCAGAAAGGTTTAATTTTTCCATAGCCGTCTTTAAAAGTGTTTTACTTTCTTTAGATAACTTACAGAATTTACGAATTTGTTTTACCGTCATTTGAGCGTTATAATGTACGTTCTCAAAATCTTTAAAGCGCTCGGATTGTATTTCTCTTGATGCGGTAACTCGTTTTCTAATATCAACGGATGCTTCGCCTTTTCTTTCTTCAGATAATTTTGAGAAAGGTACAGGAGTAACTTCTATATGAATGTCTATTCGATCTAATAACGGGCCAGAAATTTTACTTAAATACCGCTGCATTTCTTGAGGAGAAGAAGTCATTGGAGAATTTGGGTCGTTAAAATATCCAGAAGGACTGGGATTCATGCTTGCCACCAACATAAAACTACAAGGATACGTTACTGTAAATTTTGCTCTAGAAATCGTAACATCTCTGTCTTCTAATGGTTGGCGCATTACTTCTAAAACATCTCTCTTAAATTCTGGTAATTCATCTAAAAACAACACACCATTATGAGAAAGTGAAATTTCTCCAGGCCTTGGATATTGTCCTCCACCAACCAAAGCAACATTAGAAATTGTATGATGCGGACTTCTAAAAGGTCTTTGAAACATTAAACCATTGTTCTTTGTTTTACCAACTACAGAATGAATTTTTGTAGTTTCTAGCGCTTCATGTAATGTCATTGGAGGTAAAATACTTGGCAATCTTTTTGCCAACATTGTTTTCCCAGAACCTGGAGGACCAATTAAAATAATATTATGTCCTCCAGCAGCAGCAATTTCCATACAGCGCTTAATCGATTCTTGCCCTTTCACATCCGAAAAATCAAACTCAGGGAAATCCATGCTTTTATAGAATTCTGCGCGTGTATCTACAATTGTAGGTTCAATTTTTTGATTCCTATTAAAATGGTGAATGACTTCTAAGATGTTTTCTACGCCTAAAACCTCTAAATCATCTACAATTGCAGCCTCTTTAGCATTTTCTTTCGGAAGAATTAAATATTTAAAACCCTCTTCTCTTGCTTTTATGGCAATTGGTAAAGCACCTCTTATAGGCTGTAAACTTCCGTCTAAAGAAAGCTCACCCATAATAACGTACTTTTGTATGTTTTCTGATTTAATTTGATTAGAGGCAGCAAGAATACCTACAGCTAAAGTTAAATCATAAGCAGCACCTTCCTTGCGAATATCAGCAGGCGCCATATTTATAATGATTTTCTTCCCTGGGAGTTTGAATTTATTATTACTTAGTGCCGCAGAAATCCGATACGAACTTTCGCGAACAGCATTGTCAGGTAACCCGACTAAGTGATAACCAATTCCTTTGTCGATATTTACTTCGACAGTAATGGTGGTGGCTTCAATACCGAAAACGGCTGAACCATAAACTTTTACTAGCATATCTTTTTCTTTAAAAGTAATAAATATTACCGAACAAAAAAGTACAAGCAATGCTTAATTGTACTAAAAATGATTCTTTTTTTCATATTAGGCAAGTTGTACTAGATAATATATTTATGAACTATCTACTACCTTATTAAATCATTTATTACAATAGTTCTGTTTATTTTTTTTGGTATATTCGTAAAATAACTTCATTTAATGAATCTAGACCATTCCCAGTTATTAATAGATGTTCAAAAAAAATCTAATATTATTGTAAATAATGTTGGAGATATTAAATACTTAAGGGAAGCTATAGAATCTTTTAATAATTTAAAAATCGGGTATAATACACTTCGTCGTTTGTTTGGTTTTTTAAACAAGACAAAACCTAGTTTATCTACTTTAAATACGCTTGCAAATTATTTAGAATTCAGGTCATTTACAAACTATTTAAAAGATAATTTGAATTTTGATGAATGGTATTTTCAGCAACAATTACTTTTAATACAGCAAACTAATGATTTAAATGAAGAGGGAATCCAGACAATAAATACAGGAATACTTTATAACAAAAATATTATTTTCTTAGCTTATTTTATATCGAATTTAATTCAGAGAAATAATTTAAAAACTTTAAATAAGCTTTTTGAAAAGATAGAATTAAGCAGGCCTAAATTTAGCGAGTTACTCAAGTTTGCAACTATTATAACGCATAGTTTTTATAGTTTAAATGAAAAAAGGGCACTAACTATTTATAGTGATTTAATAAAGTATGAAAGTTTTAGAAACACTGTGCCTTTACTATATATTGATTATTCTCATTTAAGAGGTATTTACTTTAAAGTATTAACATTAATTAAAAAGGAATCTTCCGTCAAATCAGATTTGTTTTTTGTAGCATTAATGGATTGTTACAGACAGTTCTATACAGGGGGTATTTGTGAAAATCAAGAGATTAAACGACCTGAAGCTTTTAGTACATTTAATGCGGTTTTAAAAGGAAGGTTCTACAGTTATAAAATTATGCTATCTAGTGCTATTGATAGCTCGTTAAAAGAAGAATTATTTAAAGAATGCAAAACAACAAAAGTTTCTATGTTTTTAGAAGAAGTGATACCTGCATTACTGATAAAAGAAGAATACAAAATACTTACCAAATTATCAGATAAGTTCTATGAACAAATTTTTGAATCGGATTACTGGTCTGATAATACGATGAGTTCTATTTATTTAATAGCGTTAGCTAATATAAATTGGTATAGTAATAATATTTCTACGGCAAAAGGAAATTTAGAATTGGTAGTTTTAGAAAAGGTTGAATTAAGTTATTATGATTATGTATCATTGTTTTATTACCAAACTAAAATAAAAATAAGTTATTTAGAAAGTGATGCCATTACAAATGCTGCCTCATTTTTAATTTTAGAAAAACTGGTTCTAAAAACAGGCTTCATTAAGTTTTTGGAAATTTCAAAAAAACACCTTTTAAATTAAATAGTATCATATGATTTTTATTATGCTATCTGTTTTACTATTTTCTTACAATAATGTCCTGTGGAAAAAAAACTTAAAAGCTACCTCTATTCCCTTTTTAGTGGCTTACCGTGCTTTTTTTACAAGTACTATTTCCATAGGTTTTTTATTATTATTTTTTACAATAGAGCATATTTCTATTTCTGATTTTATTAAAATTACTACGGGTTCTCTATTTGGTGTTTTAGGATTGTTTAGTATGCTAGCAGTTATTAAAAAAGCATCACTACAATGGTTGGGAATTTATAATTTACTTGGGCGTTGTTTTTACAATTTTATATTTATGGATATTTGATGCAGTTCCAATTAAAGAGTCTTTATTAGGTTTATTATTCATCGTGTCTGGATTTGTATGTTTTATTTTTAGTAATAAGCAGACGCAATTAAAAATAACTTTCAAACAGCATTTAATTTTGCTTTTAATGACTTTTAGTTACAGTTTTTCTGCAATACTTCATTGGAAAAATTTAAATTTAAATTTTTCTCCTTTGTTAATTATTGCAAATCAAGAATCTATTGTCTTTTTTGTTGGCTTGTTGTTTACTTTTAAAAAAGCAAATATTAGTGCAATTAAAACAGATTTAAGAATTTATTTCAAAAAAATAATCATAATGAGTACGGTTGTTTTTTTTGCAATCCTATTCAGTTTTCTAGGTTTAAAGCAGACGAATCCCATTGTTTCTAGCCTTTTGTTTTTGGCAGCACCTTTAACAACTATTTTATTTAGTGCACTTCTTTTTTAAGGAAAAATTTTCTAAAAAAAATATAGTTTTTATTATTATAATTTTATTGGGTGCTTTTATGTTGCATTTTCAAAATAATTAATAGATTCTTTTAGATGCAAAAAAAATGCAATCATATTATGATTGCATTTTAATTTAAAAAATTAGTAAAAGAAATATACTTTTTATATTAAGCAGAATTTCTACTAGCATTAATATTACCAAATAAAGAACGCATCACTATTTTTTCATATACTTCTAGTTCCGCTGTATTCTCTTCAGATTTTTGTAGTTCTTGAATTTTTTTCAAGGCAAATTGTTGAATGGTTAAAAGTGGTAAAACAATTTTTTCTCTAATTTCAATAGATGCTTTCCCTACAGGAAAATTCTCCATTAGCTCTTTGTGTCCTGTAAGTTTTAACAACAACCTTTTTGTTGTTTTATACTCTTCGAAAATTAACTTCCAGAATTCACCAAACTCGGCGTCATCTGCCATGTATGCGGTGAGTTCGAAGAAAGATTTGGTTAAACTCATCATGCTATTTTCTAGCAACGTTTTAAAGAAATCTGAAGCATTGTAAAAGGCAATAATTTCATCAAATCTATTTGCATCTTCATATTTTTTAAGTGCTGTACCTAGTCCAAAAAACCCAGGAACATTTTGTTTTAGCTGGCTCCAACTTCCTACAAAAGGAATGGCTCTTAAGGCAGAGAAATCTAGTTTATCTGATCCGCCTCGCTTACTTGGTCTGCTACCAATATTGGTTTTTGCATAATATTTTAACGTACTCATTTTTTCTAAGTAGGGTAAAAATTGTGGGTGGTTTTTAAAATCTACATACGTTTTATAGCTAATTTCAGCCATGTCTTCAATCAGTTCTCTATTCTGGTCATTTAATTGATCCTTTGTAAAGATGTCATTCTTAATTCCAGAACTTATTAATTGCTCTAAATTGTATTGTGCAGAATTTTTAGTACCAAAATTAGAACTAATAGTCTGTCCTTGCACTGTTAATTGAATTTCCTTGTCTTCAATTGTTGGCCCTAAAGAAGCATAGAATTGATGTGTTTTTCCTCCTCCACGAGCAGGTGGTCCTCCACGTCCGTCAAAGAAAATAACTTCAATATTAAATTCTCTAGAAACTTTTGTGAGTGCTTCTTTTGCCTTAAAAATACCCCAGTTAGCCATTAAATAACCACCATCTTTTGTTCCATCAGAAAAACCTAACATAATGGTTTGCTTGTTTTTTCTTTTTTCTAAGTGATATCTGTAGGTTCTATTTGAATAAATAGTTCTCATTACTTGCTCTGCATTTTGCAAGTCTTCTACAGTCTCAAAAAGCGGAATTACATCTACTGGTAATTCGTTTTCAAATCCGCAAAGATTTAGCATTGCAAAAGTTTCCATAACATTTAAAGCCGTTTGGTTGTTACTAATTATATAACGATTTGCACCACGCTCTCCGTTTCTAGCTTGTATTTCTTTTAATGCATATATAGATTCTATAGCACTTATAGACGTATCATCTGTTAGCATTTTAGGATCAATACTTCCTTTTACAACTGCTAAAATTTCAATTTGTTCTTCTTCAGGTAAAAATTCATAATTTTTCGGGAATGTAGTATCTCCAGTATTTTGTAAATCTTTTACAATTTGTGTAAAAGCTTTGTGATGCACTCTACTATCTTGTCTAATATCTAAGGTTGCAAAATGAAAACCAAAAATTCTTACTTTATTAATAAAATCATCTAGTTCTTCTATAAATAAAGATTGATGCTTTTCTGCTATAATTTTTCTTGCTTTTGCTAATTCATCTAAAAATATATCTTGCGAAAAATTAACTTTACTATAGCTTCTTACTACGTGTTTGTATAATCTTTTTTCAATTTTTGATAAAATTTCCTGAACGCCATCAAAAGTAAAACGTCTTTTAAGTCTTCTCACATCTCTATAATAGCTTCTTAAAATAGATTGTCTTAACCTCTCTGCTACATCCAATGTTATTTTTGTAGTAACAAAAGGATTTCCATCTCTATCTCCACCAGGCCAAAAACCAAGATCTATAATTTCATTATCCATAGGATTTCCATCATAAATATTGTTTTGAATATAGTTGTATATTTTACTAACAGATTCGTAAAATACATTTTCTAAATACCAAATTAAACTTACGGCTTCATCGTAAGGTGTTGGTTTTTCTTTTTTATAAAATGGTGTTTTTCCTAATTGAGCTAGCAATTTTTTTATGAGTAATAAATCGTCATTTTGAATTGCTTTGTTTAAGTCCGTAATAATTCCAAGCACCGTTCCAGGATAAAATTGTGTTGGATGCGCGGTTAAAACTATACGCACTTTAAAATCTTCTAAATGCGCTTTTAATGCTTCTTTTTTGTCGCTTAAAAGTGCAGTTTCTTTTGAATTTCTTAGTGTACCAATTCCATCCATATTATTTACAACAGGAAAAGCGGCATCTTCTATAGCGTCAAATAATACTACTTGGCGCTCTATATATTGAATAAAACGAAATAATAAATCTGTTTTCTCTGCTTCAGTGGGGTTTTCTTGATACTTGTCAAAGAATGTATCCACAATTTCTGTCGGGTTTTTTCCTTCTTTGAACCCTTTTTTACACAATTCATGGAACAACGGCAACAATACGCCAGTATTGCTAATAGTATCAAAAGGCAAAGTCATGAAAATACTATTGTAAATTTGGTATTTAGACAACACATTTTCATTAAAACGAGCAAGCTTTGGTAATCCTGACATATTTAGTAAATTTTATAAGGTAAATTTACGAAAAAGGGGTGTTACAGAACTTAGGTATTCCCTAATAATTAACTATTTAATTACGAAAACGATATAAATTTTAATAAATTTTAGCGAAAATAGAATTTGTTATTTATTTAAAGGTACAGGGTGTATTCTGTTTTTTGTTCTTTGAAGATTCCACCTTGTTGGGTCGTTGGCAAATAAGAATTCTTTTAAGAAAGTGTTATCTTGATATTTTTCATAATCATCATAAATAGATTCTGTTGTTTGCGCTCCAATTTCTTTAAAGTTTAAAGGATATATTTTTTGATCAACACTATGGTCGTTTGGAGTTACTGAATAGAAAGGATTTATATTCAACCTTCTACTAATCGAAGAGATAGTATGTACGTCTTTTTTAAGTGAGTTAAAAGTATAGATACTAATGGGTGCTCTGCTAATATTTGTGCTTGTTTTTTGAGAATACATAGAAATGTTTGCGCAAAGAAAAATCATAAAAAGCAAGAATATTTTTTTCATCTCTTAATGTTATAGTATCAAATATACAGTATAATTTATTTTAATGGTTTTTTATTGAAATTTTCAATCCCTTTTTTTAACCAGTTTTTATAGGTTTTGATATCTGTATATTGTTGCGGTGAATTTAAAATTTCTAAATCTGTATTCATCAAAATATAATAAGGTTGTGACGCATTTTTAAAATTCAGTATTTGAAACGTAGACCACTTATCTCCGTAGGTTTTAATCTTTTTAATGTTACCATTTGATTTTCTAAAGTCGAATTGTGCTGCTTTTGGCAGTTCTTTTTCATTATCATCTACATATAAAGAAATTAGAATGTATTCTTCTTTAAGAAGGGTGTAAATTTCTGATTCGCTCCAAACATTTTCCTCCATTTTCCTGCAATTCACGCAAGCCCACCCTGTAAAGTCTAGTAAAATAGGTTTGTTTGTTTCTTTTGCAGCTTGCAAACCTGCATCAAAATCTTTATAACAATCCAAGCCTAATGGGCAGTCTGATGCTTGTTCATACACACTATAAAATTGTGGAGGTGGAAAACCACTTAACGCATTCAAGTTCCAAGTCGGATTTTTAAATGTTCCCGGGAATTAAATAGACTACAAAAGCAAAAATAAGCACACCAAAAGAAGCTTCTAAAAAATGATAATTTTCTTCAACGGAGAATCATGCGGGAATTTTATTTTCCCAAAAAGGTACAAGACCAATGCAGAGAAAATAACAATCCAAAGACCAATAAAAACCTCACGTTTTAATAGGCCCCAGTGCCCAACTAAATCTGAGTTTGATAAAAATTTAAATGCAAAAGCTAGTTCTAAAAAACCTAAAACTACTTTGGTTGTATTTAGCCAGCCTCCAGATTTTGGCAAAGAATTTAACAAATTAGGAAACAATGCAAATAAGGCAAAAGGCATTGCTAATGCTAAACCAAAGCCGGTCATACCTGCAGAAAGTTGAAACGCTGGATTGCCAACTGTACCCAGAGAACCTGCTAAAAGAGAGCCTAAAATAGGTCCTGTACAAGAAAAAGAAACAATTGCTAAAGTTAATGCCATAAAGAAAATACCTACAAACCCACCAACATCAGAAGCAGCGTCCATTTTGGTTCCCCAAGAACTTGGTAGTGTTATTTCGTAAAAGCCAAAAAAGGATAAGGAGAAAAAGACTAAAATGACAAAAAAGAAAATATTTAACCAAATATTAGTGGAGATAGTATTTAAAATACTAGGATCTAAGCCATCAATTAAATGAAAAGGAACACTTAGTAGCATGTAAATAATTACAATAAACACTCCGTATAAAATGGCGTTAAAGATTCCTTTCTTTTTACTTTGAGATTGTTTTGTAAAGAATGAAACGGTTAAAGGAATCATTGGAAAAACACATGGCGTTAACAAAGCTAACAAGCCACCAACAAAGCCTAAAAGAAAAATATTGAATAAAGAATTACCAGATTTATCTGCGGCCTTAGTTGCCCGTTTGTAGTAAAGCAGTGTTTTTTAAATCTAGTTGTAAACTCTTTGTTAAGTTTTTACTTTTTTTATCTAAAACGATGACCTCTTTTATTAGTTTTTTGCCAGTTATAGAGCAAAAGAAAAAGTTTCTTCTATTTGTATACAGGCTTCTCTACAAACTTGGCCAAAAACCTCTAAGGTTAAAGAAGAAATAGCAGTATCTGTTATTTGTATTCTCTGTGTAATAATAGCCTTATTTGCAAAGAAAATTTCTTCTTTTTCCCAAACTTCTGAGTATTCTTTTTTTGTCTGGCTTTCTTTTGCTTTACCAACTAATTCGTACCCTTTTCTGCCTTCCGGAATTAAAATCTCTAATGGTTGTGAGGCATACTCTGGATTGTATTGGGAGTATAAATGCCATTCTTGAAAAAGTTTAGCGGTAAAAATAACATCGTATTCAGTTTCTGAAATTTGATTGAATAGAAGTCTCCCAAACAATAGGGGTGTCTTCTGTTTGCGAAAAAATAGAAATAGCTGTAAAAAGAAAGAAAATAGAAAGAAATCTCTTCATTGTAATTGGTTATTTAAAAAATACTAAAGGTTTAAACCGTTTAAGGTTGCTACTAATTTTTTATCTGAAGGCCTCGGTGCATTGGCATCTAAAATATTCCCGTTTGGATCTATTAAAATAAAACGAGGAATTCCTTTAATTATAAAATCTGCTATAAATTGAGACTCCCAATTATTATCTGCAATTAATTGCACTCCACCTAATTCTCTATCAAGAATCATTTTTTTCCAATTGTCATGGTCTTTATCAGTATCAATAGAGATACTTAAAAACTGAATATTTTTACCATGAAATGCTTTTTCAACTTTCTTTAAAGAGGGTATTTCTGCAATACAGGGGCCGCACCAGGTTGCCCAAACATCAATATATACATATTTTCCTTTTAAATCCTCTAAAGACATCGTTCCGCCTGCATTGTCTTCATAATCTGTAAATGAAGGAGAAGGATTCCCCTTAGCTAAAGATTTTAAGTTGTTATAGTCCTTCGTTATTTTTTTGTTGTTTTCTTCATTTGTAGAGTTTTCAGAAAAAAGAAGATAGTATGCCTCTAAATTATCTGTATTTGTAATACCATATTTAGCATCATCATAAAGTAATTTGTTTTTTATGACTTCATTTTTAATGCTTACAATTGTTTTTATATAAGCAAGATCAGTTTCTGTAGAATCTTTTGCTATTAAATCATCAGATTTACTTCTTAAGATAGCACTTACAAGAGCTCTATAGTTCATAGAAAAAAGAAAATCAGTTTCATTCTCTAGTTTTAAATCTTTTAATTCATTTAAAAAATTTTCTGAAGTTTCAAAACTGCGATCTCCTATATAATAGCCATGATATGTTTGGTAGTTGCTTAAAGAAGCTAAATAACTGTAATTAATATTTTTTTTCTCGTTAATTTTAAAAGCCTCTGGAATACCTGCTGTTTTATATAATAAGTCTTCTTCTGTTGTTTTTATTTTGAGTGCTTGAATTTTAAAAGCTGTTTCATCTTTTAAAAACCTTTCTTTTTGACCTTCTGCAATGGCCGAATTCACTTTATTTTTATTGAAAAGATAATTATTAATAGTACTTAGGCTTCCACTTAGGGTAAGTGTAGAATCTTTCTTTTTTGAATTGTAGTTAATGTGAGTATCACTGCCGTTTGGTGCATAAAATTCTGTCATATTCCTGTCCTCTCGCAATAGGAAAAAATTACAATTCATTTTCAAAGTATCTCTAAAAGTGCCATTTTCAGCTATTACTATTTCTTTTTTCTCACTCGTATCAAATTGGCTATAAATAATTATTTTTTTTGCCGTTGTATTTTCAATTTTACCAGAAATGATCGTGTAA
>CALJHU010000023.1:0-51752 GCA_937771065.1 uncultured Polaribacter sp. | reverse complement strand
AGCTTTTTTTTATACAGAGTTGTTTCTTATTTGAAAGAAATAATGTATTTTAACGTACAGTAAAAATATATTAATCAACTAATTAAAACCTAACCACATGAGAAAAATTACTTTATTATTAACGTTTTTGTATTCCTCTTTTTCTTTTGGGCAATATTTGTCTGAAGGATTTGAATCGGGAACTTCTCTCCCAGCTAGTTGGGTTCTAACACAAACTAATACAACCGAGACTTGGGAAATTTCTACCACTATAGCTAACAATGGAACTAATAGTGCTACAGTTGCATATGATCTTTCTACTCAAGATGAAACTTTAATTTCCCCTAGCATTGACCTTACATCAGCTACAAATCCAAGGATTAAATTTTGGTGGAATATGAGCTATTACTGGAGTATAGATCCATATAACTATTATGACTTTACTGTAAGTATTGATGATGGAACAAATGTTACAGAATTATTCAAAGAAGCAGATGTTGGTGTATTTACTAACTTTACATGGTATGAACAAACTATAGACTCTCTGATTATGTTGGACTAAACGATGTGAAAATACTATTTAATTATTCAGGTGCCGATGGAGCATCCTTATATTTAGATGATATTTTGGTTGAAGAAACTCCAACCTGTTTTTCTGTAACAGGTTTAACGGCAACAATTAACTCAACATCAGAAGTAGAGATATTATGGATAGCTGGAGGCACTGAAACAGAATGGACTTATGAATTTGGGCCCACTGGTTTTACTCAAGGAAGTGGAACACTTATTGTAACTGGTCCAAATAACTCTGTAACTGTAGGTGGTTTAACTCCTGGAGCAGTCTATGATATTTATGTTCAAGCTAATTGCGGCGGAACTGATGGCAACAGTACCTGGGGAACAATTTCTTGGACAATGCCAAATATACCTCCCTCTAATGATGATTGTAACGGCGCTATTTCTCTTACTGTAAATTCAGACTATGAGTGTGCTGTTGTTGAAGCTGGTACAACTGAAGCAGCAACTGCTTCCTCACAATCGGATGATGTAACAGGAACTCCAAATACAGATGTATGGTTTTCATTTGTAGCTGCAGGAACAAGTCATAAAGTAACTATTACTGATGTAGTAAATCAAGGAGGTGGAACCTCTACAAGCACAGACATGGGTATGGGAGTTTATGACGCTAGCGGTGGCTGTGATGGTCTAGTTTTTGTTGATGATAGCGATCCAAACACACTAGATTTAACTGGTTTAACTGCCTCTAACACCTATTTAGTAAGAGTTTATGGTTGGTTTGATTCAGTACAACAAAATAATTTTAATATTTGTGTTGGATCACCTTTAGGAACTGTAACACCAAATTTTTCAGACGACTTTAATACTCTTAATAACTGGTCACAATCTAGCGGATCTTATGGTGATCCAACTGGAACATCTTCTGATTGGAAAGGAACTGATTTTTTAAATGATGCAACATTAGGTTCTGGAGCTAAAGTAAACATATATTCAACATTAATTGATGAGTATTTAATATCTCCAACTTTTGATCTTAGTTCTGGTACCCATTACCTAAATATAGATGCTGGTATTACAAATTATAATTCGGCTCTGCCAGATTCTGATGGAATGGATGCTGGTGATGATTATGTTGCTGTTCTTCTATCAGAAGATGATGGTGCTACATGGTCAGAATTATATCGTTGGGACTCTACATCTTCGCTAACAAACGCTTTACAGGCTATGCCAGAGGTTACTTTATCGACTACATCTACAACTGCAAAAATAGCTTTGTATGCTTTTAGTGGAGTTTCTGGAGGAGATTATGATTTTCATGTTACTAATTTTCAGGTTACAACTGCAACCTTAGTAACAGAAACAAATACTCTAGAAAGGTTTAACTTGTATCCAAGAATTGTGAAAGAAGAACTAAACTTCAGATCTCAGAATAAAGTAGAGGCAATAACAGTTTTTAATTTATTAGGTCAAAAAGTATTTTCTGGAGCACCTAATGCAAACAATTCATCTGTGGACTTGTCTACTTTAAAACCAGGTGTGTATCTTGTAAAAGTAAGTGTAGAAGGAAATATAGGATCTTACAAGATTATAAAAGAATAACTATTTTTTTAAATTATCTCATTATAAACGCAAACCGAAAGGTTTGCGTTTTTTTATGCTATTTTTACACTTAAATTTAAGACATGGGCTTTTTTAAGAAATTGGATACAGTATTTAAATCATCTGAAAGCATTAAGTTGATGGAGAGGACAGAGGTTGACCTTAAAATTGAAGCAGACATTGTAGCATACGGAATCAAGAAATTTGCGGTATCGGCTTATGGCGATTTATATCTAAAAATTGCGGAGTTGGGAGGGTTTATTATGCTTGAGACCATTATTGTAAGTGACACGAATTTGAAAAGTAAAAAAGGAACTACACTTTCTTTTTTAAAAGAAAATCAAATATTATCATTTGAATCAGATGAACATATAATTGAATCTGATTTTTCTAATACGGTAAAAAAAGCGATTACTAAGATTGATTATAACATATCGGTCGAAGACGCGGAAGTTTTTACAGAAAAAAAATACGATTCAGTTTTATTTAAAATCAACGGACAAGAAATTAACTTTTCTGTAACATAACAAAGCCCGTGAAACCAATTTTTTCCATTATCATCCCTGTATACAATCGTCCTGAAGAAATAGACGAATTATTAGCGAGTATAAGTGCTCAAGAATATGATGAACCCTTTGAAGTTTGTATTGTAGAAGATGGATCTTCTGAAAAAAGTGATTTGATTATAAATAAATATACTTCAGAATTGTCTATTCAATATTTTGAGACAGAAAATACAGGTCCCGGATCAAGTAGAAATTATGGAATGACCAAAGCCACAGGAAATTACTTTATTATCTTAGATTCAGACGTAATCCTTCCTAATAATTATCTAGCAGAAATCACGAAACAACTAGAAAAAAAGTATACAGATGCTTTTGGAGGTCCGGATGCAGCACATTCTAGTTTTTCAGTATTACAAAAAGCAATCAATTATTCCATGACTTCTTTTTTGACTACTGGTGGCATTAGAGGGAATAAAAAAAGTGTTGGGAAATTTCAACCAAGAAGTTTTAATATGGGGCTTTCTCAAAAAGCTTTTGATATCACCAAAGGCTTTTCTAATATGAGAGCTGGTGAAGATATAGATTTAAGCTTTCGTTTATGGGAGCAGGGTTTAGAAACTCAGCTTATAGATGCAGCGTATGTGTATCATAAACGCAGGAATTCTTTTTTAGGTTTCTTTCAACAAACTTTTGCATTTGGTGCTGCAAGGCCTAAACTAAATAGAATGTACCCAGAGACTGTGAAACTAACCTATTGGTTTCCTTGTATATTCATTATAGGATTTGATATCAGTATTCTTTTAGTGATTTTAGGTTTTAATCAATTACTATATTTCTACGGAGTTTATTTCTTGCTAATTTTCCTAGATTCCTTATTGCAGAATAAAAACGTACGAGTTGCTTCTTTAAGTATTGTAACTTCTTTTACTCAGTTTTTAGGTTATGGATTGGGTTTTTTAGAGTCGCAGTTTATTAGTAAAAAGTAGTGCTGTTCTTCCTGTCTAAGCAGAGAGAATAGCACTACTTAAATTTAGATGCCTGTTTTCTTAGCAATAATTGCATCATTAATAGAATTCAGTGTTTTTATCTGCAAATCATCTAAAGAATTCGTATTTGTTTTAAAAAATATAGTATCAACCTCATTGGGTTCAAGATCAAAAAAATTTCTATTAAAATGTCCTTCTTTGCTTGTATATAAAAAGACGTCTTTTTGTAAAGTTTTACTTTCTAAGGTAATTAAAAACCCCTCTTCCCATTTATTTAGACTAGTAATAATTTTACTGTTTTCTAGCAATAGATTTTTAGGTTTTTCTAAAAATGATATTTTAAGACCACTATAGAAACTAACTCTTAAATATGTTTTTTTGGTGTCAATATTTTTGTTTTTGAGGTCTAATTCGTAAACTTTTTTACTTAAATCCTTTTCAATTGAGATTAGTTTTTTATCAGACCAAAGTACATTTCCTTTAAAGTCTATTAACTCAATAATTAAATCATCACTATAAATTTCAAAGTTGTCATTAATAATATAAATAGATACTTTATTATTTTTAAAAGTTGTTGATAATAGTAGGTTTTTAAAAGCTTCTTTAGCTTTGTATTGTAAGGCTTTCCAGTTACCAAAATAATCCATACTAGACCAAGAAATTGCGGGCCAACAATCATTTAATTGCCAATATAAAGTACCCATGTTGTAAGGTTTTGCCCTTCTATGCGCTTCAATTCCCATTACAATTCCTTTGGCTTGTGCTAACTGACTTACATATATATAATCATCATCCTGCATAGGAACTTTATAATCACGTTCCATATAATCAAAAATTAATTGTAAGCCTCTATCATGTTTTTGATGCGATTTCCACGAATCTGTCATTAAGGTAGTTTCTTCAGTTTGATTGATATATTTCATCGTTTCAAAACTCGGAAAAGATTGAAAACCAAACTCACTCATAAACCTTGGTACATTATTTTCAAAATGCTCAAAAGGATAGCCATCATGCCAAACCCACCAATCGTGCGCATCTCCTTCTGTTTTGTATTTAGGATTCCCACGTCCGTATTTTGGCGAGGTTTCCCAATAGTCTGTTTCACTAAATTCGGCAACAGCATTTGGTAAAATAGTATGAAAAACAGCTAAATAATCATTCCAAATATCTTCTTTTTCTTTATCACTTCTATTGTTTTTCCATCCCCAACGTTTCCATCCTTCAGCATTTTCATTATTTCCACACCACAGTGCAATAGAAGCATGATTTCTTAATCTTTTTACTTGTTGTGCTGCTTCTTCTTGAATATTTGCTAAGAAGTCAATATCTCCAGGATACATGGCACAAGCAAACATAAAATCTTGCCAAATTAAAATCCCTTTTGCATCACATAAATTGTAAAAAATATCATTTTCATAAATTCCACCACCCCAAACTCGCAACATGTTCATATTAGAATCTACAACATCAGACAATAGTTTTTCATACTGTTGATTGGTCACTTTATTCTGGAAGCTGTTTTGCGGAATATAGTTTGCACCTTTAGCATAAACCGGTTTCCCATTCAATTCAAAATAAAAAGATTCTCCAATACTGTCTTTTTTTGTGATTAGTTTTATCGTTCTTATTCCCTTTTTAATTGATTTTTCGTCTTTTATCTTACCATCAGAAATCAATTGAAAATTAAAATTATACAAATAAGGTTTCCCTAAGTTATGTGTCCACCACAATTTTGGGTTTATGATTTCAATTGGAACTTTGTAGGTGTGTTTTCCTTTTTTTAAAGAAATATTGGAAGAAATAATTTCTCTATTAATTTGTGTAAAAAGGTTTACATTTTTGTCAGTAGGACTTTTAATACTGATTTCAATAGATAATATCGCTTTCTTTTTGTTGATTTCTCGCTGTTTGATATAAATATTTTCAAATTTTAGAGCATCCCACGCATTTATAGAAACATCTTTCCAAATCCCGGAAGTATTTAGTTTTGGTCCCCAATCCCATCCATATTGAAATTGTGCTTTTCGCGTGTAAATTCTATTTCCTTCAGGTAATTTATATTTTGAATTTTGTTTCGCGGGGTTTTCAAAACTTTTTGTATTCTGGAATACTATCCTCAATTCGTTTGACTCCTTTATCGGAATCTCTTTTAATGATATCGAATATTTTCTAAAAGCATTATCTGTATCTAATTGATAACTTCCATTAATATAAATTTTAGCATAGGTATCTAAACCTTCAAAATTAAGTTCGATATGTTCCTTTTTTAAAATCGCTTCAGAAAGTGTGAAAGTGGTCTTGTATTCCCAGCTTTTACTTGAAACCCATTGTACTTTTTCTTCGTTATTTTTAATAAAAGGATCTTCAATAATTTTATGAGATAATAAATCTGTATACACATTCCCAGGAACAGTAGCTGTTTTCCAATCTAAAGTATCAATTCCTTTAAATTCCCAATTGTCAATTAATGATATCTTTAGTGGAGTGTTTTTTTCTAAGGTATTGCATCCAATAAATAGTAAAATGAATAAAACAAAAATAATTCTACGCATCTGTAATCACTTTTAAAATTTCTTTAATGGTTTCAATATTTGAAACAGTTTGTGTGTGGTTTCCAAAAATCAAACTTTTTTCTTCAAGACTATTTTTTGATGCGGAAGTATGTATTTCTTTAAAACCAGCTTCTTTAAAAAGAACTGCATTTTTTTTGTTAATTCCGCTTCCTGGAAGTATTATAATTCTATCTTTTGCAAGTTGTTTATATTCTTTTAGCAATTCAATTCCTTGTGCTGCTTTTTCTTGGCTGCCGGAAGTTAAAATACGATCAACTTTTAATTCGATTAATATTTCTAAAGATTTTTTTGGATTAGAAACACAATCAAAAGCTCTATGAAAGGTAAAAGATAGTGGTTTAGAAAGTTCAATAAGCTTTTTTGTTCTTTCAATATCAATTGAATTATCAATATTTAAAACACCAGAAACGATTCCGTTAAAACCAAGTTCTTTACAAAGTTTAATGTTTTCTTTCATCAATGAAAACTCCTCTTTAGAGTACTGAAAATTGCCACTTCTCGGTCTTATTAAAACATTTATAGGAATTGTAATTTCTTCAGAAATTTTTTTTAATAAACCGTAAGAAGGTGTAATTCCTCCAACAGACAATTCAGAGCAAAGCTCAATTCTATCTGCTCCAGCTTTTTCGGCGTTCATTGCAGATTGATAAGAGTTTGTACAGATTTCTAGTTTCATTTATCCTTAATTTACTTATTATGAACTTGTTTAGGTAGTTCAATGTTTTTTTTTAGAAAAACGGTACCTGATTTAAAACCTGAAGGGTTTGTGTCGATTTATTCAACTATAATCTCATCAATAAAAGTCCAAGCTTTATGGCCAGCACCTTGTTTCCCTTCTGGAATAATTCCGTAATTAGGAATTATAATTTTCAAATTTTTTGTTTTTAATATTTTATCTTTTGGATAAAATTGAGATATATTTAAACGAAAATCAACTAATAAAGAATCTTTTCTTTCTATTATCTTTTTTGATGAAATAACTTTCCCATTTTCTAATTGCAATTGTAAACCAATCTCTTTAGGCGCATAAATCCATTGTCCGTTTCCATTATAAAAACGCGTAGAGATTGATTTGATTTCTGTAGGTTTATCAAATTCAATTGTAATTTCTAAATCTTCACCAGAAAAACCTAACCATTCTTTATCTCCATAACGTTTATTATTTCCAGAAATCCCATTAATTAGTGCTTGTTTTCCTCCTGCATTATAGGCTTCATTTGGCGGAACATTTAAACTAATTTTCTGACCAATCGCTTTATGTAAATTTATTTCTTCTTCAAAATAGTTTTCTAATTTTTTCTTTTGAGTATTATAAACAGCAGCTTTAATTTTTATAGACCTATCTACAATAATTGGCTTCTTATAAAGTGTTGTTAAAGCATCATTATTTAAAGAGTAATAAATCTTATGGGTTTTTGACGTTGATTTCAATTCATAAGTTAAGTTTTTATCTGAGGTTTTAAACTCACCTTTTACTTCATATAAATGATTTGCATAATTAACATTTAAGAGATCTAATCGCTTTTGAAAATACGCTAACCTATTTATAAAATCAGAATAATTTTTATTTTTAGAAGAAGACCAAACAACTTCTGCCAATGCAATTGCTCTTGGAAAAGCCATGTATTCTAGTTTTTCTGGAGTTTGCATATATTCTGTCCAAACATTTCCTTGAGCACCTAAAACATATTTACTTTCTTCTTTGGTTAACTCTTCAGGAATTGGGTTAAAACTATATACTTTTTTTAAAGGAAGAAATCCGCCAATAGCCAATGGTTCATTTTCATTGTCAGATTGATAATGATCAAAATAACAATGAGATTGTGGTGTTAAAATCACGGTATGTTTTTGTTTTGCAGCTTCAACCGCGCCATTGGTTCCTCGCCAAGACATTACAGTTGCATTTGGTGCCAAACCACCTTCTAAAATTTCATCCCAACCAATAATTTGTTTTCCTTTTGAATTGATATATTTTTCCATTCTTGTAATGAAGTAATTTTGCAATTCATGTTCATCTTTTAAACCCTCTTTTTTGATAAGTTTTTGACAATGAGCACATTCCTTCCATCTGGTTTTCGGGGCTTCATCACCACCAATATGAATGTATTTTCCAGGGAATAATTCTGCTACTTCATCAATAACATCCTCTAAAAATTTAAAAGTACTTTCTTTCGGACAATAAATTTCTTCAAAAACCCCCCATTTTGTAGCTACTGTAATTTGTTTTCCTGTACACCCCAATTCTGGATACGCAGCAATGGCAGCTTGCGAGTGTCCAGGCATTTCAATTTCTGGGATTATTGTTATCTGTCTTTCAGAAGCATATTTTACAACTTCTTTTATCTCTTTTTGGGTATAAAATCCGCCATATTTTTTGCCATCAAATTGACGTGGTTGATCTGAATAATGCCCAATTAGTGTCTCGTTTCTAAACGCTGCAATTTCTTGTAGTTTTGGGTATTTCTTAATCTCAATTCGCCAACCTTGATCTTCTGTTAAGTGCCAATGAAAAGTGTTCATTTTTAGCATCGACATTAAATTGATATATTTTTTTATGAAATCGACAGAGAAAAAATGACGGCCAACATCCAAATGCATTCCTCTATATTCAAATTGTGGAGCATCGTTAATTTCTAAACATTGAATAGCAATTTGAGTTTCATTAGAGGTATTAGATTTTTCAAAATCAATAGGTAATAACTGTCTTAAAGATTGAAAGGCATAAAAAGCCCCTTTTTGTGATTTCGCAGAAATTAAAATTTTATCCGAAGTAATTTTTAATTGATATCCTTCATTATTATAAATAGAGGCATCTATTTTAAAATGAATACTGTTTTTAGAAGACGTGTTTAATTTAATATTACTCCCGTCTTCAACATAACTTTTAAAAAAATCAGCAACACTTTTTAAGCTGTCATCAAAAGTCAATTTTGTTTCACTATTTAATATAAAAACACCTTTGGTTTTAATTTGTTTATTAGGAACAGGAATGATATTAGGAACAATAGGAACTTTATTTGCTTTAAAACACGCTGTAAGTAGTAAAATTATAGTTGTGTATGTTATAATTTGTGCTGTTCGTCTAAAAGTGCTCATTTATTAGTTGACTGATTATCGTTATCTTGCTAATTTAGACAAAATTTTATATTTATATAACTGATGAGAAAACATTCACTAACCTCGCTTTTTTTAATAATTTTCGTTATTATTTCATGTAATCAAAAGACAATAGTTTCTAATGCACAAAAAGAGAAGAATCTAATTTCTTATGTAAATGCGTTTATTGGAACTGGTGGTCATGGACACACATATCCTGGAGCTACCATGCCTTTTGGAATGATGCAACTCTCACCAGATACTCGCTTAGATGGTTGGGATGGATGTTCTGGATATCATTATTCTGACAATGAAATTTATGGGTTCTCGCATACTCATTTAAGTGGAACAGGTATTCTAGATTATGGAGATATTTTATTAATGCCTACAAATAAATTGGTTTTTAATAATGGAGCAGACGGTAATCCTGGATATAAATCTACCTTTTCTCATGAGAATGAAACTGCAGAACCTGGGTTTTATAAAGTGTCACTTAGAAGACACAAATATTGATGTAGAATTAACCGTTTCTAAAAGAAGTGGTGTCCATAAATACCAATTTCCATCCGTAGAAAATCAATTTGTTATTTTAGATTTATTACATAGAGATGAAGTTTTAGATGCTAAAATTGAAAGAATCTCTGATACTGAACTTTCTGGATTTCGTTTTTCTAAATCTTGGGCAGATGACCAACGTTTATATTTTACATTAAAAACGTCTCATCCTTTTAATGATGTTTTACAATCTCCCCCTAAACAAGGAATGCCAGGAGCTCAAAAAATAGCCTTGAATTTTATCAATCCAAATAACGAACCTATATTTATTAAAATAGGTATTTCTGCAGTTGATGTTGAAGGAGCAAAGAAAAATTTAGAAGCTGAAATAGGAAATCAAACTTTTGAGCAAGTAAAAAAAACAGCACAAGATTTTTGGGAGAAACAATTAGAGAAAATTGTTTTAGAGGACACAAACGAAGACAATAAGACTAATTTTTACACTTCTTTATACCATGTTTCTATCGCACCAAATTTGTATCAAGATGTTGACGGTAGATACAGAGGAATGGATTTAAAAATTCATGAAACTAAAGATTTCGATTATTATACAGTATTCTCATTATGGGATACGTATAGAGCAGCACATCCTTTATACACAATTATTGAACAAGATAGAACCAACGATTTCATCAATACTTTTTTAGCAAAATATGATGAAGGTGGAATTATGCCAATTTGGGATTTAGCAGGGAATTACACACATTGCATGATAGGGTATCACGCAGTGCCAGTTATTGCAGATGCGTATCTAAAAGGGATTAAAAATTATGACGTAGAAAAAGCTTTTACGGCGATGAAGCATTCTGCCACTCGTGACAAATTAGGATTGGATTCGTATAAAAACCTCGGTTTTATTCCTGTTGAAAAAGAATCTGAATCTGTTTCTAAAACTTTAGAATATGCATATGATGATTGGTCAATTGCCCAAATGGCAAAATCATTAGGAAAAGAAAATGATTATAAAACTTTCTCAGAAAGAGCGCAATATTATAAGAATATTTTTGATCCTAGTACGCAATTTATGCGAGGACGTTTTAGAAATACCTGGTTTGCACCTTTTGATCCTTATGAAGTGAATTTTAACTATACAGAAGCAAATTCTTGGCAATACAGTTTTTATGTGCCGCAAGATATTTCTGGGTTTACAAAGTTATTGGGAGGAAAGCAGCAATTAGAGAATCAATTAGATAAATTATTTGCTGCAGAAGACAAAACTTCTGGAAGCCATCAAGTGGATATTACGGGTTTAATTGGCCAATATGCGCATGGTAATGAGCCGAGTCATCACATGGCATATTTGTATAATTTTGTAAATAAACCTTTTAAAACTCAAGAAAAAACACGTCAGATCTTAACTGAATTGTATACAAATTCTCCTGATGGAATTTCAGGAAATGAAGATTGTGGGCAAATGAGTGCTTGGTATATTTTTTCTTCTTTAGGATTTTATCCTGTGACACCAGGAAGCAATCAATATATAATTGGGAGTCCGTTATTTGATAAAGCAACGATTAATTTAGAAAATGGAAAATCGTTTACTGTGGAAGCAATTGATAATTCATCAGAAAATAAATACATTAAATCTGCAATACTGAATGGTGAAAATTACGAGTTTTCATTTATCAATCATAAAGATATTATAAACGGAGGGAGCTTGGTTTTTGAAATGACAGATAAGCAAACAAACTGGGGTACAGCGGATAAAAATATTCCTAAGACTTCCATTGATGAGCACTTAATTGTTGCTGCTCCATTTATCGCAAAAGGAAAGATCGCATTTAAAGGAAGTACAGAAATCACATTAGGAAACGCAGATAAAGAAGCAACTATTTTTTATACTTTAGGTGATGAATTTCAGCTATATAAAGAACCTTTCAAAATTTTAGAAAAAGGAATCCTTAAAGTATATGCCGAAAAGGAAGGTTTAAAAAGTAAAACCATCACAACCGATTTTTATAAGATTAATCCGGATATCAAAATTAATTTAAAAAGTGAATATGCAAATCAATACAATGCAGGTGGAGATGATGCTTTAATTGATGGAATTGTTGGAGCTGAAGATTTTAGAACAGGAACTTGGCAAGGCTATTTTGATACAGATTTAGTTGCGGTAGTAGATTTAGGAAAGGTTGATAATAAAGAAGGAAAAATCACTGTTAATTTTTTAGAGGATCAACGTTCTTGGATATTTCTTCCTATTGAAGTTGATTGTTTGGTTTCTTCTGATGGAAAGAGCTTTAGATCTTTGGGGAAATATAATGATTTAAATACAAAAGAAAAAGAAGAGGTTTCTATTCAAAATTATGTTTTTAAGTATCCACCAAGGTTTAAAGTTAGATACATTAAAGTTATCGCAAAGAAATTAGGTATCCTCCCAAAATGGCACTTAGGTTACAAACATGATGGTAGAAGTTGGTTGTTTGTTGATGAAATTCAAATAAAATAAACGCACTTTTGTATATATAAAACAGTTAAACATGAGTCATTAACGGAAAAGAAATTTTAAGAAAATGCAGACGTTTCTAAATTAATAATTAAAGGAAATATGATTGATAGAAATTTTATATTGCATAAAGAAATTATCACTGAAGAAAAGTGTGTGCTTACAATGTCTAATCAACCCAAAGAACAAGAAATATGAAAAGAAGAAACTTCATTAAAAAAGCATCCGTTACAGGTTTTAGTTTGGTTGCTGTTTCGTCGGCCTTTGCGAGTTGTGATGAAACATCAGGAAAAAAAGAAGCGAGCGTACCAATGTCAATACCCACCAGACCAATAGTAATAGCTACTTGGAATGTGCCTTTGGCAGTTGAAACAGCTGCAAAAATTTTACAAAATGGAGGTTCGGCATTAGATGCTGTAGAACAGGGTTGTAGAATTGAAGAAGCAAACGAAAAAGGGCAATCTGTGGGTAAAGGAGGTTTGCCCGATAGAGATGGAGACGTAACCTTAGATGCGTGTATCATGAATGATAAAGGTGATTATGGAGCCGTTTTAGGGGTTAAAAACATTGTGCACGTAATTTCTGTAGCAAGAAAAGTAATGGAAGACACGCCTCATGTAATGTTAGTGGCAGAGGGAGCAGAACAATTCGCAGTATCAAAAGGTTTTAAAAGAGAAAATTTACTAACAGAAGCTTCAAAAAAAGCTTGGGAATCATGGAAAGTAAAAGCAGAATACAAACCTATTATCAATATAGAAAATCACGACACGATTGGTATATTGGCCATTGATGAAAATGGAAATATTTCTGGTGCTTGTACTACAAGTGGATTGGCCTATAAAATGCCAGGTAGAGTTGGAGATTCTCCTATAATTGGTGGAGGTTTATTTATAGACAATGAAGTTGGTGGTGCATCCGCAACTGGTTTAGGAGAAGAGGTTTTAAAAACTGTAGGTAGTTTTTTAATTATAGAATTAATGCGACAAGGTAAATCTCCGCAAGAAGCCTGTGAAATAGCAATTGGTAGAATTGTAAACAAACCAGATAAAGATTTTAAAAACTTCCAAGTGGGTTATATTGCTTTGAATAAACAAGGAGATATCGGAGCGTATTCAATTCATGAATGGTTTAGTTATACTCGATTTCAAGATGGGGAGAATAAGAATATTAAATCCGATTATTTTAACAAAATATAATTTTGATAAGGTTTTAGTTAATAAATTCTATCATAATGATTTCGCATTTTAATGCATTAATTACTTTCTTTTTTCTTTATGAAATTTTCAATATTTCTTTTGAAATTATTGAAATATCTTAAGTTTTATTTTTTTTAATGGTTATTTAAATCTAATTTTAGACTTTAAAAACTATACATGAAGTATTTTTTTTAATATAAAAATCTGATTACAAGTACTTTATTGAGTGAATACACCAAACAAAGTTATACAATGAAAAAACACTTACATACAATAAATATATTATTTGTGCTTTTCATTGCAGCGATAAATTACTACGCTCAAGAGGTGCCCCCAGTGAGCGTTTTTAATACTGAAGACTATGGAGGTGGTAACCAAAATTGGTCTATTTCTCAAGCAATCAATAAATATATTTATGTAGCAAATAATAAGGGTTTATTGGAGTATAACGGAGGAAAATGGTCTTTGTATCCAACACCAAACGGAACGATTATGAGATCTGTAAAGTGTATCAAAAATCAAATTTTTACAGGTTTTTTTAGAGATTTTGGTTTTTGGGAAAAAGACGAATATGGTTTCTTAGAGTTTACCTCTATTGTTGCGCAAAAAGGAATAAAAATGTTCGAAGATGAACAGATCTGGGAAATTATCGAATTAGATGGTTGGGTTTTATTTAAGTCGTTGCAAAGAATTCACTTATATAATTTAAAAAATAAAACTTTAAAAACCTTTGAGGGTACTGGAGTATTAACTAAAATTTCAAAGGCAAATGGTGTTGTTTATTTTCAAGATTTAGAAAAAGGTTTGTTTAAAATAGAGAATGGTAAACCGTTATTAGTCTCTGAAGATCCAATTTTAAAAAGGTTTACTTTAAAAGAAATTTTTTATAAAAATGAAAAAATATTTTTATTAACAGATCAAAGAGGTTTTTATTTCTTGGAGAATAATAAACTAAAAAAATGGGAAATACCTGCGAACGCGTATTTAAAAAATAAAACAATATATAGTGCAGAATTTCTTAGTGATGGCACTATGGCTTTAGGTACCATTTCTAACGGTGTTGCTTACCTAACAGATTCTGGTGAGTTAAGTTCGCAACTAAATCAAAATTTAGGACTAAGTAATAATACAATACTTTCTGTTTTCGAAGACTTTGATAAAAATATTTGGCTTGGTTTAGATAACGGAATTAACCTTGTAAATTATACGTCACCTTTAAAGATATTTATAAACCAAAAAGATTTTTTAGGCACTATCTATACCTCTATCATTTATGATGGTTTCCTTTATTTGGGAACAAATCAAGGTTTGTTTTATAAAAAACAAAATTCTAAGCAACCATTTACACTTATTGAAAAGACGCAAGGGCAAGTTTGGAGCTTAAAAGTGATTGATGATACATTGTTTTGTGGGCATGATGAAGGAACTTTTATAATAAAGAATAGAAAGGCAGAGTTAATTTTTAATGCACAAGGAACTTGGGATTTTGTGAGTGTAAAAGCTAATTTAATTATTCAAGGAAATTACGACGGTTTGTATGTTTTAGAAAAAGAAAAAAATAGCTGGCGTTTGCGAAACAAAATTAAAGGTTTTAAGAATTCTGCTAGGTTTTTTATTGTTTTAGATAATAAAGAAATTTTTGTAAATCATGAATATAAAGGAGTTTATAAACTGAAGATTGATGATTACTTTAAGAACGTTTTAAAAACTAAAAAAGACACTTCAGTGCAGAAAGGGATTCATTCAAGTATATTAAAACATAAAAATGATGTTTTTTATGCTTCTAAAAAAGGTGTTTTTAAATACGACTTTAATAAAAGTTTTTTCAAATTAGATACTGTTTATAGTTCCTTAATTCCTGAAGATGTATTTGTTTCTGGAAAATTGATTTTAGATGAATATGCGAATAAGTTGTGGTCTTTTACGAGTAAAGGACTAAGGTTTTTAAACCCAGGCAATCTTAGTGACAAAGCAACACTAGAAAAAATTCCTATTAAAAAATCTTTATTTAAAGGACCTTCCGGTTTTGAAAATATTATTCATTTAGAAAATAAAAAATACCTAATAGGCACTATTAATGGGTACTTGATAGTTGATTTAAATAAGATTAGCGCTTCTGACAATTTAGAAATAAGTATTACACAGGTACTGAATCATGAATTAAATAAACCATCTAAAAATATTCGATTAAATAGAAATACAACTTTTAAGGATACAGAAAATAGTATGGAGTTTTACTATAGTGTTCCTAATTTTAATAATACATCAAATACTATGTACCAATATAAGCTTGAAGGATATCATAAAAATTGGAGCGATTATAGTGATTCCAATTCTATTTTATTTGAAAACTTGCCTTTTGGAATGTATACTTTTAAAGTAAGAGCTTTAGTGGCCGGTAGTTTAACTAATAATATTTCTGAGTTTGAATTTAATATTGAAAAGCCTTGGTTTTTATCAAAAGCTGCAGTCATTGTTTATATTTTAATATTATTTTGTTTAATCTTTACATGGTATATTCTGTCTAAAAGATATTATAGTAGAAAACAAGAGAAGTTTTTATTTCGAGCACAAAAAGAATTAAAATTAAAGGAGTTAGAGAGTTCTCAGAAAATTATAAAATTAAATAATGAAAAATTAAGAAACGATATTGAAAGTAAAAACAGGGAATTAGCAACTTCTACCATGAGTATTATAAAGAAGAATGAGTTTTTGAATTCTATAAAAAACGAACTTACAGATGGCACTGAAAAGAATGTTACTAAGGTTGTGAAAATTATAGATAAAAACCTAAATAATACAGATGATTGGAAAATGTTTCAAGAAGCATTTAATAATGCAGATAAAAAATTTTTAGATAAGGTAAAGGAAAAACATCCAGATTTAACGCCTAATGATCTTAGACTTTGTGCATATTTAAGATTAAACTTATCTTCAAAAGAAATTGCACCACTTTTAAATATTTCTCCTAGAAGTGTAGAAGTGAAAAGATATCGATTAAGAAAAAAGATGGAATTAGAGCACAATGCAAACTTAACAAATTATATTTTAGAAATATAATACTACATCAAAAGCGATATGTAACCATACATAAACACTACGCTACGTTTTGAGGTGTTTTTTAATTTGGATGGAATCCCTATACTGGCAAGGAATTTTTTAATTTTTGTCTTGCATAATGTTTGTATGTTTTTTATAGGGGTGTTTATTTATGATTTAACATAAATATATCTTTAGATTTACAATAAATAAAAAAAAATTTTTCATGAGAAAACAAATCACACTTTTATTTGCCTTACTATTGAGTTTTGTCTCGATTGCTCAAACATTAAATATTGAAGGAATTGTAAAAGACGGAAATAATGGGGATGTTCTTCCCGGTGTTAGTATTACGGTTAAAGGAACAACTAAGGGAGCACAAACTGATTTTGATGGCTTCTATAGTCTAAAGAATATTGATAAAGGTGCTGTTTTGGTATACAGGTATTTAGGATATAAGCTTAAGGAAGTAATTGTACAAGACACACTAATGAATGTTTCTTTGGAAATTGAAGCAGAATCTTTAAGTGAAATTGTGGTTATAGGCTACGGTACTCAGCGTAAAAAAGAGTCTACGGGGGCGGTATCTGTGGTAGATGCGAAGTCTATAGAAAAGTTAAATCCAACAAGAATCGAACAGGCGCTTCAGGGGCAGGTATCAGGAGTAAACATTACTTCTAATTCCGGTTCACCAGGTAGTGGACTAAACATAAGAATTAGAGGAGTTTCTACAAATGGAGACAACAGCCCTTTAATTTTAGTAGATGGAAATAGAATTTCAGATTTGTCTGTAATTAATCCAAATGATATAAAGAGTGTGAACGTATTGAAAGATGCAACTGCTGCTATTTATGGTGTGCTTGCTGCGAATGGAGTTATATTGATAGAGACTAAATCAGGTAGGAAAAATACCGATTTAAAATTTTCTGTAAATTCTAATTTTAGTTTGCAACAAACTAGTAAGAAAATAAATCTTTTGAATGGAGCTGGATTGGCTGCTTACATTAATGAAGCTACAAATACAAGTAATTATTTTGTGCAACAAGGCACTGGCTTAGTATTTGATTCAAGAATAAGTACTACGGTTGCATTACCGAATACAGATTGGCAGAGTGAAGTTTTCCAACTGGCGCCAATGTTTGATACAAACATTAACGCTAGTGGAGGTGCTGAAAAACTTGCTTATTCTGTAGGAGCCTCTTTTCTTACACAAGATGGTATTATAGGGGCAGATAAGTCTAACTATAATAGACTTACGGCTAGAGCTAATATTCAATATGATGTAACAGATAAGTTGAAGTTATCTGCAACGGCTTTGTATACGCATTCAAAAAAGAATTCACTCGCTGAAGGTGGAATAGGAGCGGTACTTTATAATGCAGTAAATGCAGATCCTTTTACATTACCAAAAGATCCGACTCCGCTCGCAGACGCAGGTTTTGAAGGGTTAAGAAATGGTTACGGTATCGTTCAAACAGGTGCTATTGAAGTTTCGAATCCTTTATCTCAAATAGCAAGTACATATAACACTGCTGTTGTAGATAAAATAAGTCCAGCATTATCAGCAACGTATAAATTTAACAACAAGCTTTCTGTAAGATCTAAGTATTTAATGAATCGTGCTGTTGTAAATGTTCAAATATTTAGACCTTTAGTCTTTTTAGGAGGTAATAAGTCTTTAAGTAGAACTACAAATAATGAGTTTGTGGATAACAAAGATACATATGATGACTATACTTGGAATAATATAATTACGTATGAAGATACCTTTAATGAAGCACACAAATTAAAAGTATTATTAGGGCATGAAATGTTTGAAACAAAAGGATTGTTTGCTGGTCAAACTGGAGTAGGTTTATTGGATGGGGCAAATGCTTTTGCAGATGCTAGTATCTCTAATTCTGAAGTTGTTAATCCTCGTTTTCAACCTGCATCCATAGAAATAGGTGGAAATCAATTTAAGAACAGGTTAATGTCTTATTTTGGGAGGTTACAATATGCTTATAAAGAAAAATATTTAGTATCTGCATTGCTAAGAAGAGATCAGTCTTCAAGGTTTAGTAAAGCAGAAAACTTTAATGTTGGTTATTTCAACTCTGTTTCATTAGGTTGGAATATTTCTGAAGAAAATTTCTTAAAAGACAATGATTTTGTGAATTCTGTTAAATTAAGAGCAAGTTACGGTCAGTTAGGTAGCGATAGAGTTTCAGGAGGTAACTTTCCGTATGTAGGTTCTTTAAATGGTGAAGGGACGTATAGTAATAATGAAGAATTATTAGAATCTGATTTGTTGGTGGGAGTTGCAGAAGGTCAACTAGGAAACCCTTATTTGAAATGGGAAACAACATCCACAGGTAATATTGGTTTAGATGTTTCGCTTCTAAGGAATAAAATTTCTTTTAATTTAGACGTATTTCAAAAGACAACAGATGATTTACTAATTCAACCTCAATCTTCAGGCTTAACAGGAGTTGCCGGTATTGGCTCTAGTGCACCCGCAATTAATGCAGGTACAGTAGAGAACTCGGGAGTAGAATTCTTAGTATCTTATAGAGATCAATTCTCAGAAAACTTTAAGTTCAACACGAGTTTTAACTTTACTACTATAAACAATAATGTAACTTATGTGGGTAATTTAGCAGGCTTTGAACAAGGTGGTGGTTTTGGAGTAGGTACAGGAATTGTAACCTCTCGTATGGAGGCCGGTCATTCTTTGGGGTATTTTTACGGATATAAAACAAATGGAATTTACCAGAATCAAGGTGAAATAGACGTTTTAAATGCAGGTGCAACATCAAATGAAAATATATTTCATACTGGCGCAGGTGTTGGAGATTTAAGATTTGTAGACACCAATGGAGATGGATATATTTCGGAAGTTGATAAAACAGATATTGGAGACCCTATTGCAGACATTACAGCAGGATTAAATGTAGGTTTTTCATACAAAAAAATAGACTTTAGTGCTGCGGCTATTGGTTCTTTTGGGAATAATATGGTAAGAGATTATCAGAGATTCAATTTATTGGCAAATAAAAGTGAAAGGCTTATAAATAGATGGACGCCAACAAACCCAAGTAATACAATACCAAGAGCTACTTCAGGAGCTTCAATAAATACAGATTTGTTTTCAGATTATTTCGTAGAAGACGCTTCTTTTGTAAGAATTCAAAATATTCAGGTGGGATATACTTTTGATAAAGTTGCATTGGACAGGATAAAGGTGGACAGTTTGCGTTTGTTTTTATCAGCAAATAACCTACATACTTTTACAAAATATTCAGGATATGATCCTTCTGCTTCGAGCGGCCAAGCAATCGGTGGAGGTATCGATAGAGGTTTTTATCCAGTAGCAAAAACATTCATTTTAGGATTTAGTTTAACTTTTTAATTTAATACAATATGAAAATATATCAAATAAAAAAATATAGTAAAGCTTTTGTTCTAAGTATGACGTTAGGAGCTATGTTTGTTTCTTGTAATTCTTTTATAGATGACCTAGAACCAATAGCGCAGGATTCTGATAACTATTTTAATTCAGAAGAGGACTATGATAAAGCACTAATTGGGGCGTATGATATGTTGCAGTCTACATATCTAAACATTCTATCAATAGTGGCTGCTTCGGACGATATTGTGCTTGGTGGAGATCCTTTTACTTATGATCAACCAACTTTGCAAAGAATAGATAAAATGGCTCATACGCCAGCAGATAACAACCAATTGAGAGATATTTGGAGGTTTATGTACGCTGCCATGGGTAGAGCGAATTATATTTTAGAATTTAAAGATAAAACTGATTTTGACGGAAAAGATGAAGTGATCGCGCAAGCGTATTTCTTAAGAGCATACTTTGCCTTCGAATTAGCTAAATTCTTTGGAGATATTCCGCTATCAGTAGAGGAAAGAGATGGGGTTCTTAGAATTAAAAATAAACGCATTAGAATTGGAGAACAATACGATGTGAATAGAGTAGGTGGTATTGATCAGGTATATTCGTTAATTGAAGAAGATTTAAAAGAAGCAATTCTACTTGGATTGCCACAGTTTACTACAGTAAGATCTGAAAAATACAAAATAACTAAAACTGCTGCGCAAGCTTTATTAGGGAAGGTTTATTTGTATCATGGTACATTTGATAACTCTAAATTTAGTGCTGCCTTAACTCAATTAAACTCAGTAATTAACAGTGGGTTTTACAGTTTGCCTTCGACAAATGTGTTTCTAAAAAGTGGAGAAAACGGTCCTGGTTCAGTATTTGAAGTTCAGTATACAAGTGTAGAAGGTGCTGGTTGGAATTGTATTCAATGTAGTGAAGGAAATTACTTGCCTCAAAATAATGCGCCAAGAGATTATACGGGTCCAGTGTATAAATTTGGTTGGGGGTTTAGTTTACCTACGCAACAATTGTACGACGCGTATGCAGATGGAGATCAAAGAAGAGACATTACCATTTTAGAGCCTGCACTGACAGCGTATTCACCGAGTAGAGAGAATACTGGTTATTTTTCTAAAAAATACCTTCCTACGCAAGAGAATGAAGATACGAGAACAGGTTCAGATCCATTAAACTATGATAATAATTATAGATCTATTCGTTATTCAGATGTATTATTAATGGCTGCAGAGGCTGCAGCACAAAGTGGTGGTGCTAATTCAATTTCTTATTTAAACCAAGTTAGAAACAGAGCTTTTGGAAACAATTCACATGATTATCCTTATAATGGAGAATCAGATTTAGTAGCTGCGATTGCCAACGAAAGACGTTTAGAGTTTGCGGGTGAAGGACACCGATTTTTCGATTTAGTAAGAACAGGTAAGGCAAAAATAGCTTTTGACAGTTATAACTCAACTAGGCCTAATCCAACATCAGAAACTGAAATAAATTTTACAGTAAATAAAAATGAAGTATTTCCAATACCATTGGTGGAGTTAGAACTTGCCAATGCAATCGGTACTTGGGGGCAAAATCAGGGATATTAAAATAAAATACAGGGGGTAAAGCACAACTTGTGTGACAATAATTATTAAGAACGGAGTATAAATTAAAATTAAAATTAAAAACAAAAATTATGAATTTATTAAAAAAAATGAGTTTCTTGCTTTTTGCAAGTTTAGTAATGGTGTCTTGTGGAGATGACGGTAGTGTAGATCCTGTAGGACCAGCTATTAGTGGTTTAGATTTTACAATTACAGCAACAGGTTCAGGTAATATTGTGGAGGTATTACCTTCAGCAGTTGGAGCTACAAGTTATTCTGTAGATTTTGGATCAGATGCAACGGATGATGTTTTAACAACGGTAGGACCTAAAGTTTCTTATACGTATGCAGCAACATCAGCATCTTATGATATTACTGTTACGGCTTCTGCAACAGGTGCAGATGATGTTATGAAAACTACTACATATGCTGTAGAAGTTGAGCAATCAGACTTAGTTGGAAGATGGGTAATTTTACGCGAAGCAGGTTCATTAGCTGTAGGTGAAACATTAGAAAACTTATCTTGGTGGTCAAACCCTCTTAGTGCTATAAAATCAAGAGATTGTTTATTTGATGATGTTTATGAGTTTAAAGCAGACATGTCATTTCACAATATTATGGGAGATGCAACTTGGCAAGAAGGTTCTTGGGAAAGTGTAGCTACAGAAGGCTGTGGTCCTGCTTTAGTTCCTTTTGATGGAACAGTAACTGCGTCATGGTCTCACAATACTGAGGACAATACAGTTACAATTAATGGTATGGGTGCATTTTTAGGTATTAATAAAGTAGCAAATGGTGTAGAACTTACAACGTTAGCAAGTGCAACAGAAAGTATCACTTATAGTGGTGTAACTATTTCTGATGATAAAGATTACTTGACTGTAAATATCAATATGGGTCCAGGATTTTGGCAATTTAAATTTGCAAGAGAAGGTTCTGCAGGAGCTTCAAATCCAACAACAGATACTGATGGAGATGGTGTCCCTGATATAGATGATGATTGTCCAGA
This sequence comes from uncultured Polaribacter sp., assembly GCA_937771065.1. Taxonomy (GTDB): domain Bacteria; phylum Bacteroidota; class Bacteroidia; order Flavobacteriales; family Flavobacteriaceae; genus Polaribacter. Next base: position 29,269 of record CALJHU010000023.1, on the reverse strand, counting down.
TGTTGCGGGTAGTGAACCTAACGGATGTAATCCTTCTGGAATTGGAGCAGATCCTTCAGATGATTTTGAGGGTAATGGAAATATTACGTGGGTTGAAGATAATTGTGGTTTAGATGCTGCTTTTGCAAATCCTGACAAATCGGGTGCTAATACTTCTGATACTGTGTTACAGTATTCTGATACAGGAGGTGATTATGCAAACATACGTTTTGATTTAAATGAGGATTTAACTGATAAGTTTGACCTATCTACAAAAAACATTTTTAAGGTAATGGTATATGTTCCAACACCAACAACTGCGGTAACAGCACCTAAACAGTTAGAATTAAAGATACAAGATGGTTCAAATGGACAACCTTGGACACAACAATATGGGGTTGCTGTAGAGTACGAATATGATACTTGGCAAGAGCTTACTTTTGATTTTTCTTCGCAAGCAGCTGAAACTAAATATAGTAGAGTTGTAGTTCAATTCAATGGTGAAGGAAATAACGAAGCAGTAGTTGCTTATATTGATAACTTCAAGTACGGATCTAACTAGGTTTAATTATTTAAAAATTATTTTAAGGCGGTTAAATATATATATTTAACCGCTTTTTTTAAAATAAAAAAGCAGTTTATAATTGAGGTTTTTTTAAATCTCAATTAATTATAATCGTTTATTATTAAAAGAAGTATTCATCAAAATTTTAATTTTATTACATTAATATAGTATGGTTTTTTTTTCCAAAAGGCTTATTAAAATAACAGCTATACTATTTTAGATATAATATATTTTATTATATAAAGATTAATAGTTTCTTTAAAATGAAAGTTTATTACCAAACATAACAACTATGAATTTATTTAAAAAATTTTTACCTTTTTTAGTATTGATAATTACGTTCACTTATTGTTCGGATAGTAATGATATTGAGGAACAAGAAGAAGAAGAAGAAGATCAAGTAGAAATAATTTACTCAACAGTAGCTCCTTTTTACCCAATTGATTTCGAATTTGAAGGGAATGGAGCAGAATGGACATGGACTGTTTTTGAGAATGAATCTAATACAATATTAGAAGTTATTGAGAACCCTTTCAAGGTAGGCATAAATACTTCAGAAACTGTTGCAAAGTTTACCGCATTGCGCGATGGTCAGCCTTATGCAGGCTGTGAAACAAAACACGGCGAAGGCATTGGTGCTTTTAAATTTGATGAAACAAATAGTGTTGTTAAAATTCTAGTATATAAGACAAGCATTAGTGATGTAGCTTTAAAGTTTTCGGAATATGCAGCCCCTGGTGTAGGAGCAGAAGCACAACCAGAAGTTAAAGTTGCGAACACAAAAATAAATGAATGGGAAGAACTAACTTTTGATTTATCTGGAAGTATCGGAAAAGGTGCAACAATGATTATTGATCAAATTATTATTTTTCCAGACTTTATTTCTAGAACGGCAGACAATGTCATCTATTTTGACAACATAACCTTCGGGAATAATTAAAAATAAATATATATGAAAAAGTACACACTACTTAATTGCCTTTTCTTATGCTTATTAGTTTCGTGCGGAGATTCGGAAGTCATTGATTTAGAACCAATTGTAGAACAAAATAGTTGTCCAGGCACTGTCATAGGAGCAACGCCTGTTGGAGAGAATGAGGTTCTTATTTGGTCCGATGAATTTGAGACAGATGGAAGTCCTTGTAATGATAATTGGTTATTTGATTTAGGAAATGGAAATGGAGGCTGGGGAAATAATGAATCTCAGTATTATACAAGGGAAAATGCTAGTATTCAAGATAATATTCTAAAAATTAAAGTAAAAAAAGAAACATACAGGGGATATTCCTATACCTCTGCAAGAATGAAAACACAAAATAAGTTTTCATTTACATATGGTAGAGTTGAGGTACGTGCAAAACTACCGAGTGGCGGTGGAACATGGCCTGCAATATGGATGTTAGGTGATAATATAACAACAGTGAGTTGGCCAGCTTGTGGAGAGATTGATATTATGGAACATACAGGTAATAACCAAGGCGTAACTTCTAGCGCAATACATAATTCATCAGGTTACGGAAACACACCTTATGTCAGTCATTTAGATAGAGTACCCGATGTATCAACGAATTTTCATATATACGGTATAGATTGGACTAAAGATAAAATTGATTTTACAGTAGATGGGGTGGTTCATTACACTTATAACCCAACAAACAAAAACAATAGTAACTGGCCATTTAATAAGCCGCAATTTATTATTTTAAATGTGGCTATGGGGGGTGCTTTAGGTGGTTCAATTGATACTGGTTTTGTAGAGAGTACCATGGAGATAGACTATGTAAGAGTATATCAATAAGAAGCTAATCCTAATTATTATAAAATAGCACAATTATTCAAGCTTATTCTGCTTGAAAGCAAAGTATCATGAGCTCAGAATGATAATTCGCATAATGCTATATCAACAATCTTAATTAATGGTTAAGGTTCTAAAAAGTAATTAATGAAATATAAATTCTTAGTATTTGTACTTCTATTTTTTATGTTGAATTTATATTCGCAAAAAAACATAGTGTCTGTCAACCGCTCCGAATATGGAATGAAGTTAGTTGTAGATGGTGCAGACTTTATGATAAATGGTATGAACTGGGATTATGTTCCAATTGGTAAAAACTATGCATATAGTCTTTGGAAGCAATCAGATGAATTGATTAAAGCCGCTTTAGATGCTGAAATGAGTCTCTTAAAGAGCATGGGCGTTAATACTATTAGAGTGTATACAGGTATGCAGCCTAAATGGATTACCTATGTTTATGAAACATACGGAATTTACACAATGCTAAACCATACGTTCGGTAGATATGGCTTAACAATAAACGGAGTTTGGACACCAGTTACTGCATATAAAGATCCTAATACTAAGATTTTACTATTATCAGAAGTTACAGCAATGGCAAAGGAGTATAAGGATACCCCAGGATTGTTGTTGTTTTTATTAGGAAATGAAAATAATTACGGTTTGTTCTGGTCAGGAGCAGAAACAGAAGATTTTCCAGATGGTGATGAAAAGAAAAAAATTATAGGTGAACGTCTTGGTAGACCAATGTATAAATTGATGAATGACGCAGCTATTAAAATGAAATCGATAAATAATAATTTACCAATTGCTATTTGTAATGGTGATTTGTTGTTTGTTGAAATTATTGCAGAGGAATGTACAGATGTAGATATTTACGGAACCAATATGTACCGTGGTAAATCATTTACAGATGCTTTTGAAAGAGTGAAAAAGGAATTAGACATGCCAATTCTATTTACAGAATTTGGTGCAGATGCTTTTAATGTTATATCCAATAAAGAAGACCAAGAAATGCAAGCCTTTTATATGGTAGAGAACTGGAAAGAAATTTATCAAAATGCTGCAGGCTTGGGGAAATCTGGAAATGCAATTGGTGGGTTTACATTTCAATTTTCAGATGGATGGTGGAAATATGGGCAAACAAAAAATTTAGCTGTGCACGACAACAATGCATCTTGGTTTAATAGAGGCTATAATTTAGATGTAGAAGGTAGTAGTAATAATAATAATATGAATGAAGAGTGGTTTGGCGTTTGCGCTAAGGGCCCAACTAATTCAAAAGGTTTGTATACTTTATACCCAAGAGCGGCCTATTTTGCTCTGCAAGAGGTACATCAGTTAAACCCGTTTCTAAAAGAAATGAATTTAATTATTATTTCGGAATATTTTAAAAAGATAAGATTAAAAAAACATGTTTTAAAGGCTAAAGAACAGATGGCGACCTTGTTGAAAAATGAGTAGCATCGCATATTTTATGTAATACGTATATAATTTTAATAAAAACCTCTTTAAAATAAATGTAGAGGTTGATAGAAGACAATTTTAATGACAAAAAAGACTATTTTTTTAGGAAAAAATAAAGCAGATTTTCAATCGCAAGAGGTAAAAGGTGAAATGATTCACTTTGAAAATGAAACTTATTATAAGATTGCCAATAGTAATGAAATGAGACCTTTCTTTATGAGTATTGTTTCAGACTCAAATCATTGGATGTTTATTTCAAGTAATGGAGGTCTTACTGCAGGTAGAAAAAACAGTGAGTATTCATTGTTTCCTTATTATACAGATGATAAAATTACAGAAGCTGCTGATGTTACAGGAAGTAAATCTATTTTTCAGGTTGCAAAAAACGGAAATATTTATTTATGGGAACCTTTTTCACAAAGACAAATTGGCTTGTATGAAACAAGACAAAATTTATATAAAAACAGTTTTGGAAATAAAGTTATTTTCGAAGAAATTAATGAGGATTTAGGAATTACTTTTAGATATCAGTGGAGTTCTACAGATATCTATGGTTTTGTAAAAAAATCGACCTTAATTAATAATTCATCAGAAAAAGTACAAGTTACATTTTTAGATGGATTACAAAATATTCTTCCTTCAGACGTTGAGACAGATTTACAAAACTCTAGAAGTAATTTAGTAGATGCTTACAAGAAAAGTGAATTACAACTTGCATCTGGTTTAGGAGTTTATGCTTTAAGTGCAATAATTGTAGACAAAGCAGAGCCTAGTGAAGCTTTAAAAGCAAATATTGTTTGGTCTTTAGGTATCCAAAATCCAACATATTTGCTGTCATCATTACAATTAGATAACTTTAGAAGAGGAAAAGAAATACATCAAGAAATAGATGTAAAAGCAGAAAAAGGGGCTTATTTTATTAGTGCTGATATTACCTTAGATGCAAATGAAACGAAGGAATGGCGTTTTGTTGCAAACGTAAATCAAACAATAGGCGCTATTGAAATTCTTTCTAAAGCAATATTAAATGATAAAAATTTATTAAATAGTATTGAGGAAGATATTGAATTAGGTACTAAAAAACTAATTGCTTTAACAGGTGCTGCTGACGGTTTACAAGTAACAGAAGATCCTTTAATTAGTACAAGACATTTTGCAAATACACTTTTTAACTTAATGAGAGGTGGTACTTTTGATGATGATTATAATATTGAAAAGCAGGATTTTATAAAATACATAGGAAAGGCAAATAAAAAAGTAATTAAGAAGAAAGAAACGTTGTTAAATGATTTACCAGAGTTATTTAAATTGAACACGATTCTTGAGATTGCAGAGAAAGACGAAGATCAAAACTTTAAAAGACTTTGTTTTGAGTATTTACCATTAAAGTTTAGTAGAAGACACGGAGACCCAAGTAGGCCTTGGAATAAGTTTTCTATCAACACAAAAAATGAAATAGACGGTTCTAAAATTTTAGATTATGAAGGAAACTGGCGTGATATTTTCCAAAATTGGGAGACGCTAGCACATTCATATCCTGCATTTATAGAAAGTATGATTCATAAGTTTTTGAATGCAACTACTTTTGATGGTTACAATCCTTATAGAGTTACAAAAGATGGTTTTGATTGGGAAATTATAGAAGAAAATGATCCTTGGTCTTATATTGGGTATTGGGGAGATCATCAAATAATTTACTTATTAAAATTTTTAGAATTTATAGAAAATCATTATCCAAATCAATTAGAAAAAAGATTTTCTGAAGATATTTTTGTGTATGCAAATGTGCCTTATAAGATAAAAGATTACCAAAGTATTTTAGCAAATCCTAAAGATACTATTGAGTTTGATCATGATTTAGATGCTAAAATTCATCAAAAGAAAGAAGAATTAGGTGCAGATGGTGCATTATTAAGAGATGAAAATTTCTTTATTTATAAAGTAAACTTAATAGAAAAATTATTAGCTACTGTTTTAGCGAAGGTTTCTAACTTTATTCCTGAGGGCGGAATTTGGATGAATACGCAACGTCCGGAATGGAACGATGCAAACAATGCTTTAGTGGGTAATGGTGTTTCTATGGTAACGCTTAATTATTTAAATCGTTTTATAAAATTCTTTGAAAATTTGGTTGAAAAATCTGCAACTGAAGAAGTTGAAATTTCAACAGAATTAGCAACGTTTTTTAATACGATAGTAGCAACTTTTAATCAAAATAAAAATATCCTTTCAGGAACTGTCTCAGACATAGACAGAAAAACAGTTTTAGATGGTCTAGGGGAAGCAGCAAGTGTGTTTAGATCTACTATTTATGAAAATGGTTTTTCTAGCGAAAGAAGTACAATTACAAAAATAGAATTATTAGCTTTCTTTTCAATTACAAAAGAATATTTAGAGCATACAATTAAAGCAAACAAACGTTCAGATAATTTATACCATGCGTATAATTTAATGACCATAGAAAATGATACGGAGGTATCTGTTTCTTATTTACCTGAAATGTTAGAAGGACAAGTTGCTGTTTTAAGTGCAGGATATTTAACTTCTAAAGAAGCTTTAGACGTTTTAGACGGTATGAAAGCGAGTGCTTTATTTAGAGAAGATCAATACAGTTATATTTTATATCCAAATAAAGAATTGGCACGTTTTGATGAGAAAAATGTTATTTCTAAAACGGCAGTAGCGCACTCTAAATTATTAACAAAGTTAATAAGTGACGATAATACTCAAATTATCAATCAAGATGTTGCAGGGAAATACCACTTTAATGCCAATTTTAATAATGCAAATAGCTTAAAAGAAGCTTTTGAAGAATTATCTCAAGTATATTCAGACTTGTTAGAAGATGAATCAAAATTAGTATTAAACATTTTTGAAGAGGTTTTTAATCATAAGGCATTTACAGGGCGATCTGGAACTTTCTTTGGTTATGAAGGTTTAGGCTCTATATACTGGCACATGGTTTCAAAGTTATTATTAGCAGTCCAAGAAAATTGTTTGATAGCTGTTCAAAACAATGAAAGTGATGTTGTAATAGGAAAACTTTTTGATCATTATTATGAGATTCAGGCGGGTATTGGAGTGCATAAGTCCCCAGAATTATATGGCGCGTTTCCAACAGATCCATATTCACATACACCAGGAGGAAAGGGTGCACAGCAGCCAGGAATGACAGGTCAAGTGAAAGAAGATGTGTTAAGCAGAATAGGAGAGCTTGGTGTTTTTGTAAGAGCAGGTAAAATTATTTTTAATCCAAGATTATTAAGAGCATCTGAGTTTTTGAAAACTCCTAAAACTTTTGAATATACAGCAATTAGTAAAGAAGATAAAACAATTGAGTTAAGTGAAGGTTCTCTTGGTTTTACGTATTGCCAAGTGCCAGTAGTTTATAAAAACAGCGTATTACAAGGTGTTAAAATATTTTATACTGATGGAAGTATAAAAGAAATAAAAGATCTAATTCTTGATAAAAATACTTCAAAATCAATTTTTGAAAGAACGGGAACAGTAGCTGAAATTATAGTTTCTGTAAAGAGGTAAGTATTTATTATAAACTAAACATGAAAATAAGTTTTAAAATAGGCATATCGATTTTAGTTTTAATTTTTAGTTTAGGATGTAGTTCAAAAAAAAATAAAAAGACAATAAAAGAAGAGATGACAGCAGCTAAAATATTAGGAAACCCGGATTATATAGCAATTTCCTACGGAGGGTACAGGCAAAAATCAAGAGACATACAGCCTACGATTGCAGAAATAAAAGAGGGTATGAAAATATTGTTTGCTATGGGAATTAGAATTGTACGTACTTATAATGTGCAATTACAGCAGGCTCCTAATTTATTAAAAGCAATAAGCGAGCTTAAAAAAGAAGACCCTTCTTTTGAAATGTTTGTAATGTTAGGTGCATGGATAGATTGCTTGAATGCTTGGACAAATAAAATACCGAATCATCATATAGAAAGCGATCAAAATAACGAAGAGGTAGACAGAGCAGTTGCTTTGGCAAAACAATACCCAGATATTGTAAAAGTAATTGCAGTAGGAAATGAAGCGATGGTGCGTTGGGCAGCTGGTTATTACGTGCAACCTAATGTTATTTTAAAATGGGTAACGCATTTACAAGATTTAAAAAAATCTGGAGAACTCTCATCTGATTTATGGATTACCAGTTCAGATGATTTTGCTTCTTGGGGTGGAGGAGATCCTTCTTATAGAACACCAGATTTAGAAAAATTGATTAAGGCAGTAGATTATGTCTCTATGCATACTTACCCGTATCATAATACACACTACAATCCAGGTTTCTGGAGAGTTCCTTCCTCAGAAAACGGACTTACAGAAATAGAAAAAGTAACTGAATCAATGTTGCGAGCGAAGAAATTTGCAACAGATCAATTTTACGAAGTACAAAAATATGTAGAAAGTGTTGCCAAAGATAAACCGGTTCATATTGGTGAAACAGGCTGGGCTACGTATTCAAACGGATTTTATAGTGATGAAGGTTCTAGAGCATCAGATGAATATAAAGAGGCTTTGTATCATAACCATCTAAGAGCGTGGTCTAAAGAAAATAACGTATCGTGTTTTTATTTTGAAGCGTTTGATGAACAATGGAAAGATGCTGAAAATCCAAAAGGTTCAGAAAATCATTTCGGATTAATAAATTTAAAAAGTGAGGCAAAGTTTGCTTTATGGGACTTGGTGGACCAAGGTGTTTTTGAAGGTTTAACAAGAGACGGAAAACCAATCACAAAAAGTTTTAAAGGAAATAAAGAAACTTTAATGAGTTTTGTGAAGTCACCAAAATAGAAAATAACATGCAGTTAAACCTAATAAAATTAATTTTTAGCGCTACACTAATTTTACTCCTTATGGGTTGTAACAAAACAATTAAATCATTGCAAGTTACTGTTTATGAAACTTCAGAAAGTGGAAATAAATTAACAAAAATAACAGAATTTTCTAGTGTTGAAAACCCAATTATTGTTACTGTTTTGCCTGAAGAGAAGTTTCAAACGATTACCGGTTTTGGAGGCTCATTTACAGAGTCTTCCGCGTACTTGTTAAATCAAATAAGTAAGAAAAATAGAGATACTATTATAGAAGCGTATTTTGGAGAATCTGGCGCTAAATATTCTTTAACAAGAACACACATGAATTCTTGTGATTTTTCATTAAGTCAGTATTCATACGCACCAGTTGTAGGCGATATGGAGTTGAAACACTTTTCTATTCAAGAAGATAAAGATGATATTATTCCGATGATTAAAGATGCCATGGCAGTCTCTAAAGACGGATTTAAAATACTTTCTTCTCCTTGGACCGCACCTCCTTGGATGAAAGATAATAACGCATGGGTTGGGGGTAAATTATTACCAAAATATTATGATACTTGGGCATTATTTTTCTCTAATTACATAGATGCTTACAAAAAAGAAGGAATAGATATTTGGGGTTTTACAGTAGAAAATGAACCTTTAGGAAATAGTAGTAATTGGGAAAGTATGCATTATTCTCCTGATGAAATGACAAACTTTGTGCAGCACTATTTAGGACCAAAATTAGAAGCAGATGGGCATACTGCAAAGATTTTAGGATACGATCAAAACAGAGAGCATTTAAAAGAATGGGTAGATTCTCAGTTTAAAAATGAAGCCACTTCAAAATATTTTGACGGTACTGCAATTCACTGGTATGCTAGTACTTATGATTATTTTTCTAAGGAGTTGCAATATGCACATAAAAAAGCACCGAATAAATATTTAATTCAGTCGGAAGCCTGTGTAGATTCAGAAATTCCAAAATGGCAAGATGACGCTTGGTATTGGAAAAAAGAAGCAACCGACTGGGGTTGGGATTGGGCACCAGAAAAAGATAAATATTTGCATCCAAAGTACGCGCCTGTAAATAGATATGCGAGAGATATTATTGGCTGTCTAAATAATTATGTAGATGGTTGGATAGATTGGAATATGGTTTTAGACACGCAAGGTGGCCCAAATTGGTTTAAAAATTGGTGTGTAGCGCCAGTAATTGTAGATCCAGAAAAAGACGAAGTTTATTTTACACCTATCTTTTATACACTGTCTCACTTTAGCCGATTTATTAGACCCAATGCCGTGCGTATTGGTATTCATAATCCTGACAAAGATTTATTAATAACTGCCGCAAAAAATGTAGACGGAACGATAGCAGTAGTTGTATTTAATGAAGGCAAAGTAAAGAAAAACATGAAACTAATCATTGATAGTAAAAGTGTTGCTATCTCTATATCTGAACAAGCAATTCAAACGATTATTATTCAATAATTAATGAAATTAATTAACTAAAAACATTACAAAAATATGTCAAATCAAAATACAGCTAAAAAGAGTAGCGTTCCTATGGGCCAAAAAATAGCTTTCGGCCTTGGAATGTTGGCTAATCAGATGTTTCCTGCTGCATTGCAAATTTTCATGGTTGTTTTAGTCCAAGATTATGGTTTTTCGACTTTTTTGTGGGGAATTTTATTTTTTATTCCTCGTCTTTTTGATTCCTTTACAGACCCAATTATGGGTTTTATCTCAGATAATACTAGGTCTGTCTGGGGTAGGCGAAGACAATATGTCCTTTTAGGAGCTATCATTATGGGAGTTGCTTTTTCGCTTATGTGGCAAATGTATGTAGTGGATGGTGTCGATTATAATTTTACTTATTTCTTAATATGGTCTCTAATCTTTTACTTAGGACTTACTATTTTTTCGGTGCCATACGTAGCGATGGGATATGAGATGAGCGATGATTTTCATGAGCGTACAAATATTATGGCAGTTGCACAATCGATTGGGCAATGGGCTTGGGTTATCGCTCCTTGGTTTTGGGTGGTAATGTATGATAATGATTGGTTTGGAACTACAACAGAAACAACAAGAACTTTAGGTATTTGGGTTGCTGTTTTTTGTGCTCTTTTAGCGATGGTGCCTGCGCTATTTATAAAAAGTAAGTCAACGATAGATGATGAAAGTTTGACGCCTTTATCTAGGAAAACAATAGGAGGAAGTCTAAAACAAATTATTGATAATTTTATAGAAGCTTTTAAGATTTCAGCTTTTAGAAAATTGTGTTTTTCAACATTTTTAATCTTTAATGCTTTTAATGTAGTTGCCGGTTTTTCATTTTTTATAGTAGTTTATTATCTATTTAATGGAGATGCTGGCGCAGCAGGTCTTTGGCCAACTTTATTGGGTAGTGTAGGTGCATTAGCAACTACTTTTTTAGTGATACCCATTGTGGCTAAGATGTCGAAAGCTATTGGTAAAAAGAAAGCATTTTTAGTTTCTCAAGGTATTTCTGTTTTAGGGTATATTATGCTTTGGTTTTTATTTATTCCGGGGAAACCTTATATGTTTTTGTTTGCATTGCCTTTTTTCTCTTTTGGTATTGGAGGTTTATTTACCATAATGATGTCTATGACTTCAGATATTATAGATATTGATGAATTGAATACAGGAAAACGAAGAGAGGGTGTTTTTGGTGCAATTTATTGGTTGATGGTAAAGTTTGGTTTTGCATTTGCAGGATTAGCAACAGGTGCTATTATGGCATTCGTAGGGTTTGTGCCAGATACTGTAAATTCAGAAGCATCAATTACTGGAATAAGACTATTCTACTCAGGGTTACCAATATTGGGCACACTTGGTGCTATGTGGATTATGCGTAATTATGATCACACGGAAGAAAAAGCATTAAAAATTAGCGCAGAACTTCAAAGAAGAAAAGTACTAAAAGAGGTCACTTCAGGATATGGCGGGGGCAGATTGGCTGGACTGACTGAAAATGCTGCACTATTGCCAGTTTTTCAACCAATAGATTTTAGCAATAAAGATTTAGAAGCAACCAAGAAAATGTTTGCAATTACCTTAAATAAAACTTTAAACGGACTTTGTTTTAGTCCGTATATCGAGGGACAAGTTGCTGGTGATATCTTAACAGAGAGTCAAATTCGCAAAAGAATGGACGTTATCTCTTCGTATACCAAAACAGTGCGTTCTTTTGCTTGTACAGAAGGAAATGAGATGATTCCACAAATAGCCAAAGAAAAAGGTTTAAAAACAATAGTTGGGGCTTGGATTAGTGATGATAAAGAGAGAAATGAAAAAGAAATAGCAGCATTGATTGCACTTGCGAAATCTGGAGTGGTAGATATTGCGGCAGTTGGGAACGAAGTGCTATTAAGAAATGATATTTCTGAGCAAGAATTATTAGCTTATATAACAAGAGTAAAAGAAGCCTTAAAAGGGTTAGAAATTTCGGTTGGTTGTGTAGATACGTATTATGAGTTTTCTCAAAGACCCAACTTAGTGGCAATTTCAGATGTGATTTTAGCAAACTGTTACCCATTTTGGGAAGGTTCTAGCATTGAAGAGTCTTTAACAGATTTAAGACAAATGCATGCAATTACAAAGCAAGTTGCGAATGGTAAAAAAGTAATTATTACAGAGACAGGTTGGCCAAGTCAGGGGCAAAGCGTTGGTGATGCAAACCCTTCTCAATTGAATGCCATGAAATATTTTATTCAAACCCAAGAATGGGCAAATACATCAGAAATTGAAATGATGCATTTCTCTTCTTTTGATGAATCATGGAAAGTAAGAGTAGAGGGAGAACTCGGTGCGCGATGGGGAATTTGGGATAAAAATGAAAAATTAAAATATAGTTTATACAATAAAAAAAAGGTTTTCGAAAATTAGAAAAGAAAAACTAATTTTTAACATTTTAATCATTTAAACAAAATATAAATAATGTCTTACAGAGAAGAGCAATATTTTTCGAAAAGTCAAGAGCGTTTTGCAGAATTAGGAATTGAATTTAGTCCTCATGAAGGAGTCGATTATACAGATTATTCGAATAAAGAGTTAATAAAGCTTTGGAGAGATACATTAAAAAAAGGTATGCACGGTCTATGCTTTAGTATGTATGAAGATGGGCAGGAACCTGGCGATGTTATTACGCAAGAACAAGTAGAAAGAAGAATTAAAATTATAAAGCCCTATGCCAAATGGGTGCGTTCATTTTCTTGTATAGAAGGTAATGAACACATACCGCGTATTGCGCATAAGCACGGTATGAAAAATATGGTGGGTGCTTGGTTAAGTGACGATTTAGAAAAGAATGAAGAAGAGATTATTTCTTTAATTCAACTAGGAAAAGAAGGTTGTGTAGACATTGCGGCTGTAGGAAACGAAGTATTGTATAGAAAAGAGTTAACACTTGAGCAATTGTTAGGGTATTTGAAACGTGTAAAAGAAGCATTGCCTAACGTTCAAGTAGGGTATGTAGATGCATATTACGAATTCTCAAGTCATCCAGAATTAGTGGAAGCTTCTGACGTGATTTTGGCAAACTGTTATCCATACTGGGAAGGCTGTAATATTGACCATTCTTTAAATCATATGCAACAAATGTTTAGCCAAGCGAGCAATGCAGCACAAGGTAAAAAAGTGATTATTACAGAATCTGGTTGGCCAAGTAAAGGAGAAAGTTTAAAAGGGGCACATTCTTCTGAAGAAAATGCTATGAAGTATTTCATTAACGCACAAGCCTGGTCTGCACAAGAGAATATAGAGCTCTTTTATTTCTCTTCTTTTGACGAGTCATGGAAAGTAGGTGCAGAAGGAGTTGTGGGAGCTTACTGGGGCCTTTGGGATAAGCATGAAAACTTGAAGTTTTAATTAGTAAATTTTTTTTAAAATTTTATAAAGAAAGTTTTCTAATTTCTAGAAAACTTTCTTTTTTTATATAAAGTGTATATAATACAAAAAAAAAGTTTTAAATCTGCTTGCTTTGATATACAAAACAGCTAAAATATTTTGATAACAACACCGTAATAATTTTCGATTATAAAAATAAATTTCTTTATTCTAAAAATATTATTTGTGTTGTATTTGTTGATGGTTTCTTGTCAAAACTCAAAAATAGATTTATTCCCTGAAGACTTAATTGGTGGTTTTGAATTATTATCACTAGAACAAACAGGTATTGATTTTAATAATATTATCATATAGAATGAAACATTAAACCAGATATACTATATTCAAATGTGCAGGGGAGCTGGAGTTGCTATAGCTGATATTAATAAGAATGCTTTTCTAGTTATTTTAGTAATAGGAAATTATTATGGTGTTGAAACAGAAATGACTAGATACGTTGCTGGTAATGAACTAATGTTATAAGGAAGGCTAGAAGTAATTTTACTTCAGTAAGTACAATTACAAATGGTATTAACTTATCTAAAGATTCTAATTTTATTAGTAATTTAAAGATGAAAGTTGAATATGTTTTAGTAATTTCTTCAAACAAATATTCTTTAGATTTAGCTAAGTATTAAATTATTACACTATTTTTTATTTAGCACTTAATTAATACTTTAATTTTAAGTTCAACATTACCAATACATTTATTTTTTATTTGATTGTAAATTACTTTAAAAATTTTAGCTAGCTTTTTTTTATTTTATATATTACTTGTTTTTTGCTAATAATATTCAAAAATATCTCTATTTTTTTTTGATGTATGTTTTTTGTATAGGTGTTTAATCTTAATTTAATACTATGTTTTCATTAAATTTAAAATTGAAACAAGGTATTTATTTTATAACATATTAACTAAAACAATTTTAGGATGAAAAAAATTACATTATTATTATTAGCTCTTTTTAGTATCTTTTATGGATTCTCTCAAACTACAATTGATTTTGAAACTTCAACAACGGGCGCTGATTGGTCATGGAAAGTATTCGAGCCAGATATTACTACTGTATCTGTAGCGGTAATAGCCAACCCTATTTCAGGTACAATTAACACTTCTGCAAATGTTATTGAAATTAAAGGTGGTGCTACAACTGAAGCTTGGGGAGCTTTAGGTATAGAATCTGGTCATCCAGCGGGAATCCCTTCAGTATCACCAGCAGATATTGCGCCATTCACATTAGATCAAACAAATACCTTTGTTAAAATGATGGTTTATCAAAAGGACTTTACAGCTCAAGTAAGAATAAAATTTGCGGGAACAGGTAATGCGTCTATAGGGGAATTAATTTCATTGAACAATACAGTTGCTAACGAGTGGACAGAATTAGTATTTGATGCAAGTGCTTATATAGGCTTAGGACAAGATATTGACCAAATAATAATTTTACCAAGTTTTGGAGCAAGAACAGCTGAACACACAATATATGTAGATAATATTTCTTACGGTTCTGGAGATTGTTCAGATGGTTTTAAAAATGGTGATGAATTAGGGATTGATTGTGGTGGTAGATGTGTAACAGTCTGCGAAACTCCTGTACCATCGAATTCTGCAACAGCTCCTACTGTAGAGGAGGCTGATGTGCTATATTTGTATAGTGATGCATATTCAAATACAGACAATGAAATTAATTTTAATAATTCAAATTGGATGAATTCTAGTTCTAATTTTGGAACTTCTACTGAAATAGTACTAGAAGGTACAACTGATAATATTAGATATATAACAGACTTAAATGTAGGTTTTATGGCTATGACACAAACAGATTTATCTGATTATAAATTCTTTCATTTAGATATATGGTCAGACACATCAACGTTTCTTATCATTAAACTAGAGGGCGCAGGTGCTGCTCTTTCAGGAAATAAATCATTTACATTAGTTCCAAATCAATGGAATACTATAGATATTGACTTAGATGATTTTGGAAATTTATCAAACAATAGAACAACTGTATTTCAACTTGTTTTTGACGCAGCAGCCGGTAAAGATTTTTACTTCGATAATTTATATTTTTATAAAGTATCCACTGCAAGTGTAAATAAAAATAACTTGTTAAATATTAGTTTGTCTCCAAGTCCAGCAAAAAATGAATTAAAGATTTCTGCAGAAAATAAGATAGAGACGGCTTCTATATATAATATTTTAGGAAGAAAGGTAAAATCTTTTTCTGTAAATGCAAAGACTAGTAGTTTAGACGTTTCTAATTTAAATACTGGTATTTATATGTTGAAGTATACATCGAATAGTGTTATAGGTTCAATGAAATTTGTAAAAGAGTAAGCGAAAGCAACTTTTAAATTTTTAAAAACGTTCAAATCAATTTTGAGCGTTTTTTTATACCCCATATTTTGAGCGATTTATTTAAAAACATCAAAGGAATTATATATCTTTATTTTTCAAAAAATAATCCAATTGAAAACTATTCTAAAATATTTTTCTTTTTTATTCTTCTTGTTGCTTGTTGCAGGTTGTTCTAATAAAGAAATAGGTAGTTCTAAGGCAAGTAATGCTTTAATACACGAAACTAGCCCTTATTTATTGCAGCATGCCTATAACCCAGTAAACTGGAAAGCTTGGAATTCTGAAACGTTAGGACTAGCAAAGAAAGAGAATAAATTAATTATTATTTCAGTAGGCTATTCTGCTTGTCATTGGTGTCATGTAATGGAAGAAGAGAGTTTTGAAAACGATTCTATTGCTAAGATTATGAATGCTAATTTTATTAGCATAAAAGTAGATAGAGAAGAAAGACCAGATGTAGATAAAGTATATATGAATGCTGTACAATTAATAACAGGTAGTGGTGGATGGCCCTTAAACTGTATTGCATTACCAGATGGTAGACCCATTTTTGGGGGCACTTATTTTACGAAAGAGCAATGGTCTAAAGTGTTAATTAGTATTTCTAAATTGTATAAAGAATCTCCAGAGAAAGCAATTGTATTTGCAGAAAATCTAACCAAAGGAATTCAAGAATCTCAGTTAATTACTCTAAATAAAAAAACGCCAAATTTTGAAGAAAAAGACATTGAAGAGGCGGTAGATGTTTGGAAAACTCAGATAGACACGATATATGGCGGATTTAAAGGTGCTCCTAAGTTCCCAATGCCAAATTCTTTAGACTTTTTATTAAGATATGGGTATCAGTTTAATGATACAAAAGTAGCGGCATACCTAAACAATACATTAACAAAAATTGCCTATGGTGGTATTTATGATCCGATTGCCGGAGGATTTTCTAGATATGCTGTAGATGAAAAATGGCACATTCCTCATTTTGAGAAAATGTTATATGACAATGCACAATTGGTAAGTATATATGCAAAAGCATATATGGCTAACAAAAACGATTTATATAAAGAGGTTGTAATAGAGTCTTTAAATTTTATAAAAGAGGAACTAACAGCAGAGAATGGTACATTTTACTCATCATTAGACGCAGATAGCAAAAACAAATTAGGAGAAAAAGAGGAAGGTGCCTTTTATGAATGGACGGAAGTAGAGCTGCAATTAATTTTAGGAAGTGATTTTGAACTTTTTAAAGACTTTTATAATATTAATAGTTACGGTTTTTGGGAAAAGGCTAAGTATGTTTTGATAAGAAATTCATCAAAAAAAGCATTTGCTGCAAAACATAAACTATCATTATTAGCTTTAAATGATAAAATTAATATTTGGAAAAAGACTTTAAAAACCGCAAGAAATAAAAGAAGTAAGCCCAATTTAGATGATAAAGTACTAACTTCATGGAATGCATTAATGATACAAGGTTATGTAGATGCTTACCGTGCTTTTGGAAATTTAGAATATTTAGAAATGGCTCTTAAAAACGCTAATTTTATAATCGAAAAACAACTTAGAAGAGACGGAGGTTTGAATCGGAATTTTAAAAACGGATTTAGTACTATTAACGCCTATTCAGAAGACTATGCGACAATAATACAAGCTTATATTTCTTTATATGAAGTTACCTTAGATGAAAAATGGTTGACCACTTCGAAAGAATTAATGGAGTATTTATTCACCAATTTTTTTAACGAGAAGAATGGAATGTTTCATTTTACTTCTAAAGAGGACGAAAATTTAATTGCTAGAAAATATGAAGTTATTGATGGAGTGATACCAGCATCAAACTCATTAATAGCTAATAGCTTGTTTAAATTAGGGTATTATTATAGCAATAATAAGTACTTAAAGACTTCAGAGCAAATGCTAAACAATATAAAGGAAGATGTTAAAACTAGTCCAGGTAACTATAGTAATTGGTTGCATTTAATGACCAATTTCACAAAGCCCTTTTATGAACTTGTAGTAGCCGGCAATGAAGCTTTAGAAGTAAATAAAAGTTTAATTAAAAAATATACACCTAATATTTTAATAGCTGGAACTTCAGAAGAAAATAATACAGTACCATTGTTAAGTTATAAATTTAACGAGGAAGAAACGTTTATTTATGTTTGTGTTAACGGTACTTGCAAGAAGCCAGAAGTAAATCTTGAAAAAGCACTATTAAATATTAAGAAATAATAATAGAAATATTCATTTTAAAGGGTTAGAAGAAGTATTTTTGCAGTATTAGAGGTTAAAGTATAAAATTAAGGCAGCATGGGAACATTAATAAATAACTACATATTTAAAGCATTAGAAAACTATCCATACGATTTAGAAGAAGTTATGGAGGCGTTAAATTATGCCTTATCTGCTGATGATAAGAATACAATGGCCTTAACTTTAATGGGTAGAATGTATGCTGAAAAGCTTTATAAATACGAAGAAGCTATTGGTTACTTTAAATTAGCCTTAGCAGAAGATGTTCGAGCTTTTGAGGTATATACACCTTATATTAATACGCTTTTATGGAATGAAGATTACAAAGAAGCAGAAGAATTTATTGATTTTGGATTGACTGTAAAAGGATCTGATAAAGCCCTCTTATATTTAAAGAAAGCAAATTTATATGAGCAACTAAAGAATTACGAAAAAGCCTTAACTTTTATCAAATTAGCAAAAGAATATACGTTCAATTCAGATTTTATGGTTGATGTTAATCTGGAAAAAGATAGAATTAAGGGAAAAATGCCGGAGAAAAAGAAATCTAAAACTTTAAAGAATTCTAGTAAGTCAAAAAAAATAAAAGACAACGTAAAGAAATTATAAATATATTTTAATTTAAAAGTATATTTTCTTTTATTCTAAAACAACGTTCTTCGCCCAAATATAGGGGGTTGCCATATTTTTCAGACCAAAAACCGTCTAAAATATCTTTAGAAATACATCGATAGACCGTAACACCTTTATAAATTGTATTCTCATCGCCTTGGTAATTAAAGTTAATTACTAAAATATTGTCTCTAAAAAAACCAGTTCCAAATTGTTCCTGACTTTTATGTATCATCCACTTTGCGACAATTCTATTTTTAGTGTCTAAATTTAAATCTAGTGTTCCTTTGTATGTTTTTTCAGCTTCATCTTGATTGCTACCAAGTATTTGAAATTGTCCAACTAGATCTTCAATATTCATTTATTTGTGTATTTAATTGCTGCAAAGATAGAAGAATTTGGTGTCTTAATATCTAAGGTCTTTCTGTTTATTTAAAACTATGAGGTATTATAATTTTAAAAAGAGTTAAATAAAATTATAGTAATTTAAACTTTAAAAATAAAGCAGATTTAAATCCTTTTAAAGGATATTTTGGTTTTAGAAATGAATAACTCTTATAT
Source organism: uncultured Polaribacter sp. (assembly GCA_937771065.1). Classification (GTDB taxonomy): domain Bacteria; phylum Bacteroidota; class Bacteroidia; order Flavobacteriales; family Flavobacteriaceae; genus Polaribacter. The sequence goes on along the minus strand of CALJHU010000023.1, from coordinate 9,951 downwards.
TGGCAATGGTTTAAAGATTGATCTATTAAATAGTGTTAGAACATTTATTATCAAAGAATAAGTAGTCACTTTTTAATTCGGGAAATAATATCATAACAAATTAAGTAGTTGGTATGTAGTAGTTTATATTTAAGTAATTGCTCTGGGTAGTGAAGGAAATATCAAGAAAATAATTAAGCATTCATAAAATTATTCTAGAATGAGAACGGATAAAATTTTAATAACAGGTGCTGGTGGACAGTTGGGCACTGTTTTGACAAAGCAACTGCAAGAGAAACATGGTTTTGACAATGTAATTGCATCAGATTTAAGAATAAATTCAAGTTTTGAGGGCTGTTTTGAAGTTTTAGATGTTACAAATTTTGACGCCCTAAAGAACTGTGTATTAAAGAATGAAATTACTCAAATATACCATCTCGTTGCAATTTTATCTGCGAAGGGAGAAGAAGCTCCCTTGCAAACATGGGATATAAATATGGGGTGTTTATTTAATGTATTAGAGGTTTCAAGATTATGTAAAATAGATAAAATATTTTACCCAAGTTCTATTGCTGTGTTTGGTAATAACATAGAAATGGATAACACACCGCAATCACCAAACCTAACTCCGTTAACAGTTTATGGAATTAGTAAAGCTTCAGGAGAGAATTGGGTTAATTATTATTGTAACAAGTATGGTCTAGATATTCGCTCAATAAGATATCCTGGAGTTGGTAGGTTATCAATCTTTACCAGGCGGCGGAACAACAGATTATGCTGTAGATATTTTTCACAAAGCTATTAGAGAAGAAGAAGTATTTAGTTGTTTTTTAAAGGCTTCAACGCAATTACCTCTAATTTTTATAGATGACGCTATAAGAGCAACTATAGAATTAATGGATGCTCCTGCCCAAAATATAAAGATAAGAACATCTTATAATTTAGCCGGTTTTACTTGTACCCCAGAAGAACTATATAACGTCATAAAACAAGTGTATCCAGACTTTAAAATAGCTTACAACCCAGACTTTAGGCAAGATATAGCAGATTCTTGGGCCGAATAGTATTGACGATAGTTCAGCAATAAATGATTGGAATTGGAAACCTAAATTTGATTTGGAATCTATGACTCATCTTATGATAAAAGAATTAAAGAAAAAATTTAAAGCAGCAATAGTTTAAAAGAATACATATGTACGGAAAAATTAAAGAGCATTTACAGGAAGAAATACAAAGTATAAAAAGCAATGGTTTATTTAAGGAAGAGCGCAATTATAACATCGTCACAAGATGCTGTTATTAAAGTTTCTACTGGAGAGGAAGTGATTAATTTTTGTTCCAATAACTATTTAGGTTTATCTAACAATAAAGAGGTTGTGCAGGCAGCAAAAGATACATTAGATTCCCATGGTTTTGGAATGTCTTCTGTTCGTTTTATTTGTGGTACCCAAGATATTCATCAAAAGCTTAGAGGTGAAAATAGCAGAATTCTTTCATTGTGAAGATACTATTCTATACGCAGCGGCTTTTGACGCTAACGGAGGTGTTTTTGAACCATTATTGTCTAAGGAAGATGCTATTATTTCAGATTCACTAAACCATGCATCTATTATAGACGGAGTGCGTTTATGCAAAGCTGCTAGATATAGATATGCGAACAATAATATGGAAGATTTAGAAGCGCAGTTAATTGCGGCTAATAAAGAAAATCCTCGCTTTAAAATTATTGTTACAGATGGTGTGTTTTCCATGGATGGCGTGGTTGCCAAATTAGATAAAATATGCGATTTAGCAGATAAATATGATGCTTTAGTAATGGTAGATGAATGCCATGCTTCTGGCTTTATTGGTGAAACAGGACGTGGAACCATAGAGTTGAAAAATGTACTTGGTAGGGTAGATATTATTACTGGAACATTGGGAAAAAGCTTTAGGCGGGGCAATGGGAGGTTTTACAACAGGTAAAAAAGAAATTATAGAAATATTACGTCAACGCTCTAGACCATATTTATTTTCAAATTCTTTAGCACCAACGATAGTTGGAGCCTCATTAAAGGTTTTTGAAATGATAGAAAATGATACTTCTTTACGCGATAAGTTAGAAGCGAATACCACTCTTTTTAGAACAAAAATGGAAGCAGCTGGTTTTGATTTAGTTGGCGCAGATGCTGCAATTGTGCCAGTAATGTTGTACGATGCTAAACTGTCTCAAGTTATGGCAAATCAATTATTAGAGGAAGGTATTTATGTGATTGGTTTTTTCTTTCCAGTTGTACCAAAAGGCAAAGCAAGAATAAGAGTGCAGTTATCTGCAGCGCATACAAATGAACATATAGACAAAGCTGTAAACGCATTTATTAAGGTTGGGAAAAAATTAAAGGTTATTAATTAATTTGGTAAAGCTCACGTAAAAATTAATTATAGATGTGTAACACAAAACCAACATTAGTAATTTTAGCTGCAGGAATGGGGAGCCGTTATGGCGGATTAAAGCAAATGGATTCATTCACTGCAGAAGGAGATACTATAATTGATTTTTCTCTTTATGATGCGCTTCAAGCTGGCTTTGGTAAAGTGGTTTTTATTATTAGAAAAAGCTTTGAAAAAGAGTTCAAAGCTCTTTTTCATAAAAAATTAGCTGGAAAAGTAAAAAATAGATTATGTCTTTCAAGAAATAGAAAATGTGCCTCGTAAGTTTTTAAACCCAAGAAGAATAAAACCTTGGGGGACAGGTCACGCTTTATTAATGATAAAAGATATTGTAAAAGAAAATTTTGCCATTATAAATGCAGATGATTTTTATGGCAGACATGCATTTGATGTAATGGCAATACAATTAAGAAATACAGATAAAAACAGTTCTAATTTTAGTTTGGTTACATATCTACTAAAGAACACTGTTTCAGACTATGGTTATGTTTCAAGGGGAGAATGTAAAGTGAATGAAAAAGGTTTTTTAACAGAGGTTGTAGAAAGGGTTAGAATAGAATCAATTGATGACGTTTTAAAACGTGAAGATGAAACGGGTAAAATGATTTCTATAAATGAAGAAACTACGGTGTCTATGAATTTTTGGGGTTTTACGCCTAAATGTTTTGAGTTTGGGAATGCTTTTTTCTTAGAATTTTTAGAGGAAAATAAAGAAAACTTAAAAACAGAATTTTACTTACCTACTATTGTAAATAAAATGTTAACAGCTAAAAAAGCTACCACAAAAGTGCTAGAGTCAGATTCAAAATGGTTTGGTGTTACATACAGTGAAGACAAAGAAACAGCAAAAAAAGAGATTTGTAAATTGAAAGATAAGGGGCTATATCCAATAAAAATGTGGGATTAAAATGAATGCGGAAACTTTAAAATTTATTTTTAATAAGTTCGATCATAAATCGGATTATATAAGTCACACAGAATTAAATTCTGGACACATAAATGATACTTTTTTAGTAAAAACATCTGGAACTAAGAATTATATTCTTCAAAGGATTAATCATAATATTTTTAAAGACGTACCAGGATTAGTAAATAATAAAATTTTAATAAGTAACCATTTAAGAAGTAAATACGCTAATCTCTCAGAGGAAGATTTAAATAAAAAGGTCTTAAGTTTTGTGAAAACTAAGGAGACAAATTTTTACTATCATAAAGAAAATGGGAGATTTTTGGAATGTTATGATTTTTATAGCGAATAGTATAACACACGACATTGCAGTGAATAAAGAAATTGCTTATGAAGGAGGTAAGCTTTTAGGCTCCTTTCTAAATGCAACATCAGATTTTAAGAGTAGCCAATTAATAGACGTAATTCCTAATTTTCATGACATGTCTTTTCGCTACAAAGAATATGAATCTTCTATCCAAATTGCTTCAAAAGAGCGTTTAGAAAAAGCAATTAATTATAAAAAAATAGTTTCAGATTTAAAGACTGAAATGCATATTCTACAAGAACTAAAAGAAGCAAAAGTAATTCCTGTAAGGGTTACTCATAATGACACCAAGATATCGAATTCACTTTTTGATAATGACAATAAAGGTATTTGCATGATAGATACAGACACCGTAATGCCAGGGATTATTCATTATGATTTTGGAGATGCCATTAGAACAATTTGTAATACTGCTGCGGAAGATGAAAAAGATTTATCTAAAGTTGAATTCAATTTAACATATTATGAAGCCTATGAAAAAGGATTTTTAGAAAAGACAAAGGATACTTTATTTCCCATTAGTATAAAGTATTTGTCTTTAGGAGCAAAAACAATGATTTTTATAATGGCAATTCGTTTTTTAACAGATTATTTTAATAATGATGTCTATTATAAAGTAAACTATCCAGAACACAATTTAGACAGGGCAAGAAATCAATTTAAATTAATAAAGAGCTTCTCGGAAAAAAACAGAAAATCAAAAGTAATCTAAGTTTTTAAGTATAATTGTCTTTTCGTATCTTTGATGATTAAAGCGAATAAAAATAGTTACTAAAAATAGAGCACTATAAAATGTTTAGAAAACTAGTATTTATCTTTTTTTTATCTTTTGCAACAAGCATTTTAGGTCAGTTTTCTAATTTACCAGGAACGCCTTTTATTAAAAATTTTCCTCAAAAAAAAATAAAAATATTTGATACTTCTCAAAATATAAATGGAGAAATATATTTTGCAACCGCTGGTTCTTTAGTCGAGTTTGACGGTTTTAGATTTACAAACTATAGCATTAAAGAACAAACAGATCTTAGAGCTGTTTTGTATATAGATGACCAACATATTTATACTTCTGGTCATGGTGGATTTGGGTTATGGTCTAAAAACAATAAAGGTGTTTTAGAATATAAAAGTTTGTTTTTTAAATACCCAAACAAGACAGAACAATTATTACCTACTTTTTCTAATATTATAGAGATGGATGGAAAGATTTTGTTTCAATCTTTTTGGCGTATTTATATATACAACCCGTTAACTGAAAAATTGACGAGTATAGAAGCTTTTAAGGGATTTAGTGGTCTTTACCTTTCAAATAAAAGAGCCTTTGTGCAAGATGTTTCTATTGGATTATTTGAATTAATTAATTTTGAAAAAAAAATAGTTAAAGGAACGGAAACAGTAGATATTGAGGTTATTGGTGTTTTTGAAGAAAAGAATGAGAGTCTTTTAATTGTGACAAAAAAATAAAGGGTTTTGGACTTCTAAAGATGGAGTTTTAATAAAAAAGGATTGGAAAGTTGACCGTGAAATTGAAAAATTTATAATTACTGATGTAGAAGCATACACTAAAGATAAATTTATTGCAGGTACTTTAAGAAACGGATTTTATATTATCTCAAATAAGGGAGAGAAAATTGCTCATTTTAATAAAAGTAATGGATTAGAAAATAACGCTACTCGCACTGTTTTTAAAGATAGCAATAACAATGTATGGGTGGGTACAGAATCTGGAATTAGTTATGTAGAGGTAAATAGTAGTACAAAATATTTATTAGATACAAAAAGTAATTTTGGTACTGTTTACACAAGTTTATTAAAAGATTCGCTTTTATATTTGGGTACCAATCAAGGACTGTTTACTAAAAATATAAATAATCCACTTTCTGAACCTAAATTAATTAATAATAATACACAACAAATCTGGCACATTGATGAAATTGACGACCAAATTATGGTAGGCGGTCATAAAGGGGTTTCTGTTATGGAAAACAACGTTTTAAAAACAATTCACCAAGAAGGTGGTGGTTGGGTTTTTAAAAAACATCCAAAAATAAGTAATATTTTATATGTCGGATTCTATTCTGGAATCGCTGTTTTTCAGAAAACAAACAATCAATGGAGGTTTCTTAAAAAGTTTGATACGTTTGCTGAATCTTCTCGTTTTATAGAATTTGATCAATATGGTCAGTTATGGGTTGCGCATCCATCAAAAGGATATTATAGATTAAAATTATCATTAGATGGCCTTAATCTGAAAGATATAGAGTTTTACGGTGTAAAGACATCTAATGTAGAAACGTATGCATATTTATGTAAAATTGATGGAGCCTTAGTTTTTTACAATCCAAAAGGATTCTTTTATTTCGATGCTTTAGAAAACTCATTCATTAAAGCAAAGTATCCTTCCGATATTTTCAAAGGTTTAAACAATATTAATTATATTCATCAAGATAATAATGTTTTTTGGTATGCTACTCCCAATTTATTTGGATACCTTTTAAGAAGTGGTAATTTTTTTAAAAATACTAAAGAGCCTTTTTATACTTTTTGGAGTAAGCACTTAAATGATTTTAATAAGTTTAAAAAAATAAATAAGAACAGTTTTGCGATAGGAATAGATAATGGAATTATTTTTCATGAATTTAACTCAAAAATAAAGAAACCAGTAAAGTCTTCTTTAACACTTAAATCATTAAAATTTATAAGTGCTACAGATACTATTATTGGATCTATTACTGGTAAAAATGAGTTAAAAATACCTAATAGTTACAATTACTTAAAAATAAAAATTGCGGTACCTAATGTACCTCTAAGTAACTCTAAGCAATTTCAATACAAATTAGAAGGGTTAGACGATTTTTGGTCTCCTTGGATTTATGATTCTGAAATTAACTTTCCAGGATTAACCGCCGGAGATTATGTTTTACAATTAAGAGTATCAAAAGAGAATAGTCTGTCTCAAAATATAGAAATTCCTTTTCATATATCGTATCCTTGGTATATAAGTAATACTGCAAAAATAATTTATATTTTATCTTTCTTATTTATTTTTATTAGCTATCGAAGTTTTTTACAACGTAAAAACGAGAAATATGTGAAAAGATTAAAGGTTTTAGAGAACCAAAAAAGAGAGCGTCAAAAAGAAAAATTTGCGTTAGAAAAACTGGGAATAGATAAAGAGATATTGCTTTTAAAAGAAGAAAATTTAAATCTAGAAATTAGAAAGAAAAATGCTGCATTAGCTTCTTCTACCTTAAATAATATTAAGAAAAATGAATTGTTAGCTGATTTGGTCATTGATATAAAAAAAATTGACAAAGAATTAGTAAATAGTTCTTTACATTTTCCTGTGAAAAAAGTAATTAAAAAAATAAACAATCATCTCATAGATAAAGAAGATTGGTTAACCTTTCAACTTCATTTTACAAATACACACGCTAAGTTTTTTCAAAACTTACAAGAAAAACATCCAGAATTATCTTCCAATGAAATTAAACTAAGTGCGTATTTAAAACTAAACCTTTCTACAAAAGAGATTGCTTCATTAATGAATGTTGCCATAACAAGTGTAGAACAAAGTAGATATCGTTTGCGTAAAAAAATCAATTTAGATAAAGACGTAAATCTAGTTAACTACATTCAGAAAATTTAATATAATTACTAAATTTATTCGAGTAATAACTTTAAATCACATTATAAAGTTGATTATAGGTTATTTAATTTTGTTTTATAAGGAGCTTATAAATGTTATAAGTAGTAAACTCGAGTGTCTAATTTATTTTTTTAATATCATTTTTTTGATTAAACAGTATATCTAAAGAATGCACTTCTATTATTTTTTTATATACTTGAAACTATATACCTTTTATTTTAGATCTGTATAAAATGATTAATACAAATAAAAATATGGCTTTTTTATGAGATTTAAAAAAGAGATATAATTATTGCAATACGGTCGTATATTTATAAAATATAAATTGGAGTTTTTTTAAATTATTTAAATAAGATTGCTGTATCTGCATATAATTATATAAGTGACGTTTGTTCTAATAAAAATAAATCCGATAATTACTAAATTAGAAGTAATAGTACATAGCTGATTTTAAATAATTTAGTATTTTTAACAAAGTTTTTGTAGAGGTATAAAGTTTCAGTAAATAGTTTTTGTAGAGGTTAAAATTTTGTCAATAACTTTCTATTAAGCTTAGTTTGTATTGTACTATTTTCTTGAATGCATGTTTGTTACAAAAATCACGGTTTTTTCTGTTACAAACAACAATTTAATTAATAAGTATGTGTACTATTTTAACTTAATTAATTTATATTATGAAACAAAAATTACTTTTAATTCTATTGGTAACTTTTAGTGCTGTGCAGGCGCAAGAAATTACGCATGTAGATTTTGACACAAACAATCCTAATATTGTTTTTAATAGTTGGAACACTTCTTCAACTTTTTCTAAAGTATCTAATCCGGTTTCTGATGCTGCAAACCCCTCTGCTTTTGTTGGTCAGTTTACTGCTGGTAGTGATAATGGTATCGGAATTGGGGTAATAGACGCCTCTAGTGTATTTACATCACCTTTTAATTTAGCTTCAAATACTATCTTTAAAATGAAAGTTTTTTCTACTGAAGAGATAGATGTTATTTTTCATTTAGAAAATTCTCCAGATTGGGGAAATAATATTGAAGTAACTGCCTCTATAGGAGCTTCTGATATTAATAAATGGACAGAGTTAATCTTTGATTTTAGTAGTTTTTCGAACATTTTTATGAATAACATCGTTATTATAATTGGTGGTTCAAATACTGCTCAAGGAGATATTTATTTCTTTGATGATATTAAAGGTCCCGAATTATATACATCACCAGCTCAAGAATATAATCCAACAAATAGTGCAACAGATGTCTCTATTGCTTCAAATTTAGAAATTACTTCAAATGGTAAATTTAGAAATTTAGATGATTCAGAAATTACAGACTTAACTTCTAAGGTTGCTTTAAAAGTGGGAGATGCAAATGGTACAGATGTTCCATTTTTAGCTACAATTAATAATGATAAAAACATAATTACCATTGATCCATCAAGTGATTTAGACAATTCTACAACGTATTGGTATGGAGTTGTTGATGGTACAATAGAGTATTCAACTGATGTTTTAGTAACAGCAGTTTCAGCAGTTTTTGCAACGAAAGCCGCTGTATTGGGTGATATTAATGAGATACTTTTTGATTTTGATATCACTAATGCAGATATTGGATTTGGTTCATGGGGCGGAGTCGGTTTTGCCAAAATCGCAAACCCTGATAAGTCTGGAATTAATGTTTCTGATAACGTGGGTGAGTATACCTTATAATGGAAACTCCGCTGGTTTAGAAAATGATTTAGTCAATAATGCTACACCACTTTCTCCATTTGATTTTTCTGAAACAGCTTTCATAAAAGTTAAAGTTTGGGTAAGTAAGCCGGTGGGTGTGTCTATTAAGCTTCAAAATTATCCTGATTATGGTCAAGGTCACGAGCAAATGATTGAAGTTACAGAGACCAATACTTGGGTAGAAGTCGTTTTTAATTATGGAGCGATTACTGCTACAAACTATGACAGAGCTCAAATCTATTTTGATAAAGATGCTAGCGGAGGTTCCCTCGGTTGGTGATAAATATTACTTCGATGATTATTTAAAAAGTAATGTGCCGCCAGCCGTTGAAAATACGTATTCTCCACTAAATGGTGCAACTGATGTTTCTGAGTTTGCAACACCAACGATTACCTCTAATTTTCAATTTAGAAACTTAGACGATAGTTCAATAACAGATGTTTCTAGTTATGTCGAATTAAGAAAGAATGATGCATCAGGTGAATTGGTTGCGATCACTGCTGCTTTAAGCGCTGATAATTCTTCGATTACAATAAACCCTTCAGATATTTTGGCCATAAATACAACCTATTGGTACGGTATTAAAGATGATGTAATTGAATACAAAGAAACCAATACTGCGGTTACAGGACTTTCGGCAACATTTACAACAGTTGCGACTGCTATATCGATGGTAACTTATAATGATTTTGATGGTAATTCCTTAACAACAGTTTCAGAGTCTATGGGAGATCCTGCCGAACATATGAAACAGTTGCAGATCCTGAAGATGGAACAAATATGGTTTCTAAATGGCAAAAAGGAAACTCTTGGGGTGGCTGGGAAAGAATACATTTTCAATTAAACACCACTTTTGACGCAACTAAAGATGACATCTTTTCTTTAGAGTTTACT
>CALJHU010000022.1:0-26840 GCA_937771065.1 uncultured Polaribacter sp. | reverse complement strand
TATAGACTTAGTAGATGACTTAGCATTTACAGCAAATGTTTTTACAACAGAGGAAAAGGTAATTACAGTACTTAAAAAAGTAGTACATGCTTTAGATCCCTTAGGAGTTGGGGCTAGAGATCTTAGGGAGAGCCTAATCATTCAATTAAAAGCAAAAGACAAAACAAAATATAGAAGTTTGTCTATTGAGATTTTAGAAACTGCATTTGACCACTTTATTAAAAAACATTATAAGAAATTACAAGAAAAGTTTCATATTTCAAAAGACGAGTTAAAAGAAGTTATTAAGGAAATATCTAAATTAAATCCGAAACCTGGCAGTTCTTACGCTGGCAACAATAAGATTGCAGAGCAAATTGTTCCTGATTTTTCAATTAAATTTTTAAATGGCGAATTAGATTTGGTTTTAAACGCTAGAAATGCACCAGAACTGCATGTTTCTAGAGAATACAACAATATGCTAAAAGGCTATCAAGAAGCCACAGTAAAATCAAAGTCACAAAAGGATGCTGTCTTTTTTATTAAACAAAAATTAGACTCTGCAAAATGGTTCATAGATGCCATTAGACAAAGGCAACAGACCCTTTTAATAACAATGAACACCATCATGCAATATCAATATGATTATTTTTTAACTGGAGATGAACGGAAGTTAAAACCAATGATCTTAAAAGATATTGCTGATAAGATTAATATGGATGTTTCTACGGTTTCTAGAGTGGCAAATAGTAAATATGTTTCTACACCTTATGGAACAAAATTAATTAAGGAGTTCTTTTCTGAATCTATGAAAAATGACCAAGGAGAAGACGTCTCTACCAAAGAAATTAAGAAAATATTAGAAAGTGTAATTGAAGAGGAGAATAAAAAGAAACCTCTAACTGACGAAAAATTAGCTGGTATTTTAAAAGAAAAAGGGTATCCTATTGCAAGAAGAACTGTTGCAAAGTATAGAGAACAGCTAGACTTACCAGTAGCAAGACTTAGAAAAGAAATTTAATGCATCGATTTTACAAGACTATTTCCGTAGTATTACACCCTATTATGGTGCCGACTATTGGTATAATATTGTATTTATTAATACTACCTAATTCATATACAAGTAAACAAAAAACAGCACTATTAGCGCTCATATTTATAACTACTTATCTTGTACCACTCCTCATATTAGCACTGTTCAAAAAATTAAACTTAATAAATAATTTTAATACAAAAGGTATCAAAGAAAGAAAGGTACCAGTTGCGCTAATGATTATTGTTTTCTATCTATTAGGAAATACGATAGAAAATAATATTAAAATGACGGATATTAGTTTGCTTTTTTACACATCTAGTATCGCACTAACTTTCGTATATCTCTGTTTAGCATATCAGTTAAAAATAAGTATCCATTTATTATCCTTAGGAATATCGACGGGATTTTTTATTTTGATAGGATTTATATATAATTATAGTCTTCCTATAGTAGTTATTGGAAATATATTATTGGCAGGAATTGTTGCTAATGCAAGACTGCACTTAAAAATGCACCAACCTAAGGAAGTTTATTTAGGTTTTCTCTCTGGTCTTATAGCACCCTTTGTAGTGTATAATTTCCTATAAAAAATAGAAAATTAATCCAAATTTTAAAATTTTCGTATCCACCGCTTTTTCGTTTAGAAGACCATTCTTGAATACAGGAGATAATCCATAAAAAACGTTCATAGTAAAAGCATCATAACCGGCAGATAAAGTTAAACCGTATTGTAATTTATTATAAGAAGATACTTTTCTGTACTTAATCAGATTACTATTAACATCTATATATTGAAAATTATTATCTAAGTTATAAAGGAATTTAACACCTGTATAAATCCTCCAAAAATTATATTTTATAGCAGTAGATGTGCGCCATCTTATCTCAAAAGGGAATTCTAAATTATAGGATTTAAAAATGTTTTTAGTAGTTGTAATGTCATTCGTAAAAACAGTAGTTCCGTCTACTTCATCTACTTTTAATTCATGGTTAAAAAAGTCATATCCAAGACCAATTCCTCCCGCAATAGCAATAGTACCGCTTTTATTCAAAATAACATCTTTTATAAAACCTCCAGATAGCGCATATGAAAAGTTGCTTTTTGTTATTCCTGTAGGTTGATCATACAATTGACTATATGAAACTGAAAAATAAATTTGATCATCTGCATAACTGTCTCCTAGACTCAAAGAATCTTTTTGAGCAAATGTTAAAAAGGGAATTACTAAAAAATATAAAAGAATAAATGGATTTCTCATGATATAAATAAAGAATATGAAAGATACAACAAATCGCGTTTTATACGAAAGTTAAATTCAGTGCAAAAAAAAAGGATAATTCTTATGAATTATCCTTTTATATTATAGTATTAAAAATTGTTTATTCTGCTGCCTTTGAAGCAGAATAACTAATTTTCAATGCATTTACATCTCTTAGTTTCAATCTAATATCAATAATTGTACCTACATTAGATTCTTTATCCGCTTTAATAGAAGTTGTCATATATGGTACTTCAGCTTCCGAAACCTTAGATCTTTCGTTTATAATAAAAGCAGGCACATCATTTGCAGTTGCTATTTTATCATTCAACTGAATTCTATTATAAGCAGTACCGTGTCTTGTTGCATCCTTAGATTTTCCAATATAGATGGTACTTACCAAACTTTTATGCTCTAGCTTTTTAACTTCTGTTGCATTTGGTAATCTTGGATTCTCAATTTTTAATTCCGTTTCTCTCATTGTAGTAGTTACCATGAAGAAAAACAACAACATAAAAACGATGTCCGGTAAGGATGCCGTATTTACTGCTGGCATTCCTTTTTTCTTTTTTCTAAATTTAGACATATAGCTGTGTTTTAAAAATTAATTAGAAGATGTAGGCTCAGAATCTGAAATAATTTCTGGATAACTTGTCTTAATATCTTCAACTTTTTTCTTTAATTCTAGATTAGCTCTATCATCCTTATAAGAATCTTCTAACTCTGGAAAAGGAATTCCATAACGTTCTTTTGACAGTATGTTACGTAAATCAGAATACGCTCTTATCAGTTCATTTTGAACCTTCAAATAAGTACCATATTCCGTTCCTCTATCACTTTGCACAGAAATAATAGCCTTGTTTGGGTGATCTGAAGACTTTATACTTCGCTCACCTTTGCAATAATTACAAGGACCAGTTGGCTCGCCTTCATCTATTTTACCATCACCTCCACCATTATCTATAAAAGCAATTGCAGCATCTTTAAGTTCATCAATATCCATTCTGCTTCCCTCTACTAGAAGTTCATTATTTCTATTAATATTTACCTCAAAAATATTTTTTTCCTTTATAATTGGTGGTACGTAATCTTCTGGTGGTTTTTCCGACAACTTCTTAGAAACCCCTGAATCTACATTCATAGTTGTAGTTACTAAAAAGAAGATTAATAACAAGAAGGCAATATCTGCCATAGAACCTGCATTAATTTCTGGATTCTCTCTTCTTGCCATAATATTATGATTTTATTAATCCTTTAACTAAATCTATAACGAAGAAAGTTAAACCTATTCCTCCTAGAATGATACTAAACCAGATACCAGCTCCTGTAAATTGATTGATCGAAGAACCTGCTTCTCCACCCTCTAGTACTTTATTTGCGTTATCAATAACAACATCACTGTCTGCCATAAAATAAGCTACTACAAATAATACACCTAAAGCAGCTACACCTAATAAGGTCTTTTTTAAGTTCTCTGGATTTTTAAACAAGCCCCATAACGATAACACAAGTGTTACTATTACTACTCCGTATAATAAGTACTGAGAAAAAGACACTAGAGGGCTTACTACGCTATTTTGTACAGCCACGTCATTTTCTACAGCATCTTCTCCTGCCATAAGCACTCTTACAAGTAAGATGATACCTACAACAGCTATTGCCGTCACAATGTATGTGATAATTTTTGAAAATTTATTATCTTTCATAATAAAATTATTTTTTATACTTTACCAATAAATCTATCAACTGAATAGATGCATCTTCCATATTATTTACAATACTATCGATTTTAGAAACGATATAATTATAAAAAATTTGAAGAATAATTGCTACAACTAAACCAAATACAGTTGTTAATAAAGCTACTTTAATACCTACTGCTACTACTCCAGGAGAAATATCATTTGCTTGTGCAATTGCATCAAAGGCACCAATCATACCAATTACTGTACCCATGAAACCTAACATAGGAGCCAAAGCGATAAATAATGATAACCAAGAAACATTTTTCTCTAAAAGCCCCATTTGAACTCCACCGTAAGAAACAACTGCTTTTTCAGCATTTTCTACACCTTCGTCTACTCTGTCTAGACCTTGGTAAAAAATAGATGCTACAGGTCCTTTTGAGTTTCTACAAACTTCTTTAGCAGCTTCTACACCACCAGAACTTAAAGCTTCATCTACATCTGCTACTAATTTCTTAGTATTTGTAGTTGCTAAATTTAAATAAATAATTCTTTCAATTGCAATTGCTAAACCTAAAATTAAGGCTACTAAAACAATTCCCATAAATACTGGACCACCTTCTATAAAACGAAGTTTTAATTCTTGGTGAAAAGTTCTTGATTCTGCTGCTTCCTGTGCAAAAGTTGATTGAATTGCTCCAAAAAACATGAATCCTGTTACAGATAGGACATTTACTACTTTTTTCATCTCTGTTGTTATTAATTTTGATAGTTAATAAGTTAAAAATCTTAATTTTTTTTCAAATAAACAAAAAGTTCTTCAAACTCTAAAGTTTTTTGTAAAAGTAATCAATTTATTTATTTTAATAGATTGGCAAGTAACAAAAAAATTGTTGCTCCTCAAAAAATAAATAGGTCTATTTTATGTTAAAATAATATATATAATAGTAAAATTATTTTTCACTAATTTCTCCTCGTAAAGATTTTTGAAAATAATTCTTAAAACTTTTATCTGTTAAATCTTCACTTAATAAATACATTAATTTTGCAATAGCAGATTCTGTAGTCATATCTATTCCGCTAATTACACCAATAGATTTCAAACCAACACTCGTATCATAGTGTCCAAGAATTACGCTACCACCAGAACATTGTGTAACATTTACCACTTTAATTTTATCCTGAATCGCCTTTTTTATTAAGTCTAAAAACCATGGTTTATTTGGTGCATTTCCAGCACCATATGTTTCTAAAACTACACCTTTTAAATTCTTAATATTCAAAATTGCTGCAACAACCATTTCTGTTATTCCGGGAAATAGCTTTAAAACAACTACATCTGTAACCAACTTTTTTCTAATAATTAGTTGCTGATCAACAGGTATAAACTTCAACAATACATTTTCATTAAAATTTAAATGAACACCACTTTCTGCTAAGGCAGGATAATTTTTAGAAGCGAATGCTTCAAATTGTTCTGCGCTTATTTTCGTAGTTCTATTTGCTCTGTATAATTTATATTCAAAATATAAACAAACCTCAGATATTATTGGTTTATTATTTCTCCTCGACGCTGCAATTTCTATCGATGTAATCAAGTTTTCTTTAGCATCAGTTCTTAAATCTCCTATAGGCAATTGTGAACCTGTAAAAATGATAGGTTTTTGCAAGTTTTCTATCATGAAGCTAATTGCAGAAGACGTATACGACATGGTATCAGATCCTGTTAAAATTACAAAACCATCAAAATTAGTATAATTTGCTTCTATAATTTCAACAATATGTATATAGTAATCTGTATTCATGTTTGATGAATCTATCGGTTCCTCAAACGAAATACTTTCTATTTCGCAATCTAACTGCTCTAACTCTGGTATTTTATCTATAATCCTACTAAAATCAAATGCCTTTAAAGCATTTGTTTTATAGTCTTTTATCATTCCTATTGTACCTCCTGTATATACAATAAGAATATTTGGTTTGTTTGCCATTTTGTCATTTTTACACTCCAAATTATAAATTGGAATACTTTATGCTGTAAATTTATTAAACAAATAATGATATATAATTTTTAAAACGATATAAATTATGATAGGATTTTATATTTTAATTGGTGCAATCTCTCTGCTAAGCTGGCTTATTAGTAATAAACTAAAAAGTAAGTTTAAAAAATATGCTCAAGTTGAACTTAGAAATGGAATGACTGGTGCAGAAATTGCAGAAAAAATGCTTGCAGACAACGGTATTTTTGATGTAAAAGTAATTTCTACTCCCGGTAGATTAACAGATCATTACAATCCGAAAGACAAGACTGTAAATCTAAGTGAGTCCGTTTACAATCAAAGAAATACGGCTTCCGCTGCAGTTGCTGCGCATGAAGTTGGGCATGCTGTTCAACATGCAAAAGCCTATAGTTATTTAACAATGCGCTCTCAATTAGTGCCAATCGTTAGTATTACTTCTAAATACTCTCAATGGTTGGTTATTGGAGGTTTAATTTTAGGTGCTGCTTCTGGTGCATCAGGGTTTGGGTTTTACATTGCCGCAACGGGTCTAATTTTTATGGGCTTTGCAACACTTTTTAGCTTTATAACATTACCTGTAGAATATGACGCAAGTAACAGAGCTCTGGCTTGGTTACAAAGCAAAAATATGGTTTCACAACAGGAGCTAGCTGGCGCTAAAGATGCGCTTAAATGGGCTGCAAGAACCTATTTAGTTGCTGCCTTAGGCTCTTTGGCTGCCTTATTATATTGGGGTTTTCAAATTTTAGGGGGAAGAGATTAGCATCGCAGATAATTTTTATATTGCCCTCTTATAACTTAAAAAATAGATTTAAAAGCTTCGATTTTTCGGAGCTTTTTTTTGGTACCTATTTTTTTTATAGTAACTATTTTACCTTCTCTTAAATAGCACTACTATGTTTGGTTAACGGAAATTTAACCCGATTCGACAAATTTTAATTTTTAAAATGTAACAGAAACCGCAATTTTGGCGTCTATTATAAAAAATTGCTACATGAAACTTTTTACAAATATCTTTTTTATTTTTTTCTTCGGAACTTCTTCAATGTTTGCACAGCATACAATTCGAGGAAAAATTATTGACGACCAACGGCAATCTTTACCTTTTGTAAATATTATTTTATATGCTATCAATAACGAATCCAATCCAAAAGGAACCGTTTCTAACAATTCCGGTGACTATATTTTAGAAAATATTACTTCAAAAAAGTATCGCATAGAAATCTCAATGCTGGGTTTTGAAACTTATAAAATTAAAGAATTTGAATTAAAGTCGAATACAATTTTCAACATTACTTTAAAAGAAGAAAGTCAAATTTTAAATGAAATTATAGTAAAAAGCAAACGCCCTATTATTAGACAAACAGCAGAAAAACTGATTGTAGATCTAGAAAAATCTGACATGATTAATTCTAGCCTGCAAGATGTAATGCGAAAAGTCCCTGGAATTTTAGTGACCAATAACGGAATTTCTATCGCTGGAAAAAGTGGTGTTCGAATTCTTATCAACGGAAAAACAACTGAATATATGGATGTTGAAACTTTACTTCGGGATTTCCCCGCAGACAACATCTCTAAAATTGAAGTTGTTGAGCAACCTGGATCAGAATATGATGCATCTGGTTCTGGTGCAATCGTAAATATTATTTTAAAGAAAAATATGCGATTAGGAACTCACGGAAGTATCACTGGTTGGATTGGTAAAGATGAAGGTTTCGAGTATGGAACAAGAGCTTCGATTGCCAGCTATAAAAACAAATTAAATTGGCAAGCGAGTATCGGTCATTCTAAACCAACATGGAGAGATGATTTATTTTTAGTGAGAACTGTTGGAAATGAAACCTATGATCAAACAACAAAATCACCTTATAACCCAAATCGTTTTAATTTAAGTGGAAATATTGATTATTATATTAATGACAACAATTCTATCGGAATTGGAGGACGCTGGAATACTCGTAAATCAAATAGAATTTCTAGTAGTAAAACTATTATTTCTGACGCCAACGCTTCAAATACATTATTTTCAGAAAACAGTTTTGATAGAGATCGAGTAGATTTTAGTATAAATCCATATTATGAGTACAAATCTGACACTGATAAATTAGTAGTAGATTTTAATTATATCGATTATAAAAACGAAAATATTAATACCCTATACGATGTTCCTGGAAGCACAGTTACCTATCAAGATCGTCGTTATTTACAAGATGGAAAATATACAATCAAAGCTTTTAAAGCAGATTATTCTATAACTTTTTCGGAAAACTTAACAGTAAGTTTTGGTAGTAAATACTCCATGGTAAAAACGGATAGCGATTTGCAATCTTATTTAGAAAACACTTCTAATGGATTTGATTTAGATGTTCTTGGAAGTAGTAGTTTTTTAGTTGATGAAACTATTTTCGCTGCCTATTCTAAAATAAATGCAACCTCTGGAAAATGGTCTTTCTCTGGTGGGTTGCGTTATGAAAATAGTAATACAGACGGAACGTCAACTTTTCTTAAGAATGGACAAATGGCTAGTGAAGTTCAAAAAAGACCAATTCAAAAATTATTTCCTAGTGCCTCGATTAGTAGAGAATTAACAAAGCAATTAGGTGCAAGTTTGTCATATAGCTTCAGAATTAGTAGACCGTCTTATAATAGCTTAAATTCTTTTCAGGAATTTTTAGATCCATTCTCTGCAGAAGAAGGGAACCCCAACTTAAAACCTGCTTTTACGAATAATTATCAATTCAATTTAACCTACGAAGGGCAACCTTTTTTTACGGTTGGATATAGTAAAACGAATGATGTAATATTTGATTTAATCAAACAAAACAACAACACAAAACAAATTCGACAACAAGCAGTGAATGTTGAAGATTTCACCAACTGGAACTTTAGATTATTTGGTCCGTTAAGTTTTTTAAAAGGAGTTGAAGGTTATACAGGATTTATAGTAAATCAAAATACATACAATTCTGCTACACATACTTTAGACCTATCTAAGTGGAGTGTGTTTTGGTTTATCCAAGCAAGCTATAAATTACCTTGGGATGTGAATTTTGAAATGAGTGGAAATTACGGAACTGGAGCTTTAGAAGGCCAAATTGAGGTAGACTGGTTAGCTGGTTTAGATTTCTCTTTCGGGAAAAAGTTTTTAGATGACAAACTAAAAGCAAACCTTGGTTTCAATAAAATGTTAAACAGAGGGTTTAACGGAACAATCAATTACGGAAATGGAAATGCTAAGGTAGAAAGCAACGGTTCACGTCAAAATATTCAATTGCGATTGGTGTATAGTTTTGGATCAAAATTTGGAAAGAAAAAATCGAAACGTAATTCTTCTAAAGATGAAGAAAATAGAATTCAGAATGATAATTAATTTCCTGTAACTTTGTTAACAGCATCTCAAAGTTCAATTTCTGTGAGATGTTAACTTAAATTAAATATGAATTACAAACCACTTTTTATATTAGGTTTACTTTTTGAAGCAATAGGACAAATACTATTGGCTCAAGGAAATGATTTTGTGTATGCGCTAAAACCTATAGATTTCGCACATTGGTCTTTATTGCTTGGAGTTGCTTTTTTAATACCACAATTAGGTCAATTTCCTAAATCGATATTCACTTACATTGGTATTCCAACTATTATAATTGGTATTGTTTGTATAATTGGAATGTGTGTTTTAGATTTTATTTGGTGGAGTCAAACAACTCAAGAAATACGAAATGAATTTGCAGGTCATCTTTCAAAATTTCCTTCAATATGGAAACCTTTTATTACTACTGGTCCTAATTTTTTAAATGTCGGTTTATTAATTCTAAGTTTAAATTACATCAAACAAAATAAATTAGGCGTTGCTATAATTATATTAGCCACTCTAATAATCTTTTTTGCGAGATTCATTCCTTATAGATTAATTTATGGATATTTAGTTACCGCAATAGGGTTTAGTTTAATCTTTTACAAGAAAAATAAATTAAATGAACACCAAGCTTAACAAATCTGAATGGGTATTAATTACATTATATTACAGTGTTGCTGTAATACTAAATGTAATTGATTATAAAAGTAGAGGCTTAAAATTAATTGAGTTTATTGTTGATATTCCAACTTCAGTAATTATATCAATAGTAATTATTCTAATATTTATGTATGTTTTGATACCAAGGTTTTTGGTTGAAAAAAAGCAATCCTTTCTATTTATTTTTTTCTCTTTTATAGTTTTAACTATTCTAGGAGTCATAGATGATACATCCGGTTTTTTAAGCGCTGGAAAACAATTAAAAGATTTACCTGAATGGCATCGAGTTATCATTAATGGGATATACACTTCTGCAAATAATACCGGATTCATTTTCGGGATTTTATTCACTAAGAAATTTTATGAGTCTCAAACTAATTTATTTAAAGTGCAGCAAGAGCAAAAAGAAAACGAACTCAAATTATTACGTTCTCAAATAGACCCTCATTTTTTGTTTAACAACTTAAATACCTTAGATTCTTTGATCGATTCTGACGCCGAAAAAGCAAAAGAATACATCAATCGATTGTCTTTAATTTACCGTTATTTAATTCAGACAAAAGATGCTGAGGTTATGGAACTTTCTAAAGAGTTACAGTTTGCAGAAAACTATATCTTTTTAATCAACACTCGTTTTAGCTCAGATTATGAATTTACAATTATGAAAAACATAAACATTGCTAATAAATTTATTCCAACTGGTGCAATTCAAGCATTATTAGAAAACGTTGTGAAGCATAATAAATCCGAAGATAAAACTCCCATTAAAACAACTATTACAATTAATGATGGTTGGTTAATTCTAACAAACACAAAATCTAATACCGCTTCAAATCAAGAATCTTTTGGTACTGGATTAGAAAATTTAAAAGCGCGTTACAAGTTGCTTTCAGATCAGCAAATTCAAATCCATAATATGGATAAAAAGTTTGAAGTCTTTATTCCTATCATAACATTAAGCGAATAAACCATGAAAATTTTAATTTTAGAAGACGAAATTCCGGCGTATCAAAAATTACAAGCCTGTATTAAGGGGTTTTTTAAAGATAATGAACCTAGTTCAGTACAGAGCGACTGGGCAAGAACTAATAAAGATGGAAAACAATTCTTAGCTGAAAATGAGTATGACTTTATCTTATCTGATATTCAGTTATTAGATGGTGTTTCATTTGATTTATTTGATGAAGTTTCTATTGACTGCCCTATTATTTTTTGCTCTGCGCACGATGAATATTTATTTCAGGCATTTAGCACAAACGGAATTGCATACATACTAAAACCTTATTCTCAAATCGACTTTAATAAAGCGGTAGAGAAATATCAATCTTTATTTAATCAAGGAAATTACAACTCTTTAAATTCTGATACATTATCAAATTTAAAATCGGCTTTACAAGAAGAAAACACCTCTTACAAAAAACGATTTGTTATTAAAAAAGCGAAAGGAATTCAGTTATTAAACGTTTCTGAAATTAGTTTAATTGAAGCGTCCGGAGATTTCTGTATCGCTACAGATACAAAAGGGAAAAAACATTCTATTTCTCAAACTTTAAGTTCAATCTTTCAACAATTAAATCCTGTCAAGTTTTTCAAAATTAATCGAAGCGAAATTGTAAGTATTGATGCTATAGAAAATATTGAAAGCTATTTTAAAAATAGACTACTTATTACAATCTCAAAAGTCAAAGAAAAAGTAATGACCAGTACTTCTACAACATCTGACTTTAGAAAATGGTTAGAAAATTAGATAAAAAAAGAACCAAGAACTAAGATAAGGTTGTCTCAACTCTTGGTTCTAAATATTTATACTTTCTCTCTTTAATCTAGAGAAGGTCTAGTCGTTCAACTTCAAAACAGCCATAAATGCTTCTTGAGGAATTTCTACATTCCCAACCTGACGCATTCTTTTCTTACCTTTTTTCTGCTTTTCTAACAGCTTACGTTTTCTAGAAATATCTCCACCATAACATTTTGCTGTAACATCTTTACGCAACGCTTTTGTAGTTTCACGCGCAATAATTTTTGCACCAATTGCGGCTTGAATAGGAATATCAAACTGTTGTCTTGGTAGTAATTCTTTTAGTTTTTCTACAATTCTTTTACCAATTGAGTAGGCGTTATCTGCATGTAATAATGCAGAAAGTGCATCTACACGGAGCACCGTTTAATAAAAGATCTACTCTTACCAACTTAGATTCACGCATGCCAATTGGCGAATAATCAAAAGAGGCATATCCTTTAGAAACTGTTTTTAAACGATCATAAAAATCGAAGACAATTTCTGCCAAAGGCATGTCGAAAGTTAATTCTACTCTTTCTGTAGTTAAATAGGTTTGATTGGTAATTTCTCCACGCTTTTCAATACACAAGCTCATTACTTGTCCAACAAAATCTGCCTTTGTAATAATACTTGCTTTTATAAATGGCTCTTCTACTCTATCTAATCTTGATGGATCTGGTAAATCTGTAGGATTGTTTAAGAGCAATATCTCATTCGGGTTTTTCTTGGTATATGCGTGGTAAGAAACATTGGGCACCGTTGTAATAACGGTCATATTAAACTCACGTTCTAAACGTTCTTGAATAATTTCCATATGCAACATTCCCAAGAATCCACAACGAAAACCAAAGCCTAAAGCGGCAGAACTTTCGGGTACAAATACCAAAGAGGCATCATTTAATTGCAGTTTCTCCATGGAGTATCGCAATTCTTCGTAATCCTCTGTATCCACAGGATAAATACCTGCAAAAACCATCGGTTTTACATCTTCAAAACCGTCAACAATTTCTGTTGTTGGGTTTTCTGCATCTGTAATAGTATCTCCTACCTTTACTTCTTTTGCAGTTTTAATCCCTGTAATTAAATAACCAACATCACCTGTATTTACTGACTTTTTTACAACTTGTTCTAATTTTAAAGTACCTACTTCATCTGCAAAATACTCATTGTCCGTTGCCAAAAACTTAATACGTTGTCCTTTTTTGATAGACCCGTTAAAAACTCTAAAATAGGTTTCAATTCCCCTATATGAATTATATACAGAATCAAAAATTAAGGCTTGTAAAGGCCCATCTGGATCTCCTTTAGGTGCAGGAATTCTAGCAATAATTGCTTCTAGAATATTTTCTACTCCAAAACCTGTTTTCCCACTTGCATGAATTACGTCTTCCGCATTACAACCTAATAAATCTACAATATCATCTGTTACTTCTTCCGGATTTGCAGAAGGTAGATCTACTTTATTCAGAATAGGAATTATTTCTAAATCATTTTCTAAAGCCAGATATAAGTTAGAAATTGTTTGTGCTTGTATACTTTGCGCAGCATCTACAATTAGCAAAGCTCCCTCACAAGCTGCAATAGAACGAGAAACTTCATAAGAGAAATCTACGTGCCCAGGAGTATCAATCAAATTTAAGATGTATTGTTCTCCATTGTGCGAATAATCCATTTGAATAGCATGAGACTTTATGGTTATTCCGCGTTCGCGTTCTAAATCCATACTATCTAACAGTTGATCTTTCTTTTCACGATCTGTTATAGTCCCCGTAAACTCTAGCAATCTATCCGCCAAAGTACTTTTACCATGATCTATATGCGCAATAATACAAAAGTTTCTTATGTTCTTCATACTTCGTTTTCTAACTACTTTCAGCTTACAAAGATATGCTATTTACAAACCTTGTCAAATAAAAAGCGTACAATGAAACATATTATTAAAATTCTATTTTTTTTAACAAACGCTTTAAATGAAATGATTTTTAAATATTCGTTTTATTTCTTTCAATTAATCAATAAATTTAAATCTAAAATTGAGCAAATATTACTATTATGAACAAAATAAATTAGTATATTTCTTGAGCTATTTCGCTTCTTAAATAAAACCTAATCTTTATTATATTTAAAAACGCATCTAATGTTTAAAACAAAACAAGATTTTATTAAAAAAATACATTTACTTATTTCTATATGTATTGTAGTTCCTGTTGCATTTTTCTACGGATTTAATCCTGCTTTCCACTTCGACATCCAACTTCAAACAATAGACGAGCACAACTTCTTTAAAGCAATTATGGGTATCTATTTAGGATTTTCTTTTCTTTGGCTGTTAGGTCTCTTTAAACGCAATTATTTAAGAATGGCTATTGTTACTAATATCATCTTTATGATAGGTCTTAGCACTGGAAGAATTTTAAGTTTCTTCCTTGACGGCAGACCAACTTTTGGATATCAATTTGGCACTTTTGCAGAACTTTTTTTAGGATGCTACGGAATTTGGGTTCTGACCAATAAAAACACTAATTTTGCAAAAAAATAAATTACTTTGGTAAAAATAGGCAATATAGAACTTCCCGACTTCCCTCTTTTATTAGCACCTATGGAAGATGTTTCAGATCCACCGTTTAGAGCGCTATGTAAAGAAAATGGCGCAGATGTTGTGTATACAGAATTTATTTCTTCAGAAGGTCTAATTCGTGATGCTGCAAAAAGTGTTATGAAATTGGATATTTATGAAAAAGAAAGACCTGTAGGGATTCAGATTTTTGGAGCGAATTTAGAATCGATGCTAAGAACGGTAGAGATTGTAGAAAAATCGAATCCAGATATTATTGATATTAATTTTGGATGCCCTGTTAAGAAGGTAGTTTCGAAAGGCGCTGGTGCTGGAATCTTAAAAGATATCGATTTGATGGTTTCACTTACAGAAGCCATGGTAAAACACACAAATTTACCAATAACAGTAAAAACGCGTTTAGGTTGGGACCATGATTCTATTAGAATTGTTGAAGTTGCAGAGCGTCTGCAAGACGTAGGCTGTGCAGCAATTTCTATTCATGGAAGAACGCGTGCTCAAATGTATAAAGGGGAGGCAGATTGGAAACCGATTGCAGAAGTGAAAAATAACCAGAGAATGCACATCCCTGTTTTTGGAAATGGAGATATTACTACGCCAGAAAAAGCAATGGAAATGCGAGATTCTTATGGATTAGATGGAGCAATGATTGGCAGAGCTGCTATTGGTTATCCTTGGTTTTTTAATGAGGTAAAACATTATTTTGAAACAGGAACCTATTTAGGAAAACCTACCATTGCACAGCGTGTAGAAATGGCAAGAAGACATTTACAAATGGCTATTGATTGGAAAGGCCCTGTTTTAGGTGTTTTTGAAACTAGAAGACATTATACTAATTATTTTAAAGGGATTCCGCACTTTAAAGAATATAGAATGAAAATGGTAACTTCTGACGATGCGGCTAGTGTTTTTAATGCCTTCGATGAAGTAGAAGCTAAATTTGGAAACATGATTATTCCACAAGAATATTAGTCTATAAATTCTTCAGAAATTCTACTACTGGCAATTTTAGCTGCTATAAAACCTAGAATTGTAATTGTAAAAAATACAATTAACAAATTTGTAATTCTAAATTCTACCGGGTATGCTAGGTTTGGAACAATCATAAAAATTTCAAATTCCTTTTGAAGAAATACTAAAGCCACACCAAGGAGCAGTCCAATGCACATTCCTAAAAAAGTAAGCAAAAAGCCTTGAATAATAAATATTCTTTTAATTTCTTTAATAGTCGCTCCTAAATTAAAAAGTGTTTTTAAATTCGCTTTTTTATCAATAATCATCATAATTATTGCACCAATAACATTGAATAAAGCTATTATAACGATAAGTGTAAAGATTAAATAAGATACAAAATTTTCTGTATTTATTACTTTGTAGAAAACTTCGTTTAGTTGTTCTTTTGTTTGCACCTTAAAATCACCTCCTAATGTATCCCTTAATACAAATGCAACTTCATCTGAAACTTGACTATTCTCTAATTTTAACTCAATTGCTGTAACTTGATTTTCTTTAAAACGCAATAACTCTCGAGCTTTCGCTATTGATGTATAAACAAACGCACCCTCAAACTCCTCTGTACCTGAGTAGATACCCACAATCTGTGTGTCAATTTCATAAAAAGGTCTTCTAGGGTTTATAAAACCTTTGCCTGGTTTAGGTATCATTATTTTTAAAGGTACGCCATAGTTTGAAATACCCAAAGAAAGTTGATTGGAAATTCCCCTTCCTATAACTGCTGTATTACTATAATCTTTATGCAACCAAGTACCTGCATTTAAAGAGGTCTCTATATTAGATATTTTTGTGTAATTTTCTTCAACCCCTTTTACAAAGGCAATTTCTGTTTTCTCATTATATTCTAAGAAAACCCGTTCTTCAATAACCTTTGAAATTACATTAATGGAAGTATTTACATTTAATGTTTGTTGCAAATCTTCTGTAATTAAAAAAGATTTACCAATAGAAGTTGTAATTTTAATATCGGGATCTGATACATCTAATAAATTATAGCTAAATGTTCTAAGTCCAGAAAAACCTGATAAAATTATAAACAAAGCTAAAGAGCCAATTATTACTCCAAAAGAAGCAATTATAGTGATAATGTTTATTGCATTATTACTAGTTTTAGAAAACAAGTATCTTTTAGCTATGTAGTGTGGAAAACTCAAATAGAGAATTTAAATTTATTTTTTTTGACGTCTTACCAAAACATCCGGATTCTTTATAGGATCTGCATCATTCCCTTTTAATGACTTATCTATTTCTTCTATATAATCTAAAGTATCATCACCAAAAAATAATAACTCTGGCATTCTTCTTAACTGATTGCGTGTTCTTTTTGCCATTTCATGGCGAATTAGCGGCGTATTCGATTGAATTCCTTCTACTATTTGATCTCTATTTTCTGAAGGGAAAATACTTAAGTAAACCTTTGCTACTCCTAAATCTGAAGTAACATGTACTTTAGATACAGATATAATTATTCCTTTCATACCATCTTGTGCAGCTTTTTGCAACACATCTACCAAATCTTTTTGTAAAACTCCTGCAATTTTACGCTGTCTGTTTGTTTCTTCCATAGCGCAAATTTACACTTTTTTTATGGAGTATAAATCTTATTTCATATTGCAAACATCGAAAATAAAAGATTTCTACTTATAGAAAAACCTCAAAACATTGCTGTTTTGAGGTTTTATTATTTTAATTACTGTAGCTTTTAATCCGCTAAAATAATAGCTTTATTATCTTTCAACTCTAAAGTTCCAGATTTAATATCTAAAGTTAAAACTTTAGTATCATCTGCATGCTGTTTTAATTCTGCATGCAAATCATCAAATACTAAATGATCTTGACCATGCACATGAATCTTTATTTGGCCCTCTTTTAAGTTAGAAACTATAGGTGCGTGATTGTTTAATATTTGAAACGATCCTTGTATTCCAGGTGCTGAAAACAAATCAACTTCTGAAGAAAACAAAATTGCCTCTGGTGTTACGATTTCTAAAAACATAATTTTATATTTTTTAGCTATTGGTTACTCGTTATTAGTGAAAAACTAACAAATTTAACCTCCAACTGTTTATGCTTCCGCTAACATTTTTTCTCCTGCATCAATTGCATCTTGAATTGACCCTCTTAAGTTAAATGCAGCTTCAGGATATTTATCTAATTCACCGTCCATAATCATATTAAAACCCTTAATAGTATCTTTAATATCTACTAAAACACCTGGTATACCTGTAAATTGTTCTGCAACGTGAAAAGGCTGAGATAAGAAACGTTGAACACGTCTTGCTCTGTGTACTACTAATTTATCTTCTTCAGATAATTCTTCCATACCTAGAATAGCAATAATATCTTGTAATTCTTTATAACGTTGTAAAATTTCTTTTACTGCAGTTGCGGTGTTATAGTGTTCATCACCTAAGATCGCTGCTGATAAAATCCTAGAAGTAGAATCTAAAGGATCTACTGCTGGATAAATACCTAATTCAGCAATTTTACGAGACAATACAGTTGTAGCATCTAAATGCGCAAAAGTTGTAGCTGGTGCAGGATCTGTTAAATCATCTGCAGGCACATAAACTGCTTGAACAGAAGTAATAGAACCTTTTTTAGTTGATGTAATACGTTCTTGCATTGCACCCATCTCTGTTGCTAAAGTTGGCTGGTAACCAACTGCAGAAGGCATACGCCCTAATAATGCAGAAACCTCAGAACCTGCCTGTGTGAAACGGAAAATATTATCTACAAAGAAAAGTACATCCTTCCCTTGACTATCTCCTGCTCCATCTCTAAAATATTCAGCGATTGTTAAACCAGACAATGCAACACGCGCACGTGCTCCAGGTGGCTCATTCATTTGTCCAAAAACAAATGTTGCTTTAGAATCTCTCATTCCAGGCTTATCAACTTTAGATAAATCCCATCCTCCTTCTTCCATAGAATGCATAAAATCGTCTCCGTATTTTATAATTCCAGATTCTAACATTTCGCGAAGTAAATCATTTCCTTCACGTGTTCTTTCTCCAACACCTGCAAAAACTGATAAACCACCATGTCCTTTTGCAATGTTGTTAATTAATTCTTGTATTAATACGGTCTTACCAACTCCGGCTCCACCAAATAAACCAATTTTACCACCTTTTGCATATGGCTCAATTAAATCGATTACTTTAATCCCAGTAAATAAAACTTCTGTTGAAACAGATAAATCTTCAAATTTCGGAGCAGAACGGTGAATTGACAATCCGTCTTTACCTTCTTTCTTTAAGTTCCCTAAACCATCAATAGCATCACCAGTAACATTGAATAAACGACCATAAATATCGCTTCCAATTGGCATTTGAATAGGATTACCCGTCGCTAAAACTTCTGTTCCCCTACTTAATCCATCAGTAGCGTCCATTGAAATGGTTCTAACTGTATCTTCACCAATATGTTGTTGTACTTCTAAAACCAAAATAGAACCATCAGCTTTTTTAATTTCTAATGAGTCATAAATTTTAGGAAGTTCATTGTTTTCTGTATTGAATTCAACATCAATTACTGGACCAATAATCTGAGAAACTTTTCCTGTTGTTGTAGACATCTGTATCTAATTATATTTATTATTTATGTTACGAGATTTAGCATCTCTTTTTCAAGATGCAAAGGTACTTTTTTGCATGGAATAAAAAAAGTTTTTTAAAAAAAAAGGTCTCATCATTTCTGATGAGACCTTTTTACTATATATTTAAAAATAACTAGTTAGTTACCTTAACTTCTACTCTTCTATTTTGAACTCTACCAGCTCTTGTCTTATTTGAAACAATAGGACTATCTTGACCAAAACCTGTAGCAGTTAATCTTGCAGCAGCGACTCCATTTGCTATTAAATAATCTTTAACAGCATTTGCTCTCGAACTAGATAACTTTAAATTTCCAGAAACAGATCCAGAATTATCTGTAAAACCTTTGATTGCGAACTCAGCTTGTGGATATTCATTCATAATAGCTAACATACCGTCTAACTTTTCAGTAACTCCAGATTCAAAACTAGCACTTTCAATTTTGAATAAAATAGCTTGTGCAAATGCATTCATACCTATTTTAGCTTCATTTGAAATTATTTCAGGACAACCACCTTCTGAAGCAATACCTGCAACATTTGGACATTTATCATCTTTATCTAAAATACTATCACCGTCTGTATCTGGCCAAGCACAACCTCCGTTTGCAACAGGACCTGCTGTAGTTGGACATTTATCATTTTTATCAACTACCCCATCTCCATCAGTATCAGGACATCCTTTGTTAGCTTTTGTTCCTTTAGCATTAGGACACATATCGTTTTTATCTGCGATTCCATCAGCATCAGCATCAGGACAACCGTTCATAGTTGCTAAACCTGCAACATTCGGACAGGCATCGTCAGAATCTTTGATTCCGTCGCCATCACTATCAGGACAACCTTTAAATTCTACTAAACCTGCAATTTCAGGACAAGCATCAAATTTATCATATACTCCATCTCCATCCGTATCTTTTCCTCCAAATTTAATCACTAAACCTGCAGTAGATTGAAAATGATTTGCAACATCATTTACAAATCCTTTTTTCAAACCGTGTTGAAAGTTAAGACCTAAGTTTTCGTTAAACCAAACATTGAAACCTACTGCTCCAGTTGCCATTAACTCAGATTTATCATTTCTACCACTGCTAACAAAATCTCCACCAATACCTACATAAGGATCAAACCAACCTGTTTCTCCAAATAAGTGGTTTAAATCATATTTCACTAAAGCTCCAACAGACCATAATACGTAATCTGAATCATCTTCCACTTTAAAATGTGTAACTTTGTTTAGCGCACCTGCTAATTGTAAAGTAAAACCTTTTTCTAAGTATTTCTCAGCTGATACTCTAGAGATTGAAGGCAAAATATTAATATCAGAAGTACCAAAGGCATCATTAAAAAATGTATCATCCCCAAAATCAGGACCTTGGTAGTCTACTGAATTAATACCAACACCTACAACCCAAGGGTTGTTTGCATCTTGTGCGTTTGCGCTACCAACGATGGCTATCGTAAACAAAGCTATTATAGCTAATTTTAAATTTTTCATTGTTTAATTTTTAAATTAAATATTTTGATTAATGAACAAAAATAGACTCTTAAACTGTAATTACAAAGATAATTCTTTAAAATATCTATAAAAACACTAATTTTAAAGGATTCTAAAGGAGAATTAAACAAGAAATAGCCTCTTAAATATGTGTAAAATACATTATTCACAATAATTTATAAGTAAATTCCTAATATTAAACCTCTACAACATCCACTTCAGTATTCATATATATGAGTAACTTTTTACCAACTTTAAAATCCATAGATTTTAAAACTCTCTCATATTTTAGTAATTGCTGATGATGCTCACTCGAAGGAATCCCTGTTTTGTAGTCTATAACTGTAACTTCATTTAAATGATTAAAAACTAATCTATCTGGAATAACAACTTGATTATCAAAATCTACAATTTCCCGCTCGTTAAAAACAGTAACCTTATCAGAAAAATAAACGGCTAATTTCGGATGGTTTACAACTAAACACATCATCTCTTTAATTAATGTTAATTGGATTTTATTAATAAAACCTTTTTGATGATATTGAGTTGTCACTATGTTCACGTCATTCTTTGTATTTATTTTTGATAACATTTCATGGAATAAATTACCAAAATCAATTGCTTTTCCTTTTGCTGTATTCCATAATTTCGAAGCACTAGCCAACAAAACAATATTATGCTCTTGCCAAGGTGTTGAAATAAATTTCTGATGAATTTCCGATAAAGATGCAGACGCTTCCTTCTTTTTAGCTCTTTCTAAATTTCCAAAATTATATTCTAAAAGATCTTCTTGCCAAAGATTTTGTTCTTTTAAATAATTGATAAAAACTCCTGAATAATAATTCGCATTTTCTACCCCATTTGCAGAAATTTTCTTTTCTGTAATAATATGTAATTGTTCTGAAGCTCTTGTTAAAGCAACATATAATAGATTGAAATTATCTAACTCTAACTCTTCTCTTTGTTGGTTATAAATCTCTAGACCTCTTGCGTTAATTAAACTTAAGTCTTTCTTATAATCTATTAAAAGTTCTTTAAAATGATACTCTTTTGGTAAATCATCAAACCAAATTTTAGGATTAATCTGTCTATAAATATTCACATCACAAGGAAAAATTACTACAGGAAATTCCAATCCTTTAGATTTGTGAATAGTCATTACTTGAACTGCATTTGCATTTTCTGAAGCAACGATGCTTAGTTTGTCTTTTTTAAGTTCCCAAAACTCTAGGAAGTCAGCAATATCTGTTGCCTTTCTTTGTTGCTCTAAAACCACATCTAAAAAAAATTGAACATATGCATTAGAAGAATTTACAAGCTTGAAACCTCTAATTATTTCTTCAATTTTCTCATAAAAAGGTACTTGCTGAAATACAGAAAAATTAAATGAAATCCCGTAAGATTTTAGGTTTTCAAAAATGAAAGCATTTGTTGATTTTACATGCTTCTTAAAAAATTCATGTTTTGGTACTTTAAGCTGCAGGTGTTCATGTAAGAAGTACAAGACTTCAAATCTCTTCTCTTCATCATTTGTATTCTGAATGCTATATAAAAAATCTATAATAAAATTAATTTTAGAATTATTCTTTAATAATAACGTTTCTGAAGAAATTATAGAAATTCCATTTTCTGAAAGGTAATCTGCAACTGCAATTCCATCTTTTTTAGTTCTTGTAAGTATACAGATTTCATTCAAATAAAAACCTTCTTTTAGTTGATTTATTTTTTCTAAAACCTTTTTAGGATACTTCACTTTTTCATCCTCTTTCTCCTCTTCTTTTTCTAGGAAAGAAAGCGAAACAAAACCACCTTTCTTAGCATTTTCTAATTGGACGTTTCCTTGTAAAAAAAGATTTTTATAAGATTCATTATGAAGAAAATTAGCAGTGTGACTAAAGAACCTATTATTGAAATTAATAATCTCTGAATAACTTCTATAATTTGTCTCTAAATTCTTTATTTCTTTTTGAATATTAAATGGATTTACTTCATTTGAACCCAAATCAATAAACTGCTCGGCCTTACCTCCACGCCATCTATAAATAGCCTGTTTCCCATCTCCAACCAACAATAGATTGCTATTTTCTTGAGCCAAAGCATTCTCTATTAAAGGTATTAAATTCTGCCATTGTAAAACAGAAGTATCCTGCATTTCATCGATAAAATAATGCTGAAAGCGCTGCCCAATTCTCTCATAAATAAAGGGTGCAGGTTCATTTTTTATATTGTCTGAAATTAATTGATTAAATTCTGCATTTAATCGAATATTATTATCTTCTTTTATGTTGTTTAATTCTGAATTAACATTGTTTAAAACAGCTAATGGAATGATACTTTTTAGTGTAATTTTATTTAATAAATAACTCGAATACGTTCGGTTGTACAAATCTTTAGATTGATAATAATACAGTCTCAATTGTTCAGAAATTTCTTCGATTGTATCTTTTGACACAGCAGAAGCTTTTCCTGCAAAAAGATTTTTACCGTCTTCAATAACCGTATTTAACCTAGCATCAAATTTTAAATCATCAAATTTTAAAAATCTTAACTTTGTTAACTTTTGAAAGTGTTTTGGATATTCTCCAGTATATGCAAAATCTGACGACTGAACCCCACTCGTTTCTATAAAACTTAACACCTCATTTCCAAACACCTTGTACTCTTTCTCTATACCTTTATTAGATTTTTGAATTTTATTTTTCAACTCAAAAAAATCATCTAATTTTTTATCTGCTAATTTCCTAAAATGTTTCACATCATCTTCATTTAATAAAACTTTTGCAAAATCATTTAAATCTTTAGAAATATCCCAAGATTTATCGTCATCTATTTTATCTAAAGAATACTCTATTAGAAGGTCGGTTAGTTTTTGGTCGGTACCTATCTTAGATATTAACACATCTACTGCTTCATTTAAAAGAGAAATTGCGTCCATTTCTACTTCAAAATTGAGAGACAGTCCTAAATCAAATGCAAAACTTTTAATAATTTTGTGAGTAAAACTATCTATTGTGGTAATTGAAAAAGCAGCGTAATTTTTTAAAATTGCTTCTAAAATTTTCTTGCTTCTTTCTTGAATAATCGTCGCATCTAAATTCGTTTCTGAAAGAATATTTTTAAATAGATCACTTTCACTTCCTTCAGCAAATTCTTCTAAATAAAACAAGACACGCTCTTTCATTTCTGCGGCAGCCTTATTTGTAAACGTAATTGCCAATACTTTCTGAAACATAAAAAGATCGCTAGAAGTTAACAAGACCTTAAGATATTGTTTTACTAACGTAAATGTTTTCCCGCTTCCGGCAGAAGCATTGTAAACTTGAAAAATAGATGATTGTAACACAGCAGTATTTTATTGCAAAATACAATTTTTAGAATCAAAAGACAAGATGCAAAAGCTGAGAATTATAAAAAAAGAAAAACGATAATATATTAGAAATTCTAATCAATTATCGTTTTTTATTATTTCAAGCTATTAGATGCTAACCTAAACCAACATCTAAAGACATCATTACAATAAAACCACCAATAAAACCAAGCGTAGCAATATCTGTATACTTGTCTCTTTGTGTTTCTGGTATTACTTCTTCTACAACTACAAAAATCATTGCACCTGCAGCAAATGCCAATGCATATGGCAAAATTGGTACAAAAAAGGAAACTGCTAAAGCTCCTAAAACTGCAGCAACTGGTTCTACAACTGCTGATAACTGGCCGTACCAGAAACTTTTTAACCGACTAACACCTTGCCTCCTTAAAGGCATTGCCACTGCAAAACCTTCTGGGAAATTCTGAATTCCTATACCAATCGCTAAAGAAATTGCAGCGATAATCATTTCTGTCTGCTCCACACCAACTAAAGTAGATGCCGCACCAAATAAAACACCAACCGCCAAACCTTCAGGTATATTATGCAACGTAATAGCCAAAACCAATAAGGTTGTTTTATGCCATTCTGTTTTTACACCCTCAGCTTCACTTTCTTTAAAATTGATATGTAAATGTGGTAAAATTTTGTCCATGCCAAATAAGGATAAGGCGCCTAAGCCAAAACCAATTGCAGCGGGTACAACTTTCATAAAACCTTCTCCAGGACTATTTTCTATTGCTGGCGCCAATAAACTCCAAAAACTTGCAGCCACCATAACCCCGCCTGTAAAACCCAACATTCCGTCTAAAACGGCTCTGTTCATTTTTTTAAAAAAGAAAACTAATGACGCGCCCAAAGCAGTTAAAGCCCAAGTAAAAAGAGATGCGTATAATGCTGATAAAATTGGATGCTCCTTTCCAAATGCTACTAATTGATCGAATGTGCTCATAATATAAATTCTACCTAAATGTTTTATTGCCCGGTTTGAGCTCTTATGTATAAATTGCTTGCTATTTTATTTGAGATTGATAATTTCTTGTCCCCAATTAATATGGATAAAGAATCATCAAAATCTTCTTTGTCTAGAATAGTTATTTTCTTTCCTAAGGTGATGCCTTTTTTATCTAAAAATTGTAAAAATTCTGATGATGAGTCGTCTACACCGATACAAATTCCGCTCTCATTTTTAGATAATGTTGATAATAAACTTTTCGCTACTATTTTTAAATTTCCGTCTTTATCAGGTATTGCATCTCCATGAGGATCATGTGATGGAAAACCTAAAAAACGATCTAATTGATTTATTAATTTTGCAGATTTTATGTGCTCTAATTGCTCTGCTACATCATGTACCTCGTCCCAAGAAAAATTTAATTTCTCAACTAAAAAAACTTCCCACAACCTATGCTTTCGCACAACACTTGCAGCAACCGTCTTTCCTAAAACAGTTAAAGTTACCCCTTTATACTTTTTATAAAGAACAACTTCCTTTTCAGATAATTTCTTTATCATATCTGTTACAGAAGAAGCTTTTGTTGCTAATTTTTCTGCAATAGCATTTGTACTGACTCCTCCGTCATTACCCAGTTCTAAATGATAAATTGCTTTTAAATAATTTTCTTCTGAAAGCGTAAACATATGCTTTTATTTAGACGGCAAATATATAACTTAAATTTTTATAAAAATAAATTTTTAGACAAGTCTAAAAATAATATTATATTTGTCGAAAATTGTATTTAAAAATGAAAATTATTATAAATATTAGTTGTCTTTTATTTTTAGGCATTGCAGCTATAAAAGGACAAACAAATAGTATCTCTGGAAAAGTGAGCTCCAATGGTGAAGTTTTACCATTTGCAAATGTGTATCTCAAAAAAACCAAACAAGGAACTTCTACCAACGAAAACGGTTTTTTTAAATTGAAAAATATTCCAAATGGAACCTATACCATCGTTGCAAGCAGCATCGGTTATAAATTCAAATCGAAAAAAATTACACTTACCGGAAATCAAAAAATAGTTAAAAACTTTAACTTGAAGGTAAATGATGCTTTAGAAGAAATTGTAATTTCTGGAACTCTAAGACCTGTAACAAAATCGAATAGCCCAGTTCCTGTAGAAGTATATAGCAAAACTTTTTTTAGGAAAAACCCTACGCCCTCAATCTTCGAATCTTTACAAAATGTAAACGGGGTTCGACCGCAATTAAATTGTAGCGTTTGTAATACAGGAGACATTCATATTAATGGTTTAGAAGGGGCTTATACCTTTGTTTTAATTGATGGAATGCCAATTGTAAGCGGGCTCTCTACCGTTTATGGGTTAACAGGAATTCCGCAGGCATTAATAGAAAGAGTAGAAATTGTAAAAGGCCCAGCTTCTACTTTATACGGTTCTGAAGCGGTTGGTGGCATTATAAATGTTATTACTAAAAAACCTGCAAATGCACCATTATTATCCACAGATACATTTATAAGTTCTTGGGGAGAAGTAAATTTAGATGTTGGTTTACGCTATAATGCATCAGAAAAAGTGCAAGGTCTATTAGGTATAAATTATTTCAATTTCCAAAATAGAATTGATAACAATAATGACAATTTTACAGATCTGACCTTACAAAACAGAATATCAATATTTAATAAAGTAAATATTGAGAGAAAAAGCAATAAGCTTTTTACCATTGCTGGGCGTTATGTGTATGAAGATCGTTGGGGAGGAGAAATGGATTGGGGAAAAGAATTTAGAGGAGGAAACCAAATTTATGGAGAAAGTATTTATACAAATAGATGGGAAACTTTTGGAACCTATGAATTACCAACTTCAGAAAATTTAAGTTTTCAATTTAGTGCAAACGGGCATTATCAAGATTCTTTTTATGGAGAAACTTCTTATGATGCAGAGCAGTTAATTGGTTTTGGCCAGTTAATTTATAATAAACAATTAGGGAAAAAACACGATTTATTATTAGGTGCGGCGTATCGTTATACTTTTTATGATGATAATACATTTGC
>CALJHU010000021.1:0-72618 GCA_937771065.1 uncultured Polaribacter sp. | reverse complement strand
TTTTTGAGCATTAGTATGAAGACTGATAAAAAGTGTAGCAATAATAAATATTAATTTTTTCATATTGTTATTATAAAGTAATGATTTACAATGATAATAATTTTTTAATTAAGTAAACTACAGAAAGCTATGGGACATTCATCAATTAATGTAAGTTTAACCTACTTAAGAGGTTTAGAAGTCCCTAAATTAAAGGAGGAGGATATGCCTATGGTTTAGTTAGTTTTTTTAAATTGTTTAATGTCTTCAATAGAAACACTAATCATAATGATTGTCATAATCCAATGTTATCTAAAGAAACACCTATTAAGGTTCCAATCATTAACCCTATACCAATGTAAAATCCTTTCTTTTTTTTCATTAAAGAATTTTTTTAAAATATAATTAATTTCTAACTACTGAAATTATCGGTAAAAGAAGGTTTCCTATTTTTAAAATGTCCTAATTTCCTTTTGAGTGTTCTAGTTTTATTGTAATTTTAATAAAATATTTATTATATATGAAGTATTCCAAGGCTATAAGAGTTACCTAATTGAGGGGTTTATTGTTTTCTTATCTGTTCTGTTTTCATTTTACATAACTGGATTAAATAAAATTAAGAAAGATAAAATAAGTAAAAATATTTCTTTGAAAGATTTATCAGATACGATGATAATTGACACTTTGCAAATTCGTGAAATACTAAAAAAAAGAGTTAAGTATTACTAATTTAGAACTAATTATCAGAGATATAGACAACAAACATATATATCTAACGGATGATGCTTTTTTTGAAACTTACATCCAAATTGATGTTGGTCAAACTTTTATGCCCAGAAAAGGCATCTTCAATCAACTAATTTCAACGGGAGGTCTAGAACTAATTAAAAGTAAAGAACTAAAAAATAATTTAATTGAAATATTTAATCACTTGAAAGAAAGAAATGAGTCTGTATCAAGAATTATCGATGAAGTAGTTTTCATAAAATATCAACCTTTAATTGACTCAAAGTTCAGAACAAGAAGGAAACAAATAGGAAAAGAAGCAACTTATGGTAGAACAATAATTACAGATGCTGTTTTCAATGAATCTTTTTACTATTCTAATGAATTTTATGAAATATTAAACAGCTCACTTGCCTTCAGTGTAGCCTATAAAAATTTAATGCAAAGTATGCTCCAAGAATACAAGAAATCAATCAATTTGATTAGGGTTGAATTAAGCAGTTAAAGATAATACTAAATAACTTCATTTATTAGTGATTTATTTAAGAGGATTTAGAACTCCCTGAATTGAAAGAAGAAGATATGCCTATGGCAATAGATAAGCAGTTATCAGAGGCTAATAAAGATTAGTTCCTTTTACCACATACCATATTAAATGTAATAGTGTATAATGTGGCGGTATGTTAAATAGCTGAATTAAAGTAGGAAGGTATGTCTATGGTTTAGTTGCAGTCAGAACTTAATCTCCAAAGTTTATAACTATTTTCATTTAGCATTATGCCGCCATCACATTCAAATGAAACTGCCCGTGAGATTTCATCCCATATTAAAGTGTCTCCATCAAATGTGTACGTATCAACACCTGGAATTCTATCTGTAGCTATCTAATGCATTCCACTCTGCATCAGTACAAAGTTCAGGCCAGCAATCTGCATAAGATGTATACACATTACCATCTAAGAATTCAAACATTGTATTTGCAGATGTTCTGTCTTCAGGGTCTGGAGACCATAACCATTTACCTTCAACTGTGTAAGCTGGCAATGGATTATCTTCTGAATCATTACTACAAGAAGTAAACATCATAGACACAACAGCAATTATAAAAAGATTCTTCATAGTATTTTAGGGTTTTTTTATTATGATTCGAATCTAATGTATTAATTTTAGTAAAGACTTAATTAAATCGTTTAACTTATATATAACTATAAAATTCTGGACACTTAACGGTAACTAAAACAGTATTATGAAAGTAACTAAAGACATATGCTCAGTCACTTTTAAGAGGTTTAGAGCCAATCATTAAAGAGAAAGATGGTTATAAAAAAGCCTCACATTTCTGTAAGGCTTTGTTTTTAAAAGTGGTCCCACTTGGGCTCGAACCAAGGACCCTCTGATTATGAGTCAGATGCTCTAACCAGCTGAGCTATGGGACCAAAATTATTGGGTGCAAATGTACTCTTTATTTTAAAAAAACACAATAAAAAACAAAAATCTTAAACAGATCTATTCATTAACCACAAGCCAAAGTTCTTAAGGTTCTGTTTATCTGTATCTTTAATATCCATTTGTGCTAAAGTATTGAAAGCTTTTTCTGTGTAATTCTCTATCTCTTGCTTAATTAATAACGGAATATCGTTTAATTCAAAGATTCTTTTAACGTCGGAAATCTTATCTGCGCTATCTGCTAATTTTTTTCTGTATAGATATGCTAACTTCCCTTTATCATCTTCCGTTGCAACCTCTAGCGCCTTTAAATATAAATACGTTTTTTTATTTTCTATAATATCTCCACCAACCTGTTTTCCAAATGTTTCTGGATCCCCGAAGGTGTCTAGGTAATCGTCTTGTAATTGAAATGCAAGTCCTAGATTTAAACCAAAATCATAAATTAAATTCGCATTTTCATTATTTGACTCTGCAACAATTGCACCCATTTTTAGAGCTGCAGCAACCAAAACAGAAGTTTTTAAACGAATCATGTTAATATACTCAGGAATCGTAACGTCATTTCTAGTTTCAAAATCTACATCCAATTGTTGTCCATCACAAACTTCTAAAGCTGTTTTACTAAAAAGTTTTGCTAGTTTCTGAAAAACAAAAGGTTCATAATTCTCAAAATATTTGTACGCTAGAATCAACATGGCATCTCCAGAGAGAATTGCTGTATTGGTATCCCATTTCTCATGCACAGTAGCTTTACCTCTTCTTAAAGGTGCAGCGTCCATAATATCATCATGAATTAGCGTGAAATTATGAAAAACCTCCACCGCTAAAGCTGCAGGCAAAGCTTTTTTAAAATCGTTAGAAAAAATATCTGCTGCCATTAAAGTTAATACTGGGCGAATCCTTTTTCCTCCTAATTTTAAAATATAATCTATAGGTTCATATAAGTTTTTAGGTTCATGAACCCATTGTTTTGATTCTAAGTAAGATAGAAATTCCTTTTGATAATGTAAAATGTCCAAATCTATAATTTTTTGTAAAAATAATATAAAGAAATACTACTTCAATAATGAAACGTTAAAAAATGCTTAAAACTTTGGAAACTTTTTTTGTTTCTAAAGTTTCTGGCTGTATCTTTGCACTCGAATTATGAAACATAAAATATTAGAAACATCCAATGAATTGTTCTTAAACTTAGGTTTTAAGAGTGTAACTATGGATGAAATTGCCAGTAAATTAGGCGTTTCAAAAAAAACAATTTATAAATATTTTGAGAATAAAACAGAATTGGTTGCTGCAGTAACTGATTATATGTTTAATACTGTTAGTTGTGGAATTGATACTATTTGTGAATTAAAAATGAATCCTATTGAAGAAATATTTTCAATCAAAAGATTTATTATGAAGCATTTAAAAGACGAAAAATCTTCACCACAATATCAACTTCAAAAATATTACCCTAAAATCTACGCCTCTTTAACACAAAAACAATTTGATGTAATGCAAGTTTGCGTGCTAAACAACCTAAAGAAAGGAATTGAAATAGGGTTGTATAGAGAGGGAATAGATTTAGAATTTACCTCTAGAATTTATTTTAACGGAATGGTAGGTATCAAAAATATAGAGTTATTTCCTTTAACAGATTACTCGATGAATACATTAATGAATCATTACTTAGAATATCATATTAGAGGAATTGCTTCAGAAAAAGGAGTACAAGAATTAAAAAAACAATTAATACAGAAATAAATAACAAATGAAAAAAATAGTACTGGTACTTTTTACCGTCTTTTTTATACATGTTGCAAATGCACAAGAAAAGACCCTACAACTTTCTTTAAAAGAAGCAATTGAGTATGCTTTAAAGAATAGTTACAACACAAAAATAGCTAAAAATGATATTAAAAAAGCCAAAGA
The DNA here is from genome assembly GCA_937771065.1 of uncultured Polaribacter sp. Lineage (GTDB taxonomy): Bacteria > Bacteroidota > Bacteroidia > Flavobacteriales > Flavobacteriaceae > Polaribacter. Next base: position 68,550 of record CALJHU010000021.1, on the reverse strand, counting down.
AATCGTTTGGGAAACTACCGCTGTTGGTTTGCCTCAAGTAAATGCAAGGCTCGATTATCAGAATTTTTTAAAACAACCTGTTTCTTTGTTACCAGCTGTAGCTTTTGACAATAGAGAGTCTGTAGTAGAAACTGTGGAAGAGTTTTTTGATATCAATAGAGCAACGAGCCCAGAAGTGCCAGAAGGATATATACCTGTTATTTTTGGAACAAAACAGAACGTAAATGCTTCTGTAACCTTAACCCAGCTTTTATTTGATGGCTCTTACTTAGTAGGTCTACAGGCTTCTAAAACATTTTTAAAAATATCTAAACAGGCAGAAGAAAAAACCGAGTTATTAACTAGAGAGGCTGTTATCAATGCCTATGGAAATGTTTTGGTTACAGAGAAAAGCATTGAAATTTTAATGGAAAATATTAAAATTTTAGAAAAAAACTACAGCGATGCTCAAAAAATTTATGAAAACGGGTTTAATGAGGAAGAAGATGTAGAGCAACTAGAAATTACATTAGGAAATATAAAAAATCAACTAAATAGTGCAATTAGAATGAAAGAAATTGCCTACCAAATGCTAAATATTTCTTTAGGAAACTCTATTAACACAGAGCTACTATTAACAGATTCCTTAGAAGGTTTAGTAGAAAAAAATATTAATTTAGAATTAATTGGTAAAACATTTGATTTTTCTAATCATATTGATTTTAAGATTTCTGAGAATGACAGAGAAACAAAACGTTTAATGATGAAATTAGAGCAAAGTAAGGCTTTACCGAGTTTAACAGCCTTTGTAAATTATGGTAAGCAAGCTTTTTCAGATTCTTTTACATTTCTAAATAATAATCAGCAGTGGTTTGATTCTTCTTTATTAGGAGTAAGTTTAAATGTACCTATTTTTAGCAGCTTTAGTAGAAAAGCAAAAACAGCTCAAGCAAAAATAGACTTAAACAACGCAGATATAAGGTTAGAAGAAACGAAGCAGCGACTTTCTTTACAGGCTCAAAAAGCAAAAAATGAGTATCAGTTAAGTATCGAAAACTACCTAGACTTCAAAGAGAAATGTAGATTTAGCACAGCGCATAGAAGAAAAACAGCGTGTTAAATTTTTTGAAGGTATTTCTTCTAGCTTCGATTTATTACTAGCACAAAATCAATTGTATGCGCAACAGCAAAATTACATTCAATCTATGTTAACCATAATTGCAAGAAAAGCAACCTTAGAAAACGCATTAAACCTACAAATTAAATAACTAAACTATTATGAAAAACATATATTTCACACTTTTAACTGTGCTTATTTTAACTTCTTGTGAAGGTAAAAAAGCAACCTCTGTAGCTGGTATTTTAGCAACTAATGATCTTGCTCAAATAAAATCTAAGAAAGCAGAATTAGACACAAAACAACAAGTAATATCTGTTGAATTAAAACAATTAAACGAACATTTAGATGCTTTAAATGCAGATAAAAATATACCACTAATAACCACTTTTACCGCAAAAGAAACTGTATTCACCCATTTCATAGAGTTGCAAGGAAATGTGCAAACAAAACAGAATGTTTTAATTTACCCTGAAATGCCTGGGATTTTAAAAACTGTTTTTGTAAAAAAAGGGCAACAAGTTGTAAAAGGACAAATTTTAGCAAATATAGATGATGGAGGAATGTCTGAACAACTTGCCCAACTGAATGCAAACGCACAGTTGGCAAAAACTACCTATGAACGCCAAAAAAGATTATGGTCTCAAAAAATTGGATCTGAGATGCAATTTCTTCAAGCAAAAACTTCTTTTGAAGCACAAACTAGTGCAGTAAATCAGTTAAAAAATCAATTAGAAAAAGCCAATGTTAGAGCTCCTTTTACAGGAATTATAGATGATGTTTTTAAAGAAAGAGGAGTTGTAGTGGCCCCAGGAAGAGGTTCAGAAATTTTTAGAATTATAAACCTTTCTAACATGTATATAGAAACAGAAGTTCCAGAAACCTATATTTCTAGTATTACTAAAAACAAAGCTGTGAAGTGTAAACTTCCCGGTGTTAGGAGAAACTGTAGCCTCTAAAGTAAGACAGGTTGGAAACTTTATTAATCCAAGTAATCGTTCTTTTAAAATAGAAATAGGAGTTCCTAATTTAAACGGAAAAGTAAAACCAAACTTAACTGCAAGATTAAAATTAAACGATTATACAAATGCAAATGCCATTTTAATACCGCAAAGTATTATTTCTGAAAATGCAAAAGGAGCGCAGTTTATTTATATTATAAGAGATAAAAAAGACAATAATGAGGGCGTTGCAGAAAGATTAGTTATAGAGACAGGAAAAACACAAGGAGATTTTATTGAAGTTACTAATAACCTTGCAGCAGGAGCAGAAATAGTTTTGGAAGGTGCAAGAAGTATAAATAACGGACAAGTTGTAAAAGTGCTTAATAAATAGTAGAAAAATGAAAAATGAAAATAAACAAGTAGAGAAAGAATTTAAGCTTTCTTCTTGGGCCATAAATAATAAGACTACTATTTACGTATCGATGTTTTTAATTCTTTATTTGGGAGTTACTGCATATTTTACAATGCCAAGAGAAAACTTTCCAGAAATTAATGAAACCAAAATTTACATTAGTTCTGTATACCCTGGTAACACAGCAGAGGACATAGAGAAACTGATTACAAACCCTTTAGAGGACAAACTAAAATCGGTAAGCAATGTGGTAGAAATCACCTCTACATCGCAAGAAGATTATTCTATTATTACTGTTGAGTTTGATGAGAGCATTCCCGTTGATAAAGCAAAGCAGAAAGTAAAAGACGAAATAGATCAAGAGACGGCAGGTGAAGACTGGCCTACATTTAATGGCGCAAAAGTGACGCCTAATGTTTTTGAATTGAGCATGTCTGAGGAAGTACCAATTCTAAATATTAATATTTCTGGTAATTACCCGGTTTCTAAATTGAAGGAATTTGGAGAGTATTTACAAGATGAAATCGAAGATTTAACAGAAATAAAGAAAGTAGCCATTCGTGGTGCGCAAGAAAAAGAAGTAGAAGTTGCAGTAGATATTTACAAAATGATGGCTGCAAAGGTTAGTTTTGATGATATTTCAAATGCTATAAACCGAGGAAACATCACTATGTCTGCTGGTAACTTTATTACAAGTCAGCAAAGAAGAACTGTTCGTATTATTGGTGAAATTGACCAACCTTACGATTTAGGAGATTTTGTGATTAAATCAGAAAATGGAAATCCTATTTATTTAAAAGATGTTGCAGAAATCTCTTTTAAAGACAAAGATAAAACCACCTATGCAAGAGAAAGTGGTGCGCCTGTAGTAATGCTAGATGTTAAGAAAAGATCTGGAGAAAACATGGTTGCTGCTGCAGATAAAATTGGTGTTATTGTGCAAAATGCGAAAGCTGATATTTTCCCAAAAGATTTAAAAGTAACCATTGCCAATGATCAATCGCCAAAAACAATTGGGCAAGTAGATGATTTGGTAAACAATATTATTTTTGGAGTTATTTTAGTAGTTATTGTTTTAATGTTTTTCCTAGGGTTTAAAAATGCACTTTTCGTTGGTTTTGCAATACCAATGTCTATGTTTATGTCTTTAATGATTTTAGGTGCTTTAGGATATACGCTAAACACAATGGTGCTTTTCGGACTTATTATGGGGCTAGGAATGCTGGTAGATAATGGAATTGTAGTTGTTGAAAACGTGTACCGTTTAATGGACGAGGAAGGAATGTCTAGAACAGAAGCTGCTAAAAAAGGAATTGGAGAAATTGCATTTCCTATTATTATTTCTACAGCAACCACTGTTGCAGCATTTATTCCTTTAGGTCTTTGGCCAGGAGTTATGGGGCAATTCATGGTTATTTTACCTATTACTTTATCTATTGTTTTAGGTTCTTCATTATTTGTGGCTATTTTCTTTAATTCGGTATTGGTTTCTCAATTTATGAAAACCGAAGACAAAGACATGCCTATAAAAAGCATTATCAGGATAACCAGTATTATGACAATAATTGGTTTGTTAATTTTCTTCTTTGGCGGCGCATACAATGCTTTAGGGACTTTAATTATATTTACAGCAGTTATGTTGTGGGTGTATAGATTTATCCTAAGAAAAGCTGCTAATTACTTTCAAAAAAACACGTTGGTTTCTTTAGAAAATTGGTATGAAAGGCAATTGAAAAAAGCACTTTCTGGATGGAGACCTTATGCCTTAGTTATCGGAACCTTTATACTGCTATTTGTTGCTTTTGCTGGTTTTGGTTGGTCTTTAAGAGAACAAAGAACTAAAGTTGAATTTTTCCCAGACAACAAGCCCAATCAGATTATTGTTTATATCGAGTATCCTGAAGGAACCGATATTGAAAAAACAAACGAGATTACAGAAGAAATTGAGCAGAAAGTTTACAATGTTTTAAATCAAGACATGTACACAACCAGTGATTACAATTACATGGTAGAAAGTGTAATTTCTCAAGTGGGTGAAGGTGCTGGGAATCCGCAAAACAGATGGTGGTTCTTCTGCAGAAATGCCACACAAAGGGAAAATCACCGCTTCTATGCGAGAGTATAAGTACAGAAAAGGTGAAGACAGTGAAATTTTAAGACAAAAAGTACAAGCTGCTTTAGTAGGTATTTATCCGGGAGTTTTAATTTCAGTTGAAAAAGATTGTAAACGGCCCACCAGTAGGTGCACCTATTAATATAGAATTAAATGGCGAAAATTACGAAGAATTAATTCTTACTGCAGAAAGAATGCGAGATTATTTAAATACGCAAAGTATTTCTGGTATTGATGAATTAAAGATTGATGTAAACAAATCGAAGCCAGGAATGCAAGTTTTGGTAGATCGCAAAAAAGCAGGAGAATTAGGAGTTTCTACAGGCCAAGTTGGACAACAATTAAGAAGTGCTATTTTTGGAAACAAAGCTGGTATTTATAAAAAAGATGGAGAGGACTATGATATTTATGTCCGTTTTAACAAAGAAGACCGCTATAACAAAAGTGCTGTTTTTAATCAAAAAATTACATTTAGAGACCCAGCATCTGGTAAAATTAAAGAAATACCAGTTTCTGCAGTAGCATCACAAACCAATAGCTCTGGTTTTAGTGCCATAAAACACAAAGATGTAAAAAGAGTAGTAACTATATATTCTGCATTATCTCCAGGAGAAACAGATGCAGGTGCGGTAGTTGCTAGAATTCAGAATTCCATGAAGGGTTTTAAGAATTTACCAAAAGAAATTCACATAGATTATACCGGGCAAATTGAAGAGGAAAAGAAACAAATGACGTTTTTAGTTGGCGCTTTTATTACAGGTTTACTTTTAATTTTCTTTATTTTAATTTTCCAATTTAATTCGGTCTCTAAACCAGGAATTATCATGTTGGCCATCTTTTTAAGTTTTATTGGCGTGTTTGGTGGTTTGGTGCTTTCAGGTGCACCATTTGTAATTATGATGACCATGGTGGGTATTATCTCTTTGGCAGGTATTGTTGTAAACAATGGTGTAGTACTCCTAGATTATACAGAGTTATTAATACAAAGGAGGAAAATACAAGATGGTATTTCTGAAGAAGATTATCTACCCTTAACTAGTCTGTATGAGACCGTTGTAAAAGCTGGTAAGGCGCGTTTAAGGCCCGTTTTATTAACTGCAATTACTACTATTTTAGGGTTAATACCATTGGCAATTGGTTTAAATATTAACTTCTTTACCTTATTTAGCGAGTTTGATGCAAATATTTATATGGGCGGTGATAACGTTATTTTTTGGGGACCCTTAGCAAAAACCGTTATTTATGGTTTGCTCATTGCAACCTTCTTAACCTTAGTAGTGGTACCCATTTTATTCTTTTTAATTACTAAGTTTAAAATGAGAATAAAAGGGTTGTTAAAGTAAGAGGTACAAAATATTTAGTTAGAAAATTAAAACGAATATAATTTATATTTAAAAGGGGCTGAAATCATTTCGAATTCATCCTCTTTTTGTATTTTGTACTCAATGTTTGAAAAAAAGAAAAAATCTTTTACTGTTGATGAAATTAAGCGAAAGTTAGAGAATTATTGCGTCTACCAAGATAGATGCCATAAAGAAGTAGAGCAAAAAATGCGTGAATATCAAGTAATACCTGAGGCTAGAGAATTGATTCTTTTAAGTCTAATGAAAGATAATTTTTTAAATGAAGAACGCTTTGCTAAAAGTTATGCAAGGGGTAAATTCAGAATTAAAAGCTGGGGGAGACAACGTATTGTTAGAGAGTTAAAGTTTAGAGATATTTCTGCTTACAATTTAAAAACAGCTTTAAAAGAGATTGATGAAACTGAATATATTGCAACCATTTATAGAATTACAGAAAATAGAAACGCAGTAATTTCTGAACCGAATATTTATAAAAGAAAGAAAAAACTAATTGATTTCTTAATGCGAAAAGGCTTTGAAAGTAATTTAATTTACAAGGTTGTAAATGAAGTAGTTTCTTAATACCTCTTTAAGAAAGTATCATCGTTCTCATTTTTAATATCAATTACTGCTTGAATATCGTCATTTGGGATCGCTACAGAAAGTACATATTGCTTAATTTTCCAAGAATCTTCTTTCTTTTCTAATACACCAGAACCTCTACAGGTGCCCATCCAAGTGTTTATAAGCTCATCAAACCAAACTATCTCTGCTGACTCACTCATATATATATTGCGTTCTAAAGTTGTAAAAGACCATGCTTTTCCTTTGTCGAAATAAGGCTTACTAAAATTGGCAAACTGTTCTTTCTTCCAAATTTCTTCTGCAGCAGTTCCTATATAAACAGCAGTGCTATCAAGTACTCTAAAATACTCCTTAAAATTTGCATCCGAAGCCGCTTTATGCCAATTAAATAAAAGTGTATTCACTTCTTTTCTAATTGCATTTTTATCTATTTTAACCGAATTAGGAGTTACACAAGCAAAGAATAAAAAGATACTTACACCTAAAGTTATTGCTTTTCTCATACTTATTATTTGTTTGTTTCTAAACCTTTAAATATTCTATTCTTCTTTATTCCTCTTTTCTCGGATTTTCGCTTTTTAGATGATTTAGGCTTTATAAATTTTATAGATTTTATAGATTTAAAAAGGTTTACCTCTTTTATCTCTTTTACTTCTTTTATCTGCTTTATTGGTGTGTTAAAAAACGTATCCATTTTTGTAGTGTCTAAACCAATAAGTGTAACATTTATATCAATTTCATTTTCAAATCTAATTTTCGCCAAAATAGTATTTATCTTGGTGTTTATATTTGAAAAGGCAGCCATGGTTTTATCTACCTGAGTATTTACTTCTTGAGCCTTTATAGCTCCTATTCTTGTTAAATCCGATAGCCTTAATGCTTCATTGTATAAAATATTAATTCTTGCTGTTAAAGAAGGTATTTTAAATTTTTCTGGTTTTACACTATCGTTTAAACGCTTAATTAAATCTTTTAACTCTATGGCATTGCTTAGCGCCTCATTAGGAGTAATTTTTCTAAACTTTACAAAGAAAGAATCAATGTCTTGCAGCTCATTCCAATCCTTTACCTCTTTTAAGTGCGTAGATAAAACATTTTCTGTTGCAGTATGCATTTCTGCAATACTCATTAAAGGTTTGGGTTTTTTTACTGCATCCTTCCCTTCATTATTCTGGCAAGAAAATGTAAAAACAAGCAGTACTAAAAGATATATATATTTCACAACTGTGTTTAAAACTCAAAAATACACAAATTAATAGCAATCTATTCTCTTTTAAGAAAACCATAACAAAAAATATAAAATTCTAATTAAAACTTACATTTAATTAAATTACTTCTGCATAAACACTAATTAACATACTAAAATACTTCTGTAAGTTCTAGTTAATTATACGTCTAACTTATCAAATTCAGTATCTTATATTTATGAAAAAAATTATAGAAAATAGTTTAAAAACAGCAATATCATACTCAGTCTATAGAAGTTTAGTTAGTAATTTATTAATTAAAGGAAAATCTACGGGTCCAGAGCAATCTGAAGATTTAACCAATTATAGTATGTTAAATGATAGAAGAATGAAACGATTAGATAAAACCATTAAAATTTCTGAAGAGACGATTCAGGAATTTCAAAAAGTAAAACAACCACAAACTTGGTTAGTGCTTACAGAGGGTTGGTGCGGAGATGCCGCACAAAACTTACCTATTCTTAATAAAATAGCATCCGATACAGCTAACATTGATTTGAAAATAGTTTTAAGAGATGAAAATTTAGACCTAATGGATTTATTTTTAACCAATGGAGGCAGAAGCATTCCGAAGTTAATAGCATTAGATAAAGATAATAATGTGTTAGATTTTTGGGGACCAAGACCAACTATAGCTACAAAAATGGTGGCAGATTATAAAGAAAAAAACGGTGCATTAGACCCACAGTTTAAACAAGATTTACAAGTTTGGTACAACAAAGACAAAGGCAAAAGTGTACAAGAAGATTTTGTAAATTTAGTTGCAAAGCTTTCTGCACAAGAAAACTAGTCTTTTTAAAATTCATAAAAAACCGCAAACTGATTTTCTGTTTGCGGTTTTTCTTTTAGTTACCTTTGTACTTTAAATATAAAACGATGTTTGTAGATTTTGAAGAAATACCTGAAGATGCCAAAGTATGGGTGTACCCTTCTAGTAGAAAGTTTTATCCTAATGAAATTGAAGTCATAGAAGAAAAAATAAAAAAATTTATAGAAAGCTGGAAATCAGATGACACCTCTTTTAAAGCCTCTTATAAATTTCTACACAATAGATTTATTATCTTAACTGCAGATGATATAGCTACAGAATTATCTAATGCAGATATTGATGCCTCTGTTTCTTTTATTTTAAATTTACAAGAAACTTACGAAGTAGCCCTTTTAGATCGAATGAATGTTTGTTTTAAACAAGGAGAGCACGTGCAGTATAAAGATCTAAAAGACTTTAAAAAGTTACTTAAAAACAAGGCTTTAACAGGTAAATCTGTTATTTTTGATAATCTGGTGAATACAAAACAAGATTTTGATAGTTTTTGGGAAATAACGATTGAAGAAAGTTGGTATAATCGGTTTTTAAAATAACGGTAAGCAGAAACACATGAAATACGATTTTATTATTGCGGGTGCAGGTTGTGCAGGTTTAAGTTTACTGTACAGAATATTACAAGAACCTACATTGCAAAATAAATCTGTTTTAATTATTGATAAAGATACTAAGAATAGTAACGATAGAACTTGGTGCTTTTGGGAAAAAAATATAGGATTATTCGATTCTATTGTGCTTGCAGAATGGAATACCTTAGCGTTTCTCTCTACAAATTTTGAAGAAAAGCTAGATTTAGGTTCTTATACCTACAAAATGATTCAAGGAATAGATTTCTATAACTTTGTACTTAATTTTTCCAAGAAATTCAGCAATGTAACCTTTTTACAAGAGCGTATTGTTGCCATCACTTCCAAAGAAAATTCTGCTGCCGTAAAAACTGAAGAGAACTCTTATTTAGGTGCTTTTGTTTTTAACTCTACAGGGTTATTCAACCCAGAAATAACGAAAGAAAATTCACTTTTGCAACATTTTAAAGGCTGGGTAATTAAAACAGAAACTCCTTTTTTTAATCCTGAAGTAGGCCGTTTAATGGATTTTAGAGTATCCCAAGATAATGGTGCTACTTTTATGTACGTATTACCAACCTCTGCAACAGAAGCATTAATAGAATATACTCTTTTTACAACGACTGTCTTAGAAAAAGAAACTTACAACACCGCCTTAAAAAAGTACATTAAAGAAGAATTAAAAATTGAGAATTACAGCATTACTCACGAAGAATTTGGAGTAATACCGATGTCTTTAGCTAAGTTTGAGAAGAATCCAGGTAAGAATATTATAAACATTGGCACCGCTGGTGGCTTTACAAAAGCAAGCAGTGGTTATACATTTCAATTTATTCAAAAAGATGTTTCTGAAATTGTAGCAAATTTAAAATTAGGAAATAATTTAAATAGAGATACCTCTTTTGAAAATAAATTATACAATTGGTATGACCGAACTCTAATTGATGTTTTGTTATCAAATAAACTAACCGGAGAGGCTATTTTTACAAAAATTTTTCAGAAAAATTCACCAGAAAAAATCTTAGCTTTCTTAGGAAATGAAAGCACTCTTTTAGAAGATCTTACTATTATGACAAGTTTGCCTTTAAAACCCTTCTTATCTTCGGGAATAAAACAACTTTTAAAGAAAAATTAAATTTATTGAAACACTTTCAACATTTTAAAACAGCTATTTCTGGAATAACACTTCCAGAAAAATTTACATTCCCGTTTTATTATGAACCCCATCTTCTAGCAAAAATTGCAACTACAGAAGTACAATCCTATTTAGAAAATCAGACAGATTTTGAACATAATTTTGGCTTAAATAATAATAATAATAATGCGCTTGCCATTGGCAAAATGTTTGGTGTTTTAGTAGTGAAAAACAAACAAGATAAAATTGGGTATTTAACTGCTTTCTCTGGTAAATTGGCAGATAAAAGTTTGCCAGAAAAATTTGTTCCTCCTATTTTTAACATGAGAACATCTGGTAGTTTTTATATCAAAGGAGAGTTAGAGATTGATGCAATAAATACGCAATTGGGTGTTTTAAAAAAAGATAAAAAATATCTAGAATTAAAAAAAATAATTGCAGAAAATACGGCAATCATTCAAACCGATTTGTCTTTTCAACGCAGCAGAATGAAGCGCGCTAAAAGCGAAAGAAAATCACAAAAAAAGAAAGCAATTACTCTTTTAAATGAGTTAGAGTTTGAAGAACTGACTAAAAAATTAACTCAAGAAAGTTATAACAATCAGTTTTTTATAAAAGAACTACAAGAATATTACCAAGCTAAAATTGAAAAAATTAATTTAGAATTTAAGGTTTTTGAAGACAAAATTATAGCGCTTAAGAAAGAACGTAAAGAAAAATCAAATTATTTACAGCAGACCTTATTTAGTAAATATGCCTTCTTAAATCAGCAAAAAGAGTTGAAAAGTTTACTGACTATTTTTAATAATCCTGCCATAAAACCACCTGCAGGTTCTGGTGAATGCGCTGCCCCTAAACTTTTACAATATGCCTTTGCAAACAACTTAACACCTATTACAATGGCAGAATTTTGGTGGGGAAGTGCACCAAATGCAGCTGTTAGACAGCATAAAAACTATTACCCTGCTTGCCAAGGAAGATGTAAACCTATTTTAACACACATGTTAGCTCACACAGAAATGGATGCTAATTTGTTGTTAGAAAATTTATCTGAAAAACAAGATTTAGAAATTATTTATGAGGATGATGCTTTAATAGTTGTTCACAAACCTGCAGAGTTTTTATCGGTTCCTGGTAAAGATATTAAAGACTCTGTTTATACTAGAATTAAAGAGAAGTACCCAAGTGCAACTGGGCCTTTAATTGTGCACAGACTAGACATGTCTACTTCTGGTGTTTTGTTACTTACCAAGACAAAAGAAGCAAATAAAATTTTACAGAATCAGTTTATAAATAGAACTATTAAAAAACGTTATGTAGCTCTTTTAGACGGAAACTTATCTAAGAACAGCGGAAAAATAACCTTACCATTGCGTGTAGATTTAAATGACAGACCTAAGCAATTAGTAGATTTCACCTACGGAAAATCTGCAGAAACAGATTGGAAAATTATCAATAAAGAAAACGGAAAAACACGTGTACACTTTTATCCAATTACAGGAAGAACACACCAATTAAGAATGCATGCTGCTCATAAAAACGGATTGAATACTCCTATTGTTGGTGATGATTTGTATGGTAAAAAAGAAAAGAGATTGCATTTACATGCAGAGTTTATAGAGTTTCTGCACCCTACAACTCTTAAAAAAATGAATTTTACGGTGGCTCCTAAGTTTTAAGAAATAGTTTGTTTACTAAAATTCATACTTAAAACATAGAACAAACCGTATTCAACAACGTTGTCAATAATTTAAAATAAACTGGATATAAATTATAGAAAAATCAAATCTAGAAACTGTTGATTATAAAAATATAGATTTAAATTGGTGAATATTTGCTGGTGAATTACATCTTTCTATAGTACCTGTAAGTGCAAATAAAAATAGTATAACTTTATATGGTAAAAATAAATAACTGAATTAAAAAAATAATTTATTTAACGCCTCGTAAATTTAATTACTAATTATTTGAACTACTAATTAGGAGTTTTCTATTTGCAATTATATTTGCTAACTTTCATGCTTAAACATTCAACTAACTTTAAACGAAAACTTGCAAACAACTAAACTAAGTACCAACAGTATATTACCACTTACCTGCTCTAGATCTGGAACCTGTTGTTTTGGCAAAGCTGTAATGCTAAACCCTTGGGAGCTACTAAATTTCAGTAAAGAAAAAAAAATTGCTCCTAGAGAATTTAAAAAGTTATATACTGAACTTGGTGGGATTCGCTTGCTCTTTAACGGAAACCCAGATAAAAAAGGGCAGAAAGCGTGTAGTCAATATATAGATAATGCTGGTTGTAGTGTCCATAAAGGCCGACCATTGGCATGTCGTTTGTACCCGTTGGGTAGACAAATACAATTTGATAAAGCACATTATATTTACGAAGGTGCCACCTTTCCTTGTTTAACAGATTGTGCTGAAGTTTTAGACTTACCTAAACTTAGTGTAGGAGAATATTTAAAAGGACAAGAAGCAGATCCATTCGAAAAGGCACAAGATGCCTATCTAATAGTAATGCAAAACATTGCAGACATTGCATTTGAGTTACTTTTAGAATCTGAATTAACTGAATCCGGAGACACAAAAACACTAAATGCATGGAGGGTTTTAGGAACCGATCTTCCGGAAGTGTTAGTAGAAAAAATAGGTAACGAATGGTTAGACAGCTTAATGATACCTGACATTACAGAAGATACTGAAAACCCAATTACTTTTGCTGAAAAACACAATAATTTACTACTCTTAAAAGCACAAGAACAATTTGGAAGCTTACAAACACTTCAAGAACTTCACGAAGCTGCAGTTTTAATGATTGGTGTTGCTTTGCACTTAGCTAAAGGCTTAGGAGCAGATACCAAAGGGATTTCTGAACATTGGATAGAAATAGCTAAAAATCATGGCGCTAAAGAGTAGTTTTTAGCTGCAAAAAATTTTCTGTAATTTATACTCTTTTTGCTATGAATTTGTCTTTAAATTGGTAATAAATTCTTCAACAGAAAATGCGTCATCCACAGAAAAATTGCCAATTTTTGTTCTTCTTAAAGCAGATAAATATCCTCCAGAATTTAATGCTTTTCCGTAATCAAATGCAATAGATCGAATGTAGGTTCCTTTGCTACAAATAATTCTAAACTCTACTTCTGGTAACTTTATTTTTGTAATTTCAAACGAAGAAACCGTTACTGTTCTTTCTTTAATTTCTATTGTTTCACCTTTTCTTGCCAATTCATACAAACGTTTTCCATCTTTTTTAATAGCAGAAAAAATAGGTGGTTTTTGCTGAATTTCGCCCACAAACTGTTTGGTAGTTTCGTGTAATAATTCATCAGTAATATGTGCAGTTGGAAAGGTATTATCAATTTCAGTTTCTAAGTCATAACTTGGTGTAGTTCCACCAAGTGTAAAGGTGCCCGTATATTCTTTAACTTGCCCTTGATACGTATCTATTTGCTTTGTTTGCTTTCCTGTACAAATAATCAGTAAACCTGTGGCTAGCGGATCTAAAGTACCTGCATGACCCACTTTAATTTTTTTAATATTGAAACGCTGTCTAATTTCCCAACGTAATTTGTTTACTACTTGAAAAGAGGTCCATGTAAGTGGTTTATCAATCAATAGAACTTGACCATTTTTATAAGCTTCTTCCGTCATGTTTTCTTAATTTAAAAGGGCATATCCAATTGCAATACTTCCTATAATTGCGCAGTATATTGAAAAGTAAGAAAGTTTGCTTTTCTTTACTAAAGAAATCATCCATTTACAAGCTACCAAACCAGCTAAGAAAGCAGCTATAAACCCTGCTGCAATTGGCATTATTTCTGAGGATTCAAAATTTAAATCTCCACTTAAAAGGTCTTTTCCAATCTTCCCGAAAATTAATGGAACTACCATTAAAAATGAAAATTTTGCAGCTCTAGTTCTATCAACTCCCAATAAAACCGATGTAGAAATGGTTGCGCCAGATCTAGAAATTCCTGGCAACATTGCTATTGCTTGAGAAATACCAATGAGTACAGCATTCCAAAATGAGACTTCTTTTTTTGTGTTTTTTGCTTTGTCTGCTAATAGTAATAACAGTGCGGTTAGTAATAACATGCACCCCACTAAAAGTATTTTACCTCCAAAAAAAGACGCTAATTCTTCCTCGAAAAGTAAACCTACAACTACTGCGGGCAGCATTGAAATAATAATTTTTAATGAAAACTTAAATTCATTGTTCCATTTAAACTGTAACAATCCTTTAAAAATTTCTAAAATTTCTTTTCTAAAAATCACAATAGTGCTTAATGCAGTGGCAAAATGAAGAACTACTGTAAAGGTTAAACTTTCTTCGGGTACAGAAGTATCGCCTAGAATTATTTTTGCTAACTCTAAATGACCGCTAGAGGATACCGGTAAAAATTCTGTTAAACCTTGAATTACCCCAAGAATTATAGCTTCTAAAATATTCATTCTTATTTCTTAGGGTTTACTAAAATTGCATAAATCTCAATTCCTAAACCAATAATTACCAACGTTGGTGCTAAACGAATGCGCTGCCAGTTGTAAATATCTTCATTAAAAACAGCTGGGTTGTCACTTCCGCCACCAGACATAAAAATAAAGCCTAATGCTATAAAAATAATTCCTACCACCATAAAGGTGTAATTTTTCTTTCCAAAAATAAATGCAGGTTTCTGAATTTTTTCTTCTTTCATATGTTAATAATAAAGTTCTTCTGTTTGTAGATTTAAAAAACGTTGCGTCGCAAAGAAGGTGCTTAACCAAGTAATTATAAAAGCAGCAGCCAAAACACCACCACTTAAATAACTTAGAGAAATATAGTCTTTTAAGAACCCTAAACTTGGTGCAAATTTATCTAAATAATAAATAACCACACCCAAACCTATCAAAGCTAAAAATGCGCCTACAAGGCCTAATTTTATACCTTGCCAAATAAAAGGTCTTCTAATAAAACCTTTTGTAGCACCTACCATTTGCATGGTTTTAATGTTAAATCTTTTAGAATATATTGTTAATCTAATAGCGCCATTAATTAAGATGATGGCTACCAAACCAAAAAATCCGCTTAAAACTAAAAGCCAGAAACTAATTCTTTGAATATTATTTGTGAGTAGATTTATTAAAAGTTTATCGTAAGAAACATCTGCGACAAATGCATTTTTAAGAAAACGAGTTTCTATTTCTTGCATTTTTTCTGGAGTTATAAAATCTGGTTTCAAGAAAATGTCTATCTCATTTTTTAAAGGATTATCTCCCAAAAAAGTTAAAAAATCTTCACCTATTTCTTTGCTAAATGTTTTAGCTGCTTGTTTTTTAGAGGTATAAATAATTCTTTTTGTAAATTCTTCTTTAGTAATAGAAGCTTTAAAACTATTTATTTGTTTTGTACTTATTTTATCTTTTAAGTACAAGCTAATAACTACTTTTTCTTTTACTCTATTCGCAACTGCAGTCGATTTTAAAAGTACCAAACCTAAAACACCCACCATAAAAAGCACCAAAGCAATACTAATTACAACAGATATGTAAGAAGATGCTAAGCGTCTTTTTTGATAAGATTCATATTTTGGAGGCATTTATAATAGCTTTAAAACGTTGGCAAGATAATAATTAGTATGCATTTGGCAGTGCCTGTTAGGAGTATTTTAACTTATTCTATTTCTTGGCACAATTCAATTAAAACACCGTTTGTAGTTTTTGGATGTAAAAAAGCTACTAATTTGTTATCTGCGCCTTTTTTAGGTGTTTCATTTAAAACAATAAAACCTGCTGTTTTAAGTCTTTTTATTTCTGCTTTTATATCTGAAACCGCAAAGGCAATGTGGTGCACTCCTTCACCTTTCTTTTCTATAAATTTTGCAATTGGACTCTCTGCATTTGTAGCTTGCAATAATTCTATCTTATTGGGGCCGCTTTTAAAAAAAGAAGTTTTTACACCCTCAGATGCGACTTCTTCTTCTTTGTAATGTTCTTTACCAAAAAGTGATGCAAACAACTTATTTGACACCTCAAGATCTTTTACAGCGATACCTATATGTTCTATTTTTTCCATTCTTTTGATTATTACTTTGCAATAATAGTGATATTATCTAGTTCATAGGTTCCATCAAAATCTTCATTTCCATTTCCTGTATATTTAAAGGCAATATAAGCAGTTCCTGAATAGGAAGATAAATTTATAAATGTTGAAAATTTAAAACTATTAAAATCGTCATTATTAGCCGCTATTCTTGCTGGCAAAGCAACCCAATTTGCATTGGTAATATTTGCTACTGTACCGTTCCAGTTTTCAGAAATTAACACCTCTAAAATACTTCCGTCTGCAAAAGAGGTAGACGTTTCAAAAGATAAGTATTCCTCTCCTGTAGTTTCTAAATTGACGCCCTTGGTAATTAACCAAGTAATTGTACTGTCATCACCAGATCTAAAAGAACCCATTCTTGAGGCCTTACTTAAAGAGTTCGCATCATCATAAGCCCTCCATTTTTTAGAACCTGCTTCACTATAATTAGTCCAGTCTAATATATTTATCTCACCAGAAGTTGCTTCAAAATCTTCATTTAAAAGTATTGTTGAAAAATCTGCAATCGCTAAAGGAGTGCATCTTGTATTCTTCATGTCTAAATCATCTAAAGTATTTAAGACTAAAACTGTAAAATCTCCTCTAAAATCTCTGGAGACAACTGCATTAATACTTCCACCACCCTCTGGTAAACCATTATTTGCAAAACTTGCAAAAGAGCTTGTTTCTAAAAAAGTAGTTACAACACTAGGTCCTTCACAGGTTTCAACTTGACGTTTTGTATCAAAATCTTCTGAAGTGTCTACGAACGCTTTTCCAGCTAAATTTGATGAGAAATAAGCGTTTTCTATGCGCACAAAAGTTCCGATATTAGCAGTATTATCCAAGCCACCAAGGGTTACTGTTTTAGGAACAATTACTTCTGTAGTTGGCGCCCTAAACATATAATTTTCAATCTGATTTTGAGTGATACTTTCTATCTCTGTAATATCTGTTAATTTTATTTTACCACCAATAGAAATTACACCGTCTCCCGAATTTGTCTCTCCTATATAAAGGTTTTTAAGTCTAATATATACTTCACGTCCGAAATTGAATTTATTATAACTATTGGTTAAGTTAAGTACTACTTTAATTCCTGCTGTTGGATTTTCGGGTGCATCTTGTATGTAAAATTCTCTAAAATAATTTCCTTTGGCATCCGAAGAAATCACATAGCCTTTTACAACAATATTTGAAACTATTTTTACCGGATCTGTACCAGAATTATACAAGTTTTTTAAATCTTTTATCGATTTTAATTCTAACTGATTGTTTTGAATACTGTCTAATATTGCTTCTAATTTTAGGTTTTCTTCTACCCCTAAATTTTGTGGCACTGTGTAATCATTATCCTTTACACAAGCTATGAAAAAGAGACTGGTTGCAAGGGCTATTAAGAAGCCACTATTTGTTTTTATTTTCATTCAATTTGTTTTTAAAAACTAAAGTTTAGGTTTAAAAAGTATGTAGTACCTCTGCCGTACCAATATTTATTTCCAAATACAGGTTTATTTAGAGCTTTGTCTGCACTTAATTCGTTGTAATTTGCATTTCTACCCTGTTCAAATCCGCCAGATTTATACGCTGTATTTAATAAATTATTTACCGTTGCAAATGCACTAATATAATAACCATCTATCTTCCAAGATTTACCTCCAACAAGATTTACAACTTTATAAGCGTCAAATTTTTCTTGTTGCAATAATTGGCTAGCAGACTCTAGATCGTAATCTGGAAAGGTTAAACCGTCTGCATCTGTATAAAAGTTACGAGACCTTGTTAATGGAGCAATATCTAAATACGTATTATTAAAAAAGTTTACTGTTGCCCCAATCCACCAATAATTAGGATCTCTGTATTCAAAACCAGCAGAATAGGCTTGGTGGGGCCCTGCTGCAATTTTATAGTTCTTTAAGTTGGATCTATAATTTCCTGAGCGACCATTTTCATCAAAAACACCCTCATTTGTAACATCTGAAGTAAGATACAGATTAGGGTTATTGGCATATACAAAACTACCAATAGCCGCTGCCCCTTTTAATTTTATTGTGGCCGTAACTTGTGCTTCTAAACCAAATTCTAAACCCAATTGTTTCTTTTTAATTCCTGACACTATTTCTTGTACAAATGCCGTGTTATCTCCTCCAACGCCGTCTGCAAAATAAAAAGAAATTTCTGTTGCATCTTTTATTGATGTGTAATATGCGGTTACTCTTGAGGTGACAATCGGACTTCTTCTAATGTAACTTGCATCTGCAGAAAACACTTTTTCGCTTTGTAAATCTTCTACAATATTATTATTTTCTCTTGAATTAGAAAAAGAGTTTCTAATGGTTGGCGCCTGAGTTACATAGGCAACATTTGCATCTATTAAATTGCGCCCATTTATTTTATAAGTTGCACCTGTTTTTAAGCCATAATTTGTGAAATTTATTTTTTCTGATGCCCCTAAAGAATTGTTTTCAAAGCGTCCGTTTTTATACAATCCTTCTCTTTGATTTGTTATTTGAGAGAGCTTTATAGCAGCAAAAAAATCTGCTTTATTGTATTTAAACTGCCCTTGTGCAAAAGCATTTATAAAATCTGACTTTAGATTGAAATTATATCTAAATGCGTCACCAACGCCTACAACTCTATTCGGATTTAAAATATCATTTTGCATTTGTGCTTCTGAATCTGCAAAATTATTAATATCTAAATAGCCACTTCCACCTAACAAATCGATTACCTCTGCAAAATTATGAGAGCGCAACTGCTTATATTCTACTTTTCCGTTTATAGAAATATGTTTGTTTATCTCTAAATTGTAGATTGTATTTACTGTAATTTGTTTATCATCATTTCTATCTTCATACAATACATAGGCATTGTTTAAGCCAGCATTTGTATTGGTCCTATTTGCATCAAAAATGCGGTCCCAATCTAATTGCCCTTTATTAACAAAGTTTTCTTGTGAAAGATATGCTCTAGATAAGTCATTCGTTCTTAAAAAATAACTTGGTAAAGTTTGGTAATAGGTAGGACTGGGGTTTGCACCACCATTAAAATCTAAACGACTATTTCCTATTTTTCCAAATTGATAGGATGTATTTGTTTGAAGTGTTGCATTTTTTGAAATATCCCAATAATGATTTATCATTAAGATAGGCTCTACTACTTCTTTTATTCGAGAGTTTAATTTTCTACCGTTTAAATCTCCCCAATACTCATTATATTCAATTCCTTTTAAATCGAAAACCTCTTGTGTATTTGGTGAAGATTTACCCCTTCTATTTGGTGCAAAAATACCTGTAAAATTAATACTATGATTGTTGTTAATTTTCTTTTCTATAGATGTAAATACAGAATATGCATTGTAAGAAGTACCGTCATTAAAACCTTCAACTCCCGCTCTTCTGCTTGCTGAAAAAGTCATTGCCCAACCATTTTTAGAAATACCTGTGGTATGGGTTGCCATTGCCCTGTGCACATAACTTCTATTAGAAGAAGAGTAAGAAAGTCTTGTTCCGGGCCTTTGTAAAGAGGCTCTTGTATTCATATTTGTAGCTCCTAAAATACCGCCAAAAGTAACATTAGAAGCTGCTAAACCATTACTAAATTCTTGATTTCTTAAAACATCATTTAGTCCACCCCAATTGCTCCATTGCGCTCTACCGTCATAGACCTTGTTCATTTGAATACCGTTAATTAAAACTTTACCATTTCCAGAATCTAACCCCTTTACTTTAAAAAAAGAGGAACTAAACTCAAAAGCAGCAGTTCTTAAAAAAATATCTTTTGAAGCTTGTAAAAGACCAGAAATATTATCGGCAGCACTTGCATCATTATTTAATTCGTCATCTGAGATTGTAATAATACTCATGTCTAGTTCATCTGTGAAATCTTTAAATAATAAAATAACACCCAAATCTATGGTATTGTTAGAAATTTCTAATGGAAAATTCTGAGTTTCAAATCCATTAAACTTAATTTCTAAAATATAATTTCCTTGCCCAAGGGCCTTTAAATGGAAAGCTCCATTCAAATCTGTTTTTGCAGTAAAAATTGTACTTTTAATGCTTACTAAGACATTCGATAATGGCTTCTTAGAATTATTTTCTAGCAGAATTCCTTTGATACTATTTTGAGAATATAGTATTGTATAGCACAACAAAAACAGTACCAGATGTACAATTTTTTTAGTCATAACATTTTCTTTTTCAATTAAATAGCAAAGTAAAGCTACTACTTATTTTTTGGAAAAAGTTTCTAAAATCAAAAATATATTTTAAATAATGCCTTTTATTCTTTAAATTTATAACAAAAAAACGAAAAATGAACAAGCAAAACTATGTATTAGTGCTCTTACTCTTTCAAATCTGTATTTCTTTTTCTCAGAAAAACGCAAAGAAATACACCATTAGAACCATTGCCTTTTACAACTTAGAAAATTTATTTGATACAATAAACGATCTTTCTATAAATGACGAAGCAAGCCCGATGATGGAGATGAAATTTAACCGATCTAAGGTGTATTGGGATAAGATTGACAAACTAGCAAGCACCATTGCCCAAATAGGATTAGAGGAGGCGAAAACAAGCCCAGCAATTATAGGAGTATCTGAAGTTGAAAATCGAAGTGTTTTAGAAGATTTAATTAAATCGAAACATTTAATACAAAAAAAATATGGCATTGTGCATTACGACTCTCCTGATAAACGCGGAATTGACGTAGCTTTATTATACCAAAAAAAATATTTTAAACCTGTACATCACGAAGTGTTTAATCCTAATATTTACAAGAATAATAGAAAAGTATTTACAAGGGACCAATTATTGGTTTCTGGTTATTTAGATGATGAATTAATTCATATAATTGTAAACCATTGGCCTTCTAGAAGCGGTGGTGAGGCAAAAAGCAGACCTTTAAGAGAAAAAGCCGCATATCAAAATATAAAAATCATAGAAAAAATTAGAGCTAAAGAAGAAAATGCTAAAATCTTAACAATGGGAGATTTTAATGACGACCCGAATAATACCAGCTTTAAGAAAATTTTAAAAACAAAAAGAAAAAAGAAAAATGTTGGGGAAAATGATATCTACAATCCATACGAAAATTTACATAGAAAAGGATTTAACACTTTAGCCTATAGAGACAATTTAAATCTCTTTGACATGATTCTAATTTCATTACCGTTGTTAGATACCGGAGAAAAAGATTTTTCTACTTATAAAATGTACAAAGCTATGATTTTTAACAAACATTTTTTAAGTGATAAAAAAGGAAAATTTAAAGGATATCCTTTTAGAAGTTTTTCTAATGGCGCGTATACAGGGGGGTATTCAGATCATTATCCTGTTTATATGTATCTAATTAAGAAGATATAATAAATATCTTTAATACAATGCTTTAAAACAAGACTTCAATCACTCTATAAAGTGGAGTAATAGGGCCTTCTTCCAATGTTTTACTACTTTAGGATAATTTCAAGGGGCTAATGAACTCTTTTAACTCCTAAAAAAGAGCATAATATGACCTTTTAGAGATCTTTTAATTATTGCTTATACTTTATATTTGAATAAATCTTGAGATAAGCGATACCTATGAGCACAATCACATTACCAGATGAGTTGAATTTAAATTCTTCTCACTCCATTGAAATTTATGATTACGTAAATATTCAAGAAATATCCAAACAAAAAATTGTACTTAGTAAAAACACGTTTAGTTTTCTTCAAAATGGAACAAAAGAAGTTTTTTTTGATAACTCCACTCGTTTAATTAATAACTCTCAATTTTCATTAGTGAAGGCTGGAAATAGCCTAACGATCGAGAAGTCCTATAATGATGAAATGCAATATAGAAGCATTTTACTCTTCTTCTCTAATGAATCAGTCTTCAATTTTATTAGAAAATTTCAACTAAAGCCAAAAGATAATGCTAGCTATGCTTCGATGTATTCATTCGATTATGATCTATATGTAAAAGGATTTACAAAGAGTATTTTAAATATATCGAAACTATCAAAATCAATTCAACAGAATATTTTAGATGCTAAATTTGAAGAAATAATGTTATATCTTATTGCAACTAAAGGTGTGAATTTTATTTATTCCTTAATTAGTAATAGTGATAATAGTACACAAAAATTTATTCAGATAGTTGAGAATAATATAGAAAAGAAACTATCAATAAAAGAACTTTCATTTTTAACTAATATGAGTGAATCCTCATTTAAAAGGGTATTTAAAAAACACTTTCAAAGTTCTCCAGGTAAATGGTTTCGAGAAAAAAGACTTGAACATTCTGCCTTCCTTTTAAGAAATAAATCAAAACGACCATCAGATATTTATCAAGAAATTGGGTATACAAGCCTATCCAATTTCACTCAGGCTTTTAAAATAAAATTCGGAATAACACCTAAGAGGTATCAAAACAGTTGATCTTTTATCAATACTTTTTGGACTACATAAATACAACAAATAGTTTTTTAGAAATGTTGATGTTTATTTAAAAATATTAATTAATACAGATTGCAATGGCAATCAAACTTTCATCTGCAGCACTATTTAATAATAGGGGAAATTTGTAAATTGAAAAAGAAATTATTACTGCAGATAAAGTGTATTAACTTAACCTTTTTTATTGTTAAGATTTAAAAATGTTTAAACCTGTTTATACACAAGTGACATTTTTAAAATTACTTCTAGACCATCTAAATATAGAGTTTAAACTATAAGTTTTTGTAACAATGAAAATAATAAAATACCTAATGAAAATAAAAGGGTTCCCATTTTTGTTTTCACTTATAATTTTTATAATAACCTTTCTATTCTATTTATTTATCTCCAAGTATCTATATCCGCAAACAGATTTTAATTCTTAAATATAATAGCTACTAACATTAACAATTAGACAACATACAAATTGTTACCTCTTAGAATTATAAAAATTACGCTATTATGTATATATTTCTAGGTATACAAATTTACTCTTGTGTTTTAAACACTATTTCAAACGTATTTAATTTTAACTAAAAAAAGCTAATTAAAATCTCTTTCAAAAAGCCTTTTTCTCTTCTTCTAATCAAATATCTTTATTCTAAATTCTTATCACCTACATTATGGTTCCATGAAACTATAAATTCAAATTTTAAAGTGTCCACTTTAAATAAATCTTTTTATTCAACCTTTTTTTGAAAAAAACAATAGTGTTGAAAATTTATATAGCATCATTGTTAATAATTTTTTACAAATATAGGTCCTTATTCTTATTTAATCTAAATAAGTTATATATTTGTAAAAAATATTAATCATAATAATTAATTGCACAATGAAAAAAATATTCCTCCAAGTTTTAACTATTATTATAGCTATTTCTGCAAATGCTCAAAGTAAAAAAACAAAAGATAAAAATTCAATAAAGGAAATGTGTGGTTGTTTTGAAATAACCTTCAATTTTACAGAAACCTTCAATTATAGCAAAGATGCTGGTTACTTGCCTTCTAAAACCAAAGTTAGTAAAGGTTTAGAATGGGCCGAGCTGGTTGAAGATGAAAATAATAAAATATCTATTCAACATATTTTACAAGTTGGTAACCCTAACAAACCTATGATTGTTAAACATTGGAGACAAGATTGGCTATATCAAAATACAGCCTTCTATATGTTTAACGGAAATAATAATTGGATTTTCGAAAAAAAAGAGAAGAAAAGTGTTAAAAAACAATGGACTCAGAAAGTGTATCAAGTAGATGACAGTCCGCGTTATGAAGGATCCGGAACATGGGTTCACTTAGATGGAAAAAGCTACTGGGAAAACACCACAACCGCTCCTTTACCAAGAAGGGAATACACGCAAAGAAGTGATTACAACATTACTTTAAGAGGTAACCGCCATGAAATTACGAATTATGGTTGGGTTCATGATCAAGACAATAGTAAGATTCTTCGTCAAAATAGAAAAGAAGATTTCATTCTTGCGAATGAAAAAGGTTACAATACTTATAAAAAAGTATCAGACAGTAGATGTAAGGTTGCAAAGTCTTGGTGGATTTCGAACAGTCCTAAATGGGAAATGGTTAGAAATAAATGGAATGAAGTGTATGCACGAAACACTAATTTAAGTTTAGAAACGAAAGTTGATAATAAACCATTATACAAGCATTTATTTTCTGAAAAAGTAACAGCAAAAGAAGAAATGGATAATATCATAGAATCTTTTGTTCAAAAATAAATTATGAAAAAATTAAAAATAATATGCATTGTATCCCTTCTTTTAAGTGGTGCAACCTTTGCTCAAAAACCAAATATTTTTCATGAAAGAAATTTTTGGAAAGCAAATCCATCTATAAAATTGATTGATGAAAAAAATTCTAAAGGAAATAATATCTCTGAATTAAATAGCAATGCTTTTGATGCCGTTGTCTATGCTATTTTAGAAAATACAGATAATAAAACAATCAAATATTTACTTTCAAAAGAAGGGAATGGTGTGAATAAAAAAACACATGATGGACGAACGTATATTTTTTGGGCTGCTTATAAAAACAATATAGAACTCATGAAATATTTAGTTTCTAAAAATGCTAGAACCAATATAGTTGATGATCATGGATATACTATTTTAAATTTTGCAGCTTCAACAGGTCAAACAAATACTAAAATATATGATTATTTAATTAAAATGTCAGCAAATATTAAAACCGATAAAAACCGCAAAGGAGCAAACGTATTATTATTAGTTGCACCATATTTAGAAAACTATAGTTTAGTAAGCTATCTTTTATCTAAAGGTGCTTCTTTAGAAGATAAAGACAATAATGGTAATGGTGTTTTTGAATATGCTGCGAAAGGTGGAAACATTTCTTTTTTGAAGACTTTAATTGATAAAGGAGTGACCAAAGGAGAAAATACAATGATTTTTGCAAGCCAGGGTATAAGAAGGAAACAGAACACCTTACAAACATATAAATTTCTAGAAAGCGTTGGGGTTAAAACGAACCGTATTGATAAAGATGGAAAAAACCCTTTGCATGCTATTGCATATAACAATAAAGATTTGGCAACATACCGCTATTTTATTTCTAAAGGCGTTAATGCGAATTTGCAGGACAATAAAGGCCGTTCTCCATTTATGAATGCTGCAAATAATAATACGCTAGAAATTGTAAAATTCTTATCAAAAGAAATTACAAATATTAATTCAAAGGACAAAAAGGGACGCTCAGCTTTAATAATGTCAGTGCAGAGAAATACCAAAGACGTTGTAAAATTTTTACTCGAAATAGGTGCAAACATCAATACTGAAGATGCAGATGGAAACACACTTTCTTATTATTTAATTAATATTTTTAAAACCACAGAGTTTGAAGATAAACTGAGCATTTTAGAAAAAAACGGATTGGTTATAAACAAACTCCAGCATTCTAAAAATACACTTTCGCATATAGCAGTAACAAAAGATAATTTAGAGCTTTTAAAACGATTAGATTCCTTTAATATCGATGTAAATGCGAAGAATAGCGATGATTTATCTGCTTTACAAATAGCAGCAATGAAAACCAGAAGTGTAGAAATTTTAAAATATTTATTAACTATTGGTGCACATAAAAACATAAAGACAGCTTTTAATGAAACCATTTTTGACTTAGCGTCTGAAAATGAACTCTTAAAAAATAATGATATTAATTTTTTAAAATAAAACATTCGAATGAAAATAAAAAAAGTAATTTATACATCACCCCTATTTTTTATGCTATTTATAGCGCTATTAAGCTTTAAGAAACATACTGAAAGTAGTGCATACAAATGCATGATTCAAATGACAAATTATAGCGGAGAGGGCGCTTATATTGTAATTTCATTATTAAACTCTGAACAAGAATATGAAGAAACTTTATATGTTCAAGGACCCGATGATGAATGGTATTTCGATATTACAGAATGGTGGCGTTTTCAGGGAAAAAAACGTGCAGCCATCGACGCAATAACTGGCGCGACTATTAGCGG
This sequence comes from uncultured Polaribacter sp., assembly GCA_937771065.1. Lineage (GTDB taxonomy): Bacteria > Bacteroidota > Bacteroidia > Flavobacteriales > Flavobacteriaceae > Polaribacter. Next base: position 42,220 of record CALJHU010000021.1, on the reverse strand, counting down.
TGGGGAACGTAACATAAGCATAATTCGAATTCCTAATGACAAAATAGATAGAGGCTATAGAATTCGTTTTGAAACCGCCGTAGAAGATAAAGGATATCACAAAAGTGATGTTGAATTTGAATTGACCTCAGAAAATATAAAAGCGAAAATTGAAGGAACTGGCTTTATTCGCTATGTAAGAATACTACCAAAATAATAGAATAATGACAATTTCTATATGGAGACTTAGCCATTTAACGTTGGCAATTTCCACTTCTTTATTTATTGTAATTGCAGCTGTAACCGGTCTTATTCTAACTTTTGAACCTATTACTAATAAGCTAAAACCATACTCAATTGGGAGTTATGAGCAAATTTCAATTGCTGAAACTATCGAAGCTTTAGAAAAAAAATATGATGAAATAATTACCATAGAAATTGACGAAAATAATTTTGTTGCAGCATCTATAATTAACAAAAAAGGAGAATACAAAAGTTTTTATATCAATCCAAAAACTGGAGAAAAAATTGGAAATTTAATTAAGAAATCTCGTTTTTATGATTTTATAACGAATTTACATCGTTCATTATTTTTAAAATCTACAGGAAGACTTTTAATTGGATTTGTTTCTTTTTTACTTTTTATAATTGCCATTACTGGTATAATTTTAATCTTTAAAAGACAAGGCGGTATTCGCAAGATTTTCTCCAAAGTTGTAAAAGAAAACTTTCAACAATACTATCATATATTTTTTGGTAAAATTTTTTTCATCCCCATTGCAATTATTACGTTAACCGGTATTTATTTATCATTAGAAAAAATTTCTTTGTTCCCTGAAACTGCAAACAATCTTAAAAAATTAGAAATTAATAAAATTAATAAAACATTAAAATTTACAGATTTTGAATTCTTCAAAACAACAAAATTAGAAGAAGTAAAAAAAATAGAGTTCCCTTTTTCTTCGAGTAAAGAAGATTACTTTAATATTAAAACTATTGATAATGAATTTGAAATAAATCAATTTAATGGGCAAATAATTAGTCAGAAAAATCAGTCTCTAGCTCTTTTAGGTACTCATTACAGCTTACTGTTACATACTGGTGCAGGCTCTATTCTATGGTCTGTAATTCTGCTACTCTCTTGCTTGGCTATCTTGTTTTTCATATTTTCAGGCTTTTATATGACCATAAAAAGAAAGAGAAAAACAACTTCAATAATTAACAATACTTTAAAAGATGACGCCGAATTTATTATTTTAGCAGGTTCTGAGACAGGAACTACCATTCGTTTTGCAACAGCCTTTAAAAACGAACTTATAAAAGCAAATAAAGCTGTTTTTATAACAGAATTAAACAGATATTCTAGTTACAAAAACGCCAAAAATATTATTATTTTTACGGCTACTTACGGCGATGGTAATGCGCCAGCAAATGCTCAAAACTTCATTAAACTAATACATTTAATTGAACCAAAAAGAAATCTAAACTATTCTGTTATTGGTTTTGGATCAAAACAATATCCAGCCTTTTGCCAGTTTGCAATTTTAGTTCATGCTTCTTTGCAGATTCATCCAAAATTTACCCCCGAAATGCCTTTGTTTAAAATTGATGACCAAAACTTAAGTTCTTTCGAAAACTGGAAAAATGAATGGGGAAATTTAAATAATATTAATTTAGACATAAATTTAACGGATCTATTAGAAAAAGAAGAAGAAACTATTTTTAAAATTATAAATAACAGTAAATTAAATATTGATAACACCTTTTTAATTCGTTTAAAACCAACAAATAAAGTAAAGTTTACTTCTGGAGATTTATTAGCGATAACAACAAAAGGTGAGGAAAAAAAACGGCTGTATTCGGTTGCTAATATTGACAATACATTGGTATTGAGTGTTAAAAAACATGATTTAGGAATTTGCTCTAATTACCTACATAAACTCAGTAAAACTGATGTTATAAAAGGAACAATTCAAGAAAATAAAAAATTTCATTTCCCAAAAAAAATAAAAGATGTAATTCTAATTGCCAATGGAACAGGAATCGCACCTTTTTTAGGAATGATTCAAAAAAATAAAAAAGCTAGAATTCATTTATTTTGGGGAGGAAAAACTAAAAAATCTTTAGAACTTTATGATAAACACATTATTTCTGCATTAGAAAATAAAACACTTACTTCTTTTCATATTGCTTATTCACAAGATCAGCAAACATATATTCAAAAAACTTTAGAAAGTCAAACAGTATTAGTTTCCAATACTCTAAGAAGAAATGGGGCTATTTTAATTTGCGGTTCTCTTAGTATGCAATTTGGTGTTGAAAAGGTTATTGCTAAAATTGCTTCACAAGAACTAAACCTAACTATTGAAGAGTTAAAAAATAATAAACAAATAAGAACAGATTGCTATTAAAAAAAATAAACATGTGTCAGAAAATAAAAATAATATCGAGAGTAAAGCACGGAGAGCTTTCTCTATGTGAAGGTTGTAAAAATTACAATCTTACATTTAATAATCTATTTTTCCAATTTACAAAAAATCAACTACTTCAATTTAGAGAATATGTTTCTAAAATAGATGTAGATTACTGGTTAGAGTATAGTTTTTATACAACACAGCGGAAAAAAATACCTGTACAAACCTTTCATGAAAATTTAATTTTAGTTTTTGATTTATTTGAAATTAATGAATTAAAAAAACTACTGGGCATTCATAAAGAAAGTAAGAATGATTTATTAGCGCCGGAAGATATAGATTATGCTGTGGTATTAAATTAAAATTTTTATTGATTATAAAGTTATAAATACATTGTCATAAAAGAGTTTACGAATAGTATTCTTATAAAATAAAAAACCCGAAACTTTAAAAGTTTCGGGTTTTTCTTGATAAAAAATTATTGCCTTTTACAGTTATAAAAATTAATCTCTAGGAGATTTAAATCTATAATGTAAGTATGTATAAGCATCTCTAGGTATAATAGTAATCCACTTTTTATGTTTTAAATACCATTTAAAACGTATAGAATTTACACTTTTTAATAGATAAGCAGCAATAAAAGGATGCACGTGTAATTGTATCTTTTTATTCTTTGGATTAGAAATAAATTTTTCTAAATCTGCATCTATCTTGTCTAATAAGACAATTGGTGCTTCTACATCTCCATTTTTGTTTGGGTTGGCTTCGGTAGTTTTTATACTTAACTCTGGTCTTACCCTTTGTCTTGTAATTTGTACCAATCCAAATTTACTTGGAGGTAATATTTTGTGCTTTGTTCTATCAAAAGCCATTTGCTCTTTCAAATGCTGATACAGTTTATTTCTGTTTTCAGGCTTGTGCATATCAATAAAATCTACAACAATTATTCCGCCCATATCACGCAATTGTAATTGTCGTGCTACTTCTGTTGCTGATATTAGATTTACTTCTAATGCGGTATCTTCTTGAGATCCTGCTTTGTTAGAACGGTTTCCACTATTCACGTCTATAACGTGTAATGCCTCTGTGTGCTCTATTACTAGATACGCACCTTTGCTCATAGAAACTGTTTTACCAAAAGACGTTTTTATTTGTCTTTCTATTCCATATTTTTCAAAAATTGGAATGTCAGATGAATGCAATTTTACTATTTTCTCCTTTTCAGGATAAATTTCTTGCAAGTACTCTTTAATCTCTAATTGAAGCGTCTCATCATTGGTAACAATACTTGTAAAGCTTTCATTCATAACATCTCTTAAAATAGAAGATGCTCTGTTTAATTCGCTCAAAATTTTTGTTGGGGTATTTGTGTTAGCTATACTCTTACACATCTTTTTCCAACGCTCTAATGAGTTTTGCAAATCTTTATCTAACTCTGCTACCTTTTTCCCTTCGGCAACAGTTCTTAGAATAACGCCAAAACCTTTTGGTCTTATGCTCTTTGCTAATCTTTTTAAACGTTCTTTTTCTTTTGGGTCTTCAATTTTTTGAGAAACTGAGACTCTATTAGAAAAAGGAACTAATACCAAAAATCTACCTGCTATAGAAAGCTCAGAACTTAATCTTGGCCCTTTTGTAGAAATTGGCTCTTTAACAATTTGTACTAACAGGTTTTGACCTGTTTTTATTGCTTTGTTTATACTACCGTCTTTGTTAATTTCTTCCTCAAATCGGAAGTTTTTTAAAGTGAATTCTTTATACTTACCTGTGCTTACTTTCTTAATGAATGTATTTAATGAGTTTACCTGCGCACCTAAGTCATGATAATGTAAAAATCCATCTTTTGGATATCCTACATTTACAAAAGCTGCATTTAAACCAGTTAACACCTTTCCTATTTTAGCTAAAAAAATATCGCCAACAGAAAATTTATTACCAGTTGTTTCATTATTTAATTCAATAAGTTTTCCATCTCTTAATAAGGCAAAATCAATATCAGATGAATTTGAACGAATTATTAATTCTGTTTTCATACTGAACTTGGTTTTAACACTGCACTTTATTGTGCAGATGGTTTAATATTGTCAGGTATTTGTAATACCGTGAGAAGATTTACTGCTTTACACAGCAAGCAAACCCCCGAATGTCAATGAACTATTTTTATTTACTTAATTTTTTTTCGCAAAACAATATACGAAAAAGTAAGCTAAAGCTTACTTTTTCTTTTTGTGTCTATTCGCTCTTGCTCTTTTCTTTCTTTTGTGTGTAGAGATCTTCGCTCTTTTTCTTTTCTTACCGCTTGGCATAATGTTTCGATTTTTTTAAACCTATTTAAGGTTTAGATTAGTATTGTGTTATTTAACAGCAACCTTACTTTTTACTCCTTCAGTAAAAGTTTTTGCTGGTTTAAATGCTGGAATATTGTGAGAAGGAATTTTGATAGTTGTGTTCTTAGAAATATTTCTACCCGTTTTCTCTGCTCTTGTTTTGATAATAAAACTACCAAAACCTCTTAAATATACGTTATCTCCATTTTCTAATGCACCTTTAACTTCCGTCATAAATGCTTCAACAGTTGCCAAAACATCTGTTTTTTCGATTCCTGATTTATCTGAAATTTTAGATACGATATCTGCTTTCGTCATGTGTCTATTTTTACTATATTTTTATTAATTTACCTCTAAAAATGCGGATGCAAATATATGATAATTAATCAACTGCAAAAAGATAATGACTTAAATTTATGTGAATTTTAAAATGTAATATTGCAATTCTATTATTTATCCATGAAATTTTCTAATACACTAATATACTGGTATTTACAAAACAACAGGGATCTACCTTGGCGTAAAAGTAAAAATCCGTACTTTATTTGGCTAAGTGAAATCATGTTGCAACAGACAAGAGTTGCGCAAGGATTGGCCTATTACCTAAAATTTACAACCACTTTCCCAACAGTTTTCGACCTTGCGAAAGCAGACGAAAGTACTGTATTAAAAATGTGGCAAGGTTTGGGATATTACTCACGTGCAAGAAATCTCCACTTTTCAGCAAAACAGATTTCAAAGGAGTTAAATGGCGTATTCCCATCTACTTACGAAGAAATTATAAAATTAAAAGGAATTGGAGATTACACGGCCTCTGCAATTTCGTCTATTTGTTTTAATGAACCAACGGCGGTTGTAGATGGAAACGTTTATAGGGTTCTTTCTAGGTACTTTGGCGTGAATACACCCACGAACTCGACTTCGGGAATTAAAGAATTTAAAACACTTGCACAAACACTTATAGACACATCACAACCAGGAACTTACAATCAGGCACTTATGGATTTTGGTGCTCTACATTGCAAACCACAGAATCCTTTATGTGAAACTTGTCCTTTTTCTGACAGCTGCGTAGCTTTTGAAAAGAAGTTAACAAAGGAATTACCTGTAAAAGAAAAAAAAATAAAAGTTAGAAAACGGTATTTTAATTTTTTAGTAATAAAAACAGACGACTATAAAACAATTCTAGCAGAGAGAAAAGGAAAAGGAATTTGGCAAGGCTTGTATCAATTCCCATTAATTGAAAGTACTGAAACTATTAGTGAAAAAGAGATTATTGCCTCCAAAGAATTTAACGAATTATTTCCAGCGGAAACCACTATTTCACTTTTTAATAAAAAAGAGATTGTACATAAATTATCACATCAGCATTTATACACTCAATTCTGGATTGTAGAAACCAAAACACTCAAAAACGCGAATATTTCTTGGGAAAACATTCAAGATTTTCCAGTTCCTGTATTAATTGCTAATTTCTTAACCCTCTTTGAATCCAAAAAGTAATTGAAATTTTTAGTACATTTGAATAGAAATAAAATGAGTTATGGCAGGATCAATAAACAAAGTAATACTGATTGGAAACTTAGGAGATGATGTAAAAATGCATTATTTTGATGATAAAAATAGTGTTGGTCGTTTTCCTATTGCAACTTCAGAAAGTTACACAAGCAAACAAACTGGAGAAAAAGTAACCAACACAGATTGGCATAATATTGTTGTGCGTAATAAATTAGCAGAAATATGTGAAAAATATTTATCTAAAGGAGATAAAATATATGTTGAGGGAAAATTGAAAAACAAACAATGGGAACAAGATGGCGTAAAGCGCTATGCCACAGAAGTTATTGTTACAGAAATGACCATGTTAAGCACTAAAAAGAATACTGATAATAGCGCTCCTACCCCACAACAAAACAATCTAATTGCTGCTATAGAACCAAAAACTATTGCACCAGAAGAAAATGACGATTTACCTTTTTAATAATTATAAAACTATAAACCTTGGACCCAGATCCCGAACATTTGTCTTTACTATTTGCTTCTTTTGACATTATCCTCGCTTTAAACGGAATTATATTAATTCTACTATTAATTAGCTCTGCCTTAATTTCTGGCTCTGAAATAGCTTTTTTCTCATTAAATCAAACAGATATAAATGAACTTTCTAACAACGGAAAAGAGAAAAATGTGGTTGTTACTTTGTTGGAAAGGCCAAGAAAATTATTAGCTACCATTTTAATTACCAACAACTTTATAAATATTTTAATCGTTTTGCTATTTGCTTCTTTGGCAGAAACCTTATTTGGTGATTTTAATATTTCATTAAACCTATATTTCTTTGCAGTTCCTATTCGTTTTCTCTTAGAAGTACTATTAGTAACCTTTTTAATTCTCTTGTTTGGAGAAGTGCTACCTAAAGTCTATGCTTCTAGAAACGCGCTTCTTTTTGCTAAAAAAATATCAAAATTTATACATACTGTAAATATTTTATTAACGCCATTTAGTATGCCCTTAATTGCAATTACAAAATGGGTTGAGCAAAAGTTTGGCAGTAAAGCAAGTAATTTTTCTGTAGAGACATTATCGCAGGCCTTAGAATTAACATCTCAAGATGCTACAAGTAAAGACGAACAAAAAATTTTAAATGGAATTGTAAATTTTGGTAACACAGAAACTGTGCAAATAATGAAACCAAGAATAGATGTTTTTGCACTTTCTGATACTGAAACCTATGAAGAAGTCTTAAGTAAAATCTTAACGAATGGATATTCCAGAAATCCAGTTTATAGCGAAAATATAGACAATATTATTGGTATTCTCTACGCAAAAGATTTATTAGCACATTTAAATAAAAAAACTTTTGATTGGAAAACCTTATTGCGTGAACCCTTTTTTGTACCAGAAAACAAAAAACTAGATGATTTATTAGCAGATTTTAGAGCTAAAAAAAATCATTTAGCTATCGTTGTAGATGAATATGGCGGAACAAGCGGAGTAGTAACATTAGAAGATGTTATTGAAGAAATTGTAGGAGATATAAATGATGAATTTGATGATGAAGATGTGTCATATTCTAAGATAGATGCAAACAATTATATTTTTGAAGGGAAGACATCAATTAAAGATTTCTGCAAAATTTTAGATGATGAAGATGAAGAAATTTTTGAGGAAGAAAAAGGAGAAAGCGAAACCCTTGCAGGTTTCATTTTAGAGATTTCTGGAAAATTTCCTAAAAAAGGAGCAGAAATAAAATTCAAAAATTATACGTTTACAATAGAAGCGCTTGACAAAAAAAGAATAAAACAGGTAAAAGCAACGAGAAATGCGTAAGGTTTTTATATTATTATTTTTAATAATTTTCTTTGGTTGTAAGAAGGATATTTTACCAAAGCCAAAGGCATACTTAAGCCTAACATACCCAGAAAAGACTTATGAAGATCTAACACTAAGTAGACCTTATAGTTTTAAAGTGTCAAAAATGGCTACACTTATTAATAAAAAAAACAATTGGCTCTCCATTAAATATCCAAAACTAAAAGCTTCCATAGATATTACTTACAGACCTCTAAAAAATAATATTAGAGAATTGCTTACTGAAGCTGAAAAACTAGTTTTTAAACACACCGCAAAAGCAGATCGAATTATACCACAAGATTTTATAAATAAAGAGAAAAGAGTTTTTGGAAGTATCTATGAAATTACAGGAAATGCAGCTTCACAAATTCAGTTTCATGTTACAGATAGTACAAATAATTTTATAAAAGGCTCTTTATATTTTTATGCAAAACCAAATTACGACTCTATTCTACCTGCTGTAAATTACATAAAAGAAGATATTTTGCATTTGATAGAAACTTTAAAATGGCAGCATTAATAACTACAATTACATCCTAAACAATCTCCATTTTTTCTAATAAAAAAGAAGCATTCATGTTCTTACAAACTCCGTTTTTTAAGGTATAATCAAAAAACAATTTGTTGTTTACAATTTCCGCATCAAAATAGTAATTTTTAATGTCTATAAACTCATTTTCCAATGCACACAAACTAACATCATGTGTTGCAATAATTCCTGTGGACTTTGAGTTTGAAAGTTTTTCTACAAACTTTTTAGAACCAATCGCTTTGTCTTTACTATTCGTTCCTTTTAATATTTCATCTAAAATTATAAAATAATCAGTTTCTTTAATTTCATCAATAATAAACTTTAATCGTTTTAATTCTGAATAAAAATAGGACTCATCTTCCGTTAAAGAATCTGCAGTTCGCATACTTGTAATTAACTTTATTGGTGCGTATTTAAACGATGTAGCACAAACAGGTAAACCACAATTTGCCATAACAATAGACAAAGAAACAGTTCTTAAAAACGTACTTTTACCAGCCATGTTTGCTCCAGTAACAATAAAAAAATCTTCTTTATTTATTTTAAAATTATTGTCTATTCTATTTTCAATTTTCAATAAAGGATGGCCTAAATTAATAGCACTTATCACTTTTTTTTCTGAAGTAATTTCTGGAAAAATAAATTTTGGGTGATTAAAATGAAAGTTAGCTAATGAGTTTTCAGCATCAAAAAAAGCAACCACATGAAACCATTTTTCAACTATCTGTTGATATCTAGAAATCCATTTTTCTACCATAGACGCATTGTAAATTTCAGAAAGAAAAAGACCATTCCCTATAACTGATATCACAATATTATTTCGTTGATCAAACGTATCTAATATTCTAGCAAATTCTTTAAAAATAACTCCTGCTTTTCTGTCTTCAGAGGTAATAATTTGTTGCTTTTCTTTTAGAATTTTTGAAGTAAATATGGTGTTCTCGATTTCATTTAATAGCGGATAATATTGTTGGAAAATTTCTCTCACATTATCTGCTTCAGTGTATAAATTTTGTGTCTTTTTAAAAAATCTTCCTGTTATAAAAAGGCCTATAAAAAACCATATTGAAACATACGTAAATGAGGCAAATCCAAAAGAAAAAAGCGCAATTAAAACAAAAGAAATAACAGAGAAAAAAATCTGCATCTTTCTCACATATTTGGGCAATACAGCAGCATAACTAGAAATCCAATTTACGATCGCATTCGAAGTATTTTTTACCGAAATTAAACTTGCTAAAGTAGTAAAGTGTTGTCTCCAAATTACCTTATTAGAAAGTTCTTTTAATGCCTTTTGTTTTTCTAAAATATTTGTTGCTTTATTTTCTGTTAAGGTGTTTGCTAAAAAAGCTTTTCCATCATTTGTTTTAGTTCTATTCAGATATTGAAAGAAGGATCCTTTGCCGAATAAATCGATATCATTGCTATAAAAATGTGTAGGATTTATAAATGATGCTCCTGTTTCTAAATGATGAAAATCTCGATTTAAAACACGAATTTCTGTTGTATTTATTTTAATTTTCTCAGCAACAATACTTCTTTTTCTTTTAAGACTATTTTGTTTCGATATCAAAAACGCAAAAAATGAAGCGCCGAAGAAAGCAATAATAAAAACAAGTGGATAGACTCCTAAAAAACTATAGATTAAAAAACTAATTCCTAAAAAAACAGCAAATCTAAAAGTGCTTAAACGAGTCGATTTTATTTTTAAAACTGTAGCTTCTTTTTCTAATTCAGCCCTTGTGTTTGTGTAAAATTCTAAGAGGTTTGTCATCAATATAAATTATTTGTAATTAGAAATTCCACCTGTTAAACTGAACGCCTCTAAATCTGGATATTTGTTTCTTAATATTACGGTTGCCTTGTAACTATTTAGTCCTTTTTGACACACCATTATGTATGTTTTACTTTTATCTATACTTATTTTATCTGCGTCAAAACCCTCTATATGAATGGTTTGTTGCACATTAAAAGGAAGTTTTAAGTCATTTAAAACAGCAATTATTTCTAGGTTGCCATCTTTAATTTTCTCTTTTAACGCTGTTGCAGAAATTTGAAAATCTAGATTTTGAAGCATACAACTCACATCCGTATATGTTTGCATTTTAAAAAGTTTAGTAATTTTTTCTTTTAAAAATATCGGTTTTAACTTTATTTTTAATTGTGTGTTTTGCAGTGAATTGTATATTAATAACTGATTTATTAACAGCGTTCCAGTACCTGTAATTAACTTTAAAACTTCATTTACTTGCTGCGTAGCAATCATGCCTACAATCGAATTTAACGTTCCTGCTTCCTCGCAATTTGGAATATCAGTAGCTATTTCTGGAAAAGCGTCTCTTAAATTCGCTGAATAACTTCCATCTTTTTGTAATGAATTAAAAGTGGCAATATAGCCGTCAAACTTGTACAAAGAACCATAAACCAATGGTTTGTTTGCAATAACACAAGCGTCGTTTAATAAATATTTTGTTGGTAAAGAATCGGTCCCATCCACAACAATATCAACACTTTCAATCAAGTCAATAACATTTTTTTTTGTAATTGCTTTATTGGTGAAACGTACTTCGGTAAAGGGTGCTCTCTTTTTTATAAATGTTGTTAAAACTTCCGCTTTCGGTTTATCGACATCTTCTAAGGTGTAAAAAACTTGCCGATGTAAATTAGAAATAGCTACGGTATCGAAATCTACTAAATGTATTTTTCCAATGCCACTAGCAGCTAAATAAACCGCAATCGGACTTCCCAAACCACCACATCCCACCACCAGAACAGAAGCGTCTTGTAGTTTTTGTTGCCCAACTTCACCTATTTCTTTTAAGGTGAGTTGACGTTTAAAAAGTTCGTTTTTTATTGGTTTCATTTTAATTCTTGAATCTCTTTTTTAGCAAGCTCAAACTCTTCTGGAGTATTTATATTTCGCATAAAATCATCTGCTATTTCTATAATTTCAACATTAGAATTAATGAGCATTTTACGCGGACAAGAATAACCTTGTGCTAAGTATTGCAATAAAATAGGATATGCTTTTGGTTCGTAAATAGTAATTAAAGGTTCTACAAATTCCTTGCCTACCCCTTTAACGGCAGTGGCAACTTTACTTGGGTTTCTATGTTTTAATAGCAACTGAATAATTTCATCATTCACAAAAGGAACGTCTGTTGCCAATACAAACCAAGCTGCATTTGGATCTTTCTGAAACGCCGAACAAATGCCACCAAATGGCCCTAAATTTAGAAACTTATCTGAAATTTCTTCACTATTCTCTGAGGAATCTTCAACAGAGTAATAGGTTTCTAAATTGCTATTTTCTAAGAGTTCTCTCGCAACTTCTTTTTGAGGTTTTCCAAAATAATTCAATTCAGATTTATCTTGTCCCATTCTAGTACTTTTTCCGCCCACTAAAACCAGCCCTTTCACAGGTGCAATTTTTTCTAATATCAAATTATGAATATGATTTGTAATTTTAGCCACTTCATCAATGGTGTAGCAAATTATATTTTTTATGTGTGGATATTTCTCTTCTAAAAAAGAAAAATACTCGGTATCTTCTGTCAGTTTAATTATAAACTGAATATTATCTAACTGTTCTAATCTTTTTAAAACCGAAGCTTCTTTTGCTGTATCTAAAATTAGAATTTGTTTTGTTCCTTGATAATGATTTCCGTTGATAAATACATAATCATACTGTGCAAAATCTAACCGTTGCTGAAACTTATTTACATTTCCAGAAGTTGTTATTTGAACATTTCCTTCATGATGAAACACAAATTCTGACAACCTATTTTCTTCCATATCTTTTGCGTGTGACGCATCAAAATAAGCGAGTTTATAGTTGGATAATTTACTGGAAACTTTAGAAACTAAATTAGAAATAGTGTTGCAATTTGTACCCAAAATTGAAATTTCATTGGATGCGAAATTGTCATTATTTCGTCTTTCTAAATTTGTGTGTTTTGTATGTTTAGCCATTTTTAATATCAGATTTTCCTCCTGTTTTTTCTAACAACTTTACTTCTTTAATTACCATTTCTTGACTGATGCTTTTACACATATCATAAATCGTTAAGCAAGTAATGTTTGCACCTGTTAGCGCCTCCATTTCTACGCCGGTTTTTCCTTCAATAGTTACTTCACAAAGCACCTCTATATATTCAGAATCTATAATTTTAATATCAATATCAACACCATTAATCAATAATGGGTGACACATAGGTATTAATTCTGAAGTCTTTTTTACGCCTTGAATTCCCGCAATAATTGCTGTTTGAAAAACAGGCCCTTTTTTAGTAATTAGTTCCTCATTTGTAAAATGAGAAATTATTGCTGTCCCTAAAAACATGGTTGCCTTTGCAATGGCAGTTCTTTTGGTAATTTTCTTATCAGAAACATTTACCATTTTAGGATTTCCTTTCGGATTTAAATGACTGAATTCACTCATTATCTATATTTTAGTATCGGAAAAACTTCTCCTTTTTTAAACTCAATTTTATCACTTGGTAACTGAATAAAAGCATCTGTATTTACCAAACTTGCCAAATCCCCAGAACCATTGCCAGTAATTGGATACGCCATTAATTGACCCTTTTTATTTTCTAGTTTCACTTGTAAAAAGTACGTTAAATTTGGCTTAAAATTAATATCCTCTGCTAAAATAGCCGTTTCTTCTTTAACTTCTAACCCTACTGATTTGTAATACCAGGGATAAAAATATGCCAAACAATTTACAAATGTCGAAATAGGATTTCCTGGGAAACCAAAGACAATTGTCTTTTTATTGTTATTTATATTCCCGCCATAATTGCTTATATTTATGGCTGTTGTGCACCCAAACCAAAAAGGTTTTCCGGGTCTTTGTGCTACTTTATGAAACCGTTTTTCGACGCCTAATTCTTCAAAAATTTCTGGTAGAAAATCATACTTCCCTTTGCTTACTGCACCACTAAAAAGCAATATATCATATGTTTTTAAATAGGTTGCTATTTTCGACTTTAGAATTGATTTATCATCTGTAATATGGGCAGTTTCAGACGGAATGTGTAGCCTTTCTAACAAAGAAACTAAGGTAAATACATTGCTTCTTCTAATTTGGTGCGCTAAAGGAGTTTCAGCTACGCCAACCAACTCATCGCCTGTAGAAACAATCATTACTTTTGGCTGTTTTGCAACCTTTACAACCGATTTACCTACAGTAGCTAAAACACCTATTTCTGCTGCTGATATGATTGTGTTTTTTTGAATTAACAGCACTCCAGACTTACCATCTTTTCCTTTTGTATGGATGTTCTGACCTTTATTTATAGTATCTATAGTAATGGTTGCAATTCCGTTATCAATCGTTACATCTTCATATCTAATTACCGCATTTGCATTGTTTGGTAAAACGGCACCTGTCATCACTTCAATACAATTTTCGGCATCTAGAAGTGTTATTTGCTCGCTTCCTGCGGCCTGAATTCCTTCTATTTTGAAAGCTCTTTGTCCGTTTTTAAATGCTGCAAAATCGATGACAATACCATCCATAGAAACTCTATTGAACGGCGGGAAATCTCTATCTGCAAAAATTTCTTCCTTTAAAATGCTACCAACAGATTTTAAAAACGGAATTTCTTCAACTCCAAAATCTTGGGCTGAATTTAAAACGGTTTTTAAGGCTTCGTGTGCGGATATCATTTTTTTAGAATAAATAATTAATTAACTGGACTGCGCTATTAAACTTCTTCACCCTCCAATTGTGCTCATACTCTCGGAAGCAGCTCCATTTTTACGGTTTGCTTCTGCAATAAAACCGTTTTCAGGTTTCTCCTTCACTAAAGATAAGAAAAGCGCTTTTAAATCTTCATTAGATGCACCTTTTCGCATAAAATCTCTTAAATTAAAAACACCATCATCAAACAAACAATTCTTAAAAGTACCAGTAGATGTAATTCTAATTCGATTGCAGTTGTTACAAATAGTTCTCGTAAATGCAGGAATAATTCCAACGGTACCTAAATGATTATCGATGGCATAATTTCTTGAAGTAGATGATTTTTCTGACACCAACTCTTTCACATTAAACTCGGTTTTAATCTCGTTTAAAATCTTCCTGAGCGTCCAATTTTCTTCCATTTCGCGCTGGCCTTTTCCATTAAAAGGCATTTCTTCGATAAAGCGCACGGCAACATTTTTGTCTTTTGTAAATTTTACGAAGTCTACAATTTCATCTGTATTAACACCAGATTGTACTACTATATTTAGTTTTAAGTTTAAACTACTTTTTTCAAGCAATTCTAAAGTTTTATAAACTTCAGGAAAAGCATCTCTTCTTGTAATTTTAGCAAACTTTTCTCTACTTAAACTATCAATACTTAGGTTGATATCTTTTACTTTTTCTAGCTTTTCAATACGATCAATATGCTGCGATATTAACGCACCATTTGTAGTAATATTAATGGCTTCTAACAAATCATTATGCGACAACATTTCTAGAAAACCAACAAAGTCTTTTCGCACAAAAGGTTCACCACCAGTTAAACGTACTTTATGAACACCTAACTCTGTTAATACACGAATTAAGCGATACATTTCTTTAAAGGTTAATAACTCTTGTCTTGGCACAATATCTATCCCCTGAGCAGGCATGCAGTAATGGCAACGCAAGTTGCACCTATCTGTAACAGCTAAGCGCACATACTCCATTTGTCTTCCAAAATTATCTACTAATTTGCTCATTTAATTTGGTAATTTTTTACTTAATAATCCGTAGATAAATGCTCCTGTTAGTGCGCCAAGTAATAGTATTAAAGCCGGGACTAATTGAAAGCCAAAAATTACAAAAATTGGTGCCGCACATGCTCCTGAAATACCCCAACCTAATCCAAAAAAAGTACCTCCTAAAATGGTACTTATAAAACCTTTTTTCTTTGGTTTTGGTGTAATTTTATCTCCATTAATATCTTTTATTTTCCCATACTTAAATAACTGCATAAATATAGCAGAAATTACAACTGCGCCCCCAATAATACCAAACATATGAAAAGACTGAAAGGTAAACATTTCATAAAAACGATACCAAGAAATAGCTTGTGTTTTGCTTAATACAATTGCGAAAAAAATTCCTAATATTAAAAATCTACTATTTTTCATAATTAAAATATTAAAGGAATTAGATACCAAGTTGCAATAATACCTCCAATAAAAAACCCAATTACAGCCAATAACGAAGGCAACTGCAAACTGCTTAAACCAGTAATTGCGTGTCCAGAAGTACATCCACCCGCATAGCGAGTTCCAAAACCAATTAAAATTCCTGAAACTATTAAGATTAAGAATCCTTTAACCGATGAATAGGCATTTTTACCAAAAATTTCATCAGGAAAATACTGATTTCCAACATTCAAAAACCCTAACTCTGTTAATTCTTGCGCTGTTCTCGGATTTAAATCAACTGTCTGATTCGGAATTAAATAAATAGCAGAAATAAAGCCACCAATAATTAACCCGATAACAAATAGTAACGCAAAATCGCGTTCTTTCCAATCTTTCTTAAAATAATCTGAAACCCTTCCTGCACCAGCCATAGTGCACAACGTTTCAAAATTTGTTGAAGCTCCAAAATTTTTCCCAAAGTAAAAGTACAACAGCAAAGAAATTGCTATTAATGGACCGCCAACATACCAAGGCCAAGGTTCTAATATAAAATCCATTTTCTATAACTGAGTATTTACATAATTCATAACTAATTCTGTTGCACCACGATGCTGTTTTATATATTTTTTATTGATAACTCCAGTTAGTTTTCTAAAACTTTCATCTTCTTTTAAATGGATCAAATTCTCTGTAAATTCTTGTTGATTTTTCACTGAAATACAACCGCCTATTTTTACCAAGTCTTCAGCCTCTTTAAATTTGTCATACTGATTACCTATCAAAACAGGAATACCGAAAGTGGCTGGTTCTAAAATATTGTGTAGGCCTGTTTTTAAACCTCCACCAACATATGCAATGTCTGCAGCTGCGTAAATCTTCGTTAGAATACCAATAGTATCAATAATAAATACCTGATAGTCCTTCAAATTCCCCTCAAACTGAGCCTGTTTAAATTCAGAATATAAAAGCGTTTTTTTATGGATAGATTTTTTCATTTCTAAAATTGCAGCATGCTTAATATTATGAGGTGCAATTATAAGCTTCTCACCTACTAACGCTTCATTGTTTATATAATCTACCAACAATTTCTCATCTTCTGCCCAGGTACTTCCAGCAACAATTGTGTATGTATTGTCTTTAAATTCGTTTATAAAATCCAACGAATTATCTTGTTCTAAAACTTCTAAAACTCTATCAAACCTCGTATCTCCTGCAACTGTTACATTTGTAAAATTAATACTATTTAAAAGTTCTTTGGAGTTGTTATCTTGAACAAAAAAGTGATGAAAAGCTTCCAAAGACTTTTTCATAAAGCCACCATAACTCTTAAAAAATAATTGATTTTTCCTTAAAATCCCAGAAACTAAAATAGTTTTAATTTCTTTTTTTTGCAGTTCGTTCAAAATATTTGGCCAAAATTCATACTTTATGAAAATTGCTAAAGTTGGATTTACTGATGCTATAAACTTTTTCGCATTCCATTTAGAATCTAGCGGTAAATAACAAACAACATCTGCTAAGTTGTAATTTTTTCTAACCTCATAACCAGAAGGAGAAAAAAAAGTAACAAGAATTTTATAATGTTTGTGTTTCTTTTTTAACGCCTCAATTATTGGTCTTGCTTGCTCAAACTCACCTAAAGAGGCAGCATGAAACCAAAGAGTCTTTTCATTTTTCAGAGAAGCGATTTTAGAGAAGGTATCTTTTCTACCACTAACAAATAGTTTTATTTTTTTACTAAAAACAGCAATTAAAGGCAAAAGTATTGATGCCAATAAAATCGCAAAATGATACACTAATCTCATAAAAGTAAAAATACAAAATGGAATGTTCTAAAACGTGAAAAAGCACTAACAAATAAATGTTAGTGCTTTTTTATCTTTTTAAAACTTATTTAACTAAGCTTCAAATGGTGTTATAGAAACATAAGATCTATTGTCTTTTTTCTTTCTAAATTCCACTACTCCATCAACCTTTGCATGTAAAGTATGATCTTTACCCATGTAAACGTTTTCTCCTGGATTGTGTGTTGTACCTCTCTGACGAACAATAATGTTACCTGCTATTGCAGCTTGTCCTCCAAATATTTTTACTCCTAGTCGTTTCGATTCTGATTCTCTACCATTCTTCGAACTTCCTACTCCTTTTTTATGTGCCATGATGTTATGGTTTTAAAATTTGTAAATTCTTATTTAGTTAAAGCTTCGATTAATTCTGCTTTCTTTAAAGAAGTATATCCAGAGATACCTTGTTCTTTTGCTAAAGCTTTTAATTCTGCAACAGTCATAGAACTTAAGTCCTTAGATACTGCTTCTGCTTTTGGAGCTTCTGCCTTTGGAGCTTCTGCTTTTGTTTCTACTTTTTTAGGAGCAGCTTTTTTAGCACCAGATGCAGCAATAGATTCAATTTGAATCTCAGTTAAGGCTTGTCTGTGTCCATTTTTCTTAATGTAACCTTTTCTTCTTTTCTTCTTGAAAACGATTACTTTATCACCTTTTAAGTGACCTAAAATCTTTGCCGTTACTGCGGCTCCTTTTATAGCTGGGGCGCCAATAGATATAGTTCCATTGTCATTAAGTAAAAAGACGTTATCAAAAGTTACTTTTGATCCTTCTTCTCCTTTTAAACGGTGAACATACACCTTTTGGTCTTGTGCTACTTTAAACTGCTGCCCTGCTATCTCTACGATTGCGTACATACTATTTGTTTTGCGTATTACTACTAGTTAACTCACTTTCTCTACTGAAAATGAGGATGCAAATATACATCTTTTTTAGAAAGCTACAACATTGCTTTAAAAAAATAAAAGTGTTAAAATAAAGTGAATGTATCGGGTATCATTTCCACTCTAATTAGATTCTTGCTATTTTTGAGATATAGGGTAATTCTTGTTGATTTCTGTTGATTTTTGTAACAAAAATCAAATAGGATCGTCCTACACTTTAAATAGTATGAACTAAACAAAAAATAAATGAAAAAAAGTATTTTAACACTGGCTTCCTTTATGTTGCTTGTAACTTTTGCAAATGCACAAAAAGTTGAATTTGAAGAGTACAAATTAGACAACGGAATGCATGTAATATTGCATCAAGACAAATCTGCTCCCGTTATCATTACTTCTGTAATGTATGGCGTTGGTGGTAAAGATGGTAGATAGAGAAAGAACTGGTTTTGCCCATTTCTTTGAACACTTACTATTTGAAGGAACTGCAACATATAGGAAGAGGGGAATGGTTGAAAATTGTATCTTCCAATGGTGGTAAAGTACAACGCAAACACTTCCCAAGACAGAACCTATTATTATGAAATTTTCCCCTCTAACAAACTAGAGCTAGGTTTATGGATGGAATCTGCACGTTTATTGCAGCCTATTATTTCACAAGAAGGTGTAGATACACAGAATGAGGTTGTTAAGGAAGAAAAGAGACAACGTACAAGACCTTATTCTGAAATTATTAATGAAATAAGTAAAAATTTATTTAAAGTACACCCTTACAAAGACCCAAATGTTGGGTATATGAAAGATTTAGATGCGGCAACTTTAGAGGAGTTCTTAGCGTTTAACAAAAAATACTATGTACCAAACAACGCTACTTTAGTGGTTGCTGGTGATATTGATTTTGCAGCTACAAAAAAAATGATTCAAGATTATTTTGGACCGATACCTAGAGGTGCAGACGTAGTTAGAAGCTTCCCTAACTGAAGCACCAATTACTGAAGAGTTTAGAGCTACCGCTTATGATGAAAACATTCAAATACCCGCAGTAATTGCTGCGTACAGAACCCCTTCTTTTAAAACAAGAGATTCTAAAATTTTAGACATGATTTCCTCTTATTTAAGTGCTGGTAAAAGTTCTGTGCTTTACAAGAAAATGGTAGACACCAATAAACAGGCCTTAGCTGTGCAAGCTGTTAATATTAGCCAACAAGATTATGGTATCTATGCTCTTTTCTCATTGCCCTTAGGTGATGTAACTTTAGACCAATTAATTGCAGAAATGGATGAAGAAATTGTAAAAATTCAAACCGATTTAATTTCTGAAAAGGCTTTTCAAAAATTACAAAATCAGTTTGAAAACAATTATGTAAATTCTAATGCCAGCGTTGTGGGTATTGCAGGTTCTTTAGCTAGTTACCACGTAATGCATGGAGATACTAATTTAATTAATTCGGAAATAGAAATTTACAGGTCTGTTACTCGTGAAGAAATTAGAGATGTTGCAAAGAAATATTTAAATAACAATCAGAGATTAATCTTAGAATATTTACCTAAGGAAAAAAAATAAGAAAGATGAAGACAAAAATTTTATCATTTATAGCAATTATAACACTGTCTTTTGCCACTAATGCACAAATAGACAGAAGTACAATGCCTACTCCAGGACCAGATCCTGTAGTAAAATTAGGAACGGCAGAGAAGTTTTCTTTAGAGAACGGACTTACCGTAATTATGGTAGAAAACCATAAATTACCAAGAGTTTCTGCTACTTTAAGAATAGATAATCAACCTTATTTTGAAGGAGAAATTGCAGGTGTTTCTAGCATGATGGGAAGCTTACTAGGCAGAGGTACAATCAATATTACTAAAGATGCCTTTAATGAAAAAGTAGATTTTTTAGGCGCAAGTGTCGGTTTTTTTAGTACTGGTGCTTCTGCAAGATCATTAAAAAAATACTTCCCAGAAGTATTGAGTTTAATGGCAGATGGGGTAAAAAATTCTGAATTTAATCAAGAAGAATTTGATAAGGAAAAAGAAGTAACCTTAGAAAATTTAAAAGCGGATGAAAAAAATATTCCTGCTATTGCTAGCAGAGTAGAAGGTCTCTTGGTATATGGTAAAAAGCACCCTTTCGGAGAGTTTACTAGTAAAAAATCTGTAAATAATATTACGTTAGAAGCTGTTAAAAATAACTTTAATACATATTATAAACCAAACAATGGTTATCTAATTATTGTTGGAGACATTAACCCAAAAGAGACCAAAAAATTAGTAAAATCTTTATTTGCTGATTGGAAAAAAGGAGAAATTCCTGTTTCTGATTTTCCTAAACCAGAAAATGTTTCTACTGCAGAAATTAATTTTGTAAACATGTCTAATGCAAATCAATCTGAAATTTCTATTGTAAATACGATCGATTTAACTTTAGGTGATACGGATTATTACGCAGCCTTGCTAGCTAATAAAATCCTTGGTGGTGGAAGTTCTGCAAGACTTTTCCAAAACTTAAGAGAAGACAAAGCGTATACGTACGGTTCTTACTCTAGAGTAAGCCAGAACAGACAAACAGGTGTTTTTAAAGCAACTGCAGGTGTAAGAAACGTGGTTACAGATAGTGCTATTGTAGAAATACAAAAAGAAATAAATAAAATTAGATACCAGAAAGTAAGTTCAAAAGAATTACAAGACGCAAAAGAAGAATACATTGGTGGTTTTGTAATGGATGTTCAAAAACCTGCAACTGCAGCAAACTATGCCTTAAATATTGCACTTTATAATTTACCAGAGGACTTTTATGCAAACTACATTAAAAACATCAATTCTGTAACGGTAGCTGACGTACAAAATGCGGCCATTAAATATTTTAAAGGAGACAAAGCAAGAATTATGGTTACGGGTAAAGGAATTGATGTTCTTAAAAACTTAGAGAAAACAGATTATGTAATCAAATATTTTGATGTAGAAGGAAACCCAACAGAGAAGCCAGCAATGACCTTACCAATTCCTGAAGGAATGACTGCAGAAACTGTTATTAATAAATACATAGCTGCAATTGGAGGTGAAGAAAAAGTAATGGCTGTTAAAACTACGATTACCATTGCAAACGCAACTATCCAAGGAACGCCTTTGGTAATGACAATGAAAGCGGCCGCACCTAATAAATCTTCACAGGAAATTTCTGTAATGGGCAACACCATGCAAAAAACTGTTTTTAATGGAACTACAGGATACGCTTCTTCAAGAGGTCAAAAGAAAGAGATGACTGCAGAAGAAATTACCAAAGCAAAAGCTGAAAGTGGTATTCTTAAAGACTTAGCATATGCTTCTGGAGAATTGTTAAGAATTGAGCCTTTAGACGGTAAAAATGCTATTGTTTTAAAATATAAGGATAGCGAAGTTTATTATGATATGACTTCTGGTTTAAAAGTAAAAGAAGTAAAAACTGCAAAAACACCAGATGGCAAAGAAGTGAAAACACCAACAATCTATGCTGATTATAAAGAAGTAAACGGAGTTAAATTTCCGCATTCAATTGGAATTAAATCTGGTCCAATGAATTTAGATTTCGTTGTAAAAGAAATTAAAGTAAATGAAGGCGTTTCTGATGCAGATTTTGAATAGTTAAAATAGAAATAAGATGTAATAGCATCAAGAGTCAAAACAGTACGTTTTGACTCTTTTTTTTAAACATTAGTTTTAGCAGAAATAATATACATGGATAAAATTACAGTCTTGCTTCTTACTTAAAAAATAATTATTTTTTTTTATTCACCAAGTACACACCAACCAGAATAATAACTCCCCCAAATATTTGAAGTGTACTCAATTTTTCGCCATCTAAAACTCCCCAAAAAATAGCAACTAAAGGAATTATATAGGTTACAGATGAAGAAAAAACAGGATCTGAAACCTGAACTAATTTATTGTAAATAGTTTTTGCAATACCAGTTCCTACAATTGATAAAATTGCTAAATACCCCAAAGACCTCATTAATACCTCATTTTCTAAATCAAACGTTTTAAAGAAATCTGTAAAGGCTAAAACAATAATTGCAGGAATGAGCAATAGTAAAAAATTACCAGTTACAATAGAAAGTGCGTTTAAATCGTTTAAATATTTCTTAATCATATTTGCATTGAGTGCATACCCAAAAGACGCTATAATCATTAACAAAGCATACCAGTAATTCTGATTTGGATTTAAGTCTGCACCTTTTAATATTAAAATTAGCGTACCTACCAAACCAATTAGAATTCCGTAAAACTGAGTTCTATTAAAAGCAAAGCCAAATGCCAATGCACCTAAAATTAAAGTATAAAAAGGAGTTAAGGAGTTTAAAATAGCAACCACAGCACTATCTATGTTTGTAATTGCAAATGCAAATAAAAACCCAGGAATAAAAGTACCTGCAATAGCGGTGTAAAAAATATATTTATAATGTTTCTTTTCTATTTTTTTTAAAGACGGGGTAGCAACAGAAAGTAGAAAAACTGCAGTAAAAATCATTCTTAAAGCGCCTAATTGAATAGGAGTAACACCCAACAATGCTTTCTTCATTAATATAAATGAACTTCCCCAAACCAAAGAAAGTAAACTAAAATACAACCACTTTTGTTGTTGATTATTCATGTTCTAAATTTCAAGTAGCAAAAGTCTTACAATTATTGAAATATCTACTCAATTATTAATAAATTTGTAATATAATTTAATCACACAATATTATGACGCTTAAAAAAACATTTTTTGCGATAGCAATTGCTTGTACTATTTTAATAGGATGTAAAGAAAACACAGAAATAAAAAAGGAAACAGTATCTCTTGCTATTTCTGGGATGACCTGTGAAATTGGTTGTGCAAAAATAATTCAATCTAAACTCTCTAAAAAAGAAGGTGTCCTAGCGGCAAAAGTTATTTTTACAGATAGTATTGCAACAATAGCGTTTGATGGAAATACGACTTCTAAGAAAGACTTAATTGCCTTTGTAGATGGCATTGCTGGTGGAGCTTTATACAAAGCTTCTGAAAACACTTCTGCTGAAAAGACAACAGTACATTAGTGCGCCAACACTTGTAAAGAAGAGTATGTTACAAGATTACTAAAACAAAGCAATTCTTAATTTATAAACGCAAAGAAGCAGGCTTCTCAGCCTGCTTCTTTCTTTCTCTTAATCAATAATAAGGTATGCTATAAACCTGCACTTTTCCAAGTCCATCCGCTTACGTCTACTTTCGTTCCTGTTTTGTAATCTGCCGTAGTTGAAGCAGCAGCTCCATCAATCTGAACATTAGATAATGCACCACCATCCTTCATATCGATATTATCATCATATCCTTCTAACCAAATGTTTGTAATCGTAGCTCCTGAAGTCTTTTTAAACTGTAAACCTGTTCCACCAACAGTTGAAATTGCTGTTAAGTTTACAAATTGAGGGTTACCATTGTCTTTATCTCCTTCAAAAGCAGTAGAAAAACCAGCAACAGTATGAGAAATGTAAGTATCAGTTACCGTACCATTCCATCCTTCTGTCCAGTCTACAGCGTCATCTTCGTTATTCTCTAAATATATGTTAGATATAGAAACTGTGCCACCAAAGAACTCAACACCATCATCCGAACCATTAATTACAGATACATTTTCTATAGTAGTTCCAGAACCAACAGCATATAATGAAACTCCATTGTATTGAGAGTCTGCATTAATTTGGGCTCCTGTACCTTTAATAACCAAATATTTGATTGATCCTGAGTTATCAGCATCATTTGTACCTCCATAGATAAAACCACCAACTTCAGCTTCAGCATCTACACCTGCAGAAGTTGTAGCGTCTCCACAAATAGTTAATCCTCCCCAATCTCCACCTAAAGCTGCAGTAGAAGAAATCACAACAGGTTTGTCTGCAGTACCTTGAACGTCTATCTTACCTCCTTTTAATACAGCAATATACACATCTGTTCCACCAGATTCGGCTTGAATTTTTGTTCCTGCAGGAATTACTAACTCTCCACCAGCCTGAACAATATAAGAAGAACTTAATACGTATAATATAGAAGGGTCTAAAGTAACTTTACCAGCAATAGTTCCTTGTAAAGGCAAGGTTGTTATAGCAACGCTAGAATTTACCCAAGTAAAGTCTGCTGCGGTAACAATAGCTGTGTTTGTATAAGATAATGAAGGGTCTGCAACAGCACCATCAATCAAAACATTTGTTAATGCTCCGTCATCTTTCATATCTATGGATACGTCATATCCTGTTAAAGATAACCCTGTAATTGTAGCCCCTGATTCTTTTTTAAATTGTAACGCTGTTCCACCCACAGTAGAGATTGCTGTAATATTATTAAATTTTGGATTCCCATTATCTTTGTCTCCTTCAAAAACAGTAGAAAAACCTGCAATTGTGTGAGAAATATAAGCGTTGTTCACGGTTCCATTCCATCCCTCTGTCCAGTCTATAGAATCATCTTCATTGTTTTCTAAAAATAAGTTGGTTGCAGAAACGGTTCCTCCAAAAAACTCTATACCGTCATCTGAACCGTCTATAACAGCTACATTACTAATCGATGTCCCAGAACCAACAGCATATAAAGAAACTCCATTGTATTGAGAATCTGCATTAATTTGAGCCCCTGTTCCTTTAATTATTAAGTAGTTAATTGATCCTGAATCATCAGCATCGTTTGTTCCACCATAAATAAAGCCTCCAACTTCTGCTTCAGCATCTACGCCAGCAGTTGTAGTTGCATCTCCACAAATTGTTAATCCTCCCCAATCTCCAGAGTTTCCTGAAGCAGAAGACATATATACTGGACTAGATTCAGTTCCTTGAATATCTATTTTACCACCTTTTAGAACTGCAATATAAACACTTGTCCCACCATTTACGGCTTGTATATTTGTACCTGCAGGAATTGTTAACGTTACCCCTGATTCAATTATAAAAGAAGAAGTTAAGCTATAAACAGTGCTCGAATTTAAAGTATAACTTTCATCTAAATTACCTTCCATCATACCTGAGTTTAATCTAGTTACAACATCAGACATTGGATCTACTATGATAATAGGATCTTCACTACCACAATTTGTTAGCGTTAAAGTAACTAAAGAAAAAGCTACTACGTTTAAAATTTTTAAAATTGATTTTTTCATTTTTAGTTTAATATGGTTATTAATTTTATACAAAGAAATTGCCTTATTCTTAAATTTTCTTTATCTAAAGATTAATAATGTGTTAGGTTTGTGTGATAATTTAACTGTTTTGTTAAGGAATTATTAATTGGTTAAAAGCTATATTTAAAACTTACTGTTAACTGGCTACCTTTTTTGTATGACAATACAGTTTCATTCGTTTCTATATTTGTAATAAAACTTTTTACTAATTGGGTTTGTTTAATTTCTGGATTTAATAAATTTCTTCCTACTAATTTTACAGATACGTTTTTTGTTAAATCTTTACTCATTACGAAGTCTAATGAAACAAATCCTTTTTCAATAATTTCATCATTATATAAAGAGGCACTATTTGTTTTATCTTCAGGAGAACCTAAAGAAAATATTTTATCAGATGAATAGTTCCCAGTTAGCGTTGCAATAAATGCATGCTCTTTTTTATCATTATAACTTAACGAACTATTTACAATAAAGTCTGAAGCACCTTGTAAACTAGATTCTGTAATATTATTATATTGATAATCTTCTAATAAATCTTGCTTTAACCACATTTTGGTAATGTTACCGGTTATGTTTAATATACCTTGCTCATCATCATTCTTAATTAAATCTGTTCTTGCTTCAAGCTCTAAACCAAAAACAGTTGCCTTTTCACCCGTATTAAAATAAATAAAGTTCCCAGAGGATCCTCTTGATTGGGCAAGGTTGATTGGATTATTAATTTGTTTATAGAAAGTAGAGATAGAAAAAAGCTGCCCTCTTTGCGGAAACATCTCGTATTTTAAATCAAAATTATAAATTTCAGATTTCTCTAAATTAGGATTCCCTTTTATGACACGACCTGTTGGTGATACATATTCAAATGGAGATAATTCTTTAAACTCTGGAAGTGTTTGTGTAATACTAGAAGCAAAACGTAAATAGTTGTTTTCTGCTAATTCATATTTTAAATTTATACTTGGATATAGACTTTGATAGCTTCTATTTAAAGTCCCTATTCTTCCTACATAATTTGCAACATCCCAAATAACAGCAATTTCATCTTTTTCAAAACGCACCCCTAAATTACCAGATAATTTGGTTTCTAAAGAAAAATCAAAATTCACATACCCTGCAAAAACATCTAAGTCTGCTTCATATCTATCTGCTTGATTCACTCTTAAAATTAACCCATTATTAAAACCCGTATTAGTAAATGTTGAAGACAATTCATCGACAGATGGCGCTGTGAAAAATTTTGCTTTCACACCAACAAAAAGAGATTTAAAACTTCTTTCTTTATGTCTAAAGTTTACTCCATAATTTAAAGAGTACGGTTTCGTATCATCTTCATCATTAATACCTAAAGCCCATTTATTTTGTACCAGCGCATTTATCTCTGTATCCTCAATTTTTTGGCTAGATTTTCTTTGCTGGTAGTCTCCAACATGTGCATATTGAATTGTAGGTGAGGTTGTAATGTCTAAAATATTTACTTCATTTCTAATTCTATTAGGCTCTTCTGATAAAACAAAGTTATAACCAGCCGCCCAGTTTAATGTGTTATTTTCATTCCACTTATGCTTCCCAAGTAACTGATTGATGAAAAGAGTAGTTTGTTTAAAATTTTGATCTCTTACAAAAGCTCCTTCCTCCTGAGGGTCTTGGTCAAAAACATAACCTAAACCATCTCTACCTTGTTCGTATAGATTATCTGATCCTTTGTTTACAAATAAAGTATTGAATCTAATTTTATTATTATCATTTAATTTTAAACCAACATTTAGATATCCGGTAGTATTGGAATTCATATTGTATTGTTCTGCATCATTAAAGCTTGCATCTAATACATTAGATCTAAAAGCTTTAAAAACGCCTTTAAAATGATTAAAAGATTTAGAATGAGAAGCATTTACAAAAATTGACAAATCTTTACCAAAAATTTCAAATTTTCTTGCAGCAGAAAAAGAACCGCTAAAGTTTATTGGTGTAGAAAGTGTTTCCGTATCCCAGCCTTGAAGAGTAATTAAATTCTGAAGTGCATATTCTTTTTTATGAAACCCAAGCGATACATCATTATTTATAATTGTAGTTCTAAAATCATCCGACAGATTTAAAACATTGGTATTTGTGCCACTTGATAAAGAAATTGAATATCCTTTTTTAGAATATTCTTTAGAATTTACATCTACATTACCAGAACCTTGATCTGCATAACTACTTGTCGTATATGTTTTACTAATTCCTATATTTTTAATAATATTTGTAGAAAATAAGTTTAAATTAATGTTTTTATTAGCCACATCATCAGAAGGAATTGGCAATCCATTCATTGTAGTAGATAAATACCGATCTCCTAGACCTCTAATGTAAATATCTCCAGAACTTTCACTTTTTGTAACACCAGAAATTTTAGTAGTTGCATTTGCAGCATTAGAAACACCTACTTTAGCTAATGTTTGAGCTCCAATACTTTCAATAATTACCGTTGCTTTCTTTTGCTCTAACAAAAGGGCACTTGCAGACTCCTTTCCTATAGACGACTTTATTACAATTTCATCTAAAGCAACGCCCTCTTCAGCAGACATTATTTGATTAAGCACTAGTGTTTCTGATGCTGCAATTGTAATTGTTTTTTCTACTGTTTTATACCCTAAAAAACTAAATGACACAATGTGCG
Source organism: uncultured Polaribacter sp. (assembly GCA_937771065.1). GTDB lineage: Bacteria > Bacteroidota > Bacteroidia > Flavobacteriales > Flavobacteriaceae > Polaribacter. The sequence continues at coordinate 13,936 of CALJHU010000021.1, read as the reverse complement.
TACCTGTAGGAACTTGAAAAGAATAATTTCCATCAAAATCAGTTGTTGCTCCAATATTAGTGCCTTTTAAAAACACATTTGCAAATGGTAACGTCTCATTATTTGCTTCTTTATCCGTTAACAACCCTTTTAATGTCCCTTTGTCTTGGCTAATAGCAATTTGACTGAATGCAATAAAAATTACAAATAAAAATTTCTTCATTATTGTTGATTATTTTCTAGTGCAAAAGTCTTATTGTTTTGTTAAGTCTGTGTTAGCAGTAAATTATGATTGTATTACAGAAACATTAACTTAATGTTAAGTTCAAAAAACTGTTAACCTTTTAGTAATTTAAATTAAACATAAAACATGATAAATACTTATACTTTTGACTTGATCTTTAAAGATTAATCGTCATTATAAAAACATTAGTTTTTGTCGACTATTTTATATGACAAACTGCCTTTAGCTAAGGCAGTTTTTTATGTTTTAGTAACTTCTAGATAACATTACCTTAACATTATTATCAGTTCTTTGCAGCGACAAAAACTAATAGTAATGAAATTATCTCAACTACGGAATGTAGTAATCTTAGGATGTATTTGTGCGTTTTTAAACACCAATGCTCAAGAAACAAACGCTCCCAAATTTGGAAAAGGACTCTTTAATTTAATAGGACAAGACAGCACTTGGACTATGAAGGTTGGCCTTCGTTTTCAAACTCTTGCAACTAGCAAATGGGATGTAAATAATGGTTTATCCAATCCAGAATCTTCCATGTTAATTAGACGTTCTCGTTTAAAATTTGATGGTTTTGCATTTTCACCAAAATTAAAATACAAAGTAGAATTAGGTTTGTCTAACAGAGATCAATCTGGCGCTTCAGAATACACAAGTAATGCGCCAAGATATATTTTAGATGCCGTTTTAAAATGGAATTTCTCTGGAAACTTTGTCTTATGGTTTGGGCAAACAAAACTACCAGGAAACAGAGAGCGTGTGATATCCTCTGCGAACCTGCAACAGGTAGATCGTTCTTTGCTAAACAGCAGGTTTACAATTGATAGAGATATGGGCGTGCAGTTAAGACATCATTTTAATTTAACTGACACTTTTTTAGTAAAAGAAATATTTTCTATTGCCCAAGGTGAAGGAAGAAATATTACAACAGGTAATCTTGGCGGTCATCAATACACCACAAGAGTAGAATTATTTCCTTTTGGTGATTTTAAAAGTAAAGGAGATTATAAAGGAAGTGATTTAAAATTTGAGCCAAGCCCTAAATTATCGTTAGGTGTTGCATATGATTTTAACAATAATGCTTCTAAAACACGAAGTAACCAAGGGTCTTATATGACGAATGATACTGGTTTTTATTCAACAAATATTTCTACATTATTTTTAGACGCAATGTATAAGCACCAAGGATTTTCTTTAATGGCAGAATATGCAAATAGAACTGCAGACGACGCTTTTGCAAAGAATTCCGACGGAAGTTTAACAGGTGATGAGGTACAAGTAGGAAATGGTTTAAATATACAAACCGGATATTTAGTATCTAAAACCGTAGAACTTTCTGGACGTTACACAAATATATCTTTAGACAAAGAAATTACTGGAAAAGGTAGTGAAAATCAATATACTTTGGGCTTATCTAAGTACATTGCAGGGCACAGTTTAAAGGTTCAAACAGATTTAAGCTATACAGACATTGGTTTTAAAACGAATCAATTACTGTATAGAGTGCAAGTAGATATTCATTTTTAATATACGTAACATAACATAAAGGTAACATTCATAACTTTCTGTGTTTGTAAATTTGCTTAACTTAATTTAATAAAACAAAATGGGAGATCCATATATTTTGATGTTAGTTGCTTTAGCTGTATTAGCTATTGTAGATTTAGTAGTGGGAGTTAGTAACGATGCTGTAAATTTTTTAAATTCAGCAATTGGCTCAAAAGCAATATCTGTAAGAAATATTATGATTATTGCCAGTTTAGGTGTATTCATGGGAGCAATAACATCTAGTGGTATGATGGAAGTTGCGCGTAAAGGAATTTTTAATCCTAGCATGTTTATGTTCCAAGACATCATGATTATTTTTATGGCAGTAATGATTACAGACATTCTTTTATTAGATATCTTTAATTCATTAGGTATGCCAACATCTACGACAGTTTCTATTGTATTTGAATTGCTGGGTGCTGCCGTTTGTATTTCTCTAATAAAGATTTCTACAAATGATACACAAACTTTTTCAGATCTTTGGAACTACATAAATCATGAAACAGCAACTAAAATTATTCTCGGAATTCTACTCTCTGTGGTTGTTGCTTTTTCTGTTGGTGCTATTGTCCAATTTGTTTCAAGAGTAATTTATTCATTTAATTTTGACAAGAGACCCACTTATATTAGTGCATTATTTGGTGGTTTTGCAATTACTGCTATTACCTACTTTATTATTATAAAAGGAATGAAAGGAACGCCTTTTTATAAAGATGTTAAGTTTTTAATTGAAGGAAATACAATAATAATAATTGCTGGTAGTTTTGTGGTTTGGGCAATTATATCTCAAATTCTAATACAAGCATTTAAAATTAATATCTTAAAGTTAATTATTGGGATAGGAACTTTTTCTTTAGCAATGGCGTTCTCTGGAAACGATTTGGTAAACTTTGTTGGGGTGCCAATTGCTGCTTGGAATTCGTATGAAGCTTGGAGTGTTTCAGGTGTTTCTGCAGATGCATTCTCTATGGGTGTTTTAGCTAAAAAAGTACCTTCTAATGTTTGGCTATTATTATTAGCTGGTGCAATTATGGTAGTTACTTTATGGACTTCTAGCAAAGCTAAAAATGTAATTAAAACAGGTATCGATTTATCTAGACAAGGAGAAGGGCACGAAAAATTTAAGCCAAATCCGTTATCTAGAGTTACCGTAAGATTGGCTATGACAATAAATGCTGGAATTAGATTTGTAATACCAAAACCAACTTTGGCTTTTATAGATTCAAAATTTACGAAACCAGTTATAGCATTACCAAAAGACAAAACATATGAATTACCTGCTTTTGATATGGTAAGAGCAGCTGTAAATTTAATTGTTGCAGGTATCTTAATATCTATTGCAACATCAATGAAATTACCGTTATCTACAACGTATGTAACTTTTATGGTGGCAATGGGTACTTCTTTAGCAGACAGAGCTTGGGGTAGAGAAAGTGCAGTATATAGAGTAGCAGGTGTTTTAAACGTAATTGGTGGTTGGTTTTTAACCGCTATTACTGCGTTTTTAGCTGCAGCTTTAGTTGCATATCTAATTAGTTATGATATGGTCATGATTCCTATTTTATTAGCAGTAGTTACTTTTCTAATTGGAAGAAACACTTTAATTCATAGAAGAAGAAAGAAGGAAGAAAAACAACAAGTTTATATTGAAAGAGCAGAATTAATTACCATAAATGGTGTAATTGAAGAAAGTGCAGATCATATTTCTAGCGTTGCAGATAGAGTAAATAAATTATACACCAATGTGGTAGATGATTTAGCAAAACATGATTTAAATAAGTTACGTAAAACAGACAAACATGTTGGTAAGTTAAATGAAGAAATTGATTCATTAAAAGATGGTGTTTTCTATTTTATCAAGTCATTAGATGAAACTTCTGTGCAAGCAAGTAGGTTTTATATTATGGTATTAGGTTATTTACAAGACGTTGCACAATCTATTAGTTATATTTCTAGAGCTAGTTACAAGCACGTAAATAACAATCATAAAAACTTAAAGAAAGGACAATTAAATGATCTAAAGCAAATTGATGAGGAATTATCTGCTTTATTATTAAAGGTGGCAGATGTTTTTGAAAAAAGAACTTTTGATAATTTAGGTGAAATTTTAATTGAAAAGCAAGAGTTGTTTACAAACGTTACAACATCTATAGAAAAGCAAGTTGCTAGAATTAGAACAGATGAAACAAGTCCTAAAAACACAACACTTTACTTTAGTTTACTGCTAGAAACTAAAGATTTAATTTCTGGCTTAATGAACCTTCTAAATACCTATGAAGAATTCTATTTAAGTACAAAACAAAATGACTAAGAAATAAGAGTAACTAACTAAAAGCCATGATTAATTTCATGGTTTTTTTTTGCTTTAAAATTAAAAAAAGATTGCTTATTTTTTGTGATAAAAGCTGTGAACTTTTACCGCTCTAGCATGCCCAATTTCTGCTTTTAATTCTTCTAATGAAGCTTCTTTAACGCGTTTTGCCGATTTAAACTTGCGCAATAAAGTTGTAATTGTTTGCACACCCACATCAGGAATTTGCTCTAACTCAGATTTTATAGCGCTTTTACTTCGTTTGTTTCTATGAAAGGTAATTCCAAATCTATGCGCTTCGTTTCTTAAATATTGTGTAATCTTTAAGGTTTCAGATTTTTTATCTAAGTATAACGGAATAGGGTCGTCTGGATAATAAATTTCCTCTAATCTTTTAGCAATACCAATAATGGCTATTTTACCACGCAAACCCAAATCTTCTAGAGCTTTTAACCCAGAAGATAACTGTCCTTTCCCACCATCTACAATAATTAATTGTGGCAACAATTGTTCTTCTTCCAATAAGCGCTTGTAACGCCTAAAAACCACCTCTTCCATAGAACCAAAGTCATCTGGCCCTACAACCGTTTTTATGTTGTAATGTCTGTACTCTTTTTTACTTGGTTTTCCATCTCTAAAAACTACACAAGCTGCAACAGGATGCGTTCCTTGAATGTTAGAATTATCAAAACATTCTATATGACGCGGTTCTACATGCAAACGCAAATCTTTTTTCATCTGCGCCATAATCCTTTTTACATGCCGCTCTGGATCTACAATTTGTGTCTGTTTAAATTGCTCTTGCCGGTAATATTTTGCATTTCTTTCAGAAAGTTCTACAATGCGTTTTTTATCTCCTAATTTAGGAATCGTTACTTTTACTATTCCACCCAAATTCACATTAAAAGGCACATAAATTTCCGGAGAAATAGAGTTAAAACGCTGTCTTATTTCAACAATAAAATGCGTTAATAATTCTGTATCTGTTTCGGCTAATTTTTTCTTAATTTCTGTAGTATGAGATTGAATAATAGCACCATTAGAAATTTTTAAAAAGTTTGCGTAACCATGCGTTTCGTCAGAAATGACAGAAAAAACATCTACATTGTTTATCGCAGGATTTATAATGGTACTCTTCGATTGATAATTGCCTAATAAGCTTAGTTTCTCTTTAATTTTTTGCGCTTCTTCAAACTCCATTTTTTCTGCAAATACCAGCATCATTTCTTGAAACTTCTCTAAACCTTCTTTAAAGTTTCCTTTAATAATATTTCTAATAGCTTTTATAGAGTTGTTATAATGACTTTCTGTTTCTAAGTTTTCACAAGCTCCTTTGCAATTTTTTAAATGGTATTCTAAACAGACCTTATATTTGCCTTCATTTATATTTTGATGGCTTAAGTCATACGTGCAAGTTCTTAAAGGATACAGCTCTTTTATTAAATCTAATAAAATTCGAACGGTTTTTATAGAAGTATAAGGCCCAAAGTATTCCGAACCGTCTTTTATAACCCTACGCGTCATAAAAATTCTAGGAAATCGTTCTTTTTTTATACAAATCCAAGGGTATGTTTTATCGTCTTTTAATAAAATATTATACCGTGGCTTGTGTTTTTTTATAAGATTGTTTTCTAGTAATAAAGCATCCGTTTCAGTTTCTACAACAATATGTTTTATACTTACAATTTTAGTTACTAAAACTTTGGTCTTGCCGTTTTCATGTGTTTTTGAAAAATAAGAAGAAACTCTTTTCTTTAAGTTTTTAGCTTTCCCAATATAAATAATTACCTCATTTTTATCAAAATATTGATAAACACCAGGTTCATTTGGTAAGGTTTTTACTTGAATTTCTAAGGGTGTGGACATACTACGAAATTACGCAAATTTATAATTGATAAACTGAATTCATAGAGAGTCTTTGAAATTTAGTGAAAAGTAGATACCCTATAGATAACCATATTAAAAAAACCTCTTTTTAATAGCTCATAAAATTCGCATCTCCTAATTTTCTCTGTAAAACAAGAATTACCTTTATTTCGGAAAAGCTTGTTTGCTAAAAATAAATAACAAAGCAACACCAACAGAAATAAAAGCATCTGCAGGATTAAATATATACTGAAAAAAAGTAAAGAATTCTCCACCCATAAAAGGAATCCATTCTGGTAAAGTTCCTTGCCAAAGCGGAAAATAAAACATGTCTACTACTTTTCCATAGAATAATTCTCCTGTAGTATTTTCTGGAAACATTTTCGCTAGGCTGCGCGTAGGGTGATCAAAAATAACTCCGTAAAAAATAGAATCTATAATATTACCTACTGCCCCAGAAAAAATTAAAGAAATAGCCACAATTACAGCATTGTGTGTTTTGGCTTTTATTGCACCCATTAACCAATAAATAATTGCAGACACAGCAACCACTCTAAATAAAGTTAAAAAAAGTTTTCCTGCTTTACCACCAAATTCAAAACCCATTGCCATGCCGTTGTTCTCGGTAAAATGGATTCTAAACCAGTCAAAAAACACTACTTCTTCGCCCAAAACAAAGTGCGTTTTTACATAGATTTTTATAATCTGATCTAATAAAATTGCAATAATTATAGTAAAGATTGCCAGCTTCTTTTTTGACATTTTTTTTAAATTTATGATAACAAAAATAACACTATTATTAGATTTATCGGTGTGTTAAGAAAATATTACCTTTTAATGTAGTAATTGCTATTTCTTTGCGCGTATCCATTGTGTTTTCTTTATACTTTTTTTTATAAAAAACAGCATCAATTTTAATTTTACCAATCTTAGAAGCTATTGTTAAATTTGATTTTTTAAGCACTCCAAAAAGGTTTCCTTCATACATTTTTAAGACCAGGTTTTGCTGGATGGTGTCTAACTTAACAATGCCTTTTTCTATCAAAACATTTAAGTTCCCATTGTAGCTTTTAGAAGAAATATTTATATGTTCTCCAAAAATAGAAACCTCCTTATTTTTTGGAATTTTAATAGTTACCGATGCTCTTTTTAATCTTTTTGTAATGAACTTCCTAAAGACAGCGTCTTCACTTTTAAAAACGGGAATCTTAAATTTTATGTCAGTTTTGGTGCTTTTTTCTTCAATTACAATGTGTTGTTTATTTGTGTCTTCTGCATATAACAAAATTTCTATGAATTCAGAAGTTGAATTTTCTAAAACCAAAGCATCCAAACCCTCCGTAAAAATGGCTATTTCTTTAGTGGTGGTTGTAAATTTTTTTATAATTTTTTTTTGAGAGAAAGTACTATTAGAAATTAGAAAAAAGAAAGACAGTGTTTTTAGTAAAATATTCTTACCAATATCCATTAACTACATTTTATTTTAGTTGTAAAACCACCAAACTAACTACTGTTTATAATACTAAAAAAGCTTCCAATATGGAAGCTTTTTAAATATTATTGTTTGCGTTTTGCTTCAATACTTAAAGTAGCATGAGGCACCAGTTTTAAACGTTCTTTTTGTATTAATTTACGAGTAACTCTGCAAATACCGTAGGTCTTATTATCTATTCGCAATAAGGCATTTTTAAGATCTCTAATAAACTTCTCTTGTCTTATGGCAAGTTGCACATTAGCTTCTTTGCTCATTACTTCAGAACCTTCATCAAAAGATTTAAATGACGGTGATGTATCATCTGTACCGTTTCCTGCATTATTTTTATAAGCACTTTCTAATGAGGCTAAATCTGCCTCTGCTCTTGTTATTTTTTGCTCAATAATTACTCTGAACTCCTGTAAATCTTCGTCTGAATATCTTAATTTAACGTCCAACATACTATTACATTTTTTCAATTAATATTCTACTTTTAATGGTATCAAATTCAATTTCTGTACCATTACTTAATTCATCTACAAAAACCAATTCCTTGGTTAATGTTTCACTCATAATATATTCTTTATTATCAGAAATAGATTGTTGTAAGTTTTCAAAATTTAAAATTGTTAACTTAATTTTATCTGTTACTTCTAAACCTGTATCTTTTCTTGCGTTTTGAATTCTGTTTACCAATTCTCTGGCAACTCCTTCTTTACGCAACTCTTCAGAGATAGTAACATCTAATGCAACTGTTAACAAACCTTCATTTGCAACCAACCAACCTTCTATGTCTTTAGATGATATTTCTACATCCGAGACCTCCAAAATAATATTTTTCCCGTTAACCTCGATAGAAATGTGTTTATCTTTTTCTATTTTGTTAATATCTTCTTGGTTGAATTTTTGAATTTCAGCAGCTACAAGGCGCATATCTTTTCCAAATTTAGGACCTAACGTTTTAAAATTAGGTTTAATTTGTTTGATTAAAATCTCTGATGCGTCGTCTAAAATCTGAATTTCTTTTATATTTACCTCATTCTTAATTAGATCTGCAACAGCTAAAATAGCCTCTTTTTGCGCTACACTGTCAACAGGAATCATTATTTTTTGAAGCGGTTGTCTTACTTTTATCTTCTCTTTTGCTCTTAAAGAAAGCACTAAAGAAGAGATGGTTTGTGCACTTTCCATTTTGTGCTCTAAGCCTTTATCTACAAAACTTTCATTATACACAGGGAAATCTGCTAAATGAATACTTTCTGAGGTTTCTTTCTTAGTTACAGCGTTTAAATCTTGGTACAATCGATCCATAAAAAACGGTGCAATTGGTGCGCCTAATTTTGCGATTGTATTCATACACGTATACAAAGTTTGATACGCAGAAATTTTATCTGTCTGGTAATCTCCTTTCCAAAAACGTCTTCTACTTAAACGCACATACCAGTTACTTAAATAATCTTGTGTAAAGTCTGATATTGCTCTTGCGGCTCTTGTAGGTTCATATGCTTCGTAAAATTTATCTACTTTATGAATTAAAGTGTGTAATTCTGATAAAATCCAACGGTCTAATTCTGGTCTTTTTTCTAAAGGAATATCTGCTTCTTCATAAGAAAAACCATCAATATTTGTGTATAAAGTAAAAAATGAATACGTGTTATATAGTGTTCCGAAAAACTTACGTTTCACCTCTTCAATACCGTCTAAATCGAATTTTAAATTATCCCAAGGATTTGCATTTGCAATCATATACCACCGGGTTGCATCTGCGCCGTATGTAGCTAATGTTGTAAAAGGATCTGTTGCATTTCCTAAGCGTTTAGACATTTTATGTCCATTTTTATCTAAAACCAAACCATTAGAAACTACGTTTTTATACGCTACAGAATCAAAAACCATCGTTGAAATTGCATGCAAGGTATAGAACCAACCTCTTGTTTGGTCTACTCCTTCTGCAATAAAATCTGCTGGAAAAGATTCATTTTCGTCAATTTTCTGTTTATTTTCAAACGGATAATGCCACTGTGCATAAGGCATAGAACCAGAATCGAACCAAACATCAATTAGATCGCTTTCACGTTTCATTGGCTGTCCCGAAGCAGAAACTAATACTATTTCATCTACAATATTCTTATGTAAATCTATTTTTGCGTAGTTTTCTTCAGAATTATTTCCAACTTCAAAATCTTCAAAAATATCTTTTGCTAAAACGCCAGCTGCAACAGCTTTTGCCATCTCATTTTTTAATTCTTCAACAGAACCTACACAGATTTCTTCTTTACCATCTTCTGTTCTCCAGATTGGTAACGGAATTCCCCAATAACGAGATCGCGATAAATTCCAGTCATTTGCATTTGCCAACCAGTTTCCAAAACGCCCAGTTCCTGTAGACTCTGGTTTCCAGTTAATGGTTTTGTTTAAACTGTGCATTCTGTCTTTTACATCGGTTACTTTAATAAACCAAGAATCTAACGGATAGTATAAAATTGGTTTATCGGTACGCCAACAATTAGGATAACTGTGCTTGTATTTTTCTACCTTAAAGGCTTTATTTTCTATTTTTAATTTAATAGCTAGCTCAACATCAATAGATCTTTCTGGCGCTTCGCCATCTGCATAATATTCGTTCTTTACATATTTACCAGCAAATTCACCCATTTCTGGTCTAAATTTTCCTTGTAAATTCACCAATGGAACTAAGTTATCATTAGCATCTTTTATTAACATTGGCGGTATTTCTGGCGACTGCTTGCTTACAAACAATAGCATCATCTGCTCCAAAAGTTGGTGCTGTATGTACAATTCCGGTTCCGTCTTCTGTGGTCACAAAATCTCCTGCAATTACTCTAAAAGCATCTTGTGGATTGTCATTTGGAAGGCAATACTCTAAAATTTGTTCGTATCTAATATCTACTAAATCTTTACCTATAAATTCTTTTACAACGTAAAAAGGAATCTTTTTATCGCCAGAATTATATTCATTTAAAGTGTTTACGTCTTCAACTTGAAAATTATTTTTACCTGCAAATTGTTTACCAACCAACTTTTTAGCTAAAATTACTTTTGTAGGTTCAAATGTATATTGATTAAAGGTAGACACTAAAACATATTCTATTTTAGGACCAACAGTTAATGCGGTATTACTAGGCAACGTCCAAGGAGTTGTTGTCCAAGCTATAAAATAAACGGTTCCTTCGTTTTGTAAAAAGTCTGGCAATGTGCTTTCTATCGCTTTAAACTGTGCAACAACCGTTGTATCTGTAACGTCTTGGTAGGTTCCTGGCTGGTTTAGTTCATGAGAACTTAGACCCGTTCCTGCTTTTGGCGAATATGGCTGAATGGTATAGCCTTTGTAAATTAATTTTTTATTATAGATCTCTTTTAGCAACCACCAAACAGATTCCATATATTTTGGCTCGTAGGTAATATATGGGTCTTCCATATCTACCCAATAGCCCATTTTCTCTGTTAAATCATTCCAAATACCTGTATAACGCATTACTGCTGTTCTACAAGCGGCATTATAATCTTCTACAGAAATTTTTTGACCAATGTCTTCTTTGGTTATACCTAACTCTTTTTCTACCCCTAATTCTATAGGTAAGCCATGCGTATCCCAACCAGCTTTTCGCTTTACTTGGTATCCTTTCATGGTTTTATAACGTGGAAAAATGTCTTTAATAGCGCGCGCTAACACATGGTGAACTCCTGGTAAACCGTTTGCAGAAGGAGGTCCTTCAAAGAAAACATAAGGCTTTGCGCCTTCTCGAATAGTTACACTTTTTTCAAATATGTTATTCTCTTGCCAATAATCTAGAATTTCTTCTGCTACTTTTGGTAAGTCAAGTCCTTTATATTCAGGGAATTTCGCGCTCATTATGTATTGTTTCTTATAAGAATGCGAAATTAATCAATTTTTTGAGTTTGATGGAGAAATTAGATAGCAAAGTTGCAGAGTTGTAAAGAAATTGAAATTATGCCTTTTACAAACGAACCCATTTAAAAGGTGTTTCTTACCTTCTTTTTTAATTTGAATCTAAAGGCAATTACAAAAGTAAAGAATACATTAGAAGCGCTACTTCTTTAAATAAAAGGAATAAGAAAGCAAGCTTTTAAAAAACAATTTACATTCCTTTCTCTTTTTTTATTCGATCATATGCTTCTTGAATACTTTGAAATTTTTCATTAGCACCTTTTAAATGTTCTTTACCTAAACCTACTAATTTATCTGGGTGGTATTTCTTAACCATTTTTCGATACGCCTTCTTTACTTCATTGGTAGAAGCCTCTTTTGTAATTTCTAAAATTTTATATGCATTATCAGATTCATCGTAAAACATTGCTTTTATAGAGGTATAATCTCTGTCATTTATATACAGATACCCTGCAATTTTTCTTATTTCTTCCACTTCACTCTCGGTAACAAAACCGTCTGCTTTTGCAATACCAAATAAGAAATGAAGCAATTGTAAACGAGAAGCATGTGGCATATGACTTCTTATTTGCATACAAACTTGCCTTGAAGAAATCTCTTTTTTAACAATACCTTTAAAAAGTTTAAAAGCACTGTTTGCCCTCTCTTTACCATACATTCCTGTAAATTGTGCTCTCACAAAATCTAATTCTTTCTGGTCTATTCTGCCATCTGCCTTAATAACAATAGAAGCTAACACCAATAAACTCATTTCAAAATCTCCAGATTGTGTATCTGCACCACCTCTGCTATTTCCAGCTCTTTGTTGGTACGCTCTTTGTTCTTGGTTTAAATCTGCTTCAGAAAAACCACCTACAAAACTACCAATAGCAAAACCCAACGCAGCACCAATTGGGCCCCCGAAAGTAAATCCTAAACCTGCTCCTAACCATTTTGTAAAATTCCCCATAATTCTTTTTTATATTTTTCAAAGATATGAAAAGCAGTATTTTTAAGACTATTTTAAAAGCATCAATTTTATTGATATTTGCATTACAACAACGACACCTTTAAATTTGAATTTTGTTGAACTTATTCATATCTTTGTATTTTAAAATTATAACATTTATGTATCCAGAAGAATTAGTAAAACCAATGCGCGAAGAATTAACTAACGCAGGTTTTGAAGCATTATATACAAGTAAAGACGTTGATAACGCAATGTCTAAAGAAGGAACAACGTTAGTAATGGTAAACTCAGTTTGTGGTTGTGCAGCTGGTACTGCAAGACCAGGAGCAATTGCTTCTTTAGGTGCAGAAAAGACACCTACTAACTTAACTACTGTTTTTGCAGGTGTAGAAAAAGAATCTACACAAAAAGCAAGAGAGTTTATGATTCCTTTTCCAGCATCTTCACCAGCAATTGCCTTATTTAAAGATGGTAATTTGGTACATATGTTAGAGCGCCACCATATAGAAGGTAGATCTGCACAAATGATTGCTCAGAATTTAGCGCAAGCTTATGATGAATTTTGCTAATATCATTTTAAATAAAGACTTTTTAAAAAAATCCACTCTAATTAGAGTGGATTTTTTATTTTTACTAAATCATGTGCGTATTATTATTATAATACCTTATCCTTTGATCGTAATAAAAAAATCATGAATAAAGAAAAAATTATTACTACGACCATTGCCTTTGTAAAAAAGGAATTAAAAAATGCCGAAGGCGGCCACGATTGGTTTCATATAGAGCGCGTTTTTAAAAATTCAATTTTAATTTCTAAAGATGAAAAAGCAGATGTCTTTGTAGTTTCTTTAGCAGCCCTTTTGCATGATATTGCAGACCCTAAATTTTATAATGGAGATGAAACTGTTGGACCGAGAGTAGCTTCTAAATTTCTTACAAACCAAAATGTGAGCAAAGAAATTATTAAGCATGTTGTAAACATAATACAGCACATCTCTTTTAAAAATTCTTTTGATAAGGCATCTGAAAAATTTACTTCTATAGAATTAAAAGTTGTGCAAGATGCAGACCGTTTAGATGCAATTGGTGCCATTGGTATTGCACGGTGTTTTAATTACGGCGGATTTAAAAACAGAGCGTTGTACGATCCTGAAATTATTCCGAATTTAAACATGACAAAAGAGGAATATAAAAAGTCGGATGCCCCAACAATTAATCATTTTTATGAAAAACTACTCTTATTAAAAGACCAAATGAACACCGCTTCTGGAAAAAAAATAGCCACACAAAGACACGTTTTTATGGAAAAATATCTGCAGCAGTTTTATGATGAGTGCGATGGTTTAAAGTAGTTTTACATAACAATTACCTCTTAAATAAAAATTTGCTATCTAAATAATTCTACAAAAAAGAATCCATCATAGGTATTAAAAATTGAATACCTATGATGGGTTGCAATGCCTTTATGTATCAAAAAGAGTATCCTAATTGTGGTTATTTTTTCATTAAAATTGCTGAGTTGTACAAAGCCCTTTTTAAAAGGCATACTACAATCAAGTACTTTTTAAGTCTAAATTTTTATCAGTATTATAACTTTTCACTCCAAGTTAATAACTGTTTTATAGTCGCTATTTTCT
>CALJHU010000020.1:0-19363 GCA_937771065.1 uncultured Polaribacter sp. | reverse complement strand
AACCCTGCCTTTTAATCAATTTATGAAGGAAGTAATATGTAATTATCTTCCAGATTTTGAAGTAAAAAAGATCCATTTTTATTATAAAACGAATGCAAAGGATAGCCTAAATATTAACTATGATTTAGAGAGCTTAGAAATTATTCTAAATAATTTAATCTCAAACGCCATTAAATATTCAAATGCAAATAAAAACATCTATTTAAATATCCTTTTTTCATTAGAAGTAATTGAAATTATTATAAGAGATGAAGGATTTGGTATTTCAAAAGAAGATAAAGAAATGATATTTACACGTTTTTACCAGCCTAAACAAAATATATCTTCTGGTGGTTTTGGGATTGGCTTATCTCTAATTGCAGAGTTAGTTAGTAATTTAAATGGAGCAGTGCGTGTGGAAAGTGAAATAAATGTAGGTAGTATTTTTTACGTAAATCTCCCATATAAGCTGAATAACTTTAATTTACATACGAATTCTTTAGAAAAAAAGTTTGATTTATTATCAATTGAAAAATATTCAAAGGAGGACATAAAAAAAACTACTAAATATCCCAAGGTATTAATTGTAGATGATAACATAGAAATGATTGCATATTTAAAAGAAATATTTTTAGATACTCTGGAATGTACTTTTGCCTTTAATGGAGTAGAAGCATTAGAAAAAATAAAAACACAAACTTTTGATTTGATTATATCAGACTTAAGAATGCCTGCATTAAATGGTGCTGAATTTAAAAAAGCCCTTAATAAAATAGATACCCAAAAAGACATTCCTTTTATTATGATTACCGCTGTATTCTATAACAAATTAGAAGATTTAAAAAACACTTTAAATTTAAATGAATACCTAGAGAAACCTTTTTCAAAGAATGAAATTTTATCTCGCGTTCAATGCATCCTTGAGCGCACTTTGAATAGAAAAAAAATATTGAATATAGAATCTGTAACCCAAGATGAAGTTAATTTTGATAGTTCTTCTGCTGACCTAGTAGAAAAAATAAGAGAATGTATTCTCTCCAATCTAACAAATCCAGAATTTAATGTAACCATGCTGTCTAAAATGTGTGGTTATGAGCAGAAAAAATTAAATCAAATTTTAAAATCTAAACTAGGTCTAAATATAGTAAACATTATCTTAGAAGTGCGTTTACTAAAAGCTTACCAGCACATTGTTAAAGGTAAATTCCCTACAATTAACGAAGTAATGTATGATGTAGGAATTAATAGTAGATCTTATTTTAGTAAAAAATTCGAAGAACGTTTTGGATTGAAAGTTGGAGAATTAAGAAAAAAGAATACCTATTAATAATACTAGAATCGCTCAAAAAAAATATTATGTTTCTGTTATATTCATATTTCATATAACAGGACAATTATTGTCTAAAAAAAGTGTTTTAAATTTTAAGAGAGAACTTTTTGAGCTAAAAAAAAATAGTCACAACTTTTAAAAATTCCTAACTTTATAAAGATTAAAAAAATTCCTACAAAATTAAAAACCTTGCATCAAAGACTGTCTGAAAAGACAGTCTTTGATCGTTCTTACCATTCCTATTATAATGCCTTTAGCAAAAGTGCTAAGCAAATTGTATTCTAAAAACTTCTAAATTTATTCTCTACAATCATAGGAAATAAACACTGCAAAAGAACATGGCACTAACAAATAAATAGTGGTTCACTTTTAAAGAAAGCACAAGAATATGTATCTTTGTAACAGAAATATTATTTATGAAATTATTACTGATTACTTTAATTCTATTAGGTTTAGGTGTAGCTGGAATTGCCATTAAAATTTGGGCAAAAAAAGATGGTGAATTTGCAGGAACCTGTGCAAGTCAAAATCCAATGTTAAATAAAGATGGTGAAGCTTGTGGTTTTTGTGGTAAAACACCTGAACAATACGAAAATTGTGCAGAACCAGAGCACAAATAATCATTTCTAGAAATAACGCACACTATAAAAACCCTGCTTCTTTTAATCAAATCTCAATGTAGTATATTTATCAAAAAGTTGATTTAAATCCCCAATTATTGGAAATAAACGATAAAAATATTCAAATACATATTATACAAGCAAAAAATGGAGATCAAGCGGCTTTTCGTTACTTGTTAAATCTCTTTTGGACTGATGTTTATAATTATCAGTTAAAACGAACCAAAAGTGAGAATGATGCAGAAGATATTACTATTCAAACTTTCTCTAAAGCCTTTGATAAAATACATACTTTTGATGAAAAATATACTTTTAAAACGTGGTTAATCACCATCTCAAAAAACATTCATATCGATTTACTTCGTAAGAAAAACACTTCAATTTATACAGAAACTTCAGAAGAACAACAAGAAAAAGTATATTTGGTAGTTGATGAAAATCCAACGCCTGAAGACAAAATAATTAGAGAACAAAATTTAGCTGCGTTATTAAAAGACATTAAACAATTAAAACCAAAATATCAAGAAGTTATACAGTTACGGTATTTTCAAGAATTAAGTTATAAAGAAATTGCCGAACAGATAAAAGAACCAATGAATAATGTAAAAGTAAAGTTATTACGTGCTAAAAAATTATTGGCAGCCATTATTAAGAAGAATTAGATATGAAAAAGTCATTCTTACAATCTTTAGGCCCCGGTTTATTATTTGCAGGTGCAGCCATTGGTGTTTCTCATTTAGTACAATCCACAAGAGCAGGTGCAGAATTTGGTTTTGGCTTAATCTGGGCCCTTTTGTTAGTTCACTTATTTAAGTATCCGTTCTTTCAGTTTGGGCCTCGCTATGCCGCTGCAACAGGAGAAACGTTATTGGATGGTTATCGAAAATTAGGTAAAGGAGTTTTAATTACCTACTACCTGCTAAATTTTGCTACCATGTTTACCATACAAGCAGCAGTTACTATTGTTACTGCAGGTTTGGCTTCACAACTTTTTGGATTTACAAATGATCTTGTTTTATGGTCTACTATTCTCCTGTTTATTAGTTTGATTTTTTTAATGGTAGGAAAGTATAAATTACTAGACAATTTAATGAAATACATAATTGTAATTTTAACCATTAGCACATTTATTGCAGTTAGTGTTGCATTATTTAGTACCAAAGATGCTTTTGATGTCAGTCAAATTATACCTTCAGGTACAGTAGAGCTTACTTTTTTAATTGCATTTCTAGGTTGGATGCCAGCTCCATTAGATATTTCTATTTGGCATTCTATTTGGTCCGTGGAAAAAGATAAAACTACTATTATAAAAACAAAAAGGAAAGAAGCTATTTTCGATTTTAACATAGGGTACATTGGTACACTATTTTTAGGTATTTGTTTTGTACTTTTAGGTGCTTTGGTGATGTATAAATCTGGAGAAACTTTTTCTGATAAAGGTGGAGTTTTTGCAACCCAACTAATAAAGTTATACACAAAAAACCTAGGGCAATATTCTTATATTTTTATAGCAATAGCCGCTTTTACAACCATGTTTAGTACTACTATTACTACTTTAGATGCGTCTCCTAGAGCCATGAATAGATCTACAAAACTACTTTTTAATAAAGAATTAAAATATGGCTATTGGTTTTGGATTCTTTTTTTATTTATAGGTACTATCATAATTTTAAAATATTTCATGGATAATATGGGCTTGTTAGTTCAGACTGCAACAATTTTATCTTTCTTAACAGCACCTTTTTATGCTATTTTAAACTTTAAATTAATTACTGGAAAACACACACCCAAAGAACACCAACCAGGAATATATTTAAAAATCTTAAGTGTTATTGGTATTCTTTTTTTAATTGGGTTTAGTGTTTGGTTTTTAACAAGTATTTAAATCTTTCCTTTGTATATTTGCACTTTAATTTAGTGAACAATGGCGATAGAAACTTTAGTACTTCAAGAAAGACCTAAAAAACCAAAATGGTTGCGTGTAAAATTACCTGTTGGTAAAAAATATACAGAACTTAGAGGTTTGGTAGATAAATATAAATTAAACACTATTTGCGCAAGTGGTAGTTGTCCTAATATGGGAGAATGTTGGGGCGAAGGAACTGCAACATTTATGATTCTTGGTAACATCTGTACACGTTCTTGTGGTTTTTGTGGTGTAAAAACAGGTAGACCAGAAACGGTTGAATGGGATGAACCAGAAAAAGTAGCACGTTCTATAAAACTGATGAGCATTAAGCATGCTGTAATTACTTCTGTAGATAGAGACGATTTAAAAGATGGTGGTTCTATTATCTGGGCAGAAACTGTAGATGCAATTCGCAGAGCAAACCCGACGACAACTTTAGAGACTTTAATTCCAGATTTTCAAGGAAATACAAAACAGATTGATCGCGTAATAGCTGTGCACCCAGAAGTAGTTTCTCATAATATGGAAACTGTAAGAAGATTAACGCGTGAGGTTAGAATTCAAGCTAAATACGATAGAAGTCTAGGGGTTTTAAAATACCTAAAAGAAAACGGAATGAGAACTAAAACCGGTTTGATGCTAGGTTTGGGAGAGACAGAAGAAGAAGTGCTGCAGACAATGAAAGATTTACGTGAAGTAAATTGCGATATCATTACAATTGGGCAATATTTACAGCCCTCTAAAAAACATTTACCTTTAAAGGAATTTGTAACACCAGAACAGTTTAAAAAATATGAAACCTTAGGCTTGGAAATGGGCTTTATGTATGTAGAAAGCGGACCATTAGTTAGATCTTCTTATAAAGCGCATAAACACGCAAAGTAGTCTGCTTTTTAATACATATTCACCAATAAAGTAAAAACGATGTTCTAAAGAGCATCGTTTTTATTGTTTATAGTATAAAAATTACTTGAAATAAATAATTTTTAAAAAATAACTAAGTTTGGCACAATGCTTGATAATATATAATTTAGAGACCTAGTAAACCTCTTTTCATTGTTAGAATTAGTTAGTTAAAAAAACCATCTCGTTTGAGATGGTTTTTTTATTTTCTAAATATATTTAAATTTCCCGTTTTTTTATTTCTTTAACTATTTATTCAATAAAACCTTGTGCTTTCATCCATTCATCATTAAACATTTTACCAACATAACGGCTCCCATGATCATGAAATAAAACAACCACCACATCATCTTTTGTGAAATGTTCTTTTAATTGCAACAAACCTTTTATTGCGGCCCCCGCAGAATTTCCTAAAAACATCCCTTCTTCTTTAGCCAAGCGCTGGGTATAAACTGCAGCATCCTTATCGGTTACTTTAGTAAAACCATCTATAACTCCAAAATTTACGTTTAATGGTAAAATATCTTCTCCAATACCTTCTGTTATATATGGGTAAATTTCTTTTTCATCAAAAACACCTGTTTCGTGGTATTTTTTGAAAACCGAGCCATAAGTATCAATTCCCCAAATTTTAACAGTAGTGCCCGCTTCTCTAGCTTTCATTTTCAAATAACTTCCTACACCAGAAATAGTTCCTCCAGTTCCTACTCCAACAACAAAATGCGTTATTTTCCCTGCTGTTTGTTCCCAAATTTCTGGACCTGTACTTAAAAAATGTGCTTTACAATTACTAGGGTTATCATATTGGTTAACGTACCAAGAATTAGGCGTCTCTTCTCCTAAACGCTTAGAAACTGAATAGTAAGAACGAGGGTCATCTGGCTCTACATCTGTAGGACAAACCACAACTTCTGCACCAACTGCTCTTAAAATATCTATCTTTTCTTTAGATTGTTTGTCTGCCATTACAAAAATACACTTGTACCCTTTTATAACCGCAGCCAAAGCCAACCCCATGCCTGTGTTACCAGAGGTTCCTTCTATAATGGTGCCTCCAGGTTTTAAACGGCCGTCTGCTTCAGCATCTTTTATCATCTGCAAAGCCATTCTATCTTTTACCGAGTTCCCTGGATTAAATGTCTCATATTTAGAAAGCACCAAACATGGCAATTCTTTAGTTAAAACATTCAATTTAACTAAAGGAGTGTTCCCAATAGTTTCTAATATATTTTCTGCGTATTTCATTGCTATAAATTCTACCACAAAGGTAAATAATTTTACGGGCGCTCCCTAAAGGTCTCGCTTTTCATTCTCTCTTTTTCTTATCCTGGTAAAAAATAGTTTTTTATCAAAATTTTGCAGACTTAAACTATCACATAATATGCTGTAAGTGTAAGTATAGTTTATAAACAAAAAAAAAGGAAAATCCGATACTCAGACTTTCCTACGTATAAAACAAAATCAAACGATTAATCTTCTATCGAAATATGTATAGTGCTCGTAATTTTAAGTGCACGCCCTCCCAGTTCCAATGAATTCAAAAATTCTTTAGCATTAGATTTATCACTTATTAATTTTGTTATTCTAGAGTTATCAAAAACACATGTATCTTGAACATTCCCCTCTATTCTAGATAACCTTTGTAGTTTATGAAAATTTATTTTAACATCTACTACACTGTTTAGGATATTTAAAGCCTCTCTTTTCGTAAATTTACCTTCAATTAATTTCAATTGATGTAACAGCGTTTCATTGCCTTCTTTTAATTTTTCTAAAGTTATATTATCCATAGTTTGTGTATTCGTTAGTTTTTAGCAAAAATGCTATACCTTTTTTATTCCTGTGATTTCAAAACCATAAACACCGTTAAATATGTCTATTGCTTCATTAAAACTTATTGCAATTGCTACCATCCTTAATTCTTCTCCTTCACTATCTTTGTAGCTAATTATGTAGTCCCAAAATTTACTAACATCAGATAAAATTAATTCCTTTATTTCTGGTATTTCAAAAAGTGTATCTAAAAATATAGTACTGTTTTTAAAAGTTTCATTACTATTTTTCAAATAAAATGATTTGTCTATTATTTTACTTTTTAGGTTCATGATATCTTTATTTTTCGTTTAATTCTATGCAACTAACCTTATCTCTGCCTTCAGGTTGATATGTATTTAATAAAAATAATAGTTTAATAACCAAATAGTGTTTTAACGAGAACTTTAAATTTTTAATAGTTTTGCATCTGCAATAAAATATTAAAGTAATTTCATAGATCTTAAAAAGTAATTTCTTCTTACTAAACACCTTTTTTATATCTTATGTAAAGAAAGTTTCTTTTTTTCATAAATTTTTATTTATATTTATAATGAATTACATAAAAATATTTAATGAACTACACACTACACCAATTAGAGATTTTTAGAACAATTGCTGAACTTCAAAGTGTTACAAAAGCTTCAGAGCACCTTTTTTTAACTCAGCCTGCAGTATCCATACAATTAAAAAATTTTCAAGCACAATTTAATTTACCTTTATTTGAGATAGTCGGCAGAAAGTTGTACATCACAGAGTTTGGTGAAGAAATTTCTGAAACTGCTTTTAAAATTTTAGAGCAAGTAGAAAATATAAAATATAAATCGGCCATTTTTGAAGGAAAAATAGCTGGTAAACTAAATATAAGTATTGTGTCTACTGCAAAATACACCATGCCCTATTTCTTATCAGACTTTATTAAAACAAATGAGATGGTATCTTTAACAATGGATGTAACTAATAAAATGACAGTACTAAGAAGCCTAGAAAATAACGAATGTGACTTTGCTATGGTCTCAACAATTCCTAAAAAACTAAACATAGATCGTATAGGGTTGATGAAAAATAAACTTTATTTTGTTGCTAATAGAGATTTTAATCCTTCTAAAAAAAAGGTTCTTTTAAAAGATTTAAATACATCTTTATTCATTTTTAGAGAACCTGGATCTGCAACTCGCTTAGCTATGGAACAGTATTTGGTAAAGCATAAAATAGCAATTGAAAAAGAAATGGAACTTACTTCTAACGAAGCTGTAAAGCAAGCAGTTATTGCCGGTTTAGGCATTTCTATCATGCCAATTATTGGTATAAAAAATGAATTACGAAACGGAGATCTACAAATTATTGAGATGACAGATTTTCCTTTAGAAACTAATTGGAACTTAATTTGGTTAAAGTCTAAAAACCTTTCTTTAGTTGCAAAGACTTTTAAAAATCATCTCGAGGAAAATAAAGAAAAGATTATAAAGCAACACTTTACTTGGTTCAAGGACTTTTAGTGATTTTTTAAGCGAACTTTATAGATTTAGATGGATTTATTTTAGTAATAATAAATGAAGGAATAATCAACATTAAAAAACATAAAACTAGTGTACCTATATTTAAAACCAAAATTACACTTATAGAAATATGAACTGGCATAGTAGCTACGTAATACGTTTCTGGATTTAAAGTAATTATCTTAAAAAAATATTGAACGCCAATTATGGATAAACCGATAACGTTTCCCCAGAAAAGTCCTTTTAAAATAAGGTAAGAAGCATTGTATAAAAATATTTTACGAATGCTAGCATTATGACTTCCTAGGGCTTTTAAAATACCAATCATCTGCACACGTTCTAAAATTAAAACTAATAAAGCAGTGATCATATTAATACCTGCAATTAAAATCATAATGCCAATAATAAACCAAACATTGTTGTCAAATAATTTAATCCATTCAAATACTGTTGGATATAAGTTTGTAATTGAATTTGCATTTAAAGTACCACTAATATCTCTATAAATTTGTTCGCTTTTTTCTTCGATATCATCAAAATTATTCAAAAGTACTTCAAAACCACCTACTTGGTTCTCTGTCCATTTATTTAATCGTTGTACTTCTCTAATATCGCCAATCATCATGTTTTTATCAAACGGGGCAAAACCAGAGTTGTAAATTCCGCAAATACTATACTTTCTGTTAGATGGTAATTTACTTGAAGTGGTTTTTAAAAACGTAGCTGCAATTGTATCATTTAATTTTAATTGCAATCGATTCATAATTGTTTGAGACAATAAAACCTCTTTAGTTCTTGACTGATCAAAATTTGGAACGGTGCCCGCTATTAAATACTCTTTAAATAAAGACCAATCATAATCGCTAGATACTCCTTTAAATACAATACCTTCAAAATCAGTATTGGTTCTTATAATTCCGCCCTTAGAAGCAAATATTTGCACATTTTTTATGCCTTCTATATTTTTAAATTTAGGATAAAAATCTTGCTCAATATTTATAGGTGTGGTAGAAACATCAGAATTATTATTGTCGTAATTTACAATTTGGACATGCCCTTTAAAACCCGCCATTTTATCGCGAATTTTAGTCTGTAAACCAGATGCAGTTGCCACAGCAATAAGCATAATAATAATTCCTAGCGCAATTGCGGTAATTGCAATTTTTATTATTGGCGATGAAATGCTATTTTTATACTTTTTACCAGCAATAATACGTTTTGCAATAAATAACTCGTAATTCAAATTGATGATATCTTTTAAACCTTTCAAAAGTACATATTTATTCTTATTTCTTTTACTGAATTTTCAGCTGATTTCTTATGCGCAAAGTACTGAGTTAAAAATTGAAACAGCTGCAGCCCGCAAAGATTTATATGTAAATTTATTAAAAGGAAAGAATATTGCCGTTGTTGCGAACCAGACTTCAGTTATTTTTAAAGAAATGTATAAAAAGAAACAAGAAGCAAGACATCTTGTAGATTCTCTTTTGATGCTGGGAGTAGAAGTTAAAAAAGTATTTGCTCCAGAACATGGTTTTAGAGGAAAAGCAGATGCCGGTGAAGTGGTAAAAGATGGTTTTGATACTAAAACAGGCTTGCAAACTATTTCTTTGTACGGAAAAAACAAAAAACCTTCTGCAACGCAATTAAAAGGAATTGATATTGTGGTTTTTGATATTCAAGATGTTGGTGCCCGTTTTTATACTTATATTTCTTCTTTACATTATGTAATGGAGGCTTGTGCTGAAGCTGGCATTCAGGTAATAATTCTTGACAGACCAAATCCGAATAGCCATTATATAGACGGTCCTGTTTTAGAAGCAAAACATACCTCTTTTGTTGGTATGCATAAAGTACCTGTGGTATATGGAATGACCATTGGCGAATACGGAAAAATGATTAATGGTGAAAAATGGTTGAAAAACGGAATTCAATGTGATTTAAAAGTGATTCCGTTAAAAAACTACAACCATCAAACTAAATATAGTTTACCTATTAAACCTTCTCCGAATTTACCTAATGATAAAAGCATAAACCTATACCCTAGCCTTTGTTTTTTTGAAGGGACTAATGTGTCCGCAGGAAGAGGAACCGAAATGCAATTTCAAGTTTATGGCTCTCCTTATATAACAAAAAGTAGTTTTACTTTTACACCACAAGCTAATGAAGGCTCAAAATACCCGAAGTATAAAAAACAGCGTTGTTTTGGTGAAGATTTAAGAACTGCAAAAAATCTTAATAAATTAGACTTATCTTATCTATTAAAAGCATATCAACAAAATACTTCTAAAGAATTCTTTAATACTTTCTTTACTAAATTAGCAGGTACAGAAAGACTACAAGAACAAATTGAAAAAGGGCTGTCAGAAAAAGAAATTAGAAAAAATTGGGTACAAGATATCATCTCTTTTAAAAAAATTAGAAAAAAATATCTAATTTATAAATAGCAATCAAAACTCTAAGGGCATTTATTCTCTAGAACTAAACTTCTTCTACATTGGTTGGTTTTCGATATCCTTGAAAAGGTTGTTTTAGTAGTGCTATTAAAGAAGAATTTTTTACTTCATCAGGAAACGTGTCTACTCCAAACACAATTTTTTCTCTATCTAACTCTAGATAAGTCCCAAAAAGTCGATCCCAAATAGAAAAAATATTACCGTAATTAGAATCTGTATAAGGTAACATATTATGGTGATGTACTTTATGCATGTCTGGAGAAACAATAAAGTAACTCAAAATCTTATCTACTTTTACAGACATTTTAATATTTGCATGTGTAAACTGTGTGAAAATTAAAGAGATCGATTGATACATAAATACAATTGCAATTGGAGTACCTACTATAAAAACGCCCAACAAAGTAAATGCAAAACGAATAACACTTTCTATGGGATGATGCCTATTTGCAGAAGTTGTATCTACTTTATGATCTGAATGATGCACCAAATGAACCATCCAAAGTGGTTTAATTTTATGTTCTGTAAAATGAACTAAGTAAGCTCCGAAAAAATCTAACAAAACAATTCCTAAAACGGCATATAGCCAAAGTGGCATTTCTGGCAACCAATTTATCAACCCAAAATTATTTATAGAAACCCAATCTGCTGTTTCTAGTAACAAAAAAGCCAATGTAAAATTAATAATGATGGTTGTAAAAGTGAAAAACAAATTAGGAAGTGCATGTTTCCATTTTTTATAATCGAATTTAAACAATGGAATGGCACCTTCTAAAATCCAAAAAAAAGTAATACCACCAACTAAAATAATACTTCTGTGAGAGGAAGGGATTGTCTCAAAATAATTAAAAATAGTCTCCATAAATACTTGTTTTTGTCTAAAATAATAAAAAGTTAGTAAAAACAGTACTAAAAGTAGTTAGTAATATTGTAAAAAAAAAGGTTACAAGTCTTAAAACCTGTAATTATATTAAGAACGTTTTACTTTTTTATTCCCTTCTAAAGGCAAACGTTTCTTTAAATTCTCTACTATATTATAAGCTGCAGGGCAAACTGTGGTATTATCTATTGTTAAATCTGTAATACCAATAAACTTTTTACGATTTGTATGTGGGTATTCTGCGCACGCTTTTGGCCTTACATTATAAATAAAACAAGAGTTATCAGATTCGTCAAAAAACGAGCATGGTACTGTTTTTAACACCAAAAAATCATCTTCATCTCTCTCTAAATACTTCTCTACAAAAAAGGCGCCCTTCACTTTTAAATACTTAGAAATACGGTCTACATCTATGTTTGTGAAAATAGGACTTGTAGTTTTACAGCAATTACCACAAGTTAAACAGTCTGTTTTCTTGAACTCTTCTTCGTGCAATTCTTGCATTAGATAATCCAATCTTTTTGGAGTACGCTTCTTAAGTCTCGCAAAATATTTCTGACTTTCTTTTTTTGCTTCTTCTGCTAATTTGGGGAGTTCTTTAAGAAATTTTTCCATTCCACAAAATTACAATTATTCTTCCGGAAAAATCAATCTGAAAAACAAATAAAATTCTTAATTTTGTAATTCAATTTATCTAAGTAAATGAATATTCAAAACACTATAGAAACCAAAGTAAAAGAAGGTTTTTTAGCTTTATACACTGTAGAAATTCCATCTGTAGAATTTCAAGCAACAAGAAAAGAATTTGAAGGAGATATTACCGTTGTTGTTTTTCCTATGTTGCGCTACAAAAAAGGCAATCCTGTTCAAATTGGTGAAGACTTAGGAAAATACTTAGTAGCCAACGTAAAGGAAATTACAAATTACAATGTTGTAAAAGGTTTTTTAAACTTGGTTATTGAAGATTCTGTTTACACAAACTTCTTTAATGAAGCGTATGCAAATGCAGCTTTTGGTTTTATTAAACCAAGGACAGATGAGAAAGCAGTAATGGTAGAGTATTCTTCTCCAAACACCAACAAACCGCTACATTTAGGGCACGTTCGTAATAACTTATTAGGCTATTCTGTTGCAGAAATTATAAAAGCTTCAGGTAAAAACGTCTACAAAACACAAATTATAAACGATAGAGGTATTCATATCTGCAAATCGATGTTGGCTTGGGAGAAATATGCCCCCAATGGAAGTGATGGACAAAAAGAAACTCCAGAAACTACCTTAAATACTGAATTAAGAAAAGGTGATAAGTTGGTTGGTAATTATTATGTAAAATTCGATCAAGAATATAAAAAAGAAATAGCGCAGTTAATTGCTAAAGGTAAAACGGAAGAAGAAGCAAAAAAACAAGCACCTCTATTAATAGCAGCGCAACAAATGTTATTAAAATGGGAAGCTGGAGACACACAAGTTGTTTCTCTTTGGGAAACTATGAACTCTTGGGTTTATAGTGGCTTTGGGGTTACTTATAAAAATATGGGGGTTAATTTTGACACGCTATATTATGAAAGTAACACCTATTTATTAGGAAAAGATGTGGTTGCACAAGGAATAGAAAAAGGTGTTTTCATTAAAAAAGAAGATGGTTCTGTTTGGTGCGATTTAACTGAAGATGGTTTAGATGAGAAAATTGTTTTGCGTTCAGACGGCACAGCAGTTTATATGACACAAGATATTGGTACTGCTATACAACGTGTAAAAGATTTTCCTGATGTTGGCGGAATGGTATATACCGTTGGTAATGAACAAGATTACCATTTTCAAGTCTTATTTTTAATATTGAAAAAATTAGGGTTTGATTGGTCTCAACAATTACACCACTTAAGTTATGGAATGGTAGATTTACCTTCTGGAAAAATGAAATCTAGAGAAGGAACCGTTGTAGATGCAGATGAGTTAATGTTAGAGATGACTGCTACTGCGAGAACTATCTCAGAAGAATTAGGGAAATTAGAAGGGTATTCTGAAGAAGAAAAAAATGAGCTTTACGAAACAATTGGTTTGGGGGCCTTAAAATATTTTATTTTAAAAGTAGATCCTAAGAAAAGAATTTTATTTGACCCAAAGTCTTCGGTAGATTTTCAAGGAAACACAGGGCCTTTTATTCAATATACATATGCTAGAATTCAATCTATTATTAAAAAAGCAACTTTTGATTATTCAAAAGCGGTAACTATTGATTTGCATGAAAAGGAAAAAGAACTATTAAAACAATTAGAATTGTATCCTGATACTATTCAGCAGGCAGCGGCAAATTATTCACCTGCTTTAATTGCAAATTACACCTATGAATTGGTAAAAGAGTTCAATTCTTTTTATCAGAATGTATCTATTCTAGGGGAAGAAGATCAAGATAAAAAAATATTTAGAGTACAGTTGGCAAAAAAAGTTGCCAATACCATTAAATCTGCGTTTTCTTTGCTAGGAATTCGGGTTCCTGAGAGAATGTAAAAATAGAAATTAATTGCAGTATGCAGTTGATAATAAGAGCAAAAGTGAGTAGATTTACAGGCGATAAATATCTGCTCTTGAAAAGATAAAAAAAATAAAAGATAAATAATTACAATTATGAAATACGACATCATTATTATTGGAAGTGGACCTGGAGGATATGTTACAGGAATTAGAGCTTCTCAATTAGGCTTTAAAGTTGCCATCGTAGAAAAGGAATCTTTAGGCGGAATATGCTTAAATTGGGGTTGTATACCAACAAAAGCCTTATTAAAATCTGCGCAAGTATATGATTATTTAAAACATGTAGATGAATATGGTTTAAAAGCTGAAGCAATTGATAAAGATTTTGACGCTGTCATTAAAAGAAGTCGTGGTATTGCAGACGGAATGAGTAAAGGTGTTTCTTTCCTAATGAAGAAAAACAAAATCGATATTATTGATGGTTTTGGAAAAATAAAAAATGGTAAAAAAGTAGACGTTACTGCTGAAGACGGGACCGTAAGCGAATACAGTGCCGATAACATTATTATTGCAACGGGTTCTCGTTCTAGAGAATTACCAAACTTACCACAAGATGGTGTAAAAGTAATTGAATATAGGAAAGCAATGACATTGCCAAGCCAACCAAAATCTATGATTGTTGTAGGTTCTGGAGCTATTGGTGTTGAGTTTGCACATTTCTACAACACAATGGGAACAGAGGTAACCATTGTTGAGTATATGCCAAATGTGGTTCCTGTAGAAGATATTGATGTATCAAAACAATTTGAGCGCTCTTTCAAAAAAGCAGGAATTAAAATAATGACAAATTCTTCAGTTGAGGCTGTTGATACTTCTGGTGAGGGTGTTATTGCAACTGTAAAAACTAAGAAAGGTGAAATAAAATTAGAAGCAGATATCTTATTATCAGCTGTCGGAATCAAGTCAAATATCGAAAACATTGGTTTAGAAGATGTTGGAATTATAGTTGACAGAGATAAAATTTTAGTAAATGATTTTTACCAAACAAACATTCCTGGGTATTATGCCATTGGAGACATTGTTCCTGGACAAGCTTTGGCACACGTTGCTTCTGCAGAAGGAATTACATGTGTAGAAAAATTAGCTGGTTTGCATACAGAACCAATTGATTATGGAAACGTTCCTGGTTGTACCTATGCAACTCCAGAAATTGCATCTGTTGGAATGACGGAAGCAAAAGCTAGAGAAGCTGGTTACGAATTAAAGGTTGGTAAATTTCCTTTTTCTGCGTCTGGTAAAGCTACCGCAGCTGGCACAAAAGATGGTTTTGTAAAAGTAATTTTTGATGCTAAATATGGAGAATGGTTAGGTTGCCACATGATTGGTGCTGGTGTTACAGATATGATTGCAGAAGCTGTTTTAGGGCGTAAACTAGAAACTACAGGGCATGAAGTTTTAAAAACAATTCATCCACACCCAACAATGAGTGAAGCGGTTATGGAGGCAGTTGCAGATGCTTATGATGAAGTAATTCATTTATAAAATCATTGTCCCTAGAGAAGCTTTAATGATTTTCATAAAAATTAATGCATAAATAAAAAAACCGAAGCAAATTGCTTCGGTTTTTTTATTTATTTAAAGAAGCAGTTAAACGATTGTTTCGCAAAGCTACCTTGTAATGAGAACAATACTAAAATCTCCAACAAGCAATTCTAGTTACTTTATTTCCTTGGCTCATAGGAATTACTTTAAACTCTATAGCACCTAGTTTTTCTGAAGATTTCTGTAAACTTTTTATATTTTCTTTCTTAGAAACTAAACTTGTAAACCAAGTACTCTGTGTTTTGTATAAAGAGCTTTCGTATAAATAATTGTGCAAAAATGCTTTTTCTCCTCCAACATACCATAGTTCATTGTTGTTACCAGAGAAGTTTCTTACTGTATTATTTCCTAAGTTTTTATTTTTACGCTTGTTTGCACCTTGTGCCTCTTCTGCCGATTTAAAAAATGGCGGATTACACATTACCGCAGAAAAAGAGTCTCCATCTTTTAAAACTCCTTTTAAGATGTTATTTTCATCAGATTGCTGGCGTAATTCTATTTGTTCTCTTAATTTATTATCATCAATAATATCTTGCGCAGTATCTAAAGATTCAAAATCGATATCTGAGGCAACAAAATTCCAGTTATACTCCGCAACTCCTAATAGTGGGTAAATACAGGTTGCACCTGTTCCAATGTCTAAAACAGTTATTTTCTCTTCCGAAGAAATTAAATCATTCAAATAATGAATGTAATCTAACCTACCAGGTATTGGCGGACATAAATTTTGTTTAGGAAAATCCCAAATCGAAATTTTATCATAAGAGAATAACAAAGCCTTGTTCAATTCTTTTACTGCCTCCGGAATTGAAAAATCAATGGTAATTACATCAAATTGACTCTTGGCAACAAAAGGTTTTAGCTTTGGATTTATCTTGATTAAAGCATCAAAATCGTATCCTTTATTGAATTTATTTTTGGGGTGTAAGTTCTTTTCTTTCATGATATAATGTATCGTTGCAAAACCTGTAATTCAGGAAACAGTATTTGACGGTAAAATTACTGTTTATTTTTAGATTGCCACCTCATTCTTGCTCGCAATGCTACATAAAGACTATATTATGTGTTACTACTTCCTAATTATGATGAATTTAGCGTACTTAAAGAATAGATACTACAATTCTAAAACAGTAAAAGCTAAATCTAAAGGTTTTAAAGATTCTTTTAATGCTTTTATAAAGTTATCGCCGAATGCTAAATAATACTCAGAAAAGTTGCGCTGCCTTTCTTCTAAGCTTTGGTTTGGTAAGAGTTCATTTTGAAGTGCCGTAATTCTTTCAACCAAATCTTTCTGTCTCCTTTTTTCTGCAATTATTAATCTCTTTTGAAGATTTTCTAATCCCTTTATTTGTTTTCTTTCTTGCGCATTTACGGCGTTCATAAAAGAAACATCTGTTTGTTTAGCCACCTCTTTTAGTTCAGAAAATTGACTTTCTAAATATTTAATTTTTTCTTTAAATTTAATTTCTATCGCCGTATTTTCAAGCACCTTTTTAGACAATAATTTATGCTGTTTTAAGAACAGTTCTTCGTGAGAAATACCTAAGTTTTGTAACTTTTTTTGCTGTTTTCCTGAAACTACTTGCACAGAGTTTCGCAACAATAAAATAGGAAAAGGAATGTTCACTTTCTCGAAATAGGCTTTCAACTCAAACCAATATGCAATTTCTCCACCGCCACCTAGATAACAAATGTTTGGTAAAACAACCTCTTGGTACAAAGGCCTCATAATTACATTCGGAGAAAAATCTAACGAATTTTCTTCTACCGCTTTTAAAATCTCACTTTTAGAAAATGTAATGGATGTATTATTTACTTTATAAACTCCATTTTCAAAAACAATACGTTCCCTTGATTTTTTACTCAAAAAAAACAAGTTAATCTCTCTTGGGTTTACCTGAATCTTATAATTTTCTTTAAGATTAACTATGGTTTTTGATACTTGCTTATAAGATGTTTGGTTTTCTAACTCATCCTTTATAAACGGAATGAAAAGTTGTTTTAGCGACGTATCATCGCCGTCTAGAGTCACTAAACCATACTCCTTAAAGAGTTCATTTGCTATATAACGGGTTGCATCTGCTAGATTATTATGCTCTAAATATCCTTTAGAAAATAATTCTTTTAAATATGTGGCATTTTTAGAATCACCTAATTGTGTAACAAAAACAGCTAACACGGCATCTAAACCTTCTGTAGAAAATCGACCTACAGCTCCGCCATCATTTCTACTCCATTGTACTTTTTTTCCTTCAAAATTAAAATAATTAATTTCATCAAAATCATGATCTTCTGTCGCCATCCAATACACTGGCACAAAGTTTTTATCAGTAAACTTTTGAGAGAGTTCTTCTGCTAAATTAATAGCACAAATAATTTTATATAGAAAATACAAAGGCCCTGTAAATAGGTTTAATTGATGCCCTGTAGTTATTGTAAATGTATTTTTTAATTTTAATAATTCAATGTTTTCTTGCGTTTTATCAGAAACCTCAACATTCGTATACTGCTTTTTTAAAGCTTCTACTAAAACCAATCTCGACTGCAAACTGTGGGCGTTTTCTTTCTCTTCAATTTGATTGTGAAAACCAAGGCTGTCTGGAAAATTGTTGTAAAACGATTGTATTGCCTCTTTTTGCTCTAAATAATCGAGCATTGTTGTAGAGAAAAAACCAGTATCTTTAAATGGAACCTGTGTTACTTTCATCATTAAATAAATTTTTTTTTACAACAAGCTGTTTTTGACATACCGTTTATTGGGTGTTTAAATTTTTTATAAAAATACAAATATTTTATCCTTTGTCGTTCACTTCATTTCAATCTAACGAACTTTTAACAGCATCTATAATTGAGAGCCTAAAAAAGTAAAAATATATTCTTACTTTTACTTTAATAACCATATAATTATATGAAAATTAAAGTAACTCTAATTGTTCTGGTATTATTTGCAGAAAGTCTTTATTCTCAATCAATCCAATCTCCATCAGAATTTTTAGGATATGAAATTGGTGCACGTTTTACAAGACATCATAAAGTTGTAGCCTATTTTAAATATGTGAGCACAGCATTGAAAAATGTAAAGTTAGAAAAATATGGCGAAACAAATGAACATAGACCGTTGTATGTGACTTATATTTCATCTCAAGAAAATATAATCAATTTAGAAAATATTAGAAAAGAGAATCTTTCTCAAACCGGAATTATTGCGGGTAATGCAACAAATAAGAAAGCCATTGTTTGGTTAAGTTATAATGTACATGGCAATGAAGCTTCTAGCACAGAGGCAGCTATGTTAACCCTATATAACTTAGTAACCAACAAAAAGGCTTGGTTAGAAAACACAGTAGTTATTCTAGACCCATGTATCAATCCTGATGGTAGAGACCGTTATGTAAACTGGTTCAATCAAGTAAAAAGTACGCCATACAATATAGATCAGAATGCTAAAGAACATTCAGAGCCTTGGCCCGGAGGAAGACCAAACCATTATTTATTTGACTTAAATAGAGATTGGGCTTGGGTTACGCAGGTAGAATCTCAAAAAAGAATTGCGATTTACAACAAATGGATGCCCCATATTCATGTAGATTTTCACGAACAAGGTATTAACAGTCCGTATTACTTTGCGCCTGCTGCAGCACCTTTTCACGAGATCATTACAGATTGGCAGCGAAATTTTCAAACTCAAATAGGAAAAAACCATGCACGTTATTTTGATAAAGAAGGCTGGTTGTATTTTACAAAAGAAAGTTTCGATTTACTCTACCCAAGTTATGGCGATACCTACCCAACCTATATGGGTGCAATTGGCATGACCTATGAGCAAGCTGGCCACGGACGTGCAGGTTTAGGAATACAAACAGATGAAGGCGAAATTTTAACTTTAAAAGATAGAGCGATT
>CALJHU010000019.1:0-110927 GCA_937771065.1 uncultured Polaribacter sp. | reverse complement strand
AGATAACTAAAATAAAAACATATTTAAAACCTCATAAACTAAAATTTGTGAGGTTTTTTTTATGTCCAAAAACGAAACCTTCGGTAAACAAAAAGATTTTCGTAAATTTGAAGTATGCTTTCCACTAAGCAAAGTATCAAGAAACAAGGAAAATTAAAATAATGAAAAAGATATTACTTACACTCCTACTTACCTTCTTAACTTCTATCCATAGTTTTTCACAAGAAAAGGTAACTTGGCATACCGATGCCAATGCAGCTTTACAATTAGCTATAAAAGAAAATAAAAAAGTAATGTTCTTTTTTACCGGATCTGATTGGTGT
Organism: uncultured Polaribacter sp.; assembly: GCA_937771065.1. Lineage (GTDB taxonomy): Bacteria > Bacteroidota > Bacteroidia > Flavobacteriales > Flavobacteriaceae > Polaribacter. The sequence continues at coordinate 110,604 of CALJHU010000019.1, read as the reverse complement.
GGTTGGTGTATTAAATTACAAAAAGAAGTCTTTCGTACTGATGATTTTAAAGAATGGTCTACCGAAGTTATTTTAATAGAATTAGACTATCCTAGAAGAACTGCTCAAACCGACGAAATAAAGGCACAAAACAATCAACTACAGCAGATGTTTGGTGTAAAAGGGTATCCTGCAGTGCATTTTGTGAATGTAGAAAAATTAGACAACGGAAAGATGAACCTATACAGCCTTGGTAAAACAGGTTATGTTCGTGGTGGACCAAACAAATGGTTAGAAGTTGCTAACTCGATTCTTGAAAAAGCGATTTAATATTCTAATTTAAAGGCTCCTTTCTTGCGGGTATCATGAAACGGAATGTTATTTTTTATCGCAATCTTTTCCCAATTGCTTGCATAACTTTTATAATTAGAACCATCTGCAATAATAAGACTTGGTTTTAATCTATGAATTAATCTTTCTAAATTTATTTTTGGGGAATGTTGTAAAATCACAATAGGATGCGCCAATTTATTTAGCTGATATACCCCTAAGCTATCTACGATTAAAATATTTTTTTCTTTAAATTGAATGAAACTTTTAAAGTTTACGTTCTCAACATATTGAATATATTCAGCTGTAACATATGATTTAATCATATTAATTTTACCTGGTTTTAGTGTATCGATATGCTGCTGAATTTTTATTTTCAACCCCTTTCTTTTCCCTATTATAGAAAATCTGCTTTTATGAAAAACAATAAGAGCTTCTTTCTCAATTGCCTTTCTCTCTTCAAAAAAATAGAGACTTTGAATTAACAAAACCACGATCAAAAAAAATATAAATTTTCTTGGAGTTCTCTTAATTAAATATAAAATGCCAGAAAAAATTAAAAGATAACAGCACAACATCATTGCAAAAGAAATAGAAATTTCTTGAAACAAAAACTGCTCTTGTGCGCCCACCCAACTAACAAAGTCGTTCATTAAAGAAATTACATAACCATACATAAGCCCCAAAAAGTTTGGCAATACATGAAGTAAAGACATACATATTACTAAAATTCCACCAATTAAAATAGCCCCTAAAAATGGAATAATAACCAAATTAGACAACACAAATAGACCAGGAAATTGCTGAAAATAATAAATACTTAAAGGCAAAATACCAACTTGTGCAGCAATAGAAACCGTAATTAGTTGCCAAACTTTTTTATCAATTAGAAACCTTGGATTATACAGAGCTACTAATTTTGGTTGCACCCAAATAATACCAAAAACTGCCAAATAACTTAATTGAAAACCAACATCAAATAGAAACATAGGTTTCACAATTAATAAGAATAACATCGAGGAAATTAAAGAGAACTCCACTACTTTTTTTCGCCGTAAAGATTGCCCAATTGCTAAAAAAGTAAACATGGTTACTGCTCTTACTACAGACGCTGATAGGCCGGCGATAAATGCGAACATCCATAATAATAAAACAATACACAATGCTTTTAAATAAGCACCGTTTTTAATCTTTTCTATAGGTTTGAATAGAAAAGATAGAATTAATAAAATAATACCAACATGTAAGCCAGAAACTGCCAAAATATGAATAGCACCTGCGCTGGCATAATCTGTTAATAATTCTTTGGAAATCTCTTGTCTTTGCCCTAATAATAACGCAGTAATTACAGCAAGTTCGTCTCTTTTAAAATTGTATTTTAATAATGATTTCTGAATTTTATTCCTAAACTTTCCCGAAATACCTACCAAAGAACTCGTTGTATTCGAAAGTTGCAAAAACGCTGTACTTTCTATAAATAACTGCTGGTAAATTCCTTGCTTTGCTAAATATTCTTTGTAATTAAACTGATTAGGGTTTAAAGGAGGGGATACTCTTTTAAACTCGGCATTCACTAAAATTTGAGTATCAATGGCAAGTAGTCCTCGCAGACTATCTTTTTGAATATTTAATAAAACAGCTCCTCTAGTTTTAGCTGTTTGCATCTGAACGACCTCTGCAACATACTTATCTTGATAAAATCCAGATTTTAAAACCTTAGAAATTCTTAAAACAACTCTTGTTTTTTCCTTATTAAAATGCGTGTAATGATTTTTAAAATTCCTAGCATCTTGAATGTAAACAGCTGAAATACCAATTGAAAAAAATAGGATGACAGCAATGATCGTACTCCCTTTTTTTTTCCGAAATACAAATAAAGAAATTGCTAAAAATAATAAAACAAGGAATAATTTCAGAAAGCCGAATGTCCAAATTTGTGTATAAAATTGAATTCCGATTCCTAAAATTAAAAACACCAAGAAGTGCAAAGGCACATATTTCAACAACCTTTTCATAGCAACGGAAAGTTACTAAAAATAAATTATAGTATGCTATTTTAAAGCTGCTACAATTTGAGAAGCTACATTTTTTGAAGCACCCTTTCCTCCTAATTGCTTTTCTAAGTCGAAATAATTTAAGAATATATTTTCCCTATTAGAAAGCTCTAAAATATTTGTCAAAGCTACTTTTAGATTTTGTTTGTTAAAATCTTCTTGAATTAACTCTTTTACTACTTCCTTATCTAAAATTAAATTCACCAAAGAAATAAATTTTAAGGTAATAATTCTTTTTGCTATTTGATATGAAATATACCCTCCTTTATAACAAACAACTTGTGGCACTTTAAATAAAGCAGTTTCTAAAGTTGCAGTTCCTGAAGCAACCAATGCAGCATAAGAAACACTTAATAAATCGTAGGTTTTATTATTGATAAACGCCACCTCTCTTTCGCCAATAATCTGCTTATAAAAAGAAAAATCCTGACTAGGTGCGCCAGCTATTACAAATTGATATTCAGAAAAATCGGTAATTAAAGACAACATTACAGAAAGCATTTCAGTAATTTCTTGTTTTCTACTCCCAGGTAATAAAGCAATAATTTTTTTAGTGCTTAATGCATGTTCTTTTCTGAAATCGTTCTCAGAAACCTGAGTTCTATCTGCAATGGCATCTATTAACGGATGCCCAACAAAGGCTACTTCACAATCGTGCTTTTTATAGAAATCTTTCTCAAAAGGAAGAATTACAAACAATTTATCAATATCTCTTTTAATATCTTTTACCCTGCCTGCTCTGCTAGCCCAAACTTGCGGAGAGATATAGTAATGTGTTCTAAAACCCGCTGCTTTTGCCCATTTTGCAACCCGTAAATTAAAACCAGAATTGTCAATAAATATAAGTACATCTGGCTGAATTACTGCAATATCTTTTTTACAAAACTTTATAAAACCTACTACTTTGAATATATTTTTTAAAACTTCGAAAAAACCCATAAAAGCTCTTTCCTTGTAATGACTTACTAAAGTACCGCCAACGGTTTGCATTAAATCTCCTCCCCAAAAACGAATGTCTGCGGTTGCGTCTTGTTTGTAAAGTTCTTTCATTAAATTAGAACCATGCAAATCTCCTGAAGCTTCACCAGCAATTATATAATATTTCATTTTAGAAAAATTTTAAAACTAAAGTTATAAATGCAATTAAAAAAGTAGCTATTAAAACTCCTTTTGCTTTGTTGTCTTCTTTTTTTTTAATGAAAACAAAAAACACAAATAAATTAGGAATTGCTGCCAAAGCTAAAATCTTACCATATAGGTTACCTTCTTTTATCATTTGCAAAGTAGTCTCAAAAGAAAACCTAGAAAAGTATTCTAAATACAAGAATACGCCCCCAAAAGTTGCAAATAATGCCACAAGAAAACCAATTGATATGTCTTTTTTTATAGTTCCCAAGAATTTAGTTTTTGAATCATATGATGCGCTGTCATATCAAATTGAACAGGAACTACAGAAACATACCCATTTTCTAATGCATATATGTCAGTATCTTGTCCTTTATCTTTATTTACAAACGCTCCTGAAAGCCAATAATATTCTTTTCCAAACGGACTTTTTCGTTTATCGAAATTCTCTTTCCAATACCCATTTGCCTGTCTACAAATCTTTACTCCCTTTATTTCTTCCCTCTTTAAGTCAGGAATGTTTACGTTTAACACAACACCTTCTGGAATTCCGTTTAACAACGCATTTAAAGTAATATTCTTTACAATTTCTTCTGATGCTTTAAAATCTGCTTGCCATTTAAAATCTAACAGAGAAAAACCAATTGCCGGCACACCTTCTATACCTGCCTCTATTGCAGCACTCATCGTACCCGAATAAATTACGTTTATAGAAGAGTTAGCGCCGTGATTTATACCAGAAACGCACAAATCTGGCTTTTTATTTAAAATCTCGCTAATTCCCATTTTTACGCAATCTGCCGGTGTTCCAGAACAGGTATATTCTAACTGAGGACCATCATCTATTGTTATCGGATTGCATCTTAAAACATTGTCAATTGTAATTGCATGCCCCATTCCGCTCTGTGGACTATCTGGTGCAACTACAACAACATCTCCAATCTTATTCATTATTTTTATCAGCGCTCTAATTCCTGGAGCAGTAATACCGTCATCATTTGTAACTAAGATTAAAGGTTTTTCTTGCATAATCAATTATTTTGTTGCAAATATAATTCATTTAAACTTGTCTCTTTTTAACAATTTGTAAAGAATATAAGAACCCTTTTTTCTGTAAATTTGTTAAACTAAGTTTTAATGAAACTTCATTGTTTTTTATAAAAAACAGAATACAAGCACGGCTTTTAATAATTTGTCATTATTTTAGTAGTGAAAAACAGAGAAAAGAAAATTTACATTACATATTACCACAAAACATTTATGAACTTAAGAAATAAAATAAGTATCAGTTTAATAGCACTCTCATTATCTTTTACTGCTATACATGCCAATAAAAATTTTAAAAACACAGATCCAGAAAAAGATAAAATATTAGTATATGTTTTGAAAAACATTTTAACTCGAGGTCATTTTGTTGTAAAAGACATGAATGATGACTTCTCTGAACAAGTGTACACAAGTTTTATTGAGGGTTTAGACCCTAGTAAACGTTATTTTACTCAAAAAGATTTAAAAGAATTTTCAAAATTCAAATACGAAATAGACAATCAACTACTAGAAGACGATGTCTCTTTTTACAATACAGTATATACCAACTTTACCAAAAAAATTAAAAATGCAAAATCTTATTACGGAGAATTACTTTCCCAACCCTTTCATTTTGATAAGAATGAAACTATAGATATTGATTATGATAAGGTTCCGTTTGCTAAAAACGAAAATCAATTAATAGACTATTGGCGCAAACAGTTAAAATTAAATGTGCTAAGTAGAGTTCAAAATAAAATTGAAAAACAAGACGCTAAAGTTAAAAAAGATCCTAAAACAAGAAAAAATCTTTCAATGATTTAGAAAAAGAAGCTAGAGCAGAAGTTTTAAAAAATATGGATGAACTCTATCTAAGAATTGAAGAGTTAGAACATGAAGATTGGTTTTCTACCTTTTTAAATAGTGTTGTAGGAGCTTTTGACCCGCATACAACCTACATGGCTCCCAGAACAAAAGAACGTTTTGATCAAGATATGTCTGGTAAATTAGAAGGTATTGGTGCACGTTTATTAAAAAAAGGAATTTATACCGAAATTTTTGAGTTAGTTTCTGGTGGTCCTGCATGGAAACAAGGAGAACTTGAAGCTGGAGACGTTATTTTAGAAGTTGCACAAGCAGATAAAGAACCTTTAGATATTGTTGGTATGCGTTTAGATGACGCTATTAAATTTATTAAAGGAAAGAAGGGAACTGAAGTTCGCTTAACAGTTAAGAAAAAATTAGATGGCACTACACGTATTATTTCTATCATTAGAGATGTTGTAGAATTAGAAGAAACTTTTGTGAAATCTACTATTGTAGAAAAAGAAGGTAAAAAATATGGTTTGATAAATTTGCCAAGATTTTATATTGATTTTTCTGATATTGATTCCAGAGATTCTGCAAAAGATATGGAGAAAGAAATTGCACGTTTAAAAAGCGAAAATATATCTGGCTTATTAATCGATTTAAGAAATAATGGCGGTGGTTCTCTAAAAACAGCAATAGAAATTGCAGGTTTATTTATTACTGAAGGACCAGTGGTACAGGTAAAATATAGAGGTCAAGATCCTATTGTAAAAAATGACGAGAATCCTAAAATGCAGTGGGATGGCGCTGTGGTTGTTTTAGTAAACGAATTATCTGCATCCGCATCAGAAATCTTTGCTGCTGCCATGCAAGATTATGGAAGAGCCGTAATTATTGGAGGAAACCAGACCTACGGAAAAGGAACTGTGCAAAGTGTAATTCCTATTAATAATTTTTACCCGAAGTACGAAAAAGATCTAGGAGCCATTAAAATGACCATTCAAAAATTTTACAGGGTAAATGGAGGCTCTACCCAGATTGAAGGCGTGTATTCTGATATTGCAATGCCAAACAAGTATAGTTATATGAAGTTTGGAGAAAGAGACTTAACTGGTGCTTTAATTTGGGATAAAGTTCCACAAGCAAATTATACCAAAACAAACTCTTATGAGAATTTTTCTGATGTTATAAACAAAAGTAAAAACAGAATTGCTTTGGATGAACAGTTTAAGTTGATAAATGAATATGCAAAATGGTTAAAAGAAAACCAAGAAGACACCTCTTACTCTCTAAATTTTAAAGATTTCTCTAAAGAAAGTGCTTTATTAGAAGTTGCTTCAAAGAAATATACTAATGCTTTTAAAAACGAGACTAAACTTAATTTTGCGTCTCCGAAATATGAATTTTCGTTGATAGAAAAAGACAGCGTTCTAGGTGATAAAAGGACTGCTTGGCATAAAAACCTAGCCAAAGATATTTATGTAGCTGAAGCATTAAATGTTTTAAAAGACCTAAAACTAAAAAATACTGCAGAAACCGTAAGAAACTAATTAATAATTTATAATCTCTGACAAAACAATACGTTTATCAGGGATTTTTATTTCCTAAAAATATGAGTTTTCAAGTATCCTTTGCTACCAAATGGGCAGATTTTGACCCAAATAGGCATATGCGCCATACTGCTTACAACGATTATGCTGCAGAAGTAAGAGTGCGTTATTTTGCTAAAAACAACTTTTCTATTGATGAATTTACACGGCATAATTTAGGTCCTATTTTATTTAAAGAAGAAACCTCTTTTAGAAAAGAGATTCATTTAGGAGAAAATATTACTGTAAATTTAAAACTACAGGGGTTGTCAGAAAATAACGAACGTTGGAAACTTGTACATGAAGTTTATAATCAAGCAGGAAAGCTTTCTGCAATTATAAAAGTATACGGTGCCTGGATAGATTTAACCAAAAGAAAATTGAGAATTCCACCAATAGAAACCAAAGCAATGTTCGCTTTTGCAGAAAAATCTGAGGACTTTGAAATTATTTCATTAAACAAATAATTTATTTACAAGACCTTATAAAGTTAACCTGATATTATAAATAGACTTCTAAGAGTTTACTTTTCTCTGATAGAGATTGCAATTCTATACTACCTATTGAAGCTGGCAATAAAATAGTTTCTCCTTTTTTAAGTGAGAAACTTTTTTTGTTATGTAATAATTCTAAAGCACCATCAACACAAATATAAATCACAAAAGAATCTAAGTTCGAGTAGTCTTTTTGCACAGTTCCTTCAATAACTATAAAGTTAGAGGTAAAATAAGGAGTATGTACTAGCGTATTAGATACATTTAGTTTTGACTCATAGCTTGTTTTGTATGTGTCGTGACATTCAAAATCGATCACATCTATTGCCATGTCGTTATGCAAGTCTCTTAAGGCTCCCGTTTTAGCATCTACACGATCATAATCGTAAATACGGTATGTAATATCGGAAGTCTGCTGAATTTCTGCCAACAAAACGCCAGCTCCAATGGCATGCACTCTTCCTGTAGGAATATAAAACGTATCTCCATCTGAAACATTTTCATGATGCATAACATCTAAAATAGCCCCGCCTGAAACATAAGTATTGTAATCTTTCTTCTCTATCTTTTCATCAAAACCAACAATCAGCTCAGCATCTTTATCCGCTTCCATCACATACCACATTTCATTTTTACCAAATGAATTGTGACGTTCTTTTGCTACTTCATTGCCTGGATGCACTTGAATAGATAACGGAGTTTTTGCGTCTATAAATTTAATTAACAACGGAAATTCATTTCCGAATTTTTCATAAACAATTTTACCTAAGAATTCTCCTTTGTGAGATTTAATTAAATCTTTCAAAGTTTTACCTTGGAAAAAACCATTGGCAACAAATGTTTCGCCATCTTCTACATCTGAAATCTCCCAAGATTCTCCAATATTATTTTCAGAATATTCTTTATTTAAAACTGATTTTAATTTTTCTCCACCCCAAAGTCTGTATTTAAAAACAGGAGTGAATTTTAAAGGATATAGTTTCATAATAATTTGTTAGTTTTTAAAAATGAAAAAAGCCGAAGTTTGCGCTTCAGCTTTATCATTTGTACAGGCGGAGAGACTCGAACTCTCACACCTCGCGGCACTAGATCCTAAGTCTAGCGTGTCTACCAATTCCACCACGCCTGCAACTTATCCGAAGTTTCGGGATGCAAATATAAACAATACTTGCAAACTACAAACTTGTTCATTATAATTTTTCTATTTTTGATGAAGAAATAATAAAATAACTTTATGAGTACTATTCAAACGTATATAGAAGAAAACAAAAAACGCTTTTTAAATGAACTTATTAGTTTATTAAAAATACCATCTGTAAGCGCAGATAAAGCCTATAAGAAAGATGTATTAAACACTGCAGATTTCGTTTTAGAAAGTCTTAAAAAAGCAGGTTGCGACCATGTAGAGCTTTGTGAAACGCCAGGTTATCCTATTATTTATGGAGAAAAAATTATTGATAAAAACCTACCAACGGTGCTCGTTTACGGACATTATGATGTGCAACCTGCAGATCCGATAGAATTATGGACTTCACCTCCGTTTGAACCTGTTATTAAAAATACAGCAATTCACCCAGAAGGAGCAATTTTTGCTAGGGGTGCTTGTGATGATAAAGGACAAATGTATATGCATGTAAAAGCAATGGAATACATGACCTCTACCGAGAATTTACCCTGTAATGTTAAGTTTATGATTGAAGGCGAAGAGGAAGTTGGCTCTGAAGGTCTAGCTTGGTTTGTGCCAAGAAATATAGAAAAATTAGCAAATGATGTTATTTTAATTTCAGATACTGGGATGATTGCAAACAATATACCTTCTATTACAACCGGTTTGCGTGGTCTAAGTTATGTTGAAGTTGAAATTACAGGACCAAACAGAGATTTACATTCTGGTTTGTATGGTGGTGCAGTTGCCAACCCAATTAATATTCTAACAAAAATGATTGCTTCTCTAACTGATGAAGATAATCATATTACCATTCCTGGTTTTTATGACAATGTAGAAGAACTGTCCAAAGAAGAAAGAGCAGAAATGGCGAAAGCACCTTTCTCTTTAGAAAATTATAAAAAATCAATAGACATTGATGCCGTTTATGGAGAAAAAGGATATTCTACCAATGAGAGAAATGCTATTAGACCCACTTTAGATGTAAACGGAATTTGGGGAGGATATACTGGTGAAGGGGCAAAAACTGTAATTGCTAGTAAAGCTTTTGCAAAAATATCGATGCGTTTAGTGCCAAATCAAGATTGGAGAACAATTACCGAGTTATTTAAAAATTATTTTGAAAGTATTGCACCAAAATCTGTAAAAGTAGTTGTAAAACCACATCATGGCGGACAAGGTTATGTTACCCCTACTGATAATATTGCGTATCAAGCGGCGAGTAAAGCATACGAAACAAGCTTTGGTAAAATACCAATTCCGCAAAGAAGTGGTGGTAGTATTCCTATTGTTGCTTTATTTGAGCAACATTTAAAAAGTAAAACTATTTTAATGGGCTTTGGTTTAGATTCTGATGCAATTCACTCGCCAGATGAACATTTCGGAATTTGGAATTACCTAAAAGGAATCGAAACCATTCCTTATTTCTATACATATTTTACAGAATTATCTAAAAAATAATTAGACTTATGATGCAATCAGTTTTTAGTAAAATCTCGATTTTTACTGGTATTGTTATAGTAATTTTTAGTTGTGCTAATTCAAAGAATCAAAAGCAATTTACACTTGCAGAATATGAAGATGCTGCAAAGCACATGGATAGAAGTTTGTACGGTTTAGTCTACAACCAAGTTTCTGGAGGTGCGTTTGTAAACAACAATAACTTACTTTATACGACCAAAACTAAAGAAGGAAAAAAATTCATCTTAGTAAACACGAAAACTCAAACAAAAGAAACTGCTTTTAACCACGAAAAATTAGCTAAAATGCTATCTAAAGGGTTAGACAAAGAAATAAACGCAAACGCATTGCCTATTTCTAATGTTTCTTTTTCTGATGATTTAAATACATTACAATTTATTGCTTTAAATCAAAAATATGTATATAAAATAAAAGAGCATACTTTAGTACAACACCCTTCAGAAAGAAAGAGTGCAGACAGGAATGAGCATATTTCTCCTAACGGAAAATTAGCCGCTTATATTGAGCATTATAATCTTTGGATTCGTGATTTAGATACCGATAAAAGTATGCAACTTACTTTTGATGGAAAACAAGATTATGGGTATGCAACTAATAATGCGGGTTGGATTAAAAGTGATGGTGCTGTTTTAAAATGGTCGCCTAATTCTGATAAAATTGCAACATTTCAGCAAGATGCAAGAGGTGTTGGTATGATGTACTTAACCTCCTCAAATGTTGGTCACCCAAGGTTAGAAGCATGGAAACATCCTTTGCCAGGAGATGCCGAAATATTCACCATTGAACGTGTAATTATTCATTTAGGAAACCAACCAAAAACAATGCGTTTAAAAATGGAGAAAGATTTTCAAAGGGGCACTACAACAGACCATATTGCAGGAAGAAATAACGAATTACTTGATGCACAATGGAATAAAAAAGGAACAAAATTTGCTTTTGTTTCTAGTTCTAGAGATCATAAAATTGCACACTTACAAATTGCAGATGCCAAAACCGGCACTGTTACCTCTATTCACAAAGAAGAAGTATCGACCTATTACGAATCTGGGGTAAATGCAGAAAACTGGAAAGTGTTATTCGATTCTAATGAGTTTATTTGGTATTCAGAAAAAACGGATTGGGGTCATCTTTATTTATATGATTTAAAAACGAAAGCCTTGAAAAATAAAATTACTTCTGGTAAGTTTATTGTAAAGCAAATAAAAAGCGTAGACGAAGAAAATAGACAAATTTATTTTTTAGCTGGTGGAAAAGAAGTTGGAAACCCGTATCATAATTACTACTATAAAATAAATTTTAATGGTACTAACTTCACCAACCTAACGCCCTCTAAAGGAACACATACTGTTACTATTTCTGACGATTATTCGCTATTGGTTGATACCTATTCAACAACTACAGAACCACCAATTACTATTTTAAGAAACGGGTTTGGTGAAAAAATAATGGATTTAGAAACTGCAGATATTTCTGAATTGAAAGAAAAAAACTGGCAAGCACCAATTGAGTTTTCTGTAAAAGCGAGAGATGAAAAAACAGATTTGTTCGGTATTATGTGTTTACCGTCTCATTATAATGCCAATAAAAAATATCCTGTTTTAAATTATATTTATCCAGGTCCGCAATCTGGAAGTATAGGGAATTACGGTTTTAGACCTGTTTGGAGAGACTTTCAAGCAGTTGCAGAATTAGGGTTTGTGGTAGTAGCAGTTGATGCCATGGGAACCCCAATGCGCTCTAAATCTTTTCATGACGCCTATTATGGAAATATGGGAGACAATGGTTTGCCAGATAACATAACAGCAATTAAACAATTAGCACAAAAATACAAAGGAATGGATCTTGAAAAAATTGGGATTTGGGGACATTCTGGTGGAGGATTTGCTTCTACAAGGGCTGTATTTGCATATCCTGAATTTTATGATGTAGCTGTTTCTGGCGCTGGAAATCATGATAATAGAAATTACGAAGCGGATTGGGGAGAAAAATGGCAAGGACTTTTGATTGAAGGAAATATCGAAGGAAAAACAGACGGAACTACCAATTATGACAATCAAGCGAATCAATTAATTGCAAAAGATTTAAAAGGAAAGTTACTAATTACACATGGTTCTATGGACAATAATGTACCGCCGTCTAATACAATGCTAGTAGTTGAGGCTTTAATAAAAGCAAATAAAGATTTCGACATGATTTTATACCCAAATAAAAGACATGGTTATGGAGATATGACAAACTACATGACTAGAAAACGTTGGGATTATTTTGTGACCCATTTATTGAATGCCAAACCAGCAAAAGGTTTCCAATTAAAATAATATTAAAAAAATAACAACATGAAATATCGTTTTTATATACTTCTGTATTTGACATTTATGTGTGCTTTAAATTTTCAATCGCAGGGCTTAATGGATGAAAAAAATAACTTTTCTAGACAAGATACCTTGAGAGGATCAATAACCCCAGAAAGAATTTGGTGGGATTTAACCTATTATCATTTAAAAATACAAGTAGATCCAGAGAAAAGATATATTTCAGGAGAAAACACGATAAAGTATACTGTTTTAAGCGCTAATCAAACAATGCAAATTGATTTACAAGCACCTTTAAATATAACCAAAGTTACACAAGACGGTAAAAACTTAAAGATACTGCACGATGGAAATGCCCACTTCATAACACTTACTAAACAGCAGGTAATAGGCAATACAGAAAGTATTATTGTACAGTATGAAGGAAATCCTAAAGAAGCTATTAGAGCACCCTGGGATGGCGGTTTTTCATGGAAAAAAGATGCCAATGGAAAGCATTTTATAGCCACATCTTGTCAAGGTTTAGGTGCAAGTGTTTGGTGGCCTTGCAAAGACCATATGTATGACGAAGTAGAAAGTATGCGCATTAGTGTCACAGTTCCAAGTCATTTAATGGATGTTTCGAATGGCAGGTTAGAAAGTGTAGAAAACCATGGAGAAACTACAACCTATAATTGGTTTGTAGACAACCCAATAAATAATTACGGGGTAAATGTAAATATTGGTGATTATACTCATTTTTCTGAAATTTTTGATGGAGAAAAAGGACCTTTATCGATGGATTACTATGTATTAAAGGACAATCTTGAAAAAGCAAAAAAACAGTTTACAGATGCACCAAAAATGATGAAAGCTTTTGAGCATTGGTTTGGTGCATATCCTTTTTACGAAGATGGTTTTAAATTGGTAGAAGTACCTTATTTAGGTATGGAACACCAAAGTTCTGTAACCTATGGAAATCAATACAAACAAGGGTATCTTGGTAGAGATTTATCTGGAACAGGTTGGGGTTTAAAATTCGATTTTATCATTGTACATGAATCTGGACATGAATGGTTTGCAAACAATATTACAGACATCGATGCAGCAGATATGTGGATTCATGAAAGTTTTACCAATTATTCTGAAAGTCTTTTTTTAGACTATTATTATGGTAAAAAAGCAGCCTCTGAATATGTAATTGGCCTTCGAAAAACGATTGCGAATAAAACGCCTATTATTGGAAAGTACAATGTAAATAAAAGTGGATCATCAGATATGTACAACAAAGGTGGTAACATGCTGCACACCTTAAGGCAATTAATAGATAATGATGAAAAATGGCGCCTTATTCTTAGAAAAATGAATGCTGACTTTTATCATCAAACGGTTACTACAAAACAAATAGAGGATTTTTTAAGCAAAGAAACTGGTTTTAATTTGAATCCGTTTTTTAATCAATATTTAAGAACCATTAAAATACCAACCTTAGAACATACGATTGAAAACAAGACTTTAAAATATCGTTGGACAAATAGTGTTGCTAATTTTGAAATGCCTTTAAAAACAACTATCAATGGTGAGGAAAAATGGATCTACCCAACAAGTAATTGGAAAAAATTAGAGCTAACATCAGCCGGCACTAGTTTTCTAATTGATGAAAATTTTTATGTTTTCACTAAAAACGTAAATTAAATCCATACAATTTTTCAAACAAGATTTTATTCTAAAATATATGCTCTTATAATGAAATCTGTTTTCGGATATTCCTCGCGTACAAATACATTTCCAAATTTTGAGATCATATCTTGTTTTCTCCCTAGTTTTTCTTCGTACCCATCATAAAACTTTAAAATAACTTCTTTTCCAGCAACTACTTTTGCCACTACCGGGAAACCAGTAACTCCAGCATATGCCAGTTTATCTAGACGGTAATTATCTTTTAGATTGATAAATATTTGGTTAGAGCGACTTTTAACGCCACCTCTAGCAAATGCAATTGTCATCGCATCATTTTTTAGCGTTACAGGCTCATCTTTTATACCGCTCCGTTGCCAACTATTATTTATTAAAGTGTCATTATGAATTCCGAATTGCGCCACAAAGTTAGGAACTACCCTAAAAATTGAAATATCTTGATAATAGTTTTTTGTAATTAATTGATACAATCTGTTTACACCATTTGGGGCCCATTCTCTTTTTGCTTCAATATCAAAGTTCCCTTGTGTAGTTTCAAAACGTGCTTTAAAAGTTTCAGGTGCCTCAATGTTTGTCCATTTTTCTTTGAATAATTTCGGACTACAACTACACAATAAAATAACAATAAAGAGAGATATTCCTTTTTTCATATCCTAAATTAAAGACGCAAAGATAATAAAAATGTATGCTTTAATTAAACGTTATAAAAATATTGAATTATAATTGATTGTATACATTAATTGGACCTATCGCTATTTTTAAGCGGCTTTTCAAACTTCTTTAAACTGAAAAATAAAACCAAAAAAAACCGCATTAAACTAATTTTAATGCGGTTTTTTGGGTTTTCACAAAACGAATACTAGTCTACATTGTCATGTAAAAAAGAATTGTTCGATTTAAAATCAATATCGCTATCATCGGCTTTAATAGCTGTCTTAGACTTACTAATTGATGCATCTGCACTCAAATCTAATCCTAATCTTTTATAAGCAGGCTGGCGTTCAATTTCATCTATATTTTTATTCAATTGATCATTGAATTTATAATTGAAACCTTTCATTTTTTTACGTCTTTCTTCTGCTCTTTTTTGTAATTCAGATATTGTTAAATCTAAAGGAGAAACTTCTTCACTGATTGTTTGTATACTATTTATTTTAGCTTCAGGTGCTGCTGTCTTCAATTCAAATTGAATTTCTTCTTCCGCAACAGTAGTATCTTTTCCAGTAATACGAGAACTTTTACCAATAGTTGGTTTTGCATCAAAATCTTCTAAAACGTAACGTGTCTCTTGAATTTTAGGGGTAGTAATGACTTCCTCTACTGCAACAACCTCTATATCATTCACGTCTTCAGAAGGGGTATTTAAATTAAATGTAATAGCTTGTGATACTTCCTCTTCTCTTGTATTATTTAACGGCAAATCAAATAATAAATCTGCTTGAATTTGTTTTGGTTCTTCAACAACAGCTTCTGCAATTGGTGTAACATCTGTAATAACAAAATCATCCTCAGAAACGATATCTAGAGATACTTCTTCGTGAAACACAGGTGTATTTACAATGTTTTCAGAAGTCGGTATCAAGTCCATTTTCGGAGTTGACTTTACTTCTTCAAATTCCGCATCATCTTTTAGAATATGAATAATTTTTTCTTGAATAACATCAGAAATTGGTTGCTCTAAAGTAGGCGACTTTGTAATGGTTTTTTCACCAAAATTATAGGTTGCTTTTTGATCGCTCTCTAAAGTATGAACTATCTTTTTAACCTCTGTATTTGTTATTGTACTCTGCTGATCTTTTGCAAAACCAGTAGCAACAATTGTTACAGCGATAGAATCTCCTAATTTCTCATCTTCACCAACACCCATAATAATATTGGCGTCATACCCTGCTTCATCTTGAATATAATCGTTTATTTCTCCTATTTCATCTAACGTGACTTCATTCGTTCCTGAAACAATTAACAACAAAACATTTTTAGCTCCTGTAATCTTATTATCGTTTAATAATGGAGAGTCTAATGCTTTTACAATGGCTGTTTTTGCTCTATTAGTTCCTTCTTCTTTTGCAGAGCCCATAATAGCTGTTCCACTATTCGAAAGCACTGTTTTTGCATCATGTAAATCAATATTTTGCTTGTAATGATGTGTAATTACCTCTGCAATACCACGAGAAGCAGTAGATAAAACTTCATCTGCTTTAGAAAAACCAGCTTTAAAGCCAAGGTTTCCATAGACCTCACGTAATTTATTATTATTAATTACAATTAAAGAATCTACATTTTGGCGCAATTGATCAATTCCTTCTTGAGCTTGTTTAGATCGTCTTCTTCCTTCAAAAGCGAAAGGCATGGTTACAATTCCAACCGTAAGAATATCCATATCTTTAGCAATCTTTGCAATAATTGGCGCGGCCCCCGTACCTGTTCCACCACCCATTCCTGCTGTTATAAATACCATTTTTGTTTGGGTATTTAACATTTGCTGAATTTCCTGCATACTTTCCTTGGCTGCTTGTGCTCCAATTTCTGGATTTGCCCCCGCACCCAAACCAGAAGTTAAGTTAGCACCTAATTGTATTTTATTAGGAACTGAACTATTTTCTAATGCTTGTGAATCTGTATTACAAATTACAAAGTCTACACCTTTAATTTGCTGGGTAAACATGTGGTTTACTGCATTGCTTCCACCACCACCAACACCGATTACTTTTATAGTGTTAGATTGTGTCTTTGGCATGTTAAATGAAATGTTATCAAATTCTGTGCTCATAATAACGTTCTATTATATTTTATTTTTTCTTTATTATAAATGTACTCTTAAACCACTCTTTATGTACTCCCTTTTTTTACTCTGCATTGTCTAAGAAATCCTTAAGACTTTCTGTAAACTTATCAAAAAATGATTTTTTCTTTTTTGATTTTATTTTCTCGTCTATGGCTGCGTCATTTTCAGACATATCTGCACCTTCTTGAGTAACTTCTTCAATAATTTCTTCTTCTTCTTCTTCTTCTTCTTCTTCTCTAGCGTCTCTATTTAAACCTTCCATCAACAAACCAACTGCTGTTGCATATGATGGGCTAGATAAAGCATCTTCAGAATCTCCTGCTAAATGCTCGTTAGGAAAACCAATTCTAGCATCCATACCAGTAATATACTCTACTAATTGACGTAGGTGTTTTAATTGAGATCCACCACCTGTTAAGACAATTCCTGCAATTAGCTTTCCCTTTGCTGTTTCATGTCCATAATTTTTCACTTCTAAATATACGTGCTCAATAATTTCTTGCACTCTAGCATGAATAATCTTAGATAAATTCTTTAAGGTAATTTCCTTTGGCTCCCTTCCTCTTAAACCGGGAATTGAAACAATTTCTGTTTCTTTATTTTCACCTGGCCACGCAGATCCAAATTTAATTTTCAATAACTCTGCTTGCTTTTCTATTATTGAGCAACCTTCTTTAATATCATCTGTTATTACATTTCCTCCAAAAGGAATAACCGCCGTATGTCTAATAATACCATCCTTAAAAATGGCCAAATCTGTGGTACCCCCACCAATATCTATCAAAGCTACACCTGCTTCTTTTTCTTCTAAACTTAGCACTGCAGCTGCAGATGCCAAAGGTTCTAAGGTGATGTCACTTAAATCTAAACCTGCGCTCTTTACACAACGCCCAATATTTCTAATAGAAGAAACTTGCCCAACAACTACATGAAAATTTGCTTCTAAACGACCACCATACATACCAATTGGTTCTTTAATATCTGCTTGAGAATCTACTTTAAATTCTTGTGGTAACACATGAATAATTTCTTCTCCTGGCAACATTACAAGTTTATGTACTTGGTTTACTAAGTTTTCTATGTCTGCCTCATCTATTACCTCATCTGCATTATTTCTTGTAATGTAGTCTGAATGATGTAAACTTCTAATATGCTGCCCAGCAATACCTACAACAACGTCTTCTATCTTTACACCAGAAACACTTTCTGCCTCGTCTACAGCCTGCTGAATAGATTGTATGGTCTGTGTAATATTACTTACAACACCTCGTTTAACGCCTAAGCTTTTCGCTTTACCAATACCAACAACTTCTATTTTGTCATATTCATTTTTACGACCAATCATGGCAACAATTTTAGTTGTACCAATATCTAAACCAACAGCTATTTTATTGTTTTCCATTTCGACTTATTTTGTACACACAACTTGGTTGTGATATTTTAATGCAATCGTTTTATATTCCTGTATCATTTTATTTTTAAATGTAGTATTGTAAAACGCTTTTAACTTCTTAAATTTCAATTCTGTTTCTGTTAATTTTCCGAAATTAATTTTATAATTTCCACTTCTTACAGAAAACTCATACGTATCATCGGCAGATTTTACAATCCCAACGATTTCTTTTTGCAAAAAGCTATCTTTTAAAATAGTTGCTATTAGAGGTAAAATAACCTGAATATCTTCTGCATTTTCGACCCCTGA
The DNA here is from genome assembly GCA_937771065.1 of uncultured Polaribacter sp. Classification (GTDB taxonomy): domain Bacteria; phylum Bacteroidota; class Bacteroidia; order Flavobacteriales; family Flavobacteriaceae; genus Polaribacter. Next base: position 92,074 of record CALJHU010000019.1, on the reverse strand, counting down.
AACTAACAACACTCTTGCTGAATAATTAGCCGACAAAGGCATTTTTACACCCTGTTTATCAACATAATAAGAATCTTTACCAGAAAGAATTCTTGCAATTGGTGTACGTTGTTTTATCGTCGCTTTTACTACTCCACCTATGGTCAAAAAAACCACTGCTTTTTCTATATAAGGATTTTTAGATACGCTGCGCTCTAAGCTGTATAAATCTAGCGTAGATTTTGCTTGGTTTTGAACTGTTTTGTTATTTTGTATTAACAATTTATCAACCATTGCATGTGTTAAGAAATTGTTGTTTCCAGCTTCAAATTTTACTTCAATTTTTGTTACTTTTTTTTCATTATTCCTCTTAGAAGTAAAGCCATACAAAAAGCCCAAAAACCCAATTAAAACAGCTAATAACAAATATTTTAAAACCCTTTTAAGCTTCATATTCTAGTGCTTTTAAAAGTTCACTTGTTACCTCATTTACCAGCACTCCAATATCTCCTGCACCCAACATTACAACTACTTTTGCAGAAGAATTTTTAATATCTTTTATTAAATTATGTTTTTGTGTCAATTTTTTACGCTCATTTTCAATTTTACTCAATAACCAATTAGAATCTACCCCAACAATAGGAGTTTCTCTTGCTGGATAAATATCCAATAACAAGACATCATCAAACTTTGATAACGCAGAAGCAAAATCTTCTATAAAATCTCTTGTTCTTGAAAATAAATGAGGCTGAAAAACTACCAAAATTTCTTTATTTGGATACATCTCTCTTACTGAATTTTCTACTGCATTTATAGCTATTGGGTGATGGGCATAGTCATCAATAAGTACAAAATCTGTTGTCTTAATTTTATATGAAAATCTGCGTTGAACACCTGTAAAAGTGGATAGGTTTCGTTTGATATTCTCTAAAGAAATTCCATACACATCTGCCATAGCCAAAGCAGCCAAGGCATTCATTACATTATGGCGCCCTGGTAAATGAAATTCAATATTTTTAATTTCTGATGTAGGTGTTTTTACATCAAAAATATAGACACCGTTTTCTATTTTTAAATTAAAAGCATTATAATCTGCTGCTGTTTCAATTGCATATGTTAACCCTTTTAGAGGCAGCCCTTTTGCAATAATTAAAGTATCTGAAACTTTATTTGAAAAAGAGACAAACGATTCGTTTAATGCTTCTATATTTTTATAAATATCTAAATGATCTGCATCGATAGAAGTTACACATGCAATATTTGGACTTAACTGCAAAAAAGAACGATCAAATTCATCAGCTTCAACAACACTAATTTCCGTGGACCCTAAAATTAAATTGGAATTATAATTCTCTGCAATTCCACCTAAAAAAGAAGTAGCCTTAACCTCAGCCATAATATGGCCTAAAATAGAAGATGTTGTTGTTTTACCATGCGTTCCTGCAACTGCTAAACAAAAAGTAGTTTCAGTAATTTTACCTAAAACTGCTGCCCTCTTCAAAATGGTAAATTTATGATCTAGAAAATAATTAAATTCGGTTTGATTCTTTGGAATTGCTGGTGTATAAACAACCAACGTTTCTTCTTTATTTAAAAATGAAATTGGAATGTTTTTTACGGCATCTTCAAAATGAATTGCTACACCTAATTCCTCAAGTTCTTTTGTAATTGGAGAAGGTGTCTTGTCATAACCTGCAACTTTTTTTCCATTTGAAGCAAAATAACGAGCAATTGCGCTCATTCCTATACCCCCAATTCCGAGAAAATAAATGTTATGTATATTTTTTAAATTCACTTTTTTAATAATTTTTCAATAGTATCAACAATATCCTTTGTTGCACTAGGAAGTGCTAATTCTTTTATATTTTGTGACAAGCTTTCTTGTTTACCCGTGTCTTTTATCAACGATTCAAAAACTACCGAAAACGTTTCTAAATCACTTTCTTTAATCATTAAAGCGGCATGTTTATCTACAATAGATTTTGCGTTTTTTGTTTGATGATCTTCGGCCACGTTTGGCGAAGGAATAAAAACTACCGGTTTACCCACAATACACAATTCAGATACAGAACTTGCACCCGCTCTAGATATAATTACATCTGCTGCAGCATATGCAAAATCCATTCTATTTATAAATTGATGCACTTGTACATGTGCTATTGTATTATACTTTTGATACTCCTCAAAGTAGAACTTTCCGCATTGCCAAATAACCTGAACTTTTTGACTTTTAAAAAAATCTATATTACTTTCTACAAGTTGATTTATTTTTCTTGCACCTAAACTTCCCCCTAAAATTAGAACAGTTTTCTTGTTTTTTACTAGTTTAAAGAAAGTTTTTCCATCTTCTTTTTTTGAATGAATGCAAAGTAAGTCTTGGCGAACAGGATTCCCTGTTTTTATAATTTTATCTAAAGGAAAAAACCGTTCTAAATGATCATAAGCAACACAAATATTTTTTGCCTTCTTGCTTAATAATTTATTTGTTATTCCTGGGTATGAATTTTGTTCTTGTATTACCGTTGGCACTCCTTTTCTAGCCGCCATAATTAGGGTTGGTCCGCTTGCGAAACCACCAGTACCAATAGCAATATCTGGTTTAAATTTATTAATAATTTTTAATGCATTATATAAACTGTGTATCAGTTTAAAAGGAAATGATATATTATCTAAGGTCAATTTTCTTTGAATTCCAGAAATCCACAATCCTTTAATTTCGTAGCCTGCTTGTGGTACTTTTTCCATTTCCATCTTATCTTTTGCCCCAACAAATAGAAAGTTAGCATTCGGGTACCGCACTTTTATCTCATTTGCAATTGCAATTGCTGGATAAATATGTCCGCCAGTTCCACCTCCAGAAATTAATATGTTAATCGATTGTTTCATGCAGTATGTCTAAAGGATTATCATCTAAAATATCTTCTTCTGTTTCTTGCTTAGATGCACTTACACTTAAAATCATGCCCAATGCAAAACAGGTCATCCAGATAGAAGTACCTCCACTACTAATTAAAGGCAGGGTTTGACCTGTTACAGGAAATAAATTGGTAGCAACTGCCATGTTTATGGTTGCCTGAAATATAATAGGTACACCAACACCAATGACTAATAATGTGCCAAAAATAGTGACTGTTTTCTTTAAGACAACAAATATTCTAAAAAGTAATAAGAAATATACAAGTACAAGCATAACTCCACCAAAAAGACCATATTCTTCAACAATAATTGCATAAATAAAATCTGATGACGATTGTGGTAAAAAATTCTTTTGAACACTTTTACCTGGACCAACTCCCAACGGACCACCCGTTGCAATTGCTATTTTTGCTTTTTCTACTTGATATGCTTCTTTACCTCCTTCATTAGAAAAACTTTCTATTCTATTTTGCCATGTTTGCACTCTATTTGGCATTGCATCTGGAAAGGCTTTTACAGTTAATATAAAAAAAGTGAGTGCTAAAATTCCTGCACCTAAAATAAAACTGATATATTTTAAAGGATAACCACCAATAAAAACAATAACCAAAATCATTGCAAAAATAATAGCTGTTGTAGAAAAGTTTGCAGGTAAAATTAAGATTAAAACTAGACTGACTGGCAACCACAGTTGCAACAAACTTTCTTTAAAAATAATTTCTTTTTCTTTATTTCTAGCTAAATATCTCGCAACAAAGACCATTAAAACCAAACCAGCCAGAGTAGATGTTTGAAAACCAACGCCAACAAACGGAATACGAATCCACCTGCTTGCATTTGCGCCTCCAATAGTAGTTCCTTGCGCAAGCGTAAAAACTAGTAAAACAATAACAATTGGAAGCATTAAAACAGAGCCTCCAGAGAAATAACGATACGGTATTTTATGTACACCATAGATAATAGCAAAACCCATAATTAATAAAACCATGTGCTTAACTAAATGACCAAATGTAGAACCAGAACCCACAACATATACCAAGTTTGTACTTGCACTGTACACAGGCATAAATGAAAATATAGCCAAAATAGCAACAATTGCCCAAATGGTTTTATCTCCTTCTATATGTTTAAAAATGGTTTTCATTTCTAGATAAATATCTTTTTATTTTAAATAGTTTAAAGCAATAAATATTTTACAGACTTCTGACTGCTGTTTTAAATTGGCGACCTCTGTCCTCATAATTTTCAAACAAATCAAAACTTGCGCAAGCTGGCGATAATAAAACCGCATCTCCTTTTTCTGATAACTTACGCGCAACTTTAACCGCCTCTTCAGCACCTGCAGTTTCTACCACGATATCGACTACATTGCCAAATATGTTTTTTATTTTATCGTTGTCTAAACCTAAACAAACAATTGCTTTTACCTTTTCTCTAACTAAGGGTAATAAGTCATTGTAATCATTTCCTTTATCAACACCACCCACAATCCAAACAGTTTGTTTGTCCATGCATTCTAAAGCATAGAAAGTTGCGTTCACATTAGTAGCTTTAGAATCATTAATATACTCAACACCATATATCTTTGCTACATTTTCTAAACGATGTTCTGCTCCTTCAAAACTTGACAAACTCTCTTTTATAGACTCTTTTCGAACTCTGAGTAGTTGTGCTGCCATTGTTGCAGCCATTGCATTCTTTACGTTATGTTTTCCTTTTACTGTTAAAGTAGATATTGGCATAGTGAGGGTGTCTTTATTTATGTTGATTGTTATTATATTGTTTTTTAAAAAAGCGCCGTATTCTAATTCTTTTTGTAATGAGAACGGTACTAATTTTGCTCTTGTATTATTCTTTTTTAACCAATTACTAATGGCTTCATCATCTGCGTCATAAATTAAATAATCAGTTTCTTTCTGATTTTCTGTGACCCTAAATTTAGAGGCTATATATTTTTCAAAATCATATTCATATCTATCTAAATGATCTGGTGTTATATTTGTTAGAATAGCAATATGGCTATTAAAACCTTTTACACCATCTAACTGAAAACTACTCAGTTCTAATACATAATTGTCATACTTTTCGTTCGCAACTTGCTGCGCAAAACTGTCTCCAATATTACCTGCAACACCTACATTTAAACCTGCAGCTTTTAAAATATGGTGCAATAATAATGTAGTCGTGGTTTTTCCATTTGAACCCGTAATTCCAACAATCGTTGCATCCGTATATTGCGATGCAAATTCAATCTCAGAAATTACTTGTATGCACTTATCTTTTAATTTTATAACTAAAGGAACTGTATCTGCAATCCCAGGACTTTTAACAACTATATCAGCATTTAAAATTTTACTTTCGGTATGCTTTTTTTCTTCGAATTCAATTGCATTACTTAAAAGAACTTCTATGTACTTTTTAGAAATCTCACTTTTATCAGAGACAAAGACTTCGAATCCTTTTTGTTTACCTAAAATAGCTGCACCAACACCACTTTCTCCTCCGCCAAGTATTGCCAACCTTTTCACGTTATCTTAATTTTAAAGTCACAATTGTTAATACCGCTAAAAGAATTCCAATAATCCAAAAACGGACTACAATTTTACTTTCGTGGTAGCTTATTTTTTGATAATGATGATGCAAAGGAGCCATTCTAAAAACTCTCCTTCCTGCACCAAACTTCTTTTTAGTGAACTTAAACCAGAAAACTTGAATAATTACAGACATATTTTCTACTACAAAAATTCCTGCTAAAATTGGTAACAATAATTCTTTTCTAATAGCAATAGCAATTACCGCTATAATCCCACCAATTGTTAAACTTCCTGTATCACCCATAAAAACCTGCGCAGGATAAGTATTGTACCAAAGGAAACCGATTAATGCTCCTGCAAAAGCAAGGATAAAAACGGTCATTTCTCCTGAATTAGGGATGTACATAACATCTAAATAATCTGCAAAAATGATGTTTCCAGAAACCCATGCAAAGACAGCCAGTGTAATGACAATAATGGCAGATGAGCCTGCAGCCAAACCATCAATTCCATCAGTTAAGTTTGCACCGTTAGAAATTCCAGTAACAATAAAAACAACAATAAAGATAAATACAATCCAACCATATTTTTCGTAACCTTCACCAAGGAAACTCAAGGCTTTTGTATAATCTAGTTCGTTGTCTTTTAAAAATGGTACGGTAGTTTTGGTTGATTTATGAGCAACTCCAAAAACGGTTGTTCTACCGTTATCTTGTAAAATTTGTTCTGCAACAGGCAATTGCTCTTTAATAGTTACATCTTCATGAAAATATAACATAGATCCTACAATAATACCTAAACCAACTTGTCCAAGAATTTTAAATTTACCTTGCAGACCCGCTTTATCCTTTTTAAACACCTTAATATAATCATCTAAAAAACCGATAAGACCCATCCAAACGGTAGTAATTATAAGAATAATTACATAAATATTATTTAGCTTTGCTAATAAAACAACGGGTATTAAAGTTGCTAGAATAATAATAATTCCACCCATTGTTGGTGTACCAGATTTCTGAATTTGACCCTCTAAGCCTAAATCTCTAATAGTTTCACCAACTTGCAGCTTTTGTAAAAACTGAATAATTCTCTTACCATAGATTGCAGAAATTAACAATGATAAAATAAAAGCCGCTGCAGCTCTAAATGTGATAAATTGAAACACACTAGCTCCAGGGAAACTAAACTGACTTTCTAAATATTCAAATAAATAATACAGCATTCTTACTAATTTTTTAACTGGTTAAAACAATTTTTCACTTCTTCTAAATCATCAAAATGAGCACGAACGCCATTTATCTCTTGATAATCTTCATGTCCTTTTCCTGCAATAAGTATAATATCCCCTGCTTCAGAAAGTTTACAAGCCGTTTTAATTGCTTGTCTTCTATCTAAAACTGTCAATGTTTTTCTATAGTTTTCTGAGGCAACACCAACTTCCATTTCATCTAAAATAGTTTGCGGATTTTCTGTTCTTGGATTGTCTGAAGTAAAAACTGCCTGACTACTTAATTGCGAAGCAATATGTGCCATTTTGGGTCTTTTTGTTTGATCTCTATCGCCACCGCAACCTACTACTGTGATTACCTTTTCGTTACCTGTTATTATATCATTAATAGTTTCTAATACATTTTTTAATGCATCTGGCGTATGCGCATAGTCTATAATTGCTGTAATTCCATCTTCTGAAATTACATATTCGAAACGTCCACTTACACTTTCTAATTCGCTAATAATTGTTAATGTTTCTAATTTCTCTAAGCCCAACAACTCTGCAGTTGCAATAATTGCAGTTAGGTTATAGATATTAAAAACACCGATAAGCTTTGTCCAAACTTCGGTTCCATCCACAGAAATCAGGGTGCCGGAAAGTTGTTTTTCTAATATCTTCACCTTAAAATCTGCCAATGTTTTTAAAGCGTATGTTTTCTTTTTTGCCTGGGTATTTTGCAACATAAAGTTGCCATTTTTATCATCGATATTTGTTAGTGCAAATGCCGATTTTGGCAATCCATCAAAAAATTCTTTTTTTACATTTCTATATTCTGCAAACGTTTGATGATAATCTAAATGGTCATGCGAAAGATTTGTAAAAATACCGCCAGTAAAAACCAATCCTTCTGTTCTTTTTTGATGAATACCGTGAGAACTAACCTCCATAAAGCAGAAATCTACACCAGCGTCAATCATTTTATCTAGATACCCATTAATAGTTATAGAATCTGGTGTTGTGTGGGTTGCTTTAAATTCAACATCATCTACCAAAACTTTAACCGTAGATAACAGCCCTACTTTATATCCTGCCTTCTTAAATAATTGATATAAAAGTGATGCTATCGTAGTTTTTCCATTTGTACCAGTAACACCTATCAAGGGTATTTTAGAAGAAGGATTATCGTAAAAATTTGAAGCCATAACTGCCAGAGCGGTATTTGCATCTACCACTTGAACGTATGTAATTTCGTCTTTTTGCGTTTCAGGAAAGTCTTCACAAACAATTACAGTAGCACCTAAATCTATGGCCTTGTTTATGTATAAATGTCCATCAACAGAAACTCCTTTTTGAGCAATAAAAATATCTTCATTTTCAATTTTTCTAGAATCGAAAACAAGATTTTTTACGGCTACGTTTGTAGTACCAAATACTTTAGTAATTGCAACGGTATATAATATGTCTTTTAAGTTTTTCAGACTATGATAATTTTAGGGTGATTGTGTTTCCTTTTACTAATTTCTCTCCTTTTTTTAAAGATTGATATTTCACTTTACCAACTCCAGAAATTTCAACTTTTAATCCAATATTCTCTAATAAAGACAATGCATCCATACCAGACATCCCTGTAACATTTGGAACTTGTGTGTAGCTTTCTACCCAATGCATCATCATAGGTTGCGTATTGTATTTCGATCTCTTCAAAACTAGCTTTATCGTCTACAGATTGGTTGTCTACGGGAGTTGTTGTATAAATTTTTTGAGCAATTTCTTTAAAAACAGGTCCGGCAACGGTTGCACCATAATATCCTTTTTCCTTTTTAGGATCATGAATTACCACAATACAAGAATATTTAGGATTCTCTGCAGGAAAAAAACCTGCAAATGAAGCTACGTAGTGTTTGTTAGAATATCCTGCAGCCACCGTGTTGCCATTTTCGTCTTTATGTTTAGGAAGGTATTTTTTAGCAGTTCCTGTTTTTCCTGCCATAGAAAAATTTGAAGAATAGATATTATTTGCAGTTCCTCTTACAACTACATTTTCTAGTACTTTTCTAATTTTACTTAACGTTTCATCAGAAGCAATTTTTGGATTCACCACTACTGTTTCAAAAATTTTCTCGGTTTTATCTTGTCTTCTCAGCTCTTTAATAAAGCGAGGCTTCACCATTACACCGTTATTTGCAACTGCATTATAAAACATTAATGTTTGCATTGGTGTAACAGAGACTCCGTACCCCCAAGACATCCACTCTAAAGAAATTTTATTCCATCTTTTATCAGATGGCCCAGGTACTACAGGTCTTCCTTCTCCTTTAATAGGAAAACCAATTGCCTTTGTAAATCCGTATGTTTCTAATTTCTTAATAAATTTTTCTGGCTGATGATCGTAATGCTTTTTAATTAACTTTACAACACCAACATTAGAAGAAACCTCAAAAACTCTTGCAGCAGAAATCTTACCATAACCACCTCTATGAGAATCTTCTACCTTAGAACCGTGAATAAAAATTCTTACCTTTTTCTGTATCTACAACTGTAGAAGTATCAATCATTTTATCATCTAAAGCAGCCATTAAGCTTGCCAACTTAAATGTAGAACCAGGTTCATGACTTTCCCATACCGCATAGTTTCTCTTTTCGTAATACTTTCCTTTTTTAGTTCTACCTAAATTAGAAATTGCTTTAATTTCTCCGGTTGCAGTTTCCATAACCACCGCACAACCATGATCTGCTTCAAAATACTCTAACTTTCTTAAAAGTGCATGATGCGTAATATCTTGAATATTCACATCTATCGTTGTAATAATATCATGCCCATCTATTGGTTCTTTTTCATTAAAGTCGGTAATTGGTTTCCACTGATTTTTAGCAATTTTTTGCTCCCATCTTAATCCATTTTCACCTTGCATATAATCTGCAAAGGCTCCTTCTATTCCTGCTTCACCTCTAAAATCATTATAACCAATAGTTCTCTCTGCTATCTTGCCTATTGGGTGCGCTCGTTCCGTTCTGTGCTTTGCAATAAAACCACCCTTGTACACCCCCAAATTAAAAATTGGAAATTTCCTCATTTTTAAATAATCTGTGTATCCAATATTTCTCGCAATCAGGAAGTACCTTCTTTTTTTATTTTTTGCAGTCCTTAATTTTTTCTGATAATAACTAGATGAATTCCCTAGCATTTTTGAAAGTTCATTTGACAAACTCACAATATTCTCTTCAAAAACGGTATTCTTTACCGTAACTAAATCCATGAAAATGTTGAATTTAGACATCGAAGTTGCTAGTAGGTTTCCGTCTGCGGCATACACATTGCCTTTATTTGCGTAAATAGTGTCTTGTCTAACCGTAAGTTCTGTAGCTAGATCTCTATAGACATCTCCTTGAACGTACTGAAGATTAACAACTCTTAAAATAATAGCTAACAAAAACAACGTCATAAAAGCACCTACTATGTAGAATTTCGTTAAAATGCTTTTTTTGTGAGTTGCCAATTTTAATTGTCTTTATAAGTTACTTTTATTTTTTTTGGTGGGGTTTCTGAAGGTTTTAAACCTCTAGATATTGCTTTCTCTCGTATACTAGACTCCATTTTCATTCTCATTAGAATAGTACCAGTATCTATATACTCTGCTCTTAATTCTCGCTTCAGCTTATTTAATTCCGCAATTTTTATTACTTTCTGATCTGATTTGTGCGAACTAGAAATCATTACCAATAACAGTCCAACTACAAAAATAATAATGCGCCAATTTTTAAAAGCAGACTCATCTGTAAGGAAACTTCCTCTTAAAAAGCCGTACACACTTTTTTTAATTTTAGACATCTTATTACTTTTTCCTTTTTAGAGTAGCAATTCTAAGTTTTGCACTTCTAGATCTATTATTTACTTTTATTTCGGCTGCTTCTGGCACTATCAACTTTCCTACTTTCTCCATAGGAACTTCTACATTTCCAAAAACATCTTTTTCTGGTTCACCAACAAATAAACCTGTTCTAATAAATCTTTTTACTAATCTATCTTCTAAAGAATGATAGGAAATAACACTTAACCGTCCTTCTTTATTTAATAAATTTGGCATTTGCAGAAGAAACTCCTTCAATACCTCTAATTCTTCATTTACCTCAATTCTAATGGCTTGAAATATCTGTGCTAATATTTTATGCTCTACCGCATTCGGTAAATATTTTTGTAAGGCCTCTTTTAACTGAAAACTTGTTTCAATTTTTTCTTCTTGTCTTTTTTCTACAATTGTTTTGGCTATGTTTCTTGAGTTCCTTAAATCACCATATAAAAACAAGATCTCTGCTAATTTTTCTTCCGAGTAACTGCTAATAACTTCCTTTGCAGAAATTTTAGATTTCTGATTCATTCTCATATCTAAGTCACCGTCAAAACGAGTAGAAAAGCCCCTTTCCCCTTCGTCAAATTGATGAGAAGAAACACCTAAATCTGCTAAAACTCCGTCTACTTTCTTCACACCGTTAAACCTTAGAAATCTTGAGATATATCTAAAATTCTCTGGAATCAGCGTAAAACGAGCATCATCAATTACATTCTCTAATGCATCTGGATCTTGATCAAAACCAAACAATCTTCCATTTTCACCAAGTCTACTCAAAATCTCCCTTGAATGACCGCCACCACCAAACGTAACGTCTACATAGACACCATCTTCTTTAATCGCTAAAGCGTCTATACTTTCTTTTAATAAAACTGGACTATGATAATTCATCTAATTCTGTATTTCCCATTACCTCTTCCGCTAAATCAGCGAAATCTAAAGCAGCATCATCAATTGCCTTTTCATAGTTCTCTTTATCCCAAATTTCTATGATATTCAACGCAGAAGACAAAACAACTTGTTTTTTTATTCCAGCGAACTCAGATAAATCTTTAGGAATTAAAACCCTACCCGCAGCATCAAATTCAACGATTTTTACACCTGCTGTAAATCTTCTAATAAAATCATTGTTCTTTTTAACAAACTTATTCAGCTTATTAACTTTAACCATCATTAAACTCCACTCTTCCATAGAATACAATTCTAAGCAAGGTTGAAAAACAGCTCTTTTTATTACAAATCCCTCATTTATAATTGGTTGCAACTGCTTTTTAAGCGCAGATGAAAACATCACCCTGCCTTTTGCATCTGCCTTACATTCATATGTCCCAATTAAATTTATCACGAATAAATAAGTTTTTATAGATATCAAAAATATATAAATTTTACCACTTTTTACCACTTTCTACCACATTGTTAACAACTTATTGCTTTTCTACACCAATTGCAGACAAGACCAGTCTCAAAATATGATTTCGAGTGATTTAGTAAAACGAGAATTATGTTATAAAAAAGAATTACATTTGCCATTACGTAAAATGAATTGAACGATGATTGACCAGTTGAAAACCGAGGGGAAATTTACATATGCAGAAGCGGGTGAAGGCCCTGTTATTATTATTTTACATGGTTTAATGGGTGCCTTAAGTAATTTTGGTGATACCTATAAACATTTTTCTGAAAATGGCTACAAAGTATTAATCCCAGAACTACCCCTTTACTCCCTTCCTCTTTTACAAACCAACGTTAAAAGTTTAGCTGGGTTTCTAAAAGATTTTATGGAGCATAAAAAAGTTAATAGCGCCATCTTACTAGGTAATTCTCTAGGTGGTCATATTGCTTTGTATTTTACAAAACACAATCAAGAACAAGTTAAAGCACTAGTCTTAACTGGAAGTTCTGGTTTGTATGAAAAAGCTATGGGAGATAGTTTCCCAAAAAGAGGAAACTATGAATATATCAAAGAAAAAACACAAGGCGTCTTTTATGATCCAGCTATTGGAACGAAAGAAATGGTTGATGATGTTTTTAAAATAGTAAATGATAGAAGTTCTGTAATAAGAACTTTAGCAATTGCAAAAAGCGCTATTAGACACAATATGTCGGCTGACTTACCTGCAATGAAACAACCAACCTGCTTAATTTGGGGAAAACAAGATGTTGTAACTCCTCCAGAAGTTGCTGTAGATTTTAATAAAATTTTACCTAATTCTGATTTATTTTGGATTGACAAATGTGGGCACGCTGCAATGATGGAGACACCTTTAGAATTCAATACAATTCTTCATAAATGGCTGATTGCTAGAAACATATAATCTAATGAAAATTAAGTCAGCAGAGTTTATAATGAGTAACAGTAATGTTACCAAAGCGCCGCCAGAAAGAATGCCAGAATTTGCTTTTATTGGCCGTTCTAATGTTGGTAAATCTTCATTAATTAACATGTTAATGGAGCGGAAAGATTTAGCTAAAGTCTCTGGAAAACCAGGGAAAACACAGCTTATCAATCATTTTAAAATAAATGAAGATTGGTTTTTAGTGGATTTACCAGGATACGGATATGCATCCGTTTCTAAAAAGAAAAGAGTAATTTTTCAATATTTTATAGAAAATTATTTTAAAGAAAGAGAGCAATTAGTATGCACTTTTGTATTGATAGATTCAAGACATGATCCTCAAAAAATAGATCTAGATTTTATGCAGTTTTTAGGTGAAAACCAAATTCCGTTTTGTATCGTTTTTACAAAAGCAGACAAACTTGGAAGCTCTAAACTAAATAAACAAATTACTTCTTACAAGAAGAAATTATTACAATTTTGGCAAACATTACCAACATCATTTTTAACCTCATCTTCTACAGGCTTAGGTAGAAAAGAATTTTTAGATTTTATTGATGGTGTAAACCAAGATGTTGCTAAAGATTTTAAATAACCTTTAGACCTATCTAAAGTAGTATTAAAATGTGCTATGAACTCCACAAAAGAAAATTTACAAGTTTTATTTGAAGACAATCACATCATTATTGTGAACAAAAGGGCTGGTGATATTACCCAAGGTGATAAAACAGGCGATAAACCGTTAAGTGATGTTGTTAAGGAGTACGTAAAAGATAAATACAATAAACCTGGTCTGGTTTTTATTGGCACCGTACATCGATTAGACAGACCTACTTCTGGAATCGTAATTTTTGCAAGAACCTCTAAAGCTTTAGAGCGTTTAAATAAAATGTTACGCGAAAAGACAATTAAGAAAACCTATTGGGCACTTGTGAAAAATGCACCAAAAGCAACTACAGACACCCTTACTAATTTTTTAAAAAAAGACACAAAAAAGAACAAATCTTTTGTCTACAAAAAAGAAATTGAAGGAAGTAAGAAAGCTATCCTGCACTACAATATCATTAAAAAATTAGAGAATTATTTTTTAATTGAAATTGATTTAGAAACAGGCAGGCATCATCAAATTAGAACACAGTTATCTTATATTGGTAGTGCTATAAAAGGCGATTTAAAGTATGGTTTTCCGCGTTCTAACAAAGACGGAAGCATTAGTTTACATGCCCGAAAAATAAAGTTTATACACCCAGTTTCTAAAGAAGAAATAGCAATTACTGCACCCACACCAAAAGATATAATCTGGAATGCATGTAGTTAAAACTAAATAGTGTCTGGTCGTAAACAAACGATTTTTATAATTTGAATTATTTTTGATGTCATTTTCAGTTACTTTTTATAAGGTGATGCCTTCGCATAAATCGATTAAAAATAAATGGTAAGGACGCAAAAAAAAACACATTTAATGTTGCTATGTTTCCGACCAGACACTAAATAAATCAACTTAACCTACAGCACTTCCAACGACGTAAATTGAAAAGAAGTTCCATCAAATAAACCTTTGTCTGACAATTTTAAAGAAGGAATTACCAATAGGGCCATAAAAGATAAACTCATATAAGGCGCACGCAATGTACTTCCCATTTGTTTTGCCATAACATCTAATTCTGCATACGCTTTTCCAATCTCTTTAGCCGATTTATCCGACATAATTCCTGCAACTGGCAAAGAGACTATTTTTTCTTCAAGGTTATTTACAGCACAAATTCCTCCTCTATTTTCTATAATTAAATTTACAGCTTTACAAATTGCTTCATCAGAAACCCCAATGGCAATAATATTATGAGAATCATGCCCAACAGAGCTTGCAATGGCGCCTTCTTTAATACCGAAATTTTTAATAAATGCAATTGCGGGTGCTTCATTTTTATACCGATTTACAACCGTCATTTTCAAAACATCAGTTGCCGTATTTGAAACTAAATTCCCATCAACAATTAAAGAAGCTGCTTCAATTTGATTGGTTACCAATTCTCCATCTAAAGCCTCAATGACTCTAATTTTATTTGCTGAAGATTCAAATCTAAAATCTGCTACTTTCTTTTTATCCGTATTAAAATTATTTAATACTTCAAAAGGAACCGATTTCACAAAACTTTCTCCATTTTTAGCAACCAATTCTCCGTTAATGTAGGTTTCTAAAACATTGAATTCTTTTAAATTATCAACCAAAATAAAGTCTGCAGTATCTCCTTTTTGTAACAAACCAACCTCTAAATTATAATGTTTTACAGGGTTTACACAAGCCGCTTGCAACACTTTAAAAACATCAATTCCTTTTGCTACGGCTCTTTCACATAATTGATTTATATGACCTAACAATAAATCATCTGGATGTTTATCATCTGAACAAAACATCATATTTTCGAAATATTCTGGTAATAAAGCTATTAAGGCTTCAAAGTTTTTTGCAGCAGACCCTTCTCTAATAAGTACCTTCATCCCTTTTTGCAACTTCTCTAAAGCTTCATCAAAAGTAAAACACTCATGATCTGTAGAAATTCCGGCAGCAATATATTTAGTGGCATCTTCTCCTCTTAAACCCGGAGCATGACCATCAATTGGTTTATTGTTGTTTTTAGCATGCTGAATTTTAGCAAGAACTTCTCCATCATCAAATAAAACACCCGGATAGTTCATCATTTCTGCAAGGTATTTGATATCAGGATTTTCCATCATCAACTTAATATCATTAGCATCAATAATTGCACCAGCACTTTCAAAAGAGGTTGCGGGCACACAACTTGGTGCTCCAAAATTGAATTTCAACGGAACTTTCTTTCCGTTTTCAATCATAAAATCAACTCCTTTTACTCCTAAAACATTGGCAATTTCATGCGGATCAGAAACCGTAGCTACGGTTCCGTGCACAACAGCAATTTTAGCAAATTCAGAAGGCACTAACATAGAACTTTCTATATGAATATGTGCATCTACAAAACCGGGTAAAATATAATTTTCTTCTGAATGATTTACTTCTCGAATAGCCGAAATATGTCCATTCTCTATAACAACTTCACCTTTAAAAATTCTTTTATTAAGAATATCTACAATGTTCCCTTTTACATTCATAATCTTGCTATATTTAAAACAAATTTACAAAGAATAAAAAGGGTTTTTATACTCGTTTTATGCTATTTTTAATTTATGAAGTACACGCAACAGAAAATCTCAATACCAGAAGCAGAAAAAATTCTTTTTGATCGCTATAATATCAAAGGAACGGCATCTCCTTTGCCTGGTTATGTTGATTTTAATTTTAGAATTAAAATAGAGAATGAAGAAGGGTATATTCTAAAAATTTCTAGAATTGAAGAAAATAAAAAGTACCTAGAATACCAGCAGCACTTGTTGCAATTTATTGAGAACAGTGACGAAGAATTGATTGCTCCAAAGGCCGTTACAGATAAAAACAATCATTTAATTTCTGAAATTACAGATCGTCACAAAAAAACACGTTGTGTACGATTATTAACCTGGGTTTCTGGTAACCTTTGGAGTGCTGTAAACCCGCAATTAGAAGACTTACGTTTTAGTATAGGAGAACAATGTGGAACTCTAACAAAAGCATTACAAGGTTTTAAGCATCCAGAAGCGCATTATAACTTTGAATGGGATATTGCACAATCTCTTTGGACAAAAAAGCATTTGCATTTATTTGAAGCTACCGAAAAGGAGCTACTAATGCAGTATCAAAATAAGTTTGAAGCCTGCCAACCCTCTTATATTGCATTAAGAAAAAGTATTGTTCACAATGACCCAAATGACAATAACATTATTGTTACACAAAGCCTATTGCAGCCAAAAGCAAAAGCAGCCATAGACTATGGAGACGCCATACATACCCAAATTATTAATGATGCTGCTATACTTTGTGCCTATGGTATTATGGGGCATAATGATCCTTTAGATGCGGCTCTTGCATTTATAAAAGGCTATCATTTCTCTTTTCCTTTATTAGAAAAAGAAGTAGCACATTTATACAATGCCATTGCTATGAGATTGGTAATTATTGTTACGAGAGCTGCAATGAGTAAAATTGAAGAACCAGACAATGAATATTTATGGATTAGTGAAAAACCAGCCTGGAAAGTATTAAAGAAATGGTCTAAAATTTCTGAAGATTTTGCACATTATTCTTTTAGAGACGCTTGTGGTTTTTCTGCCCACCCGAATGAAACTGAATTTAAAGATTGGGCAGCAGCTCATACTTTTAATTTATCAGAATTATTCCCTACAATTAATAGCACTGAAATTCATCATTTAGACTTAAGTGTATCAAGCACATTTCCTGGTCATCAGCAAGATTTTAATAATTTAGATCTATTTCAATTTAAAATTGATCAATTACAGAAAGAAGTTCCGAATAAAATTTTAGCAGGTGGTTATTTAGAACCAAGAAATCTATACACTTCAACAGAATATGATACAGTTGGTAATTACGGCAAACAAAGCAGAACAATTCATATAGGAATCGATTTCTGGTTGCCAGAAAACACGCCAGTTCATGCACTTTTAGATGGTGAAATTGTAATCGCAGAAAATGATATTGGGGATAAAGAATATGGTGGCTTACTTGTTTTAAAGCATCAACAAAAAGATTTTTGTTTTTATACTTTGTACGGTCATAATACAGCTAAAAGTGTTTTAAAAAACACCATTGGAAGTACCCTTAAAAAAGGAGAACAAATTGCTGTTTTAGCCAATTATCCTGAAAACGGAAATTGGGCTCCTCACTTACATTTTCAAGTAATGCTGTCTTTATTAGACTATAAAACAGACTTTCCTGGCGTTGCGTATTTCAATCAAATTGATGTTTGGAAAAGTATGTGCCCAAACCCGAATCTATTATTTAAAATGAACGGATTTAAAGAAAATTTAATTCCTGTTTCTGATGAAATTATAGCGTATAGAAAACAGCATTTGGGCAAAGGCATGAGTGTGCAGTATAAAACGCCCTTGCACATTGTAAAAGGTACCAATCAATATTTAATTGATGCTGTTGGGCGCAAATATCTAGACACCGTTAATAATGTTGCACATGTTGGACATGAAAATTTTAAGGTGGTAAAAGCAGGACAAAATCAAATGGCTTTGCTAAATACAAACACACGTTATTTGCATAAAAACATCAATACACTAGCAAAAGAAATTCTCGAAACGCTCCCCAAAGAATTGTCTGTTTTGCATTTTGTAAATTCTGGAAGCGAAGCCAATGAACTCGCCCTTAGAATGGTAAAAGCATGTACAAATTCCGATGAAATTATTGCAAGCGAACATGGCTATCATGGTAATACAAACGGAACGATACATATTTCTTCTTATAAATTTGATGGAAAAGGTGGAAAAGGGAAACCTAAAAACACGCATATTTTTCCAATGCCTGATGCTTTTAGAGGAAAGTATCGAGGCGAAAATACGGGAGAACAATATGCCAATGAAGTGCAACTATTGATTGATGAAATTCACCAGCAAAACAAAAAAGTAGGCGGATTTATTATAGAACCTATCATTTCTTGTGGCGGACAAGTAGAATTACCTAGCAGATTTTTGCAAGAAGCCTATAAAAAAGTAAGAAAAGCGGGTGGTTTGTGTGTATCTGATGAAGTACAAACGGGCATTGGAAGAATGGGGAAAACTTTCTGGGGATTTCAATTGCATGATGTTATTCCTAATATCGTTACCATAGGTAAACCATTAGGAAACGGACATCCCATTGCCGCAATTGCTTGCACAAAAGAGGTTGCAGAAAAATTTGCAAACGGTATGGAGTTTTTTAACACCTTTGGCGGCAACCCTGTTTCTTGTGCTATTGCCACCGAAGTTTTACGCGAGGTAAAAAGAGAAAAATTGCAAGAAAATGCCTTAGCAATTGGCGAATATTTAAAATCTGAATTAAAAAAACGATCCAAAAAATTTCCAATCATTGGAGAGGTACGTGGGCAAGGATTGTTTTTAGGAATTGAGCTAGTAGATGAACATTTAAATCCGCTTGCAGAAAAAACAGCTTATGTGGTCAATAGAATGAAAGAGTTTGGAATTTTAATGAGTTCTGATGGACCCCATCATAACGTACTAAAAATAAAACCACCGCTTACTTTTACAAAAGAAAATGCAAAAGAAGTACTTTTTTATCTTCAAAAAGTATTGGCAGAAAATTTTATGAAAATAATTTGATATCTTAAACAAGGAACTCTTGTTCTCTTAAAAACTAATCATTTTCGTGGGTGTTAAATAACCAGTATCGGTTTACTTAGGATAAATTACTTGATGCAAAGGAATATCAAACTCATTTTTATCTTCTATTGCTCTTATCGGTGGGAAAAAATTTAACCCTATAAATTTTGCGTCTTTCCTACAATTTAATAAAAATCGATCATAGAAACCTTTTCCGTAACCCACTCTAAATTTTTTATCATCAGAGATTAACATTGGAATAAAAATTAAATCTAATTTATTTTCTTCGACTAATTCTGCAGCCACAGGTTCTAAAACTCCAAATTTATTTAACGATAAAACGGTATCTTTTTCTAAATAAAAATGCGACAATGTATTGTCTTTAAAATTGCATTTACTTACTACAATCTGTTTATTTTTATTTCTAAAATAGGTGATTAAAGGTGTGGTATCTATCTCTTTAAATTTAGGCATGGATAGAAATAAATGCACATTTTTAACAGTAGAAAGATCTAAGTTATAAATCTGTTGGTATATATTTTCTTGCAAACCCTTAATTTGGATTTCAGTTAGATTATTTCTTTTTTGCTTGTAAAGCGCTCTAAGTTCTTGCTTTTTCATTTTACAAATCCTTTAATATAACTTGTGTTTTTTTTGTCAATCCTTTTACCACCATATCATAAGAATGATTGATGAGTTCTTGGACCAAATCATCTGAAACATCACTATTATTTACAGCTACTGTATTCCAATGCTTTTTATTTGAATGCCAACCCGGTTGCACACCCTCATAAACTTCTCGTAATTCTGCTGCTTTCTCAGGATCACATTTTAAATTTACACATTGTTCTCCTTGCTCCCACTTATCTATTCTTGTAAGTGCAAAAATTTTATTCATCACTTTAAAAACCAAAGTTACGTTATCAAAAGGAAAGTGCTCTGTTACTCCTTTTTTTGACAAACAAAAATCTCTTAATTGCGTTATGTGCATTTTTAATTTTTATGAAGATTCATTTAAAAAAGATTTTAAAAATTCTAAACTTTCTTTTGGATTTTCCTCCATAGGAACATGACCTGAATTTTCTAAAATAACCAGTTTAGAGTTCGGCAGCATGCTATCCATTCTTTTTCCACTTCCTAAAGGAATCCAAGTATCTTTTGCTCCCCAAATTAATAATGTAGTGGTTTTTACACTTTTTAACTTTACCAAATTTACTTTTTTAGCTAAATTGAAATCTGTTTTTGCTCTGTCTATAAAAGCCTTTCTATTTCCTGTTCTCAAAGACATTTTATGATACCGTGTAACAAGAGCGTCTGTAACTTTTAATTTATCAGCATATACTTGCTCTATATTTTTTCTAATAATAAACTTTGGTGTGACGTACAAAAACAACGAATTTAAGATTGGTGTTTTTGCCATTTTAAAAATTGGTGGTTGTGGGGTAAAGGTTGGCAAACCACTGGCATCTATTAAAATAAGTTTGCATACTTTCTCTGGGTATTCTGCAGCATAATTCCAAGCAATATTTCCTCCTAAAGAATTTCCTGCAAGATAAAATTTATCAACCTTTATTTTTTCTAAAAATTGAGACAAAAACTTTGTATAACTCTCTATGGAGTAATCCGCATTCTTGTTTGGACCTGTTAATCCAAAGGCAGGTAAATCTAATCTAATAACTCGATAGTCTTTGGAGAGTTGTTTTGTCCAAGCATCATACGTATGTAAAGAAGCTGCTGTGCCATGCATTAAAACAATAGGAAAACCAGCACCTTCATCTCTATAATGCACCTGCATTCCATTAACTTCTACAAACTCTGATTGTTCATTTGCATATTCCTTTTTTAATTCTTCTAGAGAAATATCGGCATAAGAGGCATTATAAATCAGCACCAATAGTAGGATACTAATCCCAAATAAAAATCTTTTTTTATGGAAGATTTTTTGCATAAATTTATTTTATAATCTTATATAAAATAGGCTTACTAGGTGTTGCGTCATTTTCAAAAGGTGCAATCATTAAATTTAATAAATACTCACCATCTTCTACCGAATTTGGTACATAGATGAATTCTGTAATCGTTGCATCTAATCGAACTTCGCCAGTAGTATTCCAAAAAGCATTGTGTGCTAATAACTTTCCGTTATCTTTTTCTTTATCTACAGAAGGCAAATCAATCAATAGGTGTTTTATTCCCTTTTCACGCAGATAAACGGCTGCTTCTTCCAGCAAGTATGGCGGATTAGTATTCGAGTATTGCATCGTCTTTTTATCCTTTAAATTAGGCAATGTTCTAATTATAATAGCATCTCTTTTTTTGTTTCTTAACGCTGTTTTTAATTGTTTTTCAGAAATTACAAAGTCTTCTCCTCTGCTTTCTGGTGCAACTGTAACCACCTCGGAAACAAAAAAATAATGTTTTAAATTCTGATTTACAGAATGTACCTCCTCTGTAATATGACCCACACATTCTGTATGTGTTATGTGTGCATGCGGATTAAAATTAATGTTATTAAAGTTTATAACAGCACCTTCAGAAACCTTCACTAATTCACCATTAATATTCTCTGGAAATATCTCTGGCTCACCTAAATACCAAGCATTTACGTTTCTTCTTGATGCATCTATGGCAATAGAAATATCTAAAGGTTTAGAAACATCTATTGTAATTTTTCTAGAATTGTATTCTATAATTGCTTTCATGTAGGCTAAAATTATTTTAATATTTTACTGAAATAGATTCAAATATAAGTTATTAAATAAAAAAGTGTTCAAAGATTTATAAAAATAAGAAAAGGAACTTGAATTAGTTTAACATAAAAAGATCAGAAGCAATTCCGTCTACCAAAAACCTCCCTTTTTCTCTAGTTTTTAAAACTCCGTTTTTATTAGATAACAGACCTTCTTCAATGTGTTTTTTAGATTGATTCCTTATATATTCAGCATATTTTACTCCAAAGTTATTTTCAATTTCATTCAACGAAACACCCCACATAGTTCTTAAACCAGTCATAATATATTCATTGTATCTATCTGCTGTAGACAAGGTCTCTCTTTCTATAGGAACTATATTCTCTTGTATCGATTTTATATACTTCGTATTGTTTTTAACATTCCAACTGCGTTGTTTTCCATCGAAAGAGTGCGCAGATGGACCAATTCCTAGATAAGGTTTCCCAAACCAATAGGCAGTATTGTTTTTACTGAAAAAACCCTCTTTCCCGAAGCTAGATAATTCATAATGTATATACCCAGCCTTGTTCAACTCTTTTGTTAGCATTTGAAACTGTTCTTGAACTTTATAATCAGAAACACTTTTAATTTTCCCCTTTGCTATTAAAGCTTCTAAAGCTGTTTTTGGCTCTACTACTAAAGCATAACTGCTAATATGCGGAATACCAAAACTTAATGCTGTCTGAATATTAACCAACCATTCCTCGTTTGTGCAATACGGAATTCCATATATTAAGTCTAAAGAAATATTATCAAAATAACGTGCTGCAAAAGACAAAGATTTCTTTGCTTCTTCTGAATTGTGTGCACGATTCATTAATTTTAAATCTTTCTCAAAAAAAGATTGAACACCAATACTTAATCGGTTAATTAAACTTTTAGAAAGTTCAATTACCTTCTCTTCAGACAAATCATCAGGATTTGCCTCTAGCGTTATTTCCGGGTTTTCTATAACCTCAAAATTTGCATATACTGCAGCTATTAATGCCTGAATTTCTTCAGTATTTAAAACAGAAGGTGTTCCTCCACCAAAATAAATAGTTTCTATGATTTTTTCTTCTAATTCGTCTTTCCTCAGTTCAATTTCTCTTACTAAAGACACAATCATGTCTTCTTTTTTCTTTAAAGAGGTAGAGAAATGAAAATCGCAATAAAAACATGCTTGCTTGCAAAATGGTATGTGAATGTATATTCCGGACAAATTAGTTATAGGTTATCGGTTATTAATTTGTGTCTTTTTCTAAGCTATTTAATTTTCGAAGGATTATCTTTCACAAAACTAGCCCAGCCTGTATAGTTTTTTCCTCCAACAACTTTTCCTGAGTTATAGAAATGACAAACTGCTGCGGCTAAACCATCTGTTGCGTCTAGGTTTTTTGGAAGTGTTTTTAGGTTTAAGAGCGATTTTAACATCAAAGCAACCTGCTCTTTACTAGCATTACCATTTCCTGTAACTGCCATTTTAATTTTCTTTGGCAAATATTCTGTAATTGGTATTTCACGTGACAAACCTGCTGCCATTGCAACTCCTTGAGCTCTTCCTAACTTTAACATAGATTGCACATTTTTGCCAAAAAACGGAGCTTCAATTGCAATTTCATCAGGATTATAAGTATCTATTAGTTCTATTGTTCTCTCAAAAATGAGTTTTAGCTTTAGATAATGATCGTCATATTTTTTCAACATTAATTCATTCATCTGAATAAATTCCATCTTCTTTCCAACCACCTTTATCAGTCCGAAACCCATAATTGTAGTACCAGGATCAATTCCTAAAATAATTTTTTCTGTTTTTACAATAGCCATCTTAATTCTTTTAATCTTTAAAATAAACTGTCTAAAATAACTTCCATTTTATACCACAAAATAACAGCAACCACTAGTAATAAAATTAAAAAAAGTCCTTTTGTTGGTTTTGATTCTTTTTTTCTGCCAAACTTTCTTCTAAACTGCATTCTTATTTATTTTTAATTGATCCTTATTCTTTTTGTTTCAATACAAGCGGCACTGCGTAAATTGAACTCTTTCTACTGCCAACTGATACTGACAACTGTTTACTAATTTTTACAACTTCTTAATTGCTCTTAGCATTTCTCTTTTTCCTGGAGGACCAGGCAAACGTTCTACAGTAAAACCAACTGCTTGCATTGCTCTTCTTACACTGCCTTTTGCAGAATAGGTTACTAAAATTCCGTTCTCTTTTAAAGCATTAAACATTTTTCTAAAGATTTCTTCAGACCACAATTCGGGTTGCACCCGAGCACCAAATGCATCAAAATATATTAGATTAAATGCATCTTCATCTTCAATGTTTTCAAACAGTTGTTTTCTTTTCAATAAAGAAAATGTTTCTGAAATTTGGTGTTTTTCTTCCCAAGAAACAGCATGCATTTTTTCAAAAACAGGACTATCTTTCTCTGCTTTTAAGACTGAAATAAAATTCATCTTCTCAACCTCCTCTGCGGTAACTGGATATGCCTCTACACCAACATAATCGATAACTCTTTTACCTTCTAAATACGTAATAAAACAATTTAAACCGGTACCAAAACCAATTTCTAATATTGCAACCTTTTCAGAAGAAACTAATTTTAATCCACTGTTTATAAATACGTGATATGTCTCATTAATCGAACCATTTTTAGAATGGTATTGTTCGTCTAACTCTGGTAAATGTATGG
This sequence comes from uncultured Polaribacter sp., assembly GCA_937771065.1. Classification (GTDB taxonomy): domain Bacteria; phylum Bacteroidota; class Bacteroidia; order Flavobacteriales; family Flavobacteriaceae; genus Polaribacter. Next base: position 67,601 of record CALJHU010000019.1, on the reverse strand, counting down.
TTGTAGAACCATCTGAAGTTACTAAAATTTCTCTTTTCAAAGTGCTTGTATTTTTTATTATTTTTATATTGTATTAAATCGAAATCTATGGTTATTTAACTTTTAATAAAACTCCATTTGCTTCAAATGAAAACTCCTTTTTCGAAGTTATAATTGCTGCAATTTCTTCTTTACTTTTTCCTGCATCTTTTGCATAATGCCGTAATTCTGCTACTGATGTAGTCTGTACAAATGCTTTCCCTTCTAAAACAACCTCTTTTCCCTGAGAATCTAAAGGCATAAAAAAGCCATAATCTTTAAAACGAACCATTACTTCTTTCTCTGCGGTCAAAGGTAGTTTCATCCAACAACCTTTAGCAGCACAAACTTCCTTAATTTCTGATGCAAATTTCACACTTATAGTATCGCCAACAATCATGTCTTCAAATTTAAGCAACATTTCTTTTGAGGTAACTACTTTCTCATTAGAAATTTTATCTCCGAAAGAAACAAATGCCAACTCTTGAACCTTACTTATTTCTAGTTTATTTACTTTTTCCGCTTGTTTGCATCCCACAAAAAACAGCAATGCTACTGCACAAAACTTAATTGCAAATTTCATATTCTATATTTTAATCCTTTATAAACAAATATAAGGATTTTAACATCAAACCGACCGTTTTTATATCTCTTCGGATGAATAAATTATGTACATTTGTTCTGAAAAATAATCCTTATAATTATGAATTCTAATATAGAAATCAAACATATAGAAACATCTAAAATTGAAAGTGTAGATTTTAATAACTTACCTTTTGGTAGTGTTTTTTCTGATCATATGTTAACGTGTACTTTTAAAGATGGTACTTGGCAAACTCCAGTTATTGAGGCGTATGCACCAATTTCTCTAGATCCTTCTGCTAAGATTTTTCATTACGGACAATCTATTTTCGAAGGAATGAAAGCATACAAAGATGCTGAAGGAAATACATTACTATTTAGACCATTAGAAAACTGCAAACGCTTAAATAAATCTGCAGAACGTTTGGTAATTCCTCAAATTCCTGAAGAAATTTTCATGAGTGGTTTAAAGCAATTATTAAAAGTTGATGAAGCCTGGATTCCTACAAATGAAGGAAGCTCTCTTTATATTAGACCTTTTATGTTTGCTTCTGGAAACGGTTTTCATGCCTCTCCTGCAAATGAATATAAATTTATAATTTGTACAGCCCCTTCTGGAGCTTACTTTGCAGGTAAAGTAAAAGTTTTAATCGAAGAAAAATATGCACGTGCTGCAAATGGTGGTGTTGGTTTTGCAAAAGCAGGTGGTAATTATGCCGCTCAGTTTTACCCAACGCAATTAGCCATTGATAAAGGATATGATCAGGTAATCTGGACAGATGACAATACACACGAGTATATTGAAGAAGCTGGAGCAATGAATATCTTTATTAGAATTAATAATACGTTAATTACAAGCCCTACGAACGATCGGATTTTAGATGGAATTACACGTAAGAGTATCATTAAAATTGCTGAAGATTTAAAAATTGATGTTGAAGTAAGAAAAATTTCTGTTTCAGAAGTTGTTGCTGCTGCACAATCTGGAAGTTTAAAGGAAATGTTTGGTACAGGAACTGCTGCTGTGATTTCTCCAATATCTGGCTTTGGTTATAAAGAAAAAGATTATGATTTACCCGATTTAGACAACTCTTTCGCTAGCCTATTAAAGAAAACAATTACAGATATTCAGACAAATAAATCTGAAGACCCATATGGCTGGAGAATGAAATTATAAAAAAAGCATGTATTAAAATGAAAAGCATCAATTTAGTTTGATGCTTTTTTTTTATCTTTAAATTCTAAAATTTTAGAATGAAACAACTACTACTTCTTTTTTGTATTTCTCTAATTTCTTGCAATAAAGAAACAAGAGTAGTTGAAAATAAAAAAGAATCTAAACAATATATTACGGTTTTAGGAATAGCACAAGATGCCGGATATCCTCATATTGGTTGCCAGAAAGAATGTTGTGCTAATTTTTATAATGGCACTTATAAAAAGCAAAAAGTAGTTTCATTGGGTTTAATAGATTTAGAAAATAAGCAAAAATGGCTCTTTGAAGCTACGCCAGATATTGCCACTCAATTGGCATCTTTAGAGCAAAATCATTTAAAAACCAATACTTTAATAGATGGTATCTTTCTAACACACGCACACATTGGGCACTATACAGGCTTAATGTATTTTGGCAGAGAAGCTTTAGGAAGGCAAGGAACAAAGGTTTTTGTAATGCCAAAAATGAAAACATATTTAAGTAAAAACGGCCCCTGGAATCAATTAGTGAAATTAGAGAATATTGTATTTGAAAATTTACAAAACGATGCAACAGTTACCTTAAACCAAAATCTTAGGGTTACCCCTTTTTTAGTGCCCCATAGAGATGAGTTTTCTGAGACGGTTGGCTATAAAATTGAAGGTAAAAATAAAACTGCATTGTTTATTCCGGATATTAATAAATGGGAAAAGTGGCAAAAAATCATAATAGCAGAAGTTAAAAAAGTAGATTACGCTTTTTTAGATGCCACATTTTTTAAAGATGGAGAAATCAAGAGACCAATGTCTGAAATTCCGCATCCATTTATAAAAGAAACCCTTCAGTTATTTAAACAAGAAAAGACAGCAACAAAAAATAAAATATTCTTTATTCATTTTAACCACACACAAATCCTGCACTTCAAAATACATCAAAAGAAAAAATGAATGTTGAAAAACTAGGTTTTAGGTTTGCTTTTGAAGGAATGCAATTGGATCTATAAAAATTAAATATTATACTTTTCAAAATTAAAAAAAATGAAAAAAAATCTATTATTACTTTGCCTTATGGCTGCTCTATGTTCTTGTAACTCTCAAGGAAAAAGAGCCTTAATGGGGAAAACCGAGTATCAGCAAAAACTAAATGCCAGTTATAAAGATGCCTCTACATCTCCTCTAAAAAAGAAAGATTTAAAAGGTTTTAAGGGGTTAGATTTCTTTCGGATAGATTCAACATTTATCGTTATTGCAACATTGGTAAAAACAAAAAATGCACCCACTTTTGAAATGGCTACTACCACAGATAGAAAGCCTTTGTACAAAGAATACGGTACTCTTAATTTTACTTTAAAAGGAACAGCTTGCGAACTCACAATTTACCGAAGTCAGGATGACCTGAGAGACGAGAAATACAAAGACTACTTATTCTTGCCATTTACAGATGCTACTTCTAGCAATGAATCCTACGGCGGCGGACGCTATATGGATGTGATGACCACTAGTGAGAATACAGACGGAACTATTGAATTAAATTTCAACAACACCTACAATCCTTATTGCGTTTATAATGCCAAATATTCTTGTCCGCTAACACCAAGAAAAAATCATTTAGATATAGAAATAAAAGCGGGAATTATGGTTTTTGAAAAGCATTAACCATTAAAACTAAGAAGGATTAATAAGAAATGTTTCCTTTTAAGTCTAAATAAATTGCATTTTCTAACGCTTCTAAATGTAATTTTCTAACTTTTAATTTTGTTTCTGCATGTGCCTTTTTATTTAGCTTCGCAGACATTTCTGCAACTTTAATAGCAGCCTGTAATAACTGATCTTCTGAAACAATACTATCTAAAAAACCAGCAGTTACTGCTTGTTTAGAACTATAAATTTCTGCATTGTTTACGCTTCTATTTAAATATACCTCAGACAAACGTGCTTTTGCAATGGCAATTCCTGCATTGTGCATGGTCATACCAATCATTACCTCATTTAAACCAATTTTAAAATCGCCTTCTACACCAATTCTATAATCTGCCGAAAGTAATAAAAAGGCTCCTTTGGCTATTGCATGACCAGAGCAAGCTACAATAATAGGCTGTGGAAAAGACAACATTCTTAATGATAACTTTGAACCTTTTGTAACCAATTCTTTGGCAGATTCAGGGGATGCTGTCATTACTTTCAAATCGAATCCTGCAGAAAAGATACCAGATTTACCTGTTAAAATAACTACTTTATTTTCTGCTTCTGCAGTATCTAAACAAGCATTTAAACCCGCTACAACTTCATGCGAAATGGCATTTGCCTTTCCATTATTAATAGTAATAATTGCGTAATTTTCTGCTGATGTGTAGGTAACAAATTCGTTCATTGTTTTCATTTTGAAACAAGTTACAACAAAATCTTAAACAGCAATAAATTTGTTTTAAAAATGATCTTTTTAAACGAATATTCTCTTAGTTTTTATTTGTTTATTTTTGCCGGAGAAAGTAAATTAAAGACTTACTGAAATATTCTGTGAAAGATTTTATCTAAAAAAACTTTCTACAAGAGGATCTTAAAATATATGAGTACTATTAAAAAATTCTTCCTTTCATTTGAGCAGCGCTTTTCATTGCTTTTTCTTTTAAAATGGACTTTTATATGTTTGCTTGTAGGCGCATTCGCAGGCAGTGCATCTGCTGTGTTTTTATGGTCTTTAGAATGGGCTACCAACTATAGAGAAGCAAATGTGTGGATCATTGCATTGCTGCCCATTGCCGGTCTTATCATTGGTTTGTCCTATCATTATTTTGGTGAAAGTGTTGTAAAAGGAAATAACTTATTGATTGATGAATATCATACTCCAAAAAAAGTAATTCCTTTTAAAATGGCGCCATTAGTATTTATTGGAACCATTCTTACACATTTGTTTGGTGGCTCTGCAGGTCGTGAAGGTACTGCTGTGCAAATTGGTGGTGCTATAGCAGATCAGTTTACAAAGATTTTTAAACTCTCTAACCTAGATCGAAAAATTATATTAATTGCAGGAATTAGCGCAGGTTTTTCCTCTGTTTTTGGAACTCCTTTAGCAGGTGCTATTTTTGCATTGGAGGTAATGGTTATTGGCAGAATAAAGTTTGATGCGATAATACCTAGCTTTCTAGCAGCTATTTTTGCAAACTATTTTTGTGATATTTGGCAAATTTCTCATCATACACATTATACTATTTCTACTGTTGCAGACCTCACACCAGCTACTGTTTTATGGTCTTTATTGGCGGGTATTATTTTTGGATTGGTAAGTATGCTGTTTTCAAAATCTACACATTTTTGGAGTAATTTATTCAAAAAATACATTCAATACCCTCCCTTACGACCTGTAATTGGTGGTGTTGTCATTGCAGTTAGTGTATACCTTATGGGAACTACAAAATACATAGGCCTTGGGGTACCTACTATTATAGATGCTTTTAATATTGATTTAAATTCTTATGATTTCTTCCTAAAAATACTTCTGACTTCTTTTACACTAGGTGCTGGTTTTAAAGGAGGAGAAGTAACTCCTTTATTTTTTATTGGTGCTACTTTAGGAAATGTTCTAATCTGGTTTATACCCTTACCAATGCCATTGTTGGCAGGAATGGGCTTTGTAGCCGTTTTTGCTGGAGCAACAAACACACCTATTGCTTGTACAATAATGGGAATTGAATTATTCGGAATTGAATCTGGTGTTTTTATAGCGCTTGCATGCACTACCTCTTATTTATTTTCTGGACATACAGGTATTTATACTGCTCAAATTATTGGAAGTCCGAAACACTTGTTTTTCAAAAAAGAGAAAGGTCTAAAACTTACTCAGATAGCACAAAAGCGTAAAAAAAATAAGAGAGACTAATTTAGAATTTATAATTCTAAATCTTCAATATCTATCCAATTCTTCTTTTGAGTAACAGTTCCTTTATTTAAAATGATGACTCCTGGGTTTGCTCTAATCATTGTCTTCAATGTAGTTTCATCACAAAAAAGGAAATCAAAAGGCAAGTTGTACTTTTCTTGGGCTACTAATAAATCATCTGAAAAAGAAGCCGAAACTCCATAAACCGTATACCCTTTTGCTATTGCCTTTTCTGATACTTCTTTTATTGCAGGAAATCCGTTTGCATCAGATTTATCTAAGTTATACACAATAACTAGCATTACTTTTTCCTTTTCTAAAAGTATGGGTGCTAAATCTTGCTGCACACCTTCTAGCATAAAATCATGCACTGGCGGTATAGAACCATCTGCCGGATACACCATTCCTTCTTGCAAATTCTTACCAACTGCATAGGCTCTAAAATCAATTAGTGGCAAATGTGTTAAAACATGTTGCACAATAAATAAGAAAGAGGCCAAAGATAAAAAGGTAATTACCTTGGTGATTTTACCTTTAAAAAGAGGCTTTATAAATGTTACTTTTACTAGTAAAATAAGAATCAACCCAATTAAAACAACATTCTTATAGAAGGTTTCCCAAGGTGTTAATTTAATAGCATCGCCAAAACAACCACAATCTGTTACTTTATTATAATAGGCGGAATACCAAGTTAAAAACAAAAATATGGTTGTAATAATTAGCAAACTCCAAACTGTAAATTTCGATTTATAACCAATTAAAATCATAACTCCCAAAAGTATTTCTGCAACAATTAAAACAATTGCAAACAGCAATGCATACGGAATTAAAAATTCCATATTTAAAACACTCTCAGAAAAATATTCTTGAAACTTATATTCAGAACCTATCGGATCTACTAGCTTAACAAAGCCTGAAAAAATAAATAAGGCTCCAACTAATATTCTTGAAATTTGAGTGATTAATTTTAATATCATTTTATACAGAAATTTACTTTATTTAAAATTAGTTAGATAATTTGTAACCTACGCCTCTAAATGTATCATTGCAAAAGCAGCATAATTAATCATGTCTTGGTAATTTGCATCAATCCCTTCAGAAACAATAGTTTTTCCTTTATTATCTTCAATAGACTTTACTCTTAATAATTTTTGAAGAATTAAATCTGTCAAACTAGAAACACGCATTTCTCTCCAAACCTCACCATAATCATGATTTTTGTTTAACATTAATTCTTTCGTAACTTTAAGATGCTTGTCGTACAAAATAGTTGCTTCCTCTGTATTCAAATCGGGAGTTTCTACAACACCGCTTTCTAACTGAATTAACGCCATAATAGCGTAGTTGATAATTCCAATAAATTCAGATTTCTCGCCTTCATCTACTTTTCTTACCGCATTTTCTTGCAATTGTCTAATTCTTTGCGCTTTTATAAATATTTGATCGGTTAGTGACGGCAAACGTAAAATACGCCATGCAGAGCCGTAATCAGACATTTTTTTAATGTACAAACTTCTACATTCGTTCATAACCGCATCATATTGTTTTGAAGTATCTTGCATTTTCTTTTGTTAAAAAGTATTTCCTCAAAAATACTAAATCCTATATGCTTTTCATTTATTTTTACAAAAGAATTTTAAAACGCAATACATTGAAGAAAATCGTTGTTTTTTGTGGATCTAGTTTAGGTTATAGCCCTATCTATAAAGAAGCTGCAGTAACACTAGGAAATTATTTTGTTGAAAATAAAATTAGTTTGGTTTATGGCGGTGGTAAAATAGGGATGATGGGGATGCTTGCAGACACCATTCTGGCGCAAAACGGAGAGGTAATTGGTGTTATTCCAAAATTATTAGAAAAAGAAGAAGTAGTGCATGCTGGTGTAGAAGAAATGATTGTATGCAAAAAAATGAGCGAGCGTAAAGTAATCATGAGTAAATTAGTAGATGGTTACATTACACTTCCTGGAGGTTTTGGAACCTTAGATGAACTCTTTGAAGCTTTAACTTTAGGCCAACTGCAAATTGAACAAAAGCCAATAGGCCTTTTAAATGTAAATGGGTTTTTTAATGCCGTTTTATTGCAGTTAGATAAAATGGTGGAAGAAGGGTATTTAAAACCCGCAGGTAGAAATCTATTGTTAGTAGCCACCTCGGTAAAAGAACTAATGCAAAAAATGGATGCATACAAAGCGCCTAAAATTGCACCTATAATAAATAAAGTAGTCCGTTAAAATGACCATAAATTGTAAAGGAAACTTAGTTGATCTCTCATTACCAAAAGTGATGGGTATTTTGAATATTACACCAGATTCTTTCTATGACGGCGGTAAATATAAAAACGAATCTGAAATTTTAAATCAGGTTGAAAAAATGCTCCTAGATGGCGCAACTTTTATAGATGTTGGTGCCTATTCTTCTAGACCTGGCGCGCAACATATTTCTGAAGAAGAAGAACTTAAAAGAAGTCTTCCAGTAATTAATTTATTACTGCAACATTTTCCAGAAATTATTATTTCTGTAGATACTTTTAGAAGCAAAGTAGCCAAAGAAACCATAAACGACGGTGCAGCACTTATTAATGATATTTCTGGCGGAAAAATGGATGACAATATGTTTGCTACCGTTTCGAAATTACAGGTTCCTTATATTCTAATGCACATGTTAGGCACTCCGCAAAACATGCAGCAAAATCCAGTTTACGACAATGTAACCAAAGAAGTTATTTCTTTTTTTGCAGCCCAAATATATAAATTGCGCCAACTAAAACTAAATGATGTTGTTATAGATGTTGGTTTCGGATTTGGAAAAACAATCGATCATAATTTTGAACTTTTAAAAAACTTAGCCCTTTTTAAAAGTTTAGATGTGCCTATTTTAACGGGAGTTTCAAGAAAATCTATGTTGTATAAAACATTAGACATTTCTGCACAAGAGGCCTTAAATGCGACTACTTCTGCAAATACCATTGCCTTACTAAATGGCGCTAATATTTTAAGAGTGCATGATGTAAAAGAAGCGGTAGAAGCTATTAAAATTGTTCATAAAATTCAATAATTTTTTTTTATTCTCTTAAAGTTTTTACGAATAGCGTCTTAATAAATAATTGATATTGTGCTTCAAATTATTTATTAGTAATTTAGCTTAAAATCCATCTATTTTCTATGTTTGATTTTATTGAATTTTCATTATTAGATATTTTAGATATTTTATTAGTGGCAACACTGCTCTATTATATTTATAAACTTTTAAAAGGTACCGTTGCCATTAACATTGTAATAGGTATCGCCTTTATTTTCTTAATATGGCAAATTACACAAGCCTTAAAAATGGAAATGCTAAGTGGTATTTTAGGCTATTTATTATCTGGTGGTGTAATTGCACTTATTATTGTATTCCAGCAAGAAATAAGAAAGTTCTTGTTAATGATTGGTACTACAAACTTTACCAATAAGAGAAATTTCCTAAAACAGTTGAAATTTTTACAGACAGAAATAGGTTCAGACATAGATACTGAAACTATTTTAGGAGCTTGTGAAAAAATGGCCAAAACGAAGACAGGTGTTTTAATTGTTATTGAAAGAACAAATAGTTTAGATTTCCTGATACGTACTGGAGACAAAATGAATGCACTTTTAAATGAGGCATTATTAGAAAGTGTTTTTTATAAAAATAGTCCGCTACATGACGGTGCCTTAATTATTAGGGACAATTATATTGTGGCAACCAGAGTTGTTTTACCAATTTCTGATAGTATAAAAATTCCATCTAGATTTGGTCTAAGACACAGAGCAGCAATAGGTGTTTCTGAAAAAACAGATGCAGTTTGTTTGTTAGTTTCTGAAGAAACTGGCGAAATTTCTTATATTAAAGATGGTGGTTTTGAACTGTATACAGATTTTAAAGAACTAAACGAGAAACTGCGAAAAGACTTAATGTAAGAAATACATATCTTATTAAGAAGCTATCTCTAAACTAAACTGCTTGTCATAGAGGTTCTTATAATAGCCGCCCTCTTTAACTAATAATTCAGCATGGGTACCTTCTTCTACAATTAAACCTTTATCCATTACAATAATTTGATCTGCCTGTTTAATAGTTGCTAATCTGTGGGCAATTACAATAGATGTTCTACCTTTTGTAATGGTCTCTGTGGCATGTTGAATCATTTTTTCTGAGTATGCATCTACAGAAGACGTAGCTTCATCTAAAATTAAAATACTTGGCTTGCTAACGTAAGCTCTTAAAAAGGCAATTAATTGTCTTTGCCCCGAAGAAAGCATTACACCTCTTTCTTTTACATTATAATCATACCCTCCAGGAAGTGTCATAATAAAATCGTGAATTCCAATCTGCTTTGCTGCCTCCACTACTGCATCCTTAGATACAGTGGTATCTTTTAAAGTAATATTATTTAGAATTGAATCTGAAAACAAGAAAACATCTTGTAAAACAACGGCAACCTGCGTTCTTAAACTTTCTAACTTATAGGTATCAATAGCAATTTTATCAATACAAATAGTACCACTATCTATCTCATAAAAACGATTTAACAGATTAATAATTGTAGATTTCCCTGCACCCGTTGCACCGACAATAGCTACTGTTTGTCCGCTTTTAACATTTAAATTTATTCCTTTTAAAACTTCTTCTCCTTCAATATAGCTAAAACGAACTTCTTTAAAATTGATTTCTCCTTTTAAATTTTTTGCTTCTAAGGTTCCGTTTTTAGAGATCGCACTATCCGTATCAATAATTTTAAAAACACGTTCTCCAGAAACAATACCCATTTGTAACTGATTGAATTTATCTGCAATCTGTCTTAATGGTCTAAATAACATTTGTGCCATTTGAACAAAAGCCATTACAGTTCCCGGACCCGGCACTTCGCCTGTAATTACTTGCTTACTTCCAAACCAAACCACTAAGCCAATACCAACAGAGGATAAAATTTCTGCAATAGGAAAAAAGATAGAAAAGTACCAAATAGTCTTTACAAACGCCTCTTTATGCTTGTTATTAATCTCTTTAAAATTATCATATTCAATTTTTTCTCTGTTAAAGAGTTGTACAATTTTCATTCCTGTAACTCTTTCTTGCACAAAGCCGTTTAAATTTGCAACCTGATTTCTAACTTCCTGAAACGTTGCTTTTATTGCTTTTTGAAAAACTTTTGTAGCGTACAATAGAATTGGCAGAACGGCAATGGCTATAAACGCCAATTTCCAATTGATAAAAAACATGACAATAATAACCGCAAACATTTGTAAAACGTCACTTACAATGGTAAATACACCACTACTAAAAAAAGCTGCAATTGTTTCAATATCTGAAACCACCCTGGTTACTAATTTACCAACAGAGTTCTTATCAAAATAAGACATTCTAAACTGCAGAATATGTCTAAATATTTTAGCTCTTATATCTCTAATAATGTGCTGTCCAACCCAATTGGCGTAGTAAATAAAAGTAAATCTTAAGACCACCTCAACCATTAAAACTCCAAACATTAATAAAATACTATGTATTAACCCTTCAGTATCTTTATTTGCAATATATACGTCTACAGTATCTTTAAGAATAATAGGCGTTAACAAAGCCACCCCAGACAAGAGGATGGTGGAAATAGACGCTATTATAAAATTGCGTCTATACTTCTTAGCAAAACTCATGAGTCTTAAAAAGATTTCCATATCAAAAGCATTTCCTGTCTTACTTGCCAAAATCTAATATTTTATGTGCGTTAAAAATAATCCTTTTGCTGGGACAGATAATCCTGCATTGCCTCTATTTTTACTTTCTATAATATCTCTAAATTCGTTTATTGAAATTTTATCCAAACCAACATCTACCAGCGTACCTACAATGGCTCTTACCATATTTCTTAAAAACCTGTTTGCAGAAATATGAAAGGTTAATAAATTTCCTTCTTGTTTCCAAAATGCCTGTGTTACATCACAATTAAAAGTATAAACATCTGTTTTTACCTTAGAAAAGGTCTGAAAATCTTCATATTCTAAAAGGAGTTGTGCCGCTTCATTCATTTTAGAAAGGTCTAGCTTTTGAGAATGAATTTGCCAAGAAAAATCTAATAAAAACGGATTTCTACCCAACCAAATACGGTACTCATAACTTCTACTTTCTGCATGAAATCTGGCATGATAATCGTCTGCCACCAAAAACACTTTATGTACTGTAATATCGTTCGGTAAAATTGAATTTAGCTTGTGCACAACTTCTGCCTCTATTTCTATATCTGAATCAAAATGTGCAAACATTTGAGATGCATGAACACCTGTATCTGTTCTTCCTGCACCCACAACTTCAATTTTATCTTGCAGAATTATACTTACCGCTAAGTTTAATTTTTCTTGTATGGATATTACATCTGGTTGAATCTGCCAACCGTGGTATTTTTTTCCGTTATAAGAAAGTTCTATAAAATATCTCAATAAAATTATTTTTTGTGGGCTGTAAAATTACGGAATTTATTTTGTTATTAGTATTTTTGAAACTCGAAGAGACATTAAACTTTTCTAACTGCTTTTAATGAAAAACATATTATTATTATCGGACACACATAGTTTTATAGATGCACAAATTTTAAAGTTTGTAAAACAAGCAGATGAAGTTTGGCATGTAGGAGATATTGGCGACTTAAATGTAACGGATACTATAAAGAAACTAAAACCTTTACGGGCAGTGTATGGTAATATTGATGATCAAGATGCAAGAGCAGAATTTCCTTTAGATTTAAAGTTTGAAGTAGAAAAAACAAGTGTTTGGATGACACATATTGGTGGTTATCCAAATAATTATTACAGAAGAATTAAAGAAGAAATTCATGCAAATCCGCCTAAAATTTTCATTTCCGGTCATTCTCATATTTTAAAGGTACACTATGATAAAAAACTAAATCTACTGCACTTAAACCCAGGTGCCGCAGGAAACCACGGATTTCATAAGATAAGAACCATGCTACGGTTTCAATTAGAAAACGGTGAAATTAAAAATTTAGAAATTCTAGAACTGGCAAAACGTGGATAAAATCGTTTTGTTCTAAAAAATAAAAAACCGAGATAAATCTCGGTTTTTTTTCGCACTAAATATACTAAGATGTTAGTATTATCGCAATCTATCTACAGATTTTACAAGATCTTCATCCTTTTTAATAGCTTTATTTGCCAAAACAAGAAGCAAAACCGCTAAAATTGGTACAAACATCCCAATACCTTTCTCCGAAACCGCAGCTTCTCCAGGTAAAGTTAGAGATACATAAATCAATAATCCTAATAAAATAAGGTTTATCAAAATTGTTAATCGACCGATAACAAATTGTAGTTTTCTGTTCTTAAAAAGAAAAATTGCTACAAAGGCTAAAGCTGCCGATATTAAAAATAAAACAGGAATCGCTTTTAATAAGCTGACATCACTGTTTAACAAATCTAAAGCAAAAATACTTTTATCAGTAGATTTCCACAAATTAAAAACAAAAATTATAACTATAGAAATAATAGAAGTCAATAATAAATATACTGTTTGAATCCTTTGAATCATTTGATGTTTCTAATAGCACAAAAGTAGAACATTCTTTTTTAAAAAGAAAATCCTTAACTAAAAAAAAATGTATATATTTGTTTATCAATAATTACATAAAAGCTTTTTTGTAGAACTATACTTAATTGCCACATTCAAAAAAAAACATAGAAATCTTACAAAACTAAGATTCATATTTAACTTAATAATTTTATAATGTTCGAAATATCGGAACTGAAGGCAAAAACTCTTGCCGAGCTGCAAGTTGTAGCCAAATCTATTGGCGTTGCTAAAATAAGCCAATTAAAAAAACTAGACTTAGTATATCAAATCTTAGACACGCAAGCTGCAGATCCTTCGAAAGCAGAAAAAACATTGGTAGCTCCTAAAAAAGAGGAGCCTATAAAAATAGAAAAGCCAAAAAGAAAACGTGTTATTAAAAATTCTCAAGCGATTGCAAGACCGGTAGATGCAGAAAAACCTCAAATTATTGAGGAACCTACAGTTGAAATAGCAAAAGTTGAGCCTATCGTAACTGAAAGACCAAAACCTAATCCAAGACCAAGAAAACCTCTTGTAAAAAAGGATGCTCCAGGTTAATGAGCAGAAGAATGAAGTAGTTTCTAAGCCAAAGGAAGAAAAGCAAGAACAAAAACCTGCAAATCAACCTAACAAACCGCAACAAAATAGAAACAACCCACCACAAAGCAATAAAAATAAAACAACAACCAAAATAGAGACAAAGCCAACAACAGTAGAAGTAATGGCAACAAGTCTACAAACAGGTATAAAGATCCAGATTTTGAGTTTGATGGTATTATAGAGAGCGAAGGTGTATTAGAAATGATGCCTGATGGCTATGGTTTCTTGCGCTCTTCAGATTACAACTATTTATCGTCTCCAGATGATATTTACGTTTCTCAATCTCAGATTAAATTATTTGGTTTAAAAACTGGTGACACCGTATTAGGAAATGTTCGTCCACCAAAAGAGGGTGAAAAATACTTTCCTTTAATTAGAGTGTCAAAAATTAATGGTTTAAATCCTAACATTGTTAGAGATAGGGTGTCTTTTGAGCACTTAACACCATTATTCCCAGAAGAAAAATTCAATTTAGCAGAAAAAGGCAGTTCTTTATCTACAAGAATTATCGATTTGTTTTCTCCTTTAGGAAAAGGGCAACGTGGTATGATTGTAGCGCAACCTAAAACTGGTAAAACCATGTTATTAAAGGATGTGGCAAATGCTATTGCAGCAAATCATCCAGAGGTATATCAAATTGTTTTACTGATAGATGAGCGTCCTGAAGAAGTTACAGACATGAAACGTAACGTGCGTGGAGAAGTGGTTGCATCTACTTTTGATGAACCAGCAGACAAGCACGTTAAAGTAGCAAACATTGTTTTAGAAAAAGCAAAACGCTTGGTAGAGTGTGGCCATGATGTTGTTATCTTATTAGATTCTATTACACGTTTAGCAAGAGCTTATAATACCGTTGCACCTGCATCTGGTAAAATACTTTCTGGTGGTATTGATGCAAATGCATTACACAAGCCAAAACGTTTCTTTGGTGCTGCAAGAAATATAGAAAATGGTGGTTCTTTAACCATTATTGCTACCGCTCTTACAGAAACTGGTTCTAAAATGGACGAAGTAATCTTCGAAGAATTTAAAGGAACAGGGAATATGGAGCTTCAATTAGATAGAAATATTTCTAATAGAAGAATTTATCCTGCAATTGATCTTATCAAATCTTCAACTAGAAGAGATGATTTATTACTGGATGCTAAAACTGTGCAAAGAATGTGGGTTTTACGTAAATACTTAGCAGATATGAACCCTATAGAAGCAATGGAATTTATTAACGATAGAATTAAATTTTCTAAAAATAATGATGAATTCTTAATCTCTATGAACGGTTAAAAAAATGAATACTTATTAAACAATAATTTATAAACCTTTTTGAGAAATCAAAAAGGTTTATTATTTAAAGCTATTTTACAGTATCTAAAGGAGCTTTTATTACTTCGACTTACATGCTCATAAGACCTAATATTTTATGTTGCAAACTGCAGTGAAACTAAAACATTAAGGCATAAAAAATCCGTTCAACATTAATTGAACGGATTTTATTATTTAGTAAACTAATAGGTCTTAGTTAGAAACATACATATTAGCTCTTTTATCTTCTACATCTGAAGCATTTTTAATTGCTTCGTATATTTTTGAAGTCATACCTTTTCTAGCTGAAGAGATTCTCTTTCTATTTACTTCGTAATTTGGCAAAGCAGTTGGTAATTCTCTTTTATTCAAAACAAAAGAAAATACTCCTCTATTACCTACCAAACTATTATATACCTTCTCTAGCTCTGCACTATACATGGCACCCACAACTTTAGGTTCTGCACCAACACCAGATAATGAAGAATTTTTTAAATTTACATTGTTTGCACTTCTTACCGTTGTATTGTTTGCTTTTGCAATTTCTTGTAAAGAACTTCCTTTTAATTTATCTGCAATTAAAACGGCCTTCTTTTCATTTAATAAAATAGGTCTTACACGGCTAATTGCTTTTTCAACAGACATTAAGCCTTTTTCTGTTTTTGCAGGTTACTACAGCAACAACATAACTTCCTTCTAAATCAAAACGGTTAAAAGCTCCTGTATCTGAATCTCCTTTAAAAGCCCAAGAAACAATTTGTCTTTCGTTTCCTAAACCAGGTACATTTTCATCTAAAACCTTTAAACCCACTGCAGATTTTAACGTATAATTATTTTCTTTAGCTAGCTCGCTGTAATCATCTGTTTTAGATACCGCTAAAGCAAATTGCTCTGCTTTCTGAAAGAAATCACTCTCTGTAGCTTCTGAAGGCACTATTTTAATTCCAAAAGTTGCTAGTTTTAAAACTGTTTGATTATTCCTTGTAGCATCTACTCTAATAACGTGGTAACCAAAAGGTGTTTCTACAATACCTACAGAACCTTTTTTATTAGTAAAAGAATAATCTCTAAAAGCTGGTGTCATAGAGTTATAATTAAACCAATCTAAATCACCTCCTTTTGCTCCAGAACCTATGTCTGAAGACAAAGTTTTTGCCAAAGCAGCAAATTTTCTTCGACTTCTCTTTACAACTGTAAGAACACTGTCTGCTAATTTTTCTGCTTGTTCTTTTGTTCTTGTTACGTTTTGTGCAGCCCTTTGCGAACCAACAAAAGAAATTAAAATATGACTTGCCTTTACTGAATCTGGCATTTTAGCAACCTCCGTTATTTTAGAAATCTTAAAGAACCCTTGATCTTTGTAAGGTCCAAAAACATCTCCTTTGTTTCCTGCAAAAATTTCATTCGCTACTGTTTGGTTCACAGAAGCATTAAATTTATAGCCTAAATCTAAATTAACATCAGAACCATTTTCAGCTAAAAACTCTTTATAATCTGAAGTGTTTCTGAAACCAACTGTTGCATCGTTATTTCTATCTACGCCATTTTCTATTAAATTCGCTACGTTTTGTTTTATTGCATCCTCATCTTCTGAAGTTGCTGTAATATCAAACTTAACATAAGATAAATCTCTTGTAGCTTCTACTTGAAACTTGTTTTCATTATCTTCAATATAAGATGCTACTTCAGACTTCTTAATTCTCACTAAACTATCTGCAACGCTGCTATAAGGCACATACACAAACTGACCACTTAATTTTGTGTTTTCAATTAAGTATTCAGTCTCTCCTTCTTTTAAAGAAGCTCCTAAACCTGCAGTAACTAATTTATTGTAGGTATTGGTTTCTGCATTATCTTTAATCTGGTTCATGTAATTAGACCAAGCAGACCACATTTCTTTGTTATTCTCTTTAGTATCGGCTAAAAATTGTTTAAACTTAAACTCATCAAATAAACCGGCCTCATTTTGAAACTGTGGATTATTTTGCACAGAAGATGTATTTATTACCTCATTCCAAACATCTTGCTCACCAATGGTAATTCCTGCTTCGTTTAACTGATTTTTATAAATTTTCTTTCTTAAAATATTACTCCAAACAGCTTTTGCTGCTTGCATTTCAGAAACTTTACTTCCAGATTGTTGCTTGTATTGATCTAAAGCTTGAGCAAATTCTTGGGTAGAAATTACTTCTCCATTAACTTCTCCTACCTCATTTACTTTGCTTGAATTAAAAAAATCTCCTAAAGTAGAAGGATCTAATACAAAAGCAAAAAGTGCTAAACCAATTATGATGATTAAGAACATTGAACGTTCTCTAATTTTTGATAAAATTGCCATACATTTAAATTTATTAGGAGGCGAATATACGATTAGGGTTTTAATATTGCAACCTCTTTTTAAACTAAACAGTAAGTAATTTGGTAATTTTTATTAAAAGGAAAGAAATTCTATTTACGAATCTTCTAAATCTGTAACTTTAAGAGAAACAACATCTATTTTTGCACCACTGGTATTCAAAATTGTGATTTCAAAACTTTCTAAATCTACAATTTCGTTCTCTTCTGGTATATTTTCTGTATGTTCTATAATAAAACCCCCTAAAGTTTCATAGGCTTCAGATTTAGGGATACTTAATCCGTATTCTTCATTTAAATAGTCTACCTCTAATCTTGCAGAAAAATTAAAAGTAGTTTCATTTATTTTTTCTTCTAAAAATGCTTGCGAATCGTGTTCATCTTCTATTTCACCAAACAACTCTTCTACAATATCTTCTACAGTTATCATTCCTGAAGTTCCGCCGTATTCATCTACAACCACAGCTACACTTTTACGTTTCCTCATTAAAATGTTTAGAACATTATTAATCATCATAGATTCTGGTACAATTTCTACCGAAAGTAAAATAGATTTTATAGTTTTTGGCTTTTTGAAAAGTTCAAAAGCACTAATATAACCAACTACATCATCCATAGATGATTTATAAACCAGCACCTTAGACAAACCTGTTTCTATAAAAACACGCTCTAAATTAATTACTTTTTCATGAATTTCTACTGCGGTAATTTCGGTTCTAGGAACCATTACCTCTCTTGCCTTTACATTATGAAACTCTAAAGCATTTTGAAAAATTTGAATTTCCGAATCTACCTCATCTGCGTCATTAGTTGTTTCTAACTGCTCTAAAATATAATTACCCAGCTCTTCTTTACTGAAAGCCACTTGTTGTTTATCTGCACTTGTTTTGAAGAAAATACGAAGGAAAAAATCTGAAATAGCCGCAATAAAATCTGAAATGAAATGAAATAAAACATAAAATACGTAAGCGGGCACTGCAAATATCTTAAGCACTTCATTTGCATAAATTCTAAAAATAGCTTTTGGTAAGAATTCTGCAGTTACCAATATTATAATTGTAGAAATTATAGTTTGTATTAATAAGATAGAGAATTCATTAAAAGTCTCCAAAGGTAAAATTCCTAATAAAAATTTACCCATATAGTAACTATAAATTACTAATGATATGTTATTTCCCACCAACATCGTGGTAATAAATTTTGAAGATTTTTGGGTAATTCTATTTAGAATCCGAGGAATAAACCCCTCCCTCTTTTTTTCTAATTCTATGTGTAGCTTATTTGCAGAAACGAATGCAATTTCCATTCCCGAAAAAAAGGCGGAAAGTATAATTGATAAAAATATTATAATAAGTTCAATTTCCATTCAGAAACTAATAAACTATTTATTTGGGTTATTTCTTTTTTCGACTTTTTTTCTAAAATGTCTTTTAAAGAAGAATACTAAGATAATAAAAAATGCAAAACCTAAAAATAAATAAGACCTACTTCTCTCGGCGTTCCAACGAGTAATACCTTCAACTAAACATATTAACGCTACTATTAAGTAACCGTACTGAAAAAATTTCCAAATTCTATTCATGATTTTATTCTTTTGTTTCTATTCTACCTGTTGTCTTTTTTGCTAAATGTTTACTTAAATCTTCTTTACATTCAAAACCCACACCAATTATTGTATCATTTCCTTTATACATTACAAATGCTTTCTCAGATACAAAATATTTTGTCTTTTGATCCCAAAACAATTGTTCTGTTTCTAATCTAGATTTATCTGTATGATTTACGACAATCACATTTCCCTTAATTTCTGATACTTCTGTCTTTACATAAGAT
Organism: uncultured Polaribacter sp.; assembly: GCA_937771065.1. Classification (GTDB taxonomy): domain Bacteria; phylum Bacteroidota; class Bacteroidia; order Flavobacteriales; family Flavobacteriaceae; genus Polaribacter. Next base: position 48,266 of record CALJHU010000019.1, on the reverse strand, counting down.
TGCGCATAATCGCCAATAATAGTTACAGAATCTTTCCCTTTATTAGTGAAATTTATAATTTTTATTCCTTTAGGAAACTCATTATAAGGATGCTTTTTTCGATTGCTAAAATCTAATAATAAAGGTGTTATTAATTTAGATGTTATCTGTCCAGAATCTTTATACACGTGAAATGCTTCTTTAGCCTTGCCAATTGGTAGATTTTTTTCTTCTAAAAAATTACGAACTTCCTCAGTACTATTAGAACAAGAAAAAAGCATTGCAGTAAAATAAATTACTGCAATGCTTTTTGATACTATTTTTTTGTAATTTTTCAAATAACTATTTATTTGGTATGGTTACAGTTTCACCGATCCAACATTTGATTGTGAATTTCCCTCCTGGAACTGCAGTTGCATTAAATATGTCTTTTTGACTTGGCACATTTGCTCTGTATGTATTAATATATTTTCTTGCTCTAGAGGAAATACTTGGATCTACAGCCGAAGCTCTTCTTGCCATGTTCAGTGCAGCAACATATACCATTCTTTTTTCGAATAAGTTTTCACCACATTTATTTACACTAGATTGATATAACGTAGCGATAAATAAATAAGCCCTACCCGAACTTGGATTAAATCTTAAAGCTTCTCTAGCTAAACTTCTAGCTTTGCTATATTGTCCTCTATCTTTAGCTGCCTGAGCAAACTTTAATTTGTACTTCGCTTTCTTTAAAGGATCTGTTTCTAATTCGAAAGATTTGGTTCTCATCGCGTTAGCTCCAGCAGTATCGCCGTTATCTTCTAAAACATTTGCTAAAAAAGCATACGCTTCTGGTGACGGTGAAGCTTCTGCATACGCCCTTACTAATTTCTCAAATAACGGCTCTCCTTGACAACCTTTATTAAACATTCTAGAAACTGATCTCTTTAGCCAAACTGCATTTGATTTATTAACTTCAAAATCTCTTTCATATAAAGGAATTAAACGCACACAAGTAGCTATTTCAGAAATAATTGCATCCAAACCACCTTCTACTGTTCCTAGAGCTTTTGAATTAACCGTATACGCTCTTTTTAATTGTTTACCTCTTTTGTCTAACACTAAAGTCGTATCGCTATACTTCACTAATTTTTTAGCATAGCCCTTCTAATTTAATGTTTACATTTTCTAAAACATCATCATAGGTATCAAAAACCTTTTGCGGATTTGTATCTTTATTTCTATCGGTTATTCCTTGAAAATATATGTACAAATTCTTAACACCCATTTTAGTTGGATCTATAGCATATCCTTTTTCTAATATTTTAAAAACTTCATCATCTGAAGCTAACTTATTCTCAAATAAATAGGTAGCATAGTCACTATGAACTTTCGCAGGGTTTTTAGATGGGTAGTACTGTAATCTTTGTTCATATACTCTTTTTGATAAAACAGGATCTTTTCTAACATCCTCTGCTAAAGTAGCACCAAACTTATAAATGTTAACAGATAAATCCTTACAATTGTCCATTAAATAGATCCAATTCACATATGCTTCATCGAACTTTTTAGATTGATAATCTCCCTTAAACAGATTGTATTTGATAGTACATTCTCTATTTGCATCTTGGGCATTTGTTTCTACTGTTGTTATAAATAACATTGCAGCTAATAAAAACGTAATTTTCTTCATTGTAATAGTTTTATAAATATATTAATCAATCTTTCTCTTTCTGAACCAACCTTGCTGACCAGAAGCCGTCAAAGACAAACTAAGTCTAACATTGAAATAATTTTCTTCAATTAGATTATTAGAAGCTGTACCTCTTTTGCCGTACTCTAATGCTAAATTAACCGTAGATAACTGCTTTAATGGTAATCCTAGTCCAAAAGACATGCCAAAGTCGTCTATTGAAGTGAAATTTGTACCTGTCCCAGTGCCATCAACTGCCAATCCTATTTTTTCAATTCGTAAACCAGCTCTATAGGTAACTCTTTCCCAGTAACTTGATATAGAATTTATTTTAGGTAAATAAAAGCCCCCTAAAGATATTCTATTTGATTTTTCGTAGTTATAAGAAGAATTTGTAATATTTGTAAAACCTTCAGATTGCAAAGCATCTTGATTCTGGTACTCTACACCTACGTGCCATTTATCATGTTTACCAAGACCAAAACCGATAATAGATTTCATTGGTAATTTGTATTTACCAGAAATCTCATTAGCATAGATTGTATCTCTTGCTATGTCAGTCGCTCCTGAACCACTTAATGAATACAAATACTCATTTCCTGTAGTATTTAAATCACTCCCTAATTTTACGGTTGCACCAGCACTTAAATACATGTTACTTTTAAACATTTTCTGATACTGAGTTCCTAAAGTAATTGCCCCTCCTCTAATAACGCTCTCTTCTTTATATTTTGAAGCTAAACTTACATTGACTCTTTGTTTGGTAATACTGTTTTCTATCGCACCAAAACTATAATCTGCTTCTACACCAATTGCCAAATTGATTTTGAAATTTGTATTCCAAAAGTACCGTAAACTCTGTTTACACCGCCTTCTCCGGAATATAAGGTTGTAGCCGATAGGTTTTCATTTTCATCATCATAATCATTATTAGATAATGAATAGCCAACTGAGGATAAAGGTTGTAAACCGAAAGAAAAACCTGCTTTCTTTCCAAGCGGAAAACCTAAAGCAATATAGTTTAAACTTGTAGAAACGGAGTTCTGCTTAGTATCTGCTGTTTTTAAAGTTAAATCATTATTTAAGATCCCTAGAGAATAGGTTGTTTCTCTCAGAAAAGCAATTGCAGCAGGATTTGTAAAGTTTAAATACTTGTAATGGTTAAAAGCAACTCCAATTCCACCCATTGCAGCATTTTCTGAAGTTCTTGGAGAATATTGTTCTCCAATTCCAAAAAAAGAATATGGTGAAGAACTTGTACCTTGTGCAAACAAGCTACTAGTTGATATAATTAATAAGAAAACTATTAAAACTTTTTTAATCATTTGTGCTGGTTAAATTTTAATATTTCATTTAATCCTTGAAGGAGAAAATTTTGATTGGCAAATATGCTACTTTTTAATTGTTTTGACAAGAAATTTGTGTCTCCTCCTGTTAAAACTACTGTTAAATCTAAATATTTAAGGTAATAGTCTTCGATAATGCCATTTATCTCATTTTTTACGCCATTTAAAACACCAGAAATAATACTCTCTTCTGTATTTTTTCCAATAAAATCATCCAATTCTAAAGCTCCTATTAGTGGTAAATTTGCGGTAAATTCGTTTAATGCTTTATATCGCATTTTTATACCAGGAGAAATTGCACCTCCCAAGTAAGTAGCATTAACATCTACAAAATCAAAAGTAATACAGGTTCCTGCATCAATAATCAAGACATTGGTCTTTGGAAATTGCTTTACTGCACCAGCAACTAACGCAATTCTATCTACTCCCAATGTATTTGGAGTTTTATATAAATTGATAAAAGGCACTTTTGAACTAGCAGAAACTACTTGAAAATCGAAGCTTTTATTCAATTGCGCTATCTTTCTTTCTGAAATTGAACCAACATTTGATATGATTCCACCAGAAATTGAATGTATTTTAATGATTTTTCTTATTTGAGAAATAATTATTTTCTTATCAAAAACAAATAACTCTATGAGTTTATCTCCCTCAAAAACAGCTGCTTTAACCCTAGTATTTCCTATATCAATTGCTAAATTCATAGGGCAAATTTATAAAAAAATAAAAATACATCACATTTTTTTTGATTTTCTTTAGCAGATGTAAAAAAACATTTTATATTTGCATCCGCTAAGGCAATGGTACCTTAGCTCAGTTGGTAGAGCAAAGGACTGAAAATCCTTGTGTCCCTGGTTCGATTCCTGGAGGTACCACAAAATTATCCCGTAACTCATTTATAAACAATGATTTACGGGTTTTTTGGTTTTTAGAGTTGCTCCAAAGGTTGCTCGGGAGGTATAAAAAGAGATCGGAAAGGGGTTATATTAGATAACAAAACTTAAGTTACTGAAAACTAAAGTTACGTTTTAATAGAGCACGATTTATAAACCGCATTAAAACCAACACATCGCGCTCCATATCTCTGCCTAAGCTATACTTGTATTCTTTGGGGAAATTTTTGGTACCTACAAAAATTTCTAATACCAATTTATACGTATCCCTATATACAGGAAGCTCTGTGTGTAATGCCATTTTTAAAAAATAAAAACCGACCGCTTTCGCGGTACTATTATAAATAATTAAATTGATAAATAACTAAAAAGCTCGAACAGCACGCACACGGGCGTTTGGTTCGTTCTTTTCAGCACTGTGCCGACTACCGATGTAGACACTCTGTATCCACGTGTAAAAGTTATTGTCCTCCGTAGAAGTCCAGTAGTATCCACTAAATGCAATAAACCCAGAGACGCCCTCTAAAGTTGTTCTATTAATATACATTTGGTTAAACTCATTTGTACTTGGTAAAAACCAATCTGGACCATAAGACCTTGCCGCTAAAGCAGCGGGAGCAGTAGGGCAATCATTTAGTATAGCATTCGTATTACTAACACCATCTCCAATTTCTGCACCAAGACCCTCAGGATTAATTCCCATATAAGTGACATTCGGTACGTTTGGTAAATCTGTACCATAACAACCCCATTCTGCCGTAGTTGCATAATCTGAAAATGCCGCAACCAACCCGTGGGTCTCTCCTGAAACAAAGCCAGGTTCATCGCTTTCAAAAATATAGAAAACAACACCGCCATTAACAACATCACCAAAAACTGGAGGAGGTGGTGGGTCATTTACATCACCACCTATTATGTTTTTCCAACTGGATGTAAGTCTAACCTGCAACTCGCCTTCACCACTTGCACAGTCACTACAAAAAATAATTAGACCCTGAGATGGCGTAGTAATAGCATCACGCTGGGCTGCTGTCATACGGGGGCCAAGTAACCCCCCCGTAGTAGAGGTAATATCTAATGCCGCAGAAGCGTCTGGGGTTTCATTATTAATACCCACTTGGGCATACGTTGTTGCAGTAAATAAGACTGCCGCTAAAAGTGTGAATATGTTTTTCATTGATTAATTGGTATTGTTTTTTTTACTCGACCGCTTACGCGGTATAGTTTTAAATAATTAAATTGATAAATAACTAAAAAGCCCGAACAGCACGCACGTGGCTTGTGTTGGGCTTACTGTCGTTGGCGCTCTGATTACCATTGTTGAAAAGCTGCTTCCACGCGGCATCGTCACCGCTCTCCGTCGAACTCCAGTACCAGGCACTAATAAAATTACCAACATTCCCCAGGCCCAAGACATTTCCTTGTCCTATGTTTTCATACATTAAATTTAATTCATCTTTTGAAGGCAAGAACCAATCATCATATCCTCCCAATGTTAAATCTGCACAAATTTTTGCAGCTATTGCTGTTTCAGAACACCCACTAACGATTGCTGTTGTATTAGCAGCTCCAGTTCCTACATCTGAACTTGTTCCGCCTATAAACTGTCCGTAACAACCCCACGATGCGGAAGATTGGTCTGAAGGAGCGGCAATTAAGCCTCCGCCATTTCCATCCAAGTAAAAAACAATACCACCTTGATAAGTATCTCCTATTGCAGGAGATGGGTCATTTACATCACCACCTATTGTGTTTTTCCAACTGGATGTAAGTCTAACCTGCAACTCGCCTTCACCAGATGCACAGTCACTACAAAAAATAATTAGACCCTGAGATGGCGTAGTAATAGCATCACGCTGGGCTGCTGTCATACGGGGGGCAAGTAATCCTCCCGTAGTAGAAGTAATATCCAAAGCCGCAGAGGCGTCTGGAGTTTCATTATTAATACCTATTTGAGCATAGGTTGTTGCAGTTAGTAATACTGCTGCTAAAAGTGTAAAAAATTGTTTCATTGGTTAGTGTTTAAATGATTAAATAATTAAAAAGCCCGAACTGCACGAGCATCGAGTGGGATGTACTTATTGGGGTTTTTCTGACCACCATCGTAGAAATACAAACCCCACGCGACATTGCCATCGCCCTCCGTAGAACTATAGTAGTAAGTACTAAATGCAGTAAACCCAGAAGCAGCCTCTAAAGTTGCTCTATTAATATACATTTGGTTTAACTCCTTTGCACTTGGTAAAAACCATTGTGCACCTAAAGACCTTGCCGCTAAAGCAGCGGGAGCAGTAGGGCAATCATTTAGTATAGCATTCGTATTACTAACACCATCTCCTATTTTTGCACCAAGACCCGCAGGATTACCTCCATTATAAGGGACGTTCGGTACGTTTGGTAAATCTGTACCATAACAACCCCATGCTACTGCTACATCTTCTAAATCTGAAAATGCCACAACCAAACCGTGTATTTCTCCTGAAACAAAGCCAGGTTCATCGCTTTCAAAAATATAGAAAACAACACCGCCATTAACAATATCACCAACACTATAAGTAGTAGGTTGCAAGTTAGCTAAAAGTGCATCTACCTCATTTTTTGAATACTTAGCAGTATTTGCTGCTACGTCAGTATTTGCAGAAACCAATGTGTCTGTATAACCAACCTTAGCAGTATTTTCAACTACATCCGAATTTGCAGAAACCAATGCGTCTGTATAACCAACCTTAGCAGTATTTGCAACTACATCTAAATTTGCAGAAACCAATGCGTCTGTATAACCAACCTTAGCGGTATTTGCCGCTACATCTAAATTTGCAGAAACCAATGTGTCTGTATAACCAACCTTAGCAGTATTTGCTGCTACATCTGAATTTGCAGAAACCAATGCGTCTGTATAACCAACCTTAGCAGTATTTGCAACTACATCTGAATTTGCAGAAACCAATGCGTCTGTATAACCAACCTTAGCAGTATTTGCAACTACATCTGAATTTGCAGAAACCAATGCGTCTGTATAACCAACCTTAGCAGTATTTGCAACTACATCTAAATTTGCAGAAACCAATGCGTCTGTATAACCAACCTTAGCGGTATTTGCAACTACATCTGAATTTGCAGAAACCAATGCGTCTGTATAACCAACCTTAGCAGTATTTGCAACTACATCTAAATTTGCAGAAACCAATGCGTCTGTATAACCAACCTTAGCGGTATTTGCCGATACATCTAAATTTGCAGAAACCAATGCGTCTGTATAACCAACCTTAGCAGTATTTGCAACTACATCTAAATTTGCAGAAACCAATGCGTCTGTATAACCAACCTTAGCAGTATTTGCAACTACATCTGAATTTGCAGAAACCAATGCGTCTGTATAACCAACCTTAGCAGTATTTGCTGCTACATCTGAATTTGCAGAAACCAATGCGTCTGTATAACCAACCTTAGCAGTATTTGCTGCTACATCTGAATTTGCAGAAACCAATGCGTCTGTATAACCAACCTTAGCGGTATTTGCCGCTACATCTAAATTTGCAGAAACCAATGTGTCTGTATAACCAACCTTAGCAGTATTTGCAACTACATCTGAATTTGCAGAAACCAATGCGTCTGTATAACCAACCTTAGCAGTATTTGCTGCTACATCTAAATTTGCAGAAACCAATGCGTCTGTATAACCAACCTTAGCGGTATTTGCCGCTACATCTAAATTTGCAGAAACCAATGTGTCTGTATAACCAACCTTAGCAGTATTTGCAACTACATCTGAATTTGCAGAAACCAATGCGTCTGTATAACCAACCTTAGCAGTATTTGCAACTACATCTGAATTTGCAGAAACCAATGCGTCTGTATAACCAACCTTAGTGGTATTTGCTGCTACGTCTGAATTTGCAGAAACCAATGCGTCTGTATAACCAACCTTACTGGTATTTGCTGCTACGTCTGAATTTGCAGAAACCAATGTGTCTGTATAACCAACCTTAGCAGTATTTGCAACTACATCTGAATTTGCAGAAACCAATGCGTCTGTATAACCAACCTTAGCAGTATTTGCAACTACATCTGAATTTGCAGAAACCAATGCGTCTGTATAACCAACCTTAGCAGTATTTGCAACTACATCTAAATTTGCAGAAACCAATGCGTCTGTATAACCAACCTTAGCAGTATTTGCAACTACATCTAAATTTGCAGAAACCAATGCGTCTGTATAACCAACCTTAGCAGTATTTGCAACTACATCTGAATTTGCAGAAACCAATGCGTCTGTATAACCAACCTTAGCAGTATTTGCTGCTACATCTGAATTTGCAGAAACCAATGCGTCTGTATAACCAACCTTAGCAGTATTTGCTGCTACATCTGAATTTGCAGAAACCAATGCGTCTGTATAACCAACCTTAGCGGTATTTGCCGCTACATCTGAATTTGCAGAAACCAATGCGTCTGTATAACCAACCTTAGCGGTATTTGCTGCTACATCTGTATTTGCAGAAACCAATGCGTCTGTATAACCAACCTTAGCAGTATTTGCAACTACATCTGAATTTGCAGAAACCAATGCGTCTGTATAACCAACCTTAGCAGTATTTGCTGCTACATCTGAATTTGCAGAAACCAATGCGTCTGTATAACCAACCTTAGCGGTATTTGCCGCTACATCTAAATTTGCAGAAACCAATGTGTCTGTATAACCAACCTTAGCAGTATTTGCAACTACATCTGAATTTGCAGAAACCAATGCGTCTGTATAACCAACCTTAGCAGTATTTGCTGCTACATCTGAATTTGCAGAAACCAATGCGTCTGTATAACCAACCTTAGCGGTATTTGCCGCTACATCTAAATTTGCAGAAACCAATGTGTCTGTATAACCAACCTTAGCAGTATTTGCAACTACATCTGAATTTGCAGAAACCAATGCGTCTGTATAACCAACCTTAGCAGTATTTGCAACTACATCTGAATTTGCAGAAACCAATGCGTCTGTATAACCAACCTTAGCAGTATTTGCAACTACTCTGAATTTGCAGAAACCAATGAATTTGCAGAAACCAACCTGCGTCTGTATAACCAACCTTGATTTGCAGTACCAATGCGTCTGTATAACCAACCTTACGTATTTGCCTACTCTGAATTTGCAGAAACCAATGCGTCTGTATAACCAACCTTAGCAGTATTTGCTGCTACATCTGAATTTGCAGAAACCAATGCGTCTGTATAACCAACCTTAGCGGTATTTGCAGCTACATCTGAATTTGCAGAAACCAATGTGTCTGTATAACCAACCTTAGCAGTATTTGCACTACATCTGAATTTGCAGAAACCAATGCGTCTGTATAACCAACCTTAGCAGTATTTGCAACTACATCTGAATTTGCAGAAACCAATGCGTCTGTATAACCAACCTTAGCGGTATTTGCTGCTACGTCTGAATTTGCAGAAACCAATGCGTCTGTATAACCAACCTTAGCAGTATTTGCTACTACGTCTGAATTTGCAGAAACCAATGTGTCTGTATAACCAACCTTAGCAGTATTTGCTACTACATCTGAATTTGCAGAAACCAATGCGTCTGTATAACCAACCTTAGCAGTATTTGCAACTACATCTGAATTTGCAGAAACCAATGCGTCTGTATAACCAACCTTAGCAGTATTTGCCTACATCTAATTTGCAGAAACCAATGCGTCTGTATAACCAACCTTAGCAGTATTTGCCGCTACATCTGAATTTGCAGAAACCAATGCGTCTGTATAACCAACCTTAGCAGTATTTGCAACTACATCTGAATTTGCAGAAACCAATGCGTCTGTATAACCAACCTTAGCAGTATTTGCTGCTACATCTGAATTTGCAGAAACCAATGCGTCTGTATAACCAACCTTAGCGGTATTTGCTGCTACATCTGAATTTGCAGAAACCAATGTGTCTGTATAACCAACCTTAGCAGTATTTGCACTACATCTGAATTTGCAGAAACCAATGCGTCTGTATAACCAACCTTAGCAGTATTTGCAACTACATCTGAATTTGCAGAAACCAATGCGTCTGTATAACCAACCTTAGCAGTATTTGCAACTACGTCTGAATTTGCAGAAACCAATGCGTCTGTATAACCAACCTTAGCAGTATTTGCTGCTACGTCTGAATTTGCAGAAACCAATGCGTCTGTATAACCAACCTTAGTGGTATTTGCAACTACATCTGAATTTGCAGAAACCAATGTGTCTGTATAACCAACCTTAGCAGTATTTGCAACTACATCTGAATTTGCAGAAACCAATGCGTCTGTATAACCAACCTTAGCAGTATTTGCTGCTACATCTGAATTTGCAGAAACCAATGCGTCTGTATAACCAACCTTAGCAGTATTTGCAACTACATCTAAATTTGCAGAAACCAATGCGTCTGTATAACCAACCTTAGCGGTATTTGCCGCTACATCTAAATTTGCAGAAACCAATGTGTCTGTATAACCAACCTTAGCAGTATTTGCTACTACATCTGAATTTGCAGAGACCAGTGCGTCTGTATAACCAACCTTAGCGGTATTTGCTACTACATCTATATTTGCAGAAACCAATGCGTCTGTATAACCAACCTTAGCAGTATTTGCTGCTACATCTGAATTTGCAGAAACCAATGTGTCTGTATAACCAACCTTAGCGGTATTTGCTACTACGTCTGAATTTGCAGAGACCAGTGTGTCTGTATAACCAACCTTAGTGGTATTTGCAACTACATCTGAATTTGCAGAAACCAATGCGTCTGTATAACCAACCTTAGCAGTATTTGCTACTACATCTGAATTTGCAGAGACCAATGTGTCTGTATAACCAACCTTAGCAGTATTTGCCGCTACATCTAAATTTGCAGAAACCAATGTGTCTGTATAACCAACCTTAGCAGTATTTGCAACTACGTCTAAATTTGCAGAAACCAATGCGTCTGTATAACCAACCTTAGCGGTATTTGCTACTACATCTGAATTTGCAGAAACCAGTGTGTCTGTATAACCAACTTTTGCATTGTTAGCCAAGATGGCATCCGATTGGTCTGTAGTAATACCCGTCTTGGCTGTATTGGCTACTACGTCTGTATTGGCAGAAACTAAAGCTTCTGTATAGCCCACTTTTGCCGTGTTAGCTGCTACTGCTCCTGCATCACTTGATGTCTTAGCATACAACGCAAAAGGCACACTTAATAATTGGCTTGTACCTGTTATTGTGTAATTTGTACCGCCTGTTGGGTCGGTTTCTGTTTTTATAAAGTAAGTATCTGCACTCCAATCTATTGCTGTAAAAGAACCAGAAATTACCGTTCCTGTTCCAATCTCTAAACTTACCAATCCGTTTGTATTAGAAGTGGGCGTTTGTGTTTCTTCGTAGACTGCTGTAATTCCTTGTAAAATACTTATTTGCATTCCTACCTGCTGGTTAGTTACAAGCGCATTATTAGCACCTCGTATGACTGCTTGATAACTCATCTTTTCTGGTACTTGTGCAAAACTACTTAGCGTTAGTAATAAAGCGCCTACTGTGGTATACAAAGAAGTACGTAGTGAATTTATGAATTTCATAGAATTTAGTTTTTTATAATTTTGAAGGTTTTCATTTTTTTGTTGTTTTGTTGCACTCTAAGAATGTACACACCTATCGGTAAACTTTTCATTCCTATTTTCGTCTCGGAGGTCGCTACCGTTCCTTTGTTTACTAATTGACCCAATAGGTCATACATTGTATAACTTAAACCTGTTAAATTTGCGTCTTTTAATTCCAGTATAATAAAATCTGTAGTTGGGTTCGGGTAGGTTAACGCTTTGAGTGTTACTGCCGTTAATTCTGGATTGCTTAACGTTACAAATTCGAAACTCTGTTGTATCCCTTGATTTAATGAACCTGCTGCAGTAGTTGGATTTGTGTATATCAATTGTCCAATAGTATAACTTACCGTGCCATCAGCCCCTGTAGCTTCGCCACCAGAAATGGGTATAGTTTCTTGTGCATTCACTAATTGTGTAGCGCAGAATAATACCATTATTAATGTGGTGTTTTTCATAGATTTTATAATAATTTTAAAATTTAGAGAACTTTTTTTGTAAGTGACAAACTTAATATGGTTTTTAGTGCACGTATCCAAAGAGAGATTAAGTACAACACAAAAATAAATAAGCAATATTTTTTTAATGTTCTCTAAAAAGAACTATTGATTCTTTAATTTTTAAATTTGGTTTTTTTTAGGTAATTATTTGTTCTTTTTTATAAAAAATAAACAAGTGATATTTGTAATTTGTTTGCTTTTATAAAAAAAGTAAACAAAAATCAAGAAAAATTTCTAAATGAGAAAAATAATTATTTTATTCTGCCTGTTATATAGTTTTTGCTGGTCTAAAAACAAATAGCACCGTCTAAAGTGAAAGAAAAAGCAAAAAAAATTATAAATCTCACGCAACCAAACCTGATTTATTATACACATCCTCTTTTCCATACAATACCCTACCTCCAATTTTTAGTGGATTTAAGACCCTTTCTCTTCTCCAGTTATTTAAGGTTTGGACCGTTACATTTAATACCTTAGAGACTTCATTTTGGGTTAAATATTCGGTATCCTCACCTAAAATTGTCAACCTGTTTAATGGGTTTCAATAGTGAGAATACCGGTTACTCGAGAGGTTGCTCCGCAGGTTTAAATCCTTGTTATTTGGTTTGATTTCTCTTTACTATTTTATCATGATTTAGTCATTACACTATTGATTTTCATTGACTTATAGAAAAACACGTAAAATGAGATAAAACCAAAAACTTCCTTGAAATACTACAAAATTATCCCGTAAATAATTTATAAACAATGACTTATGGGTTTTTTGATTTTTAGAGTTGCTTCAAAGGTTGCTCGGGAGGTATAAAAAGAGATCTGGAAACTGATTATATTGTGTTCTAAAAGTTAAGTTATTAATGACTTAAGTATATTATGAAACAACGAATTAAACATTGTACCATTTGTAAAGTTGATTTCTCTTTACTAATTTAGTATAATAAAGTAATTTCAATAACCCTCAAAGCTTAAATAATCACTATTCAAAAGCTGAGATCTTACAAACAAAATAGAGCGATGACCAATCGTAAAAAAGATGTATTATTTTTTTAGTGTATGTTAAATTGCAATATAAAATATAAAATCATATCTTGGACGATAAAATAGGATGCAGCTCGATAAAAATAATAGTAAGTATGCACTAAACATGTTACTACATTTATTTATCCTGTCTAATATCTATTACCATCAATTTAAAAACAGAGATTATGAAACAAGTTATTACAGGATTATTTTTAACAGTTAGTCTTTTTTTAAACGCTCAAATAGTCAACATCACCTATGTGACCGTTCCAAGAGAGAATTCTGAAACTTTTTTAGAGTTACATGAGAAATTTATAAATCTATCTAATTCGAAAGAAAGAACCATAACACAATCAGCTATTTTTGCACATGCCTTTGCGGGTGATTACACTTTTGCTATTTATGATTCTTATAACAATATGCAAGATCTTGTTAATGATACTGCTCTTGCAGATGAAGCGATGAAAAAAAATGTAGCCGCAATGGAATTAGATGCTGATGCAAAAGACTTGTTAATGGGCGAATACAGAAACTACTCAGGAATGTATGCTTACAACCATTCTGATCAAATAAGACAAAATATAGGTTTAGAAATGCTTCAGTTTTCCAAAGAAGATATAGATTGGTCAACAAAAAAAGTTGTTGTTGTTAGCACATATGAAGTTAAATGGGGAATGAATCAAGTATTTCAAGAAGGTATTATAAATGGTAGCCTTAAAGAAATAAAAGAAACCGGCCATGCAGAAGCTCATTTCGTGTCACAGCACCTTTATGGCTCAGGAGCAGATTTTCAAACCTATCAAGTTTTTAACTCTTGGTCTGATTTTGCAGCTTATGAAGAAGCTAATTTAGGAGGGCCTATGTCTGATGATGATAAAAAATTCTGGTCAGCAATGGAAGGGCATAGCGATGAAATTTTAACTTTGATTGGCGCTATGAATATGGAAACAAAGGTATTTAGCTATAAGAAATAGGTTGTTTTAAAAACAAACTTAATATAAAATAGAAATAAAATAGCCTTCATGACCTGAAGGCTATTTCTTTTTAAAGATAGATAAATCTAAAATAGATTCAGGGAACCGCAACCAATGTAAGCTTAAGAGCGTAATTTAAATGTTAATTAAAAAAGTATTGGTATCTTAAGCAGTCTGTAATTTGCTTAATTTCCAGTTTTTTCCAAATGCTATTTCGATGAGTTCTAACTGTATTAAATGAAATGTGCATTTTCTCAGATATCTGCTCATTAGTATATCCTTTCACAATAAATTTGAGCGTTTCTATCTCTCTTAAAGTTAAGGAAGCATATTTTTCAATATTATTCTTTATAAAATGAGATCGCTCAATAATAGTCTTAAATGATTTAATAGTGCTATCAAAATTAGAGGCGTCATCTTTAAACTCAAAAACTGCTTTGCCTTTGTCATCTATTTCTTTAAAAATAATTGTTAACTCCTTCTCTTCTCTCTTAGAAACTTTAATATTGAGCTCTGCATTCAACCAATTTATAGCTTCTATTTCGGTTGCAAAATATTTTAGTTTAAAGCCACTAGTTGAATGCTCATTAAAAATATCCATTACTTCAATGTAAGCCAATACGTCGTGTCCGACAACGAATGCGACTTGATCAAACCCATCTTGGTTTTTAGTTATAAATCCAGCTTTAAATATCGGCATTGAAATGTTCTCATCTACCCATTTTTTTGTAGCATCACTTGGTTTAAAAGTGAGATTTTCTATGAGCCAAATTACTTGAAAAGGTTTTATTTTCTGCGCAATATGAAGATGTGCTAACAACTCTTTTCTGTACACTGCATCATTAAGCGGGTTAGATTTCCAAGTATTAATTAGCCTTGAATTCTTTTGCTCATATTTTATGACTAAATGGGGTCCGCTATATATTTCCATTATTTAAACTGACGATAAAATAAGGATACACTTAATGCAGATACAATTTCCTTTCCAGAATTACTTGGCAAGTTCATTGGGTATAATCTCAGCCGTAGCACCCCGTCTAATTACTATTTAAAGATAAAACAAAAAACTAAAAAGATTTATTGTGTAATGTTAAAATCCTCTTAAATTTAAAAACCACTTTTAAAAGGGCTTAGAAGTTGCTGAATTAAAAGAATAAAATATGCCTATGGTTTAGTCCCAGCTCCCGCTTATTCCAAAATTAAAATCTTCAGACTAATCAAAGAATTTATTTGTTTAGTATTTTAATTAGTTGAGAAATTATTTATAGCTTTTTTATATAGCTTATTAATCCATTGAAATAATTTTCTGAATCATCCCACATAGCCACATGACTTCCTTTTGGACAGTGCAAATATGACCAGTTCTGAACTTCGTTAGCCATCCACTCCCTTTGTTTTGGATCCATAGTATCGTGTTCTGCTCCAATGGATAAAAAAGGAACATTTATTTTATTTAACTCTTGGGTTACATCCCAATCTTTTAAGCTCGCGTTTCCAACTATTCCAAATTCAGATGGTCCTTGCATTTTTAAATATATTGGAAAATTAATTTCTGCAAATGCATCTACTCTTTTTACAATACCCTCTATATTCGATAAATTATCGATAAACTTTCTCGATTTAAATATTGGTTCGTTCTAAGAGTTTTTATTTCGCATGCTATTATGTAAAACAAGGTTGAACCCAAAGAAAAGGTATGGTAGACTTTTTAGTGAACGGGTATTTTATATACTACAGAAATGCGCAGCATTCACCAATACTTTTTTGTTTAACATTTAAAATACGCTTTTAAGCGTATTGCAGACTCTAGCGATGTTTCTTAAATTTGCTTAAAATGTATATTATCATGAAAAATTTATTAAGATTGACAAGTGTATTAATTCTTACTGCTAGTTTCTTTCTTGCTAGCTGTTCAGAGGATAACATGGAGGGAGACACGGCTGTAACAATGAGAAATTTTGCTCAAGCAGATGCAGGGTCTGATCTACTTGGTAGAGGTGGAGGTGAAATTAAAAGGATATCTCATAAGGTATCGGATACTTGGAAATCAACCGTTTTTAAGGTGGAGGAAGGGCAAATGGTTCCTTGCGATGATTGCAACATAGATGACTTTGAGATTAAACAAGTATTCCTTAAACCAGGAATGTTGTCAGAATATCATACCTTCTTGTATGGAAATCAAATGACCTCTACAATTGCAACCCACACGTTTACAGGGGAAGATGTTATTGGTATTGATATGAATTACAAAGGCGAATATGTGCGAATGAGTGATATTGATGTGTTTAGCCAATCACAGGATAGAAGAGAATATTCATATGCAGGTGAACTAGGTGTAGAGGTATTTGCCAATGAAAGCACAGGGATGACCTCGGCTGTTTATAATTTTCCTATTTTTAGTACCGAAGATGACCCAGGAAATTCTTTATCGGGAATGTGGATGAGAATTGTGCTAGACTTTAATTAAGATTTGCGAATGGCTTTAAAAAAGAAATAATCGCTCTGATTTAAAATTTATAAAAAAAGAACTCAATTGAAAAAGGAGATTTAATTTTGTAAAAAAACCTCAACAACTTTAGAATTTAGAAGTTGAGGTTTATTTATGATAATTAAATATCGAAATTCTTAGTAATAATATTCTTTATCCTTCAATTCAGCTATTTCTAAACCTCTCAAACAGGTTAAACTTACGTTTGTAAAAAAAATAATGAATAAAAGAATAACTTTATTATTTACAGACAACCTTTGGCATAACTTTTGTAAAAAAATTAGAATATAAATTTATAAAAATTACAAAAAATAGTATTTTGAAAAACATCAAAAACCTCCTCTTCTTAAGTTTTCTTTGTTCACTTGTCTTGTTCACTAATTGTGCCGATAGTGATGATCCCGTTGTTGGTGATGATCCCGTTGTTGGTGAATCATCACCTCCTTTTTATTTAGATGATAATGGTATAACTATTAAAGCTAAAGATGGGGTTACAGCAGGGACTACAGGAGAATTAAATGGAGTTACTTACACGGCTGTAGATAATACTACTTTAAAATCAATGGCAGATAACAGTAAAGATTTGACTAAAGTAGTCACTTCACTAGTAACTAATATGACATATCTTTTTGATCGTAAAGAAACTTTTAACCAAGATATTGGTAGTTGGGATGTTAGTAATGTTACTGATATGAGTGGGATGTTTGATAAAGCACGTAGTTTTAATCAAGATATAAGTAGTTGGGATGTTGCTAATGTAACTAATATGTCCAGAATGTTTGTCGGCGATCATGCTTTTAATCAAGATATTGGAAATTGGGACGTTAGTAATGTAACTACTATGGAGACGATGTTTTTAAATGCAAGGGAATTTAATCAAGACATTGGTCATTGGGATATTAGTAAAGTGACAGATATGTCTTATATGTTTGCATATGGAGTTTTCAATGGAGATATAAGTAACTGGAATACAAGTAGTGTTACCGATATGTTGTCTATGTTTAGTTTATCAATTTTTAATCAACCTATAAATACTAAAGAAGTTACTGTTAATGGGCAAACTTATACTGCTTGGGATACAAGTAGTGTTACTGATATGTCGTTTATGTTTGATGGAGCGTCAGTTTTTAATCAGTCACTAAATGGCTGGGATACAAGTAGTGTAACTGAAATGAGTTATATGTTTAAGGGAGCAAAAGAATTTAATCAAGATATTGGAAATTGGGACGTTAGTAATGTAACTACTATGAAAGAGATGTTTACTGAAGCACTAGTTTTCAATCAAGATATAGGAAGCTGGGATGTGAGTAGTGTAACTGAAATGAGTTATATGTTTAGTTTGTCAACTTTATTTAATCAAGATTTAACTAAATGGTGTGTATCGAATATTACATCTGAACCGGCTAACTTTACTAACACGTCATCTGCTTTAATAGATGCCAACAAGCCAGTTTGGGGAACTTGCCCAGGTTAATTCTTATGGAATTGCTGTTACCGCAAGTAGTAGCGCTGACTACACTTTATCAGGAGAAGACAGAAATGGAGATGTGTCTGGAAATGACCCTAACTTGACTTTTAAAGTTGGAGATGAAGTTACTTTTTCAGTAAATGCAGCTAATCATCCTTTTTATTTAAAAACTGCAGCAGGAGCAGGAACTGGTAATCAAATTAGTGGTGTTACAAATAACGGAACTACAAGTGGAAATGTAGTATGGACGCCATCTGAAGCTGGAACTTATTATTACCAATGTTCTGCACATTCAGGAATGGTTGGAACAATAACAATTCAAAATTAAACCATAAAAATAAATATTATGAAAAAATTATTATTTCTTATTTCTTTATTATTTGTAATTACTTCTTGTTCATCATCTGAAGAAGAAGAAGAATTAATAAGACAAAAACTCTCACAATTAACTTCTAACGAAGATATGTTCTGGAAAAAGTCAGACCCTAAATCTGTTTACCAGAATACAGAATGTGTTTATAAATGGTTTCAAAATGGAGTTGTATATAGAGTGCTATGCACTCGAGATTGGGAAGATCCTTGTCGGTATAAAAAATGGTATGAACAAATACCGTTGGACGAAATAACAATCGTCAAAGAAACTGAAAGGCAAATAGTTTTGATTTATAAAAATAGAACTATTGAAGTTAATTACAATGAGCCAAATATTGTAAGTCTTAAAGAAAGTGGTGAAGGTGCACCATTGCCAATTGGCAATGGTGGATTAGATGGTTTCAAAACTTCAAAAATTACAGCTTCAAAGATTATTGAATATGAAGAATGGTTGACTAAACAATGTGATTAACTAGGAATCTTTTTATCTAAACCTTATTATTTACCATTTTAATATTTTCATTGTCTTTTACTGGATTTGCTCAAGATAGTGATGTTCCAAAAACCGACGACAAAAATAAATAATTAAAAAAATATGAACACACAGTGTATACTTATTTAATATAATACATTAATTTACAATTGCTAAAATTAATAGTGTTAATACTGAAAGTACCACTTAAAAAACCAAACTTTAGAGTTTGGTTTTTTTTGTACTTATATTTTCCTGTTTTCAGAAACTATAGTAGTTCTAAAACGTCATTTAAAATCGGATTTGTGTTTTTTTGGTTCCAAATTAAAGAAAGCGTTGTTTTTTGAGGAATCATATCTAACTCAATAAATTGAATCTTATGCCCTCTTTTTTGCGCCAAGGACTTCGGTATAATCGATATTCCAAAATTATTTTCTACCAACTTAAAAATAGAGCTAGCGTGAATTGTATTGTGAGATATTAAAGGCGTAAAACCACAATCATCAAAAATCTGCATTACTTTCTCGTAATATGAAGCACTATATTTAGCATCAAATAGAATAAAAGATGCTGCTTTAAATTGTGATAAACTTTTAAAATTATCTTTATTTATTAGATGATCTTTTGGTAAAACTAAACAGAAGTTTTCCTTTAAAATAGTTTTAATTTCTAAAGCTCTTGGCACTCTTTCTAAACGTACGAAGCCAATATCTAAAGAGTAATCAAGCAGTCCCTCAATTTGATTTTGGTTGTCTATCTCTTTAAGGTTGAATAAAATATTCGGGTGATTTTTTTCAAAACTTAATAATAAATTAGGAATAACATCTTGCATAGCAGAACCTACATACCCAATTTTCAATGCACCATTCTTACCATCATGTAGTAATTTTGCATTTTCTAGAGTATGTGAAAGTGTTTTTAATTGTAATTCAAATTCCACTTTTAAATAGGCACCCACTTTTGTTAAAGCAACCTTTCTATTGTGCCTTTCAAATAAAACAACGCCCAACTCTTCTTCCATAAGCTTAATTTGTCTGCTAAGGCCAGGTTGAGAAATAAACAACTTCTCAGCTGCTTTTCGAAAATGTAACTCTTCTGCTACAGCCAAAAAATAACGGAGATGTCTTAATTCTATTTGATAACCCATAGTTCTTAATGTTTACAATAAAGAGTATTATAAAGCATCAAAAGTAATCATAACTTTGTTAACAGACAATTCAAATAAAATACAATGTTTAAATACGGAATAGATCAACTTACACTTCATAAAATACAAGACATTGCAACCGGTGTTTTAAAAGCAACAATTCATAAAGAAGCAGAAGAAAAAATAATTTCTAGCAGAAAAAAAGTAGAAATAATCACCAAAAAAGACAAAGCCGTTTATGGTATAAATACTGGTTTTGGTCCTTTGTGTGATGTGCAAATTTCACCTGAAGAAACAAATCAACTTCAAACAAACTTGCTAATTACACATGCCGTTGGTGTGGGTAAAAATATAGACAAGCGTTTATCCAAAATTATGATGATTTGTAAAGTGCATGCACTTTGCCAAGGATTTTCTGGTGTTCGTTTAAAATTAATAGAACGGATTATTTATTTTATTGAAAATGATTTACTACCAACAGTTCCTAAACAGGGATCTGTAGGCGCTTCTGGAGATTTAGCACCACTCTCTCACTTATTTTTACCATTAATTGGTGAAGGAGATTTTTGGATAGGCACTAAAATTGTTCCTGCGAAAGAAGTTTTAAAAAAGCATCATTTAGCTCCTTTAGAATTGCATGCAAAAGAAGGTTTAGGCTTAATTAACGGTACTCAGTTTATTTTAGCCCACGCAATCACCGGACTCTTAAAAATGGAGTATCTGCTCGATTTAGCAGATATTTCTGGCGCTATGAGTATTGAAGGTTATAAAGGAAGTTCGTCTCCGTTTAGAGAAGAATTACACGCAATAAGGCCTTTCAAAGGAAGTCTAAAAGTTGCAGAACGTATGCGCAATATCTTTAAAGATTCTCAAAACATTACTTCACATGAAAATTGTGAACGGGTTCAAGACCCGTATTCGATGCGCTGCATTCCGCAGGTGCACGGTGCTTCTAGAAATGCTTTTTATCATTTGCTAGAATTGGCAGAAATAGAAATGAATTCGGTTACAGACAATCCTATTATTTTAAGTGAAACTGAAGCAATTTCTGGTGGTAATTTTCACGGACAGCCTTTGGCGATGGCATTAGATTATTGTTCTATTGCAGCTTCAGAATTAGGGAATATTGCAGACAGACGCTGTTATTTATTATTAGAAGGTAAATATGGATTGCCAAGATTATTAACGAAGAGTGGTGGTTTAAACTCCGGATTTATGATTCCGCAATACACCACGGCAGCTTTGGTTACCGAGAATAAATCTTTGTGCTTCCCTCCTTCTGCAGATAGCATTCCTACTTCTTTAGGCCAAGAAGATCATGTTTCTATGGGTAGTATTTCTGGGAGACAATTCAATCAAATTCTAGGAAATTTAGAGAAAATATTAGCCATTGAACTCATGTATGCCGCGCAAGCTTTAGAGTTTAGAAGACCAAACACCTTCTCTGAAATTATTGAAAAAAATTACTCAATTATTAGAGAAAAAGTTGACAAATTAGAAGAAGACAGACTTTTAAAAGATGATATTAACAATATGATTCTACTCGTAGCAAATAAAAAACTAATTGTAAAATACAACTAATAATGACATTTAAAGAACAAATCTTACAAGGAATTCCAAGCATATTACCTACTAAAAAAGGCTATCCAAAAGGCGCAAATAGCGCTCCGAAAAGGAAAGATATTTTGTCTATTGAAGAAAAACAGTTGGCAATAAAAAATGCATTGCGGTATTTCCCTAAAGAATGGCATGAAGAATTAGCTCATGAATTTGCAAGTGAATTAAAGGAATTTGGCAGAATATATATGTACAGATTTAAACCAGACTATAAAATTTATGCAAGGCCAATTTCAGAATACCCTGCAGAAACACAACAGGCTGCAGCCATCATCTTAATGATTCATAACAACTTGAATCCTGAGGTTGCACAGCACCCTGAAGAATTAATTACTTATGGTGGAAACGGTGCCGTTTTTCAAAATTGGGCACAGTACCTTGTGGTGGTTCAGTATTTGGCGATCATGACAGAAGAACAAACATTGCATTTGTACTCTGGGCATCCAATGGGATTATTTCCTTCTTCTAAAAATGCCCCAAGAGTAGTTGTTACCAACGGAATGATGATTCCTAATTACTCAAAACCCAACGATTGGGAGAAATTTAATGCGCTAGGTGTAACGCAATATGGACAAATGACAGCAGGTTCCTTTATGTATATCGGTCCGCAAGGAATTGTACACGGAACTACCATTACCTTAATGAATGCTTTTAGAAAAATATTAAAAAAAGAGGAAAATCCGAATGGTAAAATATTTTTAACTGCAGGTTTAGGTGGCATGAGTGGCGCACAACCCAAAGCAGGAAATATTGCAGGTTGTATTACTATTTGTGCAGAAGTAAACAGCAGAGCAGCTAAAAAAAGACATGAGCAAGGTTGGGTAGATGTTTTAATTGATAATATTGATGTACTGGTTGAAAGAACGATAACAGCTCAAAAAAATAAGGAAGTGGTTTCGATTGCTTTTATTGGAAATATAATTGATGTTTGGGAGAAATTTGACGAAGAGAATATCTTTATTCATATTGGATCAGATCAAACTTCCTTGCATATTCCTTGGACAGGCGGGTATTATCCTGCAGGTTTATCTTACGAAGAATCAAATATTTTAATAAGAGAAAATCCTGAACTATTTAAAGAAAAGGTGCAAGATTCTTTAAGAAGACACGCGAGCTCTATTAATAAGCACACCGAAAAAGGAACCTACTTTTTTGACTACGGTAATGCATTTTTACTAGAATCTTCTAGAGCAGGTGCAGCTGTAATGGCAGAAAATAACATCGATTTCAAATACCCTTCTTATGTGCAGGATATTTTAGGCCCTATGTGTTTTGATTACGGCTTTGGTCCTTTCAGGTGGGTTTGTGCTTCTGGTAATGCAGAAGATTTAGACAAAACAGATGAAATTGCAGCAACTGTGCTACAAGAGTTAATGGAGAATTCTCCAGAAGAAATTCAACTGCAAATGCAAGACAATATCACCTGGATAAAAAATGCAAAATCGAATAAAATGGTTGTGGGGTCTCAAGCAAGAATTTTATATGCAGATGCAGAGGGTAGAATAAAAATTGCAGAAGCTTTTAATAATGCGATTGCAAAAGGAGATATTGGAGCAATTATTTTAGGAAGAGATCATCATGATGTAAGTGGAACAGATTCTCCTTTTAGAGAAACTTCTAATATATACGATGGAAGTAAGTTTACGGCAGATATGGCAATTCATAATGTAATTGGAGATAGCTTTAGAGGTGCAACTTGGGTTTCTATTCACAATGGCGGCGGTGTTGGCTGGGGAGAAGTGATGAATGGTGGTTTTGGAATGTTATTAGATGGAACAGCAGCAGCAGATGCAAAGTTGAAAAACATGCTTTTTTATGACGTGAATAACGGAATTGCAAGAAGAAGTTGGGCTAGAAATGATGAAGCAATTTTTGCTATTAAAAGAGAAATGGAAAGAACGCCTAATTTAAAAATTACTTTACCTAACTTGGTGGAAGAAAATCTACTAAAAGACTTGTTTTAATGAACGTACTTTTTAAAAATATCAAAGAATTAATTCAGGTTAGAGAAACAGCAATTGATTTTCTTTCAGGAAAAGAGATGAACGTTTTACCAACACTTAAAAATGCCTTTTTATTAGTTGAGAATGGCTTAATTTCTGATTTTGGATTCATGGAAGATTGTCCAGATATTGAAATAAAAACAATTGATGCAACAGGTAAAATGATACTACCTTCTTGGTGCGATTCTCATACACATTTAGTCTATGCAGGAAATAGAGAAGATGAATTTGTAGATCGAATAAACGGGCTTTCCTACAAAGAAATTGCTGATAATGGCGGTGGCATTTTAAACTCTGCAAAACGTTTGCAAGAAACTTCCGAAGAAGACTCTATTCAATCAAAGTAAAATTAGGTTAGAAAACATTATACAATTAGGCACGGGTGCTGTAGAGATTAAATCTGGTTATGGTTTAACAAAAGAGGCAGAGCTTAAGATGCTTAGGGTTGTCAAGAAATTAAATACAGATTACCCAATAGAAATAAAAGCTACTTTTCTAGGTGCACATGCTGTTCCTGAAAACTATAAAGATAATAAAAGTGGGTATTTACAAATGTTAATTGACGATATACTCCCTGCAATTCAAAAAGAAAACCTAGCAGACTTTATAGATGTTTTTTGCGAAACCGGTTACTTTTCAGTTGCAGATACACAGCAAATTTTAGCCGCTGGAAAAAAGTATAATTTAATAGGTAAAATTCATGTAAACCAGTTTACTGCTATTGGAGGAATACAAGCAGGAATAAAAAATGATGTATTATCTGTAGATCATTTAGAAGAAATGAGAACGGAAGATATTAATGCTTTAAAAGGTACAAAAACAATGCCGGTTGCTTTGCCTAGTTGCTCTTATTTTTTAAACATTCCATATACGCCTGCAAGAAGAATGATCGACGAAGGTTTACCATTGGCCCTAGCAACAGATTACAACCCAGGCTCTACCCCTTCAGGAAACATGAATTTTGTAGTTGCTACTGCTTGCATAAAAATGAAAATGACACCGGAAGAAGCTATTAATGCAGCTACCATTAACGGGGCATATGCAATGAACCTACAAGATAAAGTAGGAACGATTACGAAAGGGAAATTAGCAAATTTAATTTTAACTCAAAAAATAAATTCATACAACTTCATTCCGTATTCTTTTGGAAACCATTGCATCGACAAAGTGTTTTTAAAAGGATTAGAAATTAAAAAATCATAATTATGAGTTTTTTTAAAGATTTAAAAGTCGGTTATGCAGCTGGAAGAATAGAAGCGTATTCAGGTAGAAAATCTGAGTTAAATAATCAATATTGGCATCAAGAAATAGAAGCAGCTCATATTGAAGATATAAACAGCAAAAAAAACATTAATATTGGTTTGGTTGGTTACGTTTGTGATGAAGGTGTAAGGAGAAATCAAGGTAGAATTGGCGCTAGAAAAGGACCTCAAAGTATTCGTAATAAATTAGGAAAACTTCCGATTCATCATACTGGTAAAAAAATTATAGATTTTGGTGATGTCATTTGTTTGGATACTTATTTAGAAGATTGCCAAAAAGCGCTTTCTAAGACCATTAGTAAGTTAATTAAACACAATGTATTACCTATTGCAATTGGTGGCGGTCATGATATTGCCTATGCCAATTTTAACGGAATTAAAGATGCAATCAAAAATGTTTCTAAGAACAAAATAGGTATTATAAATTTTGATGCACATTTCGATTTAAGAGCTGTGGAGACAGTAGCAAATTCGGGTACCCCATTCAACCAAATTTTAAGCGAAAATGATACTGTTTCCTATTTTGCAATCGGAATTCAGCAACAATCAAATACCAAAGAATTATTTGAAATTGCAGAAAAACACAAGGTTTCTTATGTTTCTAATTTTGAGTGTGAAACGTTTAGTGAAAATCTCAAAATAAAATTGAATGCTTTTATTAAAAATGTAGATTACCTATATATTACAATAGATTTAGATGGATTTTCATCTGCCTATGCTCCGGGAGTTAGCGCGCCATCTTCCTTAGGGTTTACGCCACACTTTGCCTATAAAGTACTTGCTTTTTTATTCGAAAGCAAAAAAGTAATTTCTTGCGATATTGCAGAACTTAATCCAGATTTTGATACAGACGAACACACCGCAAGTTTAGCCGCAAAATTGATAGACTATATAGTTCAAAACGCATAAAAAAACCTTTTAGAATTTAATTTCTAAAAGGTTTTATATAAATATGCTATTATAGTATTATTTCAACATTTGAAGATTACTTAATTCTTGATTTGTTAACTCTCTCCACCTTCCTCTCGGTAAGTTTTTCTTTGTTAATTCTGCAAAAATTACTCTATCTAGTTTGCTTACTTTATAACCAAGGTGTTCAAAAATCTTACGTACAATTCTGTTTCTACCAGAATGAATTTCAATTCCTACCTCAGATTTTGGTTGGCCGTCTACATAAGAAACCGCATCAATAAAAACCTTTTTACCTTCTATAATTACTTCACCACGTAATTTTTCTAAATCTTTTAACTCAAGCTTCTTATCTAAAGAGGCATGGTATAATTTACGTACGTCGTGTTTTGGATGCGTTAACTTTTTAGCTAATTCTCCGTCATTCGTAAACAACAATAAACCCGTAGTATTTCTGTCTAAACGCCCAACAGGATATATTCTTTCCTTTGAAGCATTTGAAACCAAGTCCATTACCGTTTTTCTACCACGATCATCGTCCATGGTGGTAATGTAATTCTTAGGCTTGTTTAATAAGATATATTTTTTCTGTTCTGGTGTAATACTTGTTCCATCAAAACGAACAATATCATCTGGTTGTACCTTGTAACCCATCTCGGTTACTAAATTACCATTTACCTCTACACTACCATGTTCTATATATGTATCTGCCTCACGTCTTGAGCAAACACCTGAATTTGCAATATATTTATTTAAGCGAATTCCTGATGACTCGTCAGATTTTGGCGCTTCTTTGATTTTAGTAAACGTTTTTTTAGGCGTATTTCTACTTAATGGAGTACTTTTCTTACTAGATGAAGTACTTTTTCTACTAAGAGGAGTACTTTTCTTACCTTCTTGTCGTCCTCTCGACGAGTTTCTATTTGAATTCATTTTAAAAATTTTTGCAAAGGTAGTTATATTCTTGAATTTTAGTTCAATATATCAATTACTTTATCTAACAATAGTGAAGTATCTATAAATGTTAAACATAAAACACCAACAAACAGTAATAGTTTCAAAATATTATGAAGTATTCTATAGTGCTTTATAGTCTTAGATTTCCAAAGATAAAAACCAACAAAAACTAATACTATTATTGCAAAATAGAAGTAATAGCGCATGTAACTTAATGCAGGGTAACTGAATAAAATAGAGATGGGTATGCTTGTAAAACCTAATACTAAAATTGCAAGCTGTTTTGTCTTACGCTCTCCGTAAACCAAAGATAAAGTGCTGTAATTACTTGCAATTGCTCCTCTCATATTTTGTAAATCTTTAATTAATTCACGCACCATAATTACTAAAAACAAGTAAACGGCATAGACAAATATAATTTCAGAAAAATTTTCATAGTACACAAACACCGCAAAAAAAGGTAAAATAGTTAATACAGTTGCTGAGATTACTCCGATAAATGGATGTTTTTTAAGTTTGTGAGAATAAAACCAAATAGCAAAAATGTACACTGCAAAAAACAATGCTGCTCTAGAAGAAATTAAAGTCCCGAAACAAAATCCAGTAAAATTTAAGAAAAAATAAAGTCTTAGTTTCGTTGCTTGTTTTACGTAATTATCTAGACCCGCTTTTAAAGGTCTATTAATTTTATCTACCGCCTCATCATAAAAATTATTTATAATATACCCACCAGCGATTACAAAAACAGAGGCCAATACTAAAAAAAGAAGATGCATATCAAAAACAACATCTTTTAAAGATTTTGTTGGCGAAAAAATAAAAATAGCTGCTAAATATTGGGCGCATACCAATACTAAAATATTGTATGCTCTAATTGCAGAGAAGAGACTAAAAAACTTTAGTGTTACGTGTTTTGCTTTTTGAGGAATCATAAAGCGTTTTTTTTTTAAAATCTGTAAACCAATTCTAATTTATAGTCTTTTAAACTTTTTTGAGCTTTTGAAAAATCTTCAGTAAAACCTAGAATATAACCACCTCCACCAGAACCACATAATTTTAAATAGTAGTCATTTGTAGCAATTCCTTTTTCCCAAACTTTATGAAAAGCATCCGGAATCATTGGTTTAAAATTAGTTAAAACTATTTTAGATAAAGATTTTACGTTACCAAATAAAGATTTTACATTTCCTTGTAAAAAATCTTCAATACAGGCATCTGTTGTCGTAGAAAACTCTTCACTAATCATTTTTCTAAAACCTTCATTCTTCATCTTATTCATAAAGATATTTACCATCGGCTCTGTTTCACCAACTTGTTCAGAATCTAATAAGAATACTGCTCCTTTACCTTCTTTTTGCGAAGGTATCCCTGCAGGTTCTACATGGTCTTTAGAATTGATTAAAATTGGCAAGCTTAAATAACTATTTAAAGGATCTAAACCAGAACTTTTACCATGAAAAAAGGACTCCATTAAAGCGAAAACTGCTTTTAAATTTAACAACTTATCTCTCGTTAAATTTTCTAAAACGGTTGTCTTATTTGCTGCATATTTATCATAAATAGAAGCTACTAATGCACCAGAACTTCCAACTCCATATCCTTGTGGTATAGAAGAGTCAAAATACATTCCGTTTTCTACATCTTTTTTAAAAGACACCAAGTTAAAGGAAACTAAATCAGTTTGTAATGCGGCTAAGTATTTATAAAATCGATCTAAATTTTGATTGGATTCTAATGTTTTTCCTAAAAGGCTTTCTGAAGTCTTTAAAGCACCCCTGTAAGCATTATATGGAATTGCAAGGCCTTTAGAATCTTTTATAATTCCGTATTCTCCAAACAATAAGATTTTGGCATAAAATAATGGTCCTTTCATAGTTTACTTTTTCTCGCTACAAAAATACGAATTTATAAGTTAAAAGAATATTCAGATTATAGCTTTTTTGCTCCTAAACCAACTGAATCATAAATATACTGTTTTTTCTGACAGTAATTTGCTAACTCGCTTTCAATAAATTGATTAATAGCTTCTTTTTCATTTTCAGGATACAACACGTGCACGTTAGCCCCTGCATCTAAAGTGAAACAAATATTACTATTTTTAGCCACTCTATATTCCCATATTTTATGAATAATCTGAAGTGTATTGGGCTTCATTAGAATAAAATACGGATTGCTTGTAAGCATCATTGCATGTAAAGTTAACGCCTCACTTTCTACTATATTTATAAAATCTTTCATATTTCCTTCTTGAAGGATTTTAGAAATCTTCCCTAAATTCTCATTTGCTTGTGTAAACCTGTTTTCAGCATACGGGTGTTCATGCATTAAGTTATGCCCAACGGTGCTAGAAACTTGTTTTTCACCTTTATCTACCAACAAAATTGCATCTTGGTAGTTTTCGAAATTAGCATGCACTTTATAAGGAAACTGAACTCCGAATACATCTGAACTACCTGCTATTTCTGGATGATTTCCCCAAACCACTAAGGGACCTTCGATACTTCTACTTGCACTACCAGAACCTAAACGGGCTAAAAATGAAGCTTTTTTATTGAGAGCGTCTTGTGATAAATTTGGATTTAATGCTTTCTCTAAACTCATCAAACACATTGCAATCGCACTTAAACCACTCGCAGAAGAAGCAATTCCACTGGAGTGCGGAAAAGAATTCTCTGAATTGATGCTCATTTTATACTCTAAAATATACGGACAATATGCTTGTACTCTTTTAAAAAAAGATGCAATTTTAGGCTTAAATTCTTCCTTTTCTTTTCCTTCAAAAAACAATTCAAATACTGCTTTTGCTGTTGTTTCTTTTTTAGAAAAATCGATGGTAGTAATGGTATGACAATTCTTTAAAGTGAAACTAATAGAAGCGTTTTTAGGTATTTGAGGGTCACTTTTTCCCCAATATTTAACCAGCGCAATATTACTGGGTGTTTGCCAAGTAAAACTAGCTTTTTCTATCGTTTCTGAAGGTCTGTCTGTGTATAAATTGTGCTGTATTCAAAAGTCTAAATTTTACATCAAAGATAAAACTATTTCTATGAAATTTCCGTCAACTTTTTAAGTACATTTTCTTTATAGAATCCACATATATAATTTTTAATTTATTCATTATCGATTTTTTATACTTTGTTGGCGCATTATTTATGCACTCCAATCTATTGCAGCTAAAAAATATTCACTTTTAAAATTCATTCTATTCATTTACCTATTTCATTCATTTGAAATAGGTATTTTTGTGGTTATGAAAACTAAGAAAGTTTTTTTATTACTAAATGGTGAACAACCAAATAAATTGCCCGTATTTTCTGATTATGAAATTATTTGCGCAACAGACGGTGCATATCAATATTTACTAGAAAATAATATAAAACCTCATTTTATTTCTGGCGATTTCGATTCTCTGGAAGCACTTCCAATAGAAATTGAAGCCATAGAAACACCCGATCAAAATTTTACAGATTTCGATAAAATGCTTCAAATTCTTTTTGATAAAGGACATACCACTATAGATGTGTTTGGAGCTAGCGGAAAAGAGCAAGACCATTTTTTAGGAAACCTAAACACGGCAATCGAATGGAAAACGAAATTGAAAATTACTTTTTTTGACAATCATGGAAGCTATTTTTTAGCAGCTAAGAAAATTACAATACCCAACTGCAAGGATAAAACCATTTCTTTAGTTCCGTTTCCTAAGGCCAAAGAAATTACTACAAAAGGTTTGCAATACCCCTTAAATAAAGAGCATTTAGCTTTTGGAAAACGAATAGGAACTAGAAATAAGGCAATTGAAAATGAAGTGGAAATCAGTTTTAAATCTGGTAACTTATTTATTTTTATAAACAACTAAACTATGGATAGAAAAATAAAATTATTATGGGATTTTAGAGGTGAAGACGCTAAAGAAACTGCTAAACATCATACCATTCACTTAAAAGAATTTGCAACTTTAGAAAAATTAGCTTTTCATGAAATTGGTGTTTTAGAAGTAAACCCAATGTTCGCTGCGGCATTTATTATTGTTGATGAAAGTACTATGAAAATATACAGAGATGCTTTAAAACCTCATCGTGGAGAAATAGTTGATTGAGTTCTATTTAGTGCATAAAATTATGCTTTCAGAATACTCAAAAACAAACTTCTATCAATCTCTCTAGCCCCTAAACTTGCGAGATGCTCATTGTAAATTTGACAATCTATTAATTTGTAATTTTTATTTTTTGCAAGGTGCATAAATGCCAATTTCGAAGCATTAGAAACTTTACTGAACATACTTTCTCCACAGAAAATATGATTAATCTCTACTCCGTATAAACCACCAACCAATTCATCTCTAAACCAAACTTCTATCGATTTTGCAATGCCTTTTTTATGCAAATTAATATAAGCTTGCTCCATATCATTGGTAATCCAAGTTCCAAAACCATCATTTCTATCAATATTTTTACAATTATAAATTACTGCTTCAAAAGCTGTATTTTCTGTAATTGTAAATTCATTCTTATTGATAATTTTTTGCATCGATTTAGAAATTTTTACTTCTGCAGGAAATAACACCATTCTCTCAAAAGGGCAGTGCCAAACAATAGGGTCATTATCAGAAAACCAAGGAAAGATTCCGTTTTTGTATGCATGCGTTAATCTTTCTGCAGATAAATCTCCTCCCAAAGCAATAACACCCTCTTCAGAGGTGCAATCATATCCAGGAAACTCTATGGTATCTGTAAGCCAAATCATATGGTAAAATTAGTACTAATATTTAGAGAATTTACTTTTTTGTAATAAAAATACTGATTCTAAAATTCTATTCTAATTTATTTAGATTTTGTCCTTATTTTTGTACTTTCACTAAAAGACTTGCTACTTGAAAAAGAAAAAGAAAATTAGAAAAAAAAGAACTGCATTTATAGTCAAAAGACTGCATAATTATTATGGCAGAACGGGATTTTACTTGTTTGTTTGGGAGAGTTTAAAAAAAGCCTTCTTACCTATAGTTCTTGCAATTATTGGCGTCTTTCTATTTAATAAGTATGTATATAATATTAATGAAGGCCTCGAAACAATAACAGAAACATTTTCTAGAATTGGTATTTTAACTACTTTTTTTGTTTCTGAAACTTTATTAGGTTTGGTTCCTCCAGAAATTTTTATCGCCTGGTCAGGAAAAACAGAAAGTCCGATATTGAACATCTCTCTTTTAGCATCATTGTCTTATTTAGGAGGTCTACTATCTTATTTTATTGGGAAAACTGCTTTAAAAATAAAAGCAGTTAAAGAATATTTAGAAGTAAAAATGTCAGAAAACTTAAAGAATACTAAAAAATGGGGTGGTTTTTTAATTTTAGTTGGTGCGCTCTTACCGCTTCCTTTTTCTATCGCTTGTTTAGCCGCTGGAATGATTAAATATTCTTTTAGAAACGTAGTCCTTTTCGGATTGTTTCGTTTTGCAAGATTTGCCACGTATGCTTGGGCAATTTTTCAAGTAGTAGATTAAAAAAACCTACATTTGTATTATGGGATTAACAAATAATGATATTTTTAAAAAATTACGTGTTGCACACAAATTACGCGATACAGATATTGTAGAAATCTGCGCTTTAGTAGATTTTAAAGTTTCGAAAGGTGAATTGGGTGCGTTGTTTAGAAATGAAGACCACGATAAATATGTAGAATGTGGAGATCAAATATTACGTAATTTCTTAAACGGTTTGGTAATCCATTTGCGAGGACCCATGCCTAAGAAAGGAGAAAAGAAGTAAGTTATTTCATAAGCCTTTAGACTGCTTTACTTACAGATAGAAGAAGAAAAATCAAAATTTTATAAATAAAAAAAGAGAAAATTCATACTATGAATTTTCTCTTTTTTTTATGTTGATTCTAAAACTCTTATTTCTATTTAGAAAGGTAAATCATCTGGCTCTTCATTAGATACATTAGCCGCTGGCTGAAATTGCTCTACTGGAGGTAAATTCGGGTTTTGAGCATCTGTTTGAGAAACATTCTCTACTCTCCAACCTTGAACTGAATTAAAATATTTTGCTTCACCTTGTGGGTTGATCCATTCTCTACCTCTTAAGTTGATAGATACTTTTACATCTTGTCCAACTTTATAGCTATTTAACAAATCACATTTATCTTGCACAAATTCAATCATAATCATTTGTGGATATTGATCATCTGTTGTAACTACTAATTCTCTTTTTTGAAAACCGTTAGCACCAAAAGTTTGCACGTCTCCAATTAATTTTACTTTACCAATAACTTCCATAATATATTCTTAACTATTTAATTAAAAGCACTTTCCAAGCACTTTCTACATCATTCTTTATTAAAAACTCTTGCGCAAATGTATGTTTTTTTGTGGTTTCTAACCCAATAAAATGTGGATGTTCTTTTGTAAAGTTATTAACACTTTCTTCATTTGGAAGTTGTGCTACATTACCCAACATGCCTAAATTGTTTCCTGTTAAAATAGTACTATTCTTAATTTCAGAGGCTATTGCATCTACTCCAATTCCAATAGTAGAAATTGGTTTCGGGATTTCAAAAAACCCATCTCTAGCTCTAGAGTAATAACTTCCTCCTGCCCTTGCTACTAGGTCTATTTTATGTTGGTCTATTGCACCGTTCTCGTCTAAAACAGCCTCAGAAATATGAATTTTAACCACTTCACAAATGATTAAATTTCCAGCACCACCCTCATCACCTGTAAAAATAACATCTTTTACTTTACACTCAAATTGTACCGGAGACTCTGCAACTCTAAAAGGCTTTATCTTATCTGATGCCAACATTGTAAATCCTGCTTTCTCAAACTCATTTACACCTTCTGGGTACTCTGTAGAACTCAAAGACATTTGTTGTACAATGTCATAATTTACAATATTTATAACCACTTCTTTAGTTGCTAAAATATTTTCTAACGTATGTTTTGTAGTATTATCTCTTACTCTTCTTGCGGGAGAGA
Organism: uncultured Polaribacter sp.; assembly: GCA_937771065.1. Classification (GTDB taxonomy): domain Bacteria; phylum Bacteroidota; class Bacteroidia; order Flavobacteriales; family Flavobacteriaceae; genus Polaribacter. The sequence continues at coordinate 14,605 of CALJHU010000019.1, read as the reverse complement.
ATATCATTATTGGCGGATTAGAACCAAACACATTAAAAAAGCTAAAAGGAGATAAATTCGGATTCCCATTTGCATCAATTGTACTTGCAAATGCAATAGGGCGTGGTGCAACTGCACCTAATAAATAACCATGTAATTTACCTGTAGAAATTTCTTTTGGATCTATACTTAACATCTTACTTGACTGTTTTTATGGCCGTTTGAGCGCGATCAATAACTAATAAACTTATCGATCATACCCAAAGCGTCATTTTAGATTTATTTTCTTCTGTAAAGATACTATCAAATTAGCAAATGAGTTATCTATAGAAACCTTTATATTTGTTTTTATGAAATTTCCAACTAACACATTAATATTTAAGAGAATTGCTGTTTTAATTTCCTTAATTATTGTTTCTCTAATCTTGTGGAATACGTATATCTTTTTTCAAAAATTTAAAACAGAAGAACGTGTTAAGATGGAAAGTTATGGTGATGCTACTCAAGAATTAAATACATTAAATTTAGAAGATTTAAACAAAGAAACTTCCTTATTACCTCTAAAAATAATTCAAAAAAATAAAAACACTCCTTTAATTTTAGTGAGTTCTACTGGGGAAATTAATGGTTTTAAAAATTTAGATTCCATTAAATCATTAGATCCAAATTACTTGAAAGAGCAACTAGAGATAATGAAAAAACAAAACAAACCTATTACGATAAATTATTTAGGGCAAACTGATTATATTTATTATAAAGATTCAGATTTACTAAATAAACTAACTTATTATCCGCTTGCCTTAATCTTAATTCTATTCTTATTTCTTGCTGTAATTTATTTATTCTATAGTTCTAATAAAATAGCAGAAACTAATAAATTATGGACAGGTATGGCTAAAGAAACAGCGCATCAAATAGGTACACCGCTGTCTTCTCTTTTAGGTTGGATTGCAATTTTAAAAATGGAAAAAACAGACGACACCTATATCAAAGAAATAGAAAAAGATGTTGTGAGGCTAAATACAATTGCGAATCGTTTTTCTAAAATTGGTTCTACACCAAAACTTAAAAAAGAAAACATTGTTACCGTTACAAAACAGGCGTACGATTATTTAGAATCTCGAAGTTCTAAACAAATTATATTTTATTTTAAGGCTTCAGATACTGAAATTATTACAAACTTAAACCTGGAGTTGTTTTCCTGGGTAATAGAAAACCTTATAAAAAATGCGATTGATGCTATGCAAAAAGAAGGTGTGTTAGAATTAAAAATAGAAAACGCCTTAAAAAAAGTAAAAATAACGGTTTCAGACACTGGAAAAGGAATGCCTAAAAAACTATTTAAACAAATTTTTAAACCAGGTTTTACTACAAAAAAAAGAGGCTGGGGTTTAGGTTTATCTCTATCTAGACGTATTGTTGAAGATTATCATAAAGGTCAAATATTTGTTCAAAAATCTGAAATAGACAAAGGTACTATTTTTGAAATTTCATTAAACAAGGTTTAAACCGTCTCGCTATCGCTGTAATGAAAGTAATCTAAAATTTAACAGCAATACTCTTAGCTAAAACTTTAAATTCAAAATCAGTCAACTTTACTTTTTGCGAAAACTGAATGTCTGCCATTTCATTTAAAGGAACCAAATGCACGTGCACATGAGGCACTTCTAAACCAATTACACTCATTCCTACTCTTTTACAAGGAACTGCCTTTTCAAGTGCCTTGGCAACCGTATAAGAAAAGTCCATTAATTTTTGATAGTCAACTCTAGACAAGTTAAAAATCTTATTTTCTTCCTTTTTAGGAACTACCAAAGTATGCCCTTTAGCATTTGGATTGATATCTAAAAAAGCAACAAAATCATCATTTTCTGCTACTTTATAACTTGGTATTTCTCCTGTAATTATTTTTGTAAAGACACTCATCTATTGGTTGGTATTTTGTTAGCTTTTAATTTTTAATTTTTAGTAAAAAAAAATCGGATTCTGAACAAGTCAAAATCCGAATTTATAATAAGTTCCTGCATTCGCAGGAATAAAAAACTGATTTCTTACCTAGAAATAGCAATAATTTCAAACTTCATAACACCACTAGGAACTTGTATTTCTGCCACATCCCCAACCTCTAGCGCCTAATAAGCCCTTTCCTATTGGAGAATTTACAGATAGTTTACCATTTCTAACATCGGTTTCAGAATCTGCTACTAAACGGTATTTAAACTCCATTCCGTTTGCAGTATTCTTAATTACTACATTAGAATGTATGAGCACTTTAGAGGTATCTAACTGACTTTCATCTAAAATACGTGCACTAGAAATTACATTCTTTAGCTTCGCAATCTTAAATTCTAAATGAGATTGTTCTTCTTTTGCTGCATGATACTCTGCATTTTCACTTAAATCACCCTTATCTCTAGCGTCTGCAATCTCTACAGTTACTCTTGGTCTTTCTACCTGTTCTAGTTGAACTAATTCTTCCTTTAATTTCTTTAATCCTTCTGCTGAATAATATGATATTTCACTCATCTTGTCTCAATTTAAAAATCCCATTGCCTTTGCAGGAATGAGATTGTAATACAAATGTACAAAATATTTGTAACTTGCAAACGTTATTCAAAAAACAAAGATAGTTATATGATTAAAAAAGTACTTTCTTCACTGTGTTTATTGTGTATATTAGGTTGTGGAGAAAATAATTTACCTGCTAATTGTTTGTTACAATTTCCTGTAAGTTTAAATACAGATTTAAACAACCCCCAATTAATTAATGCACAAACTCCTGGTGGTTTTGTGAATCTTATTGGAGGCTCTAAAGGTATTTTACTCTTTAATATAAATGGTAATCAATTTGTTGCTTTTGATAAATTATGCCCACAAAACAATTGCACCGCGCCAATGACCTTTGAAAGAGGGACCGTATTAAAATGCAGTTGTGATGAAAGTGAATACAGTGTTCACTTTGGTGGTGCTCCGCAAACAGAGGGGTATGAATGTCCTGCAAGAGAATATAAAGTTTCAAAAAACGGTTCTGCAATTAGAATCAGTAATTTTTAGTGAAAGTGAATTGAGTTGTGTATTTTTGCTGAAACACAACAATTATTACATTGAAAAACTATTACTCTTCAGGTTTTAAATTAGGTATTCTTGGCGGTGGTCAATTAGGAAGAATGCTGCTAGCAGAAACACAAAAATTTGATATTCATACTTCTATTTTAGAAAGTAATAAAAAAGCACCTTGTGCAGAAATCTGCAATACTTTTGTAGTAGGAGATTTATTAGATTTTGATGCCGTTTACAACTTTGGTAAAACCGTTGATGTACTTACGATAGAAATAGAAAATATAAATTTAGATGCTTTAGATAAATTAGAGCAAGAAGGACTGACTATTTATCCGAAGCCTAAAGATTTAAGAATTATTCAAAGTAAAGCAAGGCAGAAAAATTTCTATATAGATCATCAAATTCCGACAGCAGAATTTTCTCATTATGCATATCTAGAAGAGTTAATCCATTCTTTTGAAAATAGTATTATACATTTTCCGTTTGTTTGGAAAGCCGCACGCTTTGGGTATGATGGCAATGGTGTAAAAATTGTTAGAAACATTAAAGATTTAGAGTCTTTGCCCAATGTAGAATGTATTACCGAAAAACTAATTCCTTTTAAAAATGAATTAGCAGTAATTGTAGCAAGAAATGCTGCAGGTGAAGTAAAAACATATCCGGTTGTTGAGATGGAGTTTCACCCAGAAGCAAACCAGGTAGAATATGTAATTTGTCCTGCAAGAATAAAAACAGAAGTTGCAGAAAAAGCAAGAGAAATTGCCTTAAAAGTGGTGCGTGATTTAGATTTTGTGGGTTTATTGGCAGTAGAAATGTTTCAAACTGAGGATGATAAAATCTTAGTAAACGAAGTTGCGCCTAGACCTCATAATTCTGGTCATTACTCTATAGAAGCAAGTTACACCAATCAATTTGAGCAACATTTACGCAGCGTTTTAAATCTACCTTTAGGAAACACGCAAAGTACCGTTGCCGGAATTATGGTAAACTTAGTTGGTGAAGAAGGTTTTTCTGGAGAGGTAGTTTATCAAAACATAGAAGAAATATTAAAAATTGATGGCGTAACGCCGCATATTTACGGAAAAAAAGAAACGCGTCCGTTTAGAAAAATGGGACATGTTACCATCGTAAATTCTGACATCGCTATTGCAAGAAAAGTAGCACAAAAAGTAAAAGAAACAATTAGAGTAATAAGCAAATAATTATGGTAGGAATTATAATGGGAAGCGATTCTGATCTTCCAATAATGGAAGAAGCAATAGCTATTTTACAGAGTTTTGACATTCAGATTGAAGTAGATATTGTTTCTGCTCACAGAACTCCAGAAAAGCTTTTTGATTATTCTAAAAACGCACACAAAAGAGGTGTTAAAGTAATTATTGCTGGCGCTGGCGGTGCAGCTCATCTTCCAGGAATGGTCGCGTCTATGAGTCCGTTGCCAATAATTGGTGTTCCTATAAAAAGCAGAAACTCTATAGACGGATGGGATTCTGTTTTGTCTATCCTCCAAATGCCAGGCGGCGTGCCCGTTGCAACCGTTGCTTTAGATGGTGCAAAAAATGCAGGTATTCTAGCAGCTCAAATTATTGGTGCTTCAGATGAAATTGTTTTAAATAAAATAATTGCTTACAAAGAGGCGTTAAAACTAAAAGTTGAACAAGCTTCTGAACGCGTAAGAAAATAAGTAAACAACACTATTGAAAAGACCCTTTAGGTTTTAAAAATCTAAAGGGTCTTTAAATTTAAATGAATACATGAATCCACTTTTACAAGATTTTAATACGGCTCCTTTTTCTAAAATTTCTAATGACAATTACAAACCTGCTATTCAAAAAGGGATTGAAATTGCAAAGTTAGAAATTGATGCAATCACACATAATTCTAATGAACCAACTTTTGAAAATACAACGGTTGCTTTAGATTTTTCAGGTGAAAAACTAAATAGAATTACAAGCATATTCTTTAATTTAAATTCTGCAGAAACGAATGATGAAATTCAAAAAATTGCACAAGAAGTTTCTCCTTGGTTAAGTGAATTTGGAAATGACATTACTTTAAACACTGCCTTGTTTGCAAGAGTGAAAGCTGTTTTTAATGTGAAAGAAACTTTAGATTTATCAGCCGAACAAACAATGCTTTTAGACAAGCAATACAAAAGCTTTGCAAGAAATGGTGCTAATTTAAATGAAGAGGATAAAAGTAAACTTCGAGAAATTGATGCAAAACTTTCTACCCTTTCTTTAAAATTTGGCGAAAATGTATTGGCAGAAACCAATGCTTTTGAACTCCATATAACCAATGAAAATGATTTAGCGGGTTTACCAGAAAGTGAAAAAGAGGCTGCAAAATCTAAAGACAAAGAAGGTTGGGTTTTCACCTTAGATTACCCAAGTTATATTCCGTTTTTAACGTACATCGATAATAGAGAATTGCGTAAAAAAATGGCAATTGCTGCTGGTAAAAAAGGATTTCAAGACAATTCATTTAATAATGAAGGGGTTGTATTAGAAATTGTAAATCTAAGACATCAAAGAGCAAACTTATTAAGTTACAAAACACATGCGCATTTCGTTTTAGAAGAAAGAATGGCAGAAACGCCTGAGAATGTAATAGACTTTTCGAATAATCTCTTAGAAAAAGCAAAACCTGCTGCCATTAAAGAATTTAATAACTTAGAAGCATATGCTAAAAAATTAGACGGTATAGACCAACTTCAAAAATGGGATGGCGCCTATTATTCAGAAAAATTAAAGAAAGAATTATTTGATTTAGATCAAGAGATTTTAAAACCTTATTTTAAATTAGAGAATGTAATTGGTGGTGTTTTTGAGATTGCGAATAGATTATTTGATTTGCAATTTGAAGAAGTTTCGAACATCGACAAATACCACGAAGATGTTAAAACATACAATGTAACAGATACAAAAGGAAACTTTATTGCTGTTTTTTATGCAGATTTTCATCCTAGAAAAGGGAAAAGAAATGGTGCATGGATGACCTCTTATAAATCGCAACAAATTAAGAATAATATAAACGAAAGGCCTCACGTTTCTATCGTTTGTAATTTCACAAAGCCTACGGAAACAAAACCTTCTTTATTAACTTTTAATGAGGTTACCACGTTGTTTCATGAGTTCGGTCACGCGTTACACGGAATGCTAGCAAACACAACCTACAATAGCTTGTCAGGAACCTCTGTGTCTTGGGATTTTGTGGAATTACCAAGTCAGATTTTAGAAAACTGGTGTTTTGAAAGAGAAGCCTTAGAATTGTTTGCAAAGCATTATGAAACTGGAGAAGTTATTCCAATGAAGTATGTAGCAGAAAATAAAAGAATCTGCAAGTTTTCATGAAGGAATGCAAACATTACGTCAATTGAGCTTTGGCTTATTAGACATGCAATGGCACGGTCAAGATCCAACAAAAATTTCTTCTGTTAAAGTATTTGAAAATGGCGCTTTTGCAGACACAAAATTATATCCTGATGTTACAGAAAATGTTATGAGTACCGCTTTTTCTCACATTTTTCAAGGAGGGTATTCTGCGGGCTATTACTCATACAAATGGGCCGAAGTTTTAGATGCAGATGCTTTTGAATACTTTTTAGAAGAAGGAATTTTCAACAAAGAAGTGGCAACAAAATTCAAAGAAAATGTACTTTCTAAAGGAGGAACAGAAAAACCAATGGAACTGTACAAACGTTTTAGAGGAAAAGAACCAAAACCAGACGCACTTTTAAAAAGAGCTGGGTTGATTTAGTTTTTAGATTTAAGTCTTCGTTTTCAGTTAGTTTGATACTGAAAACTGAGACTTTAGGTTGCCTACTTATTTTTTTCCTCAATCCACTTGCTCATATACTTGGTAGCCTGCAATGTCTGATGCTGCAGCAAACTTCCTAAAAAATTAGCAATTCTATGATTTTCTAAATTGGTTTGAATCTCTTCAACTTTACTAAAAAGTAAGTGTCCATTTTTTTCTTTACTATAAATGGAATTGATAATATCTATTCCGTTTAATTGTGCCTGTTCCCAAACAGGTTTATTTGTATATAATTCAACTGCTTTCAATGCAAAATTAGAGAAATCGTCTGCTACAAAACCATTCCAAGGAAAATCGCCAGCCATTCCTTCTACTCCAATAGTAGTAGTTACACTTGGCGTTCCACAGAGCATTGCTTCTGTTAATTTTCCTTTAATTCCTGCGCCATAACTTAAAGGAGCTAAAACTACTTTCGCATTTTCTACAACTTCATTTGCATCTTCTACAAAACCCTTCACAATAAAGCCCTCTTTCTTATTATGTAATTCTTGAATTTGCTGATTTACATATGCGCCATAAATATGAATTTCTGCTTTTGGAAGCTGCTTTCTAATCGCACTCCAAACTTTATTTTTCAAGGTTAAAACAGCATCAACATTTGGTTTGTGAAAGAAATTTCCAATAAAAACGAAGTGTTCTCTATCTTCAAAAGATTGCCGCTTTTTTTGCTGACTTTCAGTAATTTCATCAAACAAAAAAGGCAAATACATTAAAATATTTTCAGCTATGTGAAACGTATTTTTTAGCAATGCCATTTCAAAAGTAGAAATAATTAAAGAGAAATCACATCTTAAAATAGCTGCAATTTCTCTTTTTGTAATGTCTTGTTTTAGCAATTCCTCAGCAGAAAAATGAACATGCTGCTTTAGACACAACTCCCTTGTTTTACGCAAACAATGCAAGTCTTCTGTATCTAAAATTCTTATGGTTTGTGGGCAGTTTTCTGCAACGCGCCAACCAAACTGTTCTTCCATCATAAAACGATCGAATAGCACAATATTTGGATTTAATTCTTTTACAAATACATCAAAAGAAGCATTGTTCAACTCAATGGCAACCTCACTAATTCCTGAAGAAATTAAATCGATTGCTTTTTCATTTTTTTGGGCAGGTGATGCAAATGTTATTTTATAATCCCTTTCTAAAAATTGCGCTATTAACTGCAACATTCTCTTTCCTGCAGCAGAAGAATTGGGTTCTACCCAAACGGCACCAATAATTAAAAGCGATTTTCTTTGCAATTATTTAGCTGTAATTTGTTGTTCATAATCCATTTTTACCTTCTTTCCCCAGGCAACAACTGCTGTAATTTGAGCTGGCGATAATTTAGCTTCTGAGTGCGTCCAAGTATAAGAGCTCAAAGGCATTTCTCCTTCTTCAACTTCCTCATACAGTTCATCCATTTTATGTGCTTTCTTTTTTAAGGAATACGCGTCCCATTTAGAAAAGTTTAAATGCTTTTTACCATCACGAATATGTTCATCTAACCAATAATTAACTGGTGTAATTGAGTTGTACCAAGGATATGTAGTTTTAGCTGAATGACAATCGAAACAAGTAGTTTCTAAAATATTTTTAACGTCTTCTGGCGGATTTGTTTCTGCTATAAAAGCTGCAACTGTTGCAATATCTCCATTATTTTTATCGGGACTAAAAAATTGAGAAATTACGAGAACAATTGATACTGAGATTATAATTTTTTTTAAAATTTTCATCTGTAGGTTTTGAGAATATTTTGTGCCGTAAAACTACTAAATTCTTACTTTATTTTATGAAAATATGTGTATTTTTGTGATTTATTAGCAATTTTAAACCGAAAGGTTCTAAAAAACACAAAATAAACGTACTTATGAAATATGATATTATTGTAATTGGTTCTGGTCCTGGAGGATATATAGCTGCAGTTAGAGCTTCTCAGTTGGGCAAAAAAGTAGCAATTATAGAGAAATATGCAACATTAGGGGGTACTTGTTTAAATGTGGGGTGTATTCCTTCTAAAGCTTTATTAGATTCTTCCCATCATTTTTATGATGCTGTTCATCATTTTGAAGAACATGGAATTACCGTTGAGAAACCAACTTTCGATTTCGGAAAAATGGTAGATAGAAAAGCAAAAGTTGTAGAAACTACAACTGGAGGAATCAAGTACTTAATGGACAAAAACAACATTGATGTTTTTGAAGGTTTGGGTTCTTTTGTAGATAAAACACATGTAAATATTGCGAAAAATGATGGTTCTTCTGAGGTTATAGAAGGAACTAATATAATTATTGCAACCGGCTCAAAACCAGCAACTTTACCTTTTATTAAATTAGATAAAGAAAGAATAATGACTTCTACGGAAGCTTTAAAATTACCTGAAGTACCAAAACACTTAATTGTAATTGGTGGAGGTGTAATTGGTTTAGAATTAGGATCTGTATATAGCCGTTTAGGTGCGAAGGTAACCGTTGTAGAATACATGGATAAAATTGTTCCAGGAATGGATACGGATGTTTCTAAAGAGTTGCAAAAAGTATTTAAAAAGCAAGGAATTAAATTTGCAACAAGCCACAAAGTAACTTCTGTAGAGAGAAATGGAGAAACTGTTACTGTAAAAGCAACTGACAAAAAAGACAGAGAAATTGAGTTTACTGGTGATTATTGTTTGGTTGCCGTAGGAAGAAAAGCATACACTGCAGGTTTAGGTCTAGAGAAAGTTGGTATTGAAGTGAATGAACGTGGACAAGTTGCCGTAAATGATCATTTACAAACGAATATAAATTCTATTTACGCAATTGGTGATGTAGTTAAAGGAGCAATGCTAGCCCATAAAGCGGAAGAAGAAGGTGTTGTTGTTGCAGAATTTTTAGCAGGTGAAAAACCACATATTAATTATAATTTAATCCCGGGAATTGTTTATACGTGGCCAGAAGCTGCGGCAGTTGGTAAAACTGAAAACGAACTAAAAGAAGCAAAAATTGAGTATAAAGCAGGTAAATTTTCTATGAGAGCATTGGGTAGATCTCGTGCAAGTGGAGATATTGACGGTTTTGTAAAAGTTTTAGCAGACAAAAATACAGATGAAATTTTAGGAGTTCACATGGTTGGCGCACGTGTTGCTGATTTAATTATGGAAGCTGCTGTTGCAATGGAGTTTAGAGCATCTGCGGAAGACTTGGCAAGAATTTGTCATGGGCACCCAACATATTCTGAAGCTGTAAAAGAGGCTGCGAAAGCTGCTTGGGATGGAAAACCACTAAACGCATAACACATAAAATATTTTATAAAAACAAAAAGCATCCAATGAATTGGATGCTTTTTGTTTACAGAAATTTTCACATGATTTAGCGATACAATTTGGCACACTATCACCTGCATCGTGGTTTAAGTAAGATGATGTAAAAGGCATTGGCCATGACAGAAATGTTTGGATAAATGCTTGGTCTTTGTCACTAAAGAAAAACATTCAATTACATAAAAGTTTCTGTATTTGGTGAAGTAGGTATTGCAAATATTACTCGAAATGGTTTCTCAATAAATGATAAAATTATGTAATGAAATACGTATTTTGCTAGCTTAATTTAAGGTGTTGGTTTAAAGTACACATTAAATAAAATTTAGCTGTTTTCTTCCAAAAAATAAGACCATACATCGCAGAACTTAAGATTATACATTACGCTAACTGAAATATTTTTCCACAAAACTCTGGTGTTGCCATTCCGATTCAATTTACCATTGGAAAAACATTTTAAATCGCACTTCTAATCAATAAGAATTGTATTTTTGTAATAATGATGCAAAGAACTACCCGTACTTTTTCTATTGAGCATATTAAAGGTTTTAAACAAAACTTATTATCCTGGTCTCAGCAATTTGAAACTGCACTTTGGTTAGATTCTAATAATTACCAGCAACAATACGCTAGTTTTGATAGCGCGTTGGCCCTTGAAGAGTTTACTTCAATTAAAACAGATTACACCAATGCTTTTGACAAGCTAAAGGAATATCAAACCATCACAAAAGACTATATTTTTGGGTATATTTCTTATGATGTTAAAAATGATGTAGAGCGATTATCTTCGAACAATTATGATGGTTTAAATTTTGCTGATTTGTATTTTTTTCAACCTCAAAAACTAATTTTTATCAAAGGAAAAAATATAGAATTCCACTATTTAAAAATGGTAGATGATGAAATAGAAAGTGATTTTAATACTATTTGTACAACAAAAATAACCACCACACCTGCAGATTCAAATGAGAAAATTAAAATTAAGCTTAGAATTCATAAAGACGAATATTACTCAAAAGTACACACAATTTTAGACCATATTAAAAGAGGAGATCTTTACGAAGCTAATTTCTGTCAGGAATTTTATGCAGAAAATGCAAGCATAAACCCCGTTGAAGTTTACAAACATTTAAATGACATTTCTGAACCTCCTTTTGCTTCATTTCTAAAAATGGACCACCAATATGCATTGTGTGCTTCACCAGAAAGGTATCTCAAAAAAGAAGGATTAAAAATTATTTCTCAGCCTATAAAAGGAACTGCAAAAAGATTGATTAGTGCGATTGATGATGACAAGATTGCAACTGATTTATCCAGAGATATTAAAGAACGGGCAGAGAATGTAATGATTGTAGATTTAGTAAGAAACGATTTATCTAAAACTGCAAAAATAGCCACTGTAAAAGTAGAAGAATTGTGTAAAGTCTACTCTTTTAAACAAGTGCATCAAATGATTTCTACTGTAGTTTCTGAACTTGATACAACTACGCATCCTATAGAAACGTTAAGAAGTACTTTTCCTATGGGAAGTATGACTGGCGCCCCTAAAGTTTCTGCAATGAAAATTATTGAAAAGCTAGAAGAGACCAAACGTGGCCTATATTCTGGAACTATTGGGTATTTTACACCCGAAAATGATTTCGATTTTAATGTTGTCATTAGAAGTATTTTATACAACGAAGAAAAAAAATATATTTCTTATTCTGTTGGTGGAGCCATCACAGAGAAATCTATAGTAGAAAATGAATATGAAGAATGTTTATTAAAAGCAAAGGCAATGAAATATGTTTTACAGAATTCTAAATAAAAGGATGCCCCTTATTTTCTTTGGAATTTATTTTTCATACTTTTCTAAGCATATCATAGTGCAAAAAACATCATTTTTACCGAAATATTAAATACTTTTGTAGCATGATACCAAATCAAGAAATACTTTTTAAAGAAACGTTGGCTAGTTTGAAAGAAACCCCAACAGAACAAAATATGTTTAACAAATTTTTAGATTTGTATCCTGCAGAATGGAAACAACTAAAAGTTACCTTTTCGAAGTTTAATAGAAGTAAGCAATTTGGTAGAACAATTCCGTTGCCAAGGCCAGAGGTATCCATAAGAAAAGACATTCGTGTTTGGTTGTCTAAACAAGTCTAAAATAACATCATTAATTTACGTACTTTTGAGGACCGTATGCTTCAAAAACTATCTAATATTCTGCAACAAAATTTTCCTTTTTTAAAGGAAAAAAAACTATTAATCGCCATTTCTGGGGGAATAGACTCTGTTGTTTTAACACATCTTTTGTCGGTATTAAATTTTAATATTTCTTTAGCACATTGCAATTTTAATTTAAGAAATACAGAAAGCGATTTAGATACTGTATTCGTAAAAGAGTTAGCTGAAAAACTACAAATTAAATGTTTTACAACTTCTTTTGAAACAGAGAAAATAGCAAAAGAAAATAAAGAGTCCACACAAATTACTGCTAGAAACTTGCGTTATACTTGGTTTCAAGAAACACTACAAGAACATCATTTCGATTTTGTATTAACGGCGCATCATGCAGATGATAATTTAGAGACTTTTTTGATAAATTTAACAAGAGGAAGTGGTTTAGACGGTTTTACAGGGATTCCTGAAGTCAATGGAAATATCATACGCCCGTTATTAAAATTCTCAAGAAATGAAATTGAGTCTTTTGCGAAAGAGAGCAGCATTCTTTGGCGTGAAGACCAAAGCAACGCCTCTATAAAATATGTTCGAAATAAAATTAGACATAAAATACTACCTGTCTTAAAAGAGATAAATCCTAGTTTACTAAATACGTTTTCTAAGACCATAGAGCACTTGAAAGAGAGTGCTAAAATTATTGACGATAGCATTGAGGAAATCTCTAAAAACGTCGTTTTAAAAGAAAATGGTGTTACGAAATTTAAAATTGACAAACTTCAGCAATTGTCAAATCCGAAAGCCTATTTATATCAACTTTTAGAAACTTATAATTTTACTGAATTTAATGATATTTACAATTTACTTTCTGCACAGTCTGGTAAACAAGTGTTTTCTAAGACACATGTGCTTTTAAAAGATAGAGATTTTCTAATATTGTCTAAAAAAGAACCCTCATCTAAGCACCATAAAACATTAGAGATTGAGTTTCAGATAGCTGAAAATATAATAAAAATTGAAGACCCAATACATTTAAGTTTTAAAGAAGTTAGTGAACAATTAATTGAAAACAAAAAGACTATTTACGTTTCTAAAGAAAGTTTAAAGTACCCTTTAATTATAAGGAAATGGAAAAATGGCGACTATTTTTATCCTGCAGGAATGCAAGGAAAAAAGAAGCTAAGTAAGTATTTTAAAGACGAGAAATTATCGCTTTTAGAAAAACAAAATATATGGCTACTTTGTAGTGCTGATGACTCCATTATTTGGATTATCGGAATGCGAAAAGACAATCGAGTTAAAGTGAAATCTGACTCTGAAATCACGAAAATTTATTTAAAATAAAATTAATAAGAAAGGTTTTGTACCTTTCAACTCTTCAATTCAAAAATAGGTTTATGAAAAAAATATGGCTTTTAATTGCATTTATCTCAATAAACTCTTGCAAACCAGAAAAGAAAATAGATTACACGATCATTTCTGGTAAAATTGAAAATACAACGGCAAAAAAAATAATTATTTATAGCCAATTTGATACGAGTGAGAAAAAAGAAATAGTAATAGCTGAAAATGGCACTTTTAGAGATACTTTGAAAATGAATTGTAATTTTTTCCTATTGCGAGAGGACAGGAATATGACAGAATTTTATGCACCAAACGGCAGTGATACTCACATTAACTACAATTCAAAAAAGAAAGATTCTACACTTACCCTAAGTGGAAGCCTAAGTACTATTAATAATTATCTTTTCAATAAAAATAAAGTGAATTCGGCCATTGCAGAAGGTCAAAAAGAAAGGTTTTTAAAAGATGAAACAGCTTTTAAAATTCAAGCACTCAAAATAAAAACAACAGAAGAAGACTTATTATATAAAACAGCAGGTATTCCAGAGGCTTTTAAAATTAACGAGAAAAAAAATATTAATTACAGTTATTTAGCTTCTTTAAGCAACTACCAAACATATCATGGCTATTATATAGGAGATCGCAGTTTTGAAACTTCAGAAAATTTTTTAAATGAATTAAAAGATTTAAAACTAGAGAATGAAACTGATTTTCTTTTTTCTATGAACTATAGAGCTCTTGTAAGTGCTATCTTAAGAAGTAAATCTGATGATTTAATAGCAAAAGATTCTACAGAAACTGATCTTGCTTATATAAAAACAATTGTAAGCATTAAAAATGAAGTCATAAAAAACAAATTACTTTATGATGATGCTAAATATGGTATTACAAATACAGATAATTTAGAGGCATACTATCTTCTTTTTTCTGAAAACTCTACAAATGAAGAAAACAACAAAAAAATAA